>NZ_JAUSWV010000002.1:6634158-7245544 GCF_030815485.1 Streptomyces rishiriensis | reverse complement strand
CGGTTCCTGTTCGTCGCGCCGCCGTTGGTGGGGCACCTCAACCCGGCCGTCGGTGTCGCCGCCGAACTCACCGCGCGGGGCCACCAGGTGGCGTGGGCCTGCGCCGATCCGGAGCTGGTCGGCCGGCTGGCGGGCCCCGGGACCGGGGCGGTGTTCGCCTGTGACGGGGCGCCGCGGGGCGAGCGGCCCGCCGATCTGCGCGGTCCCGAGGCGCTGCGGTTCCTGTGGGAGTGGTACCTGCTGCCGCTCGCCGAGGCCATGGCGCCGGGTGTGCGGGCGGCCGTCGAGGCGTTCCGGCCGGACGTCGTCGTCACCGACCAGCAGGCCTTCGCCGGCGCGCTGGTCGCGGAGCGGCTGGGCCTGCCGTGGGCGACCTCGGCGACCACCTCGGCCGAGTTCACTGACCCGCTCGCCGGGCTGCCCAAGGTCAGGGAGTGGCTGGACGGGCGGCTGGCCGCACTGCGGTCCGCGATCGGCGATCCGGCGGGCGACGCCGACCCCCGTTTCTCGCCGCATCTCGTCCTGGCGTTCAGCACACCGGAGCTGGCGGGCGACGCGCACCCGGGCGTCCGCTGGGTGGGCCCGTCGATCACGGCCCGGCCCCCGGCCGCCGGTTTCCCCTGGGAGTGGCTCGACGGCGGCCGCGCCACCGTGCTGGTCACGCTCGGCACCGCGAACACCGATGTCGGCGGACGGTTCCTCGACGTCTGCCGGGAGGTGCTGCGGGAGCGGGCCGACCGGGTCCAGGGCGTGATCGTCGATCCGGGCGGCACGTCGGAGCCGGGCGGCGACGACAAGAACGTGCTGATCGTGCCGTCGGCGCCGCAACTCGCCCTGCTGGAAAGGCTGGAGGCGGCCTCGGGCGCGGTGGTCTGCCACGCCGGGCACAACACCGTGTGCGAGGCCCTGTGGCACGGCGTTCCCCTGGTCGTGGCCCCGATCCGCGACGACCAGCCGGTGGTGGCGGGGCAGGTCACCGAAGCAGGGGCCGGGGTGCGGGTGCGGTTCGGCCGGGTCACCGCGCGGCAGCTGGGCGCGGCGCTCGACGCCGTCCTGGACGAACCCGGACACCGCGCCGCCGCCGGCCGGATCCGTACGGCGTTCCGCGCCGCGGGCGGTCCGTCCGCCGCCGCGGCCCATCTCGAAGACCTGGCAGGGGAGTTCCAATGAGCGAAGAGACCGAGCCCGCCGAGCGGATCGCCCGGGCGCGTCCCGCCTACCGGGCCGACATCGCCGCCGGTCCGGACCGCTTCTTCGAACCCCGCCGCACCACCTGCCCGTGGTGCGGCTCGGCGGCGCTGACCACCCGGCTGCGCACCACCGACCTGCTCCAGCACAAGCCGGGCCGATTCGTCCTGGACCGCTGCGAGGGCTGCGGGCACACCTTCCAGAACCCGCGGCTGAGCGCCGAGGGCCTGGAGTTCTACTACCGGGACTTCTACGACGGGCTGGGCGAGAAGAAACTCGGGGACACCTTCGGGGGGCGGACGAAGATGTACCGGGGGCGGGCGCGGTCGATGCTGGCGCACGACCCCGCGCCGAAGACGTGGCTGGACGTCGGCACCGGACACGGTCACTTCTGCGCGGTCGCCCGGGAGGTGCTGCCCGGGACGGCGTTCGACGGCCTGGACTTCACCGACGGCGTCGAACTCGCCCAGCGGGAGGGCCGGGTGGAGCACGGCTATCGGGGCGCGTTCCCCGAGCTGGCGCCCGACCTGGCCGCCCGTTACGACGTCGTGAGCATGTTCCACTACCTGGAGCACAGCACCGATCCCGACCGCGAACTGCGCGCCGCGCACGAGACGGTACGCCCCGGCGGGCATCTCCTCATCGAGGTGCCGGACCCCGAGAGCCGGTACGCGCGGCTGCTGGGCCGCTGGTGGCTGCCCTGGCTCCAGCCGCAGCATCTGCACTTCGTGCCGGTGGCCAACCTGCGGGAACGGCTCACCCGGCTGGGCTTCACGGTGGTGGCCGAGCAGCACGCCGAGCCGCACGACCCGGTCGACCTGCTGGCCGCCGTATGGCTGGCGCTGGACCACGCGGCGCCGCGCGACGACGCGCCCTGGCTGCCCGAGCCGCCGGGCGCGCTGCGCCGCACGCTGCGCGGGGCGCTGCTGGTCGCCGGGATTCCGGCGCTGATCGTGGGCGCCCTGCTCGACCGGTTCGCGGTGCGCCCGCTGTCGCACCGGCTGGGCGTGTCCAACGCGTACCGGATCGTGGCCCGTCGCGAGTGAGGGACGGGTGCGTCCGCCGGTCGGTACCTCGCCGGTCCCTCTTCGAGGCGAGGAGGGGACCGGGCCAGGGGGCGTCCGCCGCACCGGACGCCACCCGGGTGGCCCGAAGGCGTCGTCCGCCGCACCGGCGTGCCCGCGGCCACCCGCCCCTCCCCGGGTCGTCGCCTTGGAAGCCGCCGTCCCCTATCCGGCGGCTTCCGGCAGGGCGACGCCCAGCTTCCCGGCGCGCTCGGTCAGGTCGCGCCAGACCTTGGGCGCCACCGGGACGCCCTTCTCACCGCGGGCGGCGGCCACGGCGGCACTGCGCTCGCCGGGGTAGAACACGCCCTGCGCACCGTCCGCGGCCGGCAGGCCCTTCAGCGTGCCCAGCGTGGCGTCCACGGACTCGGTGAAGGCGTCCGCGCCCCCGAAGGCGGCCGGGTCGACGGCGATGAGCAGGGCGTTCTGACGGTGCTCACGGCCGGCCGGGTCGTCCGAGTGGAACGACGCGAAGATCGGCGCCCCGACGAGCACGCTCGTCAGCAGTTCGAAGGCGAGGGACATGCCGGAGCCCTTGGCGCCGCCGAGCGGCAGCGGCATGACCGCCTTGTCCGGGTCGGTGGTCGGGGTGCCGTCCTCGGTGGCGGCCGCGCCCTCGGGCAGCGGGGTGCCGTTCGCCCTGGCCTGCCGGATCCTGCCGAGGGCGATGGTGGCGGTGGCCATGTCCAGGAGCAGCGGCGCGTGCGCCGACGAGGCGTCGGTCGGGACGGCGATGGCGAGCGGGCTGGTGGCGACCGCCGCCCCCCTGACGCCGGTGTAGCCCATGTTCGGCATCCCGGCGACGAAGCCGATGCCGACCAGTCCCCGTTCGGCGATCTTCGACACGTAGTAGCCGATCGCGCCGGTGTGCACCGTGCGGCGCACGCCCACCGCGGCGACGCCGGTCGTCCTCGCCCTGGTCACGGCCTCGTCGGCGGCCGCGCCCAGGGCGACCGGGCCGGGGGCGCGGTCGGCGTCCAGGACGGCCGCGGCCGGGGTGCTGGACTCGAGCGTGATCCGGGCGTCCGCGTTGGCGACGCCCTTGTCCAGCAGGTCCAGGTAGGCGGGGATCCGGGCGATGCCGTGCGAGTCGACACCGCGCAGCGCGGCCCAGACGAACGCGTCGGCGGTGGTGCGGGCGTGCGCGGCGCTCAGGCCGCCCTTCTCCAGGAGCGCGGCGGAGAAGGTGCGCAGGTCCTCCGCGGGCACCAGGATCTTCGTGGGTGGGGTGGACATGGTGACGGTGCCTCCTGGTTCAGCGGGTGACGAGAACGTCGACGACGGCGGTGGTGCCCGCCTCCACGGCCCTGAGGGCGCGTTCGAGGGCGGCCCCGAGCGCCTGCGCGGTGTCGACGGTCTCGGTGTGCATGCCGAACGGCTCGGCGAACTGGGCCAGTCGGGGCAGGCGGTGCAGGTCGGTGCCCAGCCATTCGCCGGTCTCGGCGGCCGCTCCGTCGGGGTAGAACCTGCGATGGTTGAGGTTCATCGACTTGTAGACGCGGTTGTTGAACACGACGATGAGCAGCGGTAGTTCGTACGCCCTGCTCGCGTCGTACGAGGCGACGACCGGGTTGTAGGCGAACGCTCCGTCGCCGATGGTGAGGACCACCGGACGTTCCCTCGCGGCGAGTTTGACGCCGAGCGCGACCGCGATGCCCTGGCCGAGCCCGCCCTGCACGTAGAAGTACGAGTCGGCTTCGGCCGTGTGCAGGTGCCGCCTGACGACGCGGCTGTGGGTGATGGTCTCGTCGACGACGATCCCGTGCGCGCCGTCCAGCAGCTCGCGCAGCGTGGCCGCGACCAGTACCGGGTCGACGCCCTCGGTCTGCCGCCGCGCCTCGGCCTGCTTCTCGGCCTCGGCGACGGCGGCCTGCTCGGCGGCGTGCCGCTCGTCCTGCGCGGCACGCCGTACGGCGACGGCGGCCTCGTCGAGATCCTTCGCCCGCTTGGTGAGCTGGCGCAGGGAGTTGGCGACGTTGCCCTCCAGGTACGCGTCGGCGAAGAGGACCTGGTAGACGATGTGCGGGCGCTGCGGCACCTCGTCGATGACGACCACCCGCGCCTTCGAGGGGCGGCGCGACGGCGGGTAGAACGGGGCACGGCAGTTGACGAGGAGGAGGAGGTCCGCCTCGTCCATCCACGGGCCGATGTCGCTTCCCGCGTGCAGCGGATGGGTGCGCGGGAAGTTGCCGCACACCGCCGAGTCCGGCTCGACGACCGGGATGTCCCAGGCCTCGGCGAACGCGAGGAGGGCCTCGAAGCCGTCCGTCTCCCGGCCGGCGGTCTCGGTGACCACGACCGGGTTCCTGGCATCGCGGATCATCCGGGCGACCGGGTCGACCTCCTCGGGCGAGCTGTGCGTGGAGCCCGGCGGCACGACGGGCTTGGCCTCGCGGCCGTCCCATTCCTCCAGCAGGATCTCCAGCGGGACGTTCAGGTAGGCCGGGCCCGCCGGGGACCGCCAGGCCAGTTCGGCCGCCCGCGTGACCATGGTGGGCAGGGTGTGGACACTGGCGGCCTCGGTGGACCACTTGGTGAACGGACCCGCGACGCCGTGCGGGCCGCCCACGACGGACAGGTTCCGGTACCACTGGCCGCCCGGATCCTGCCCGGGGCCGTCGCCGTAGGTGGTCGACTCCGAGGAGCTGACCACCATCGGGACGCCGGCCAGCAGCGCCCCGTGCACGGCCATCGAGCCCTGGAGCAGGCCGGGGGCCGCGTGCAGCAGCACACCCTGCGGCCGGCGGCTGACCAGGCCGTAGCCGGTGGCCATGCCCACGGCGACGGTCTCGTGGGTCAGGTCCAGGTACCGCGGGCAGGGCAGTCCGTCGCGGTGGCGCCGGGCGAGGGACTCCCATACCGGGGCCCACTCGGATCCGGACGAGCAGAAGAGGTAGTCGGCGCCGACGGCGTTGAAGGCGGTGACGAGAGCGTCTCCGCCGTCGACGCCCGGTGAGGTGCTGGTGTCGGTCATCTCTCGTGGTTCCTCAGCCCTCGATCGGCCAGTTCAGGACCTCGGAGATACCGCGACCCATGATCCACTCCAGCTCCTCGGGCGTGAAGTCCCAGTGCTTGGTGAACTGTTCGACGGTGTCCGTGTAGGTGATGCCGTGGCCCAGCAGGCGGGTGATGTCGGTGCCGTAGAAGCAGCGCTGCGGGCCCATCCTGTCGACCATCTCGCGCACGTACTTCTGGATGTTGTTGTTCGGGAACGGCTGCGTCGAGTAGCCGGGCAGCGCCGACACCTTGACGTAGATGTTCGGGTGGGCGGCGAGGTCCGCGGTCTCCGAGACCCAGTAGCCGATCGCGTCGTCGACGCAGCGGGCCATGATGCCCATGTGGTCGATGATGATCTTCAGCTCGGGGTGCCTGGCGGCGATCTCGCCGAGCTCACGCTTCCAGATCGGCGCGTGCACCATGGTGGGGATGCCCAGCTCGGCGGCGACGGGCCAGTACCAGTCGTTGGTGCCGTCGATCATCCAGTTGCGGTCCTGCGGCCGGTGGAAGGTCAGTCGCGTGCCCTTGATGTGCGGGTTCTGCGCGAAGTCCGTCAGCATCGCCTTGCCCTCTTCGGGCTTGTTCTGCGGGATGCGGGCCATGATGCCGAAGCGGTCCGGGTGCGCCTCACAGGCTTCCAGGGCGTAGTCGATGCGGTCGCCCTCCCAGGACGGCGGCAGGATCAGCGCGCGGTTCACGCCGGCCTCGTCCATCAGCTCGAGCGCCTCCTCGTAGGAGAAGGGGTCCTCGCGGTGGCCGTTGAGGCGGATCCGCTCCCGGGCGCCCGGCACCCAGGGGCGGTCCGGGGTCTCTTCCAGCCAGATGTGGATCTGCGTGTCGACGACGAACATGTCCCGTGCTTCTTTCTCTCGGTAGGGCACGTGGTGAGGCGTTGCGGAGGGAACGCTAGGGGGCCGGAAAGGCCTTGCGGAGCCCCTGGGAGCGCAAGCTGTTGTTGCGTGGAAGTGCGCTGTTCGCAGGGCACTTACCGTTTGCGCGAGCGGTCGCCGGAAACGGTTTCCGGCCTGCATCGGCCGTTCAGGCAACGCGTTTCGGCAACTCGTTTCGGCGAGATGCTCCGGCAACCTGTTTCGACAACCCGTTTCGGCATGACGTTTCCGCAACCCGTTTCGACGACCCGTTTCGGCAACGCCTTCCGGCAACCCGTTTCGACGACCCGTTTCGGCAACGCCTTCCGGCAACCCGTTCCGGCGAGACGCTCCGGCAACCTGTTTCGGCGACTCGTTTCGGCGACCCCTTCGGCATGACGCTTCCGCAACCCGTTCCGGCAAGTCGCTCCCGTTCCGGCAACCCGTTTCGGCAAGACGCTCCCGCAACCGTTCCAGCGCCCCGTGCCAACGCCCCGTTCCGGCAACCCGTTTCGGCGCAACGTTCCGGCAACCCGTTTCCCGCCGTGTTCGCTCAGCCGCCGCCGGAAGCGCCGTCGAAAACGGCTTCGACGATGTGCTCGGCGATCGCCATGGAGGCCGTGGCGGCCGGCGAGGGCGCGTTGCGGACGGCGGTGACCCGGCCCACCCGATGGATGCGGAAGTCGTCCACGAGGGTGCCGTCGCGGTCCAGGGCCTGGGCGCGCACACCCGCCCCGCCGCGTACGACGTCCCGGACGCCGACCGCCGGGACGTACAGCCCCGCGTCCTTCATGAAGGCCGCCGCCGAGAAGGACCCGCGGTACTCCTTGATGCCCGTGCGCCAGTGCCGGGCCGCCATCTTCCAGGCACCGGGGTAGGCGGCGAGGCCCAGCACGTCCTTCGGGGAGATCCGGGTGCGGGTGTACCCCTCCCTGGCCAGGGCCAGGACCGCGTTGGGGCCGACCTCCACCGAGCCGTCGACGCGGGGCGTGAAGTGGACGCCGAGGAACGGATAGCGGGGGTCAGGCACCGGGTAGATCAGGCCCCGCACCAGGTCCCTCTTCTCCGGTCGGAGCAGCATGTACTCGCCCCGGAACGGGACGATCCGCGGTTCCCGCCGGTCCTGCGCGAGGCCGGCCACGGTGTCGGAGTGCAGGCCCGCGCACAGGATCAGCCGGTCCACCCGCGTCCGCTGCTGCCCGCAGGCCACCTCGACGCCGCCGGGCACCTCGGTGATGCCGGTGACCGGGCAATCCGTCCGCACCTCTCCCCCGGAGCCGACCACGTCGTCGGCGAAGGCACGGGCGATCGCCGGGTAGTCGGTGATCGCGGTGCGCGGGGAGTACAGGGCCGCGACGCCCCCGGCGTTCGGCTCGATCTCCCGGATCTCCTCGCGCGAGACCTTCCGCAGGTCGGGCACGTGGTTGTTCCTGGCCCGGTCGTAGAGGGCCTCCATCCTGCCGAGTTCGTCCTCGCGGACCGCCACGACCAGCTTGCCGATCTCGAGGTACGGCAGCTCGCGGTCCTGGCAGTACGCGCGCAGCAGGGCCACGCCCCGTACCGTCAGCTCGGCCTTGAGGCTGCCGGGCGGATAGTAGATGCCGGCGTGCACGACGCCCGAGTTGTGGCCGGTCTGGTGGAGCGAGACCTCCCGCTCCTTCTCGAAGACCACGACCCGGGTGCCGGGCCTGCTCAGGGCGATCTCCCGGGCCGTCGCCAGCCCCACGATGCCGGCGCCGGCGATGCCGATCGTCTCGTCAGCCATCGAACGCTCCTCTCTTCGTCTCGTCGCTGCTCCTGATCCTCAGCCGCCGAAGTGCACGGCGACAGTCTTGACGCGCGTCGAGAAACGCAGGACTTCCTCGCCCTGCTCCTTGTAGGCCGTGCCGGAATCGTGGAATCCGCCGAAGGGCAGGTGGACGTCCCAGCCGGTGGTGGTGGAATTCACCGCGACCTGTCCGCACTCGGCCTCGTCGGCGAAGCGGTGGGCGTGGGCCAGGTCGCGGGTGAAGACGGCGGCGGCGAGGCCGTATCCCGAGTCGTTGACCGCCTCGACGGCCGCGTCGAAGCCGTCGACCGTGCGCAGGACGAGCACCGGCCCGAAGACCTCCTCCCGCCAGATCGCCATCCCGGGGGTGACGTCCCCGAGCACGGTCGGCTGCACATAGCACCCGAAGACGCGCCCGCCCTCGGAGTCGGCGTGGCCGCCGGTGAGGACCGTGGCGCCCTCTTCGACCGCCCCGGCCAGGGCGGCGAGCACTCCGTCGCGCTGCTTCACGCCGGCCAGCGGGCACAGCGTGGTCGCCGGGTCGCTGCCCGGGCCGACCTTCAGTCCCTCGACCCCGGCGACCAGCAGCCGGGTGAACTCCTCGTACACCGGCTGCTCGACGACGACCCTGCTGGTGGCGGTGCAGCGCTGGCCGGCCTGTCCGAACGACGCCGCGACGACGGCCTTCGCGGCGGCCCGGAGATCGGCGTCCTTGAGTACCACCGAGGCGTTCTTTCCGCCCAACTCGCCCTGGAAGCGGACGTTGCGGTCGGCGATACGGCGTCGAATGCGGTTGCCGACGGCGTTCGAGCCGGTGAAGGTGATCCCGGCGATCCGCGAGTCGTCGAGGAGTGCCTCCTCGATCTCGGCGGTCCGGCCGGTCACCACGTTCAGCACGCCCGCGGGAAGTCCGGCGTCGTGCAGGGCGCGGGCGAAGTGCAGGCCGGAGACCGGGGTGTCGGTGGCCGGCTTGAACACGGCCGCGTTGCCGGTAGCGAGCAGCGGGGCGAGTTTGCGGGCGGGCGTGATCAGCGGGTCGTTCCACGGGCTGATCACCAGGATCACGCCGATCGGCTCGCGCTGGGTGTGGGTGCGGTGGTGGGGCCGGACGTCGTGCAGGAGGGTGCCGTAGCCCTGGCGGGCGAGACCGGCGTAGTACTCCAGGAAGTCGGCCGCCTTGAGGGTCTCGCCGGTCGCCTCGGTCAGGGTCTTGCCGTTCTCCGCCGTCACGTCGGCGGCGATCTCCTCGACCCGTTCGCGGATCAGCCGGGCCGCGTCGGTGAAGACCCGGGACCGCTCGAAGGGGCTGGTGCGCTTCCAGAGCGTGAACCCCCGCTCGGCGTGGTCGAAGGCACGGGTGACGTCCTCGGCCGTGAGGGCCGGAACGCGGGCGACGGGGGTGCGGACGTCGGCGGGGTCGAGGACGTCGATCCAGTCGGCGCTCGCCACCCACTCCCCGCCCACGAGGGTTTCCAGGGTACGCATGTCGGGTCACTTCCTTTGTCGGCCAG
This sequence comes from Streptomyces rishiriensis, assembly GCF_030815485.1. Lineage (NCBI taxonomy): Bacteria > Bacillati > Actinomycetota > Actinomycetes > Kitasatosporales > Streptomycetaceae > Streptomyces > Streptomyces rishiriensis. The sequence goes on along the minus strand of NZ_JAUSWV010000002.1, from coordinate 7,236,147 downwards.
GGTGCGGACTGTGACGACACACCACGTCAGGGCGGTGCCGCCAGCTCTGTGACAGCAGGCATTGGTTGCGCCGCGCGCGGGTGGGGGCGGGCCTCATCCATGCTGGAATCGGCAGGCCGAAGGCCTGACGGGCCTCCGCCGACCCGCCGACCCGTCAACCGCCGACCCGCCGAACCGCCGAACCGCCGAACCGCCGAGGAGAACCGGACATGTCCTATGCCGTCGTCGCCCACTACCGCTGCGCCCCCGCCGACGAGGACGCCGTCCGCGCCGCGCTGCTCCGGGTGCGCGAACGCACCCGTGCCGAGCCGGCCAACGAGGGGTACGAGGTGCACGCGGTCGAGGGGCGGCCCGGTGGCTTCCTGCTGTACGAGCGGTACGCGGACCGGGCCGGGTTCGAGGCGCACAAGGCGGCCGAGCACTTCCAGGAGCTGATCGTGGCGACCGTGTGGCCGCTGCTGACGGACCGGACGGTCACCTTCGCCGAGACGCTGTAGGGGCGAGGCGTCCCAGGACGCGTGCGGTAAAGCGTGGGCCGGGCAACTCCCCCGGGGGCGCCCGGCCCTTGTCCGCCGCGATCAGAACTCGTTGCCCCACACGTAGCGGGCGACCGTCTCCACCAGCACGATCTTCCCGCGCTGCTGCTCCGCCGTCAGCAGCGGCCGGCTCGCCACGTCGGCGAAGCCCCGGGACGGCGACACGGCCGCGTCCTCGAGATCCTTGAACGCGCCGACGGCGTCGATCCGGGCCATCACCGTGTCGACGTCCTCGAGTTCGGGGACCGTCGCGTCGACCACGCCCAGGCAGACGTCCCGGTCCTCGGGCAGCGCCCGGACGAGGTCCAGCTCGGCGTCGGTGCCCTGGTCGAAGGGCAGGATCCAGCGGTCGGCCGGTATCGCGCCGTACAGTCGCTCGGCACGCGCCCGGTCCACGGCGGCGGGGGCGGCGTGGCCGGGGGCGACCCCGATCCGTACGCCTTCCGGACGCGTCGCCAGGCGTACGGCGAGGGCGTCGACGGCGAGGGCGTCCTCGAAGGACAGCGCGCCCGGGTCGGCCGGTTCGGTCGACAACTGGCCCAGCAGCAAAGGGTTGTTGAGCTGGAGCAGACGTACCCCCTTCGACACCAGCAGTTCTGTCTCCGCCTGGATGATCTCCGCGAGGGCCTCGCCCAGTTCGCGTGCGGAGGCCACTCCGAGGCCGGGACGGTAGGTGGTCGCGGCGAGGTACGCCGGGGAGGGCAGGGAGACCTTGGGCGCGATCACCGTCAGCGCGGTGAGCAGCTCGGCCCGGTCGGCGAGCAGCGGGCCGTCCGCCTTGGGCAGGGACTCGGCGACCCAGCCGGCCAGACCGTCCGCACCGACCTCGCCGGTGCGGCGGAATCCCGTCACGGCGTCGAGGACGGCGCCGCGGAAGTCCTCGCGGGGGAAGTCGCCGTCGGTGACCACGGTCGAGCGGAGCCGGCGCTGCAGGACGACCGCTTCCTCGACGGCCTTGCGTTCGGCGGCCGCCAGCGCCTCGGGGTCGCCGGCCGCGCGGGCGGCGACCAGCTCGGCGGGGCGGACCAGACTGCCGTGGTGGTCGATGCGGTAGTTGAACGTGTCCGCCATGGGTCACGCGTCCTTTCCGGGCCCGGCCGGGCCGCCCCAGGCGGCGAACTCCAGCTCGTAGCCGAGGGAGGCGAGCACCTCGTCGGCGATGGTCTGGTCCTCGTCCGCGGTGCCGCCGGCGATGCCGAGGCCGCCGACGATCTCGCCGTCCTTCTTGATGGTGACGCTGCCCTCGGCGGCCATGATCGGCAGCGCCGCGCCCGGCAGCTGGGAGAGCTGGGCGAAGAAGACGGGCTGGCTCTCCTGCCACTTCTTCAGCATGGTGCCGGGCCGCTGCATGACGGCCGCGGTGTACGCCTTGGCGCGGGCGATGTCCGGGGTGAGGGGGCGGGCCCCGTCGGAGCGGCGGATGGCGACGGGGAAGCCGCCGGCGTCCACGACGGCGACGCTCACCGCCTTGCCCACGGCCCGGGCGCGCTCGGTGGCGGCCTCGACGATCTCCTCGGCGGCGGCCAGGGTCAGGCTGCTCATACGGCTTCCTCCGGTGCGGTGAGGGTGCGGCGCAGACGGGCGACGGCCTCGTTGTAGGCCTGGGGCGTCTCCCAGTACATGGAGTGCGGGGCGCCCGGGACGATCTCCAGGTGCGAGCCGACCAGCAGCTCGTGGGCGCGGGTCACCGTCCTGACGCTCAGTACGGCGTCCCGCTCGCCCGCGAGGAAGGCGACCTTGACCCCCGAGGCCTCGATCTCCTCCAGGGAGGGGCCGTTGGTGTCGAGGTTGCGCAGGTCCTGCATCCTGGCCACGTTGAAGGTGCCCATCTGCTGGAAGAGGAAGGTGAGGTCGGCGCGCTCCCGCTGGAACGTCTTGGTCAGCAGCCGGTCGAGGACCGGGAGTTTCACGGCCTCGGCCCGGTCGGCGGCGGCCAGCTCCCTCAGTTCCGGGTGGCTGATGCCGCCCAGCGAGTGGCCGAGGACGACGGAGGAGACGCGCTCAGGGCGCAGCAGGCCGGCTCGCAGGGCGGCGACGGAGCCGATGGACTGTCCGACCAGCATGACGTCGGTCAGGTCCTCCTGGTCGAGGACGGCGACGACGTCACCGGGGAAGTCCTGGCCGTCGAACTCCGCCATGGACGAGTCGGATCCGCCGAAGCCGCGCAGATCGACGGTGACCACGGTGAACGCGTCGCGCAGGGCGGCGACCTGCTGCCACCAGGCGGCGTGGTGGCCGCCGCTGCCGTGCACGAACAGGATCGCCGGACCGCTGCCGTGGCGCTCGTAGTAGAGGGAGGTGCCGTCGGAGTCGGCGAGGGGCATGGGAGGGAACTCCTCTACGGGGGCGATCAGTTGGGGCGCTTGGCGTGGTGCACGAGCTCGATCATGGTGTGGTCGGGGTCGTGGATGTAGCAGAACTTCGACTGGTTCTCGGGGCGTTGGACGGGCCGGGTGTGCCGGACGCCGAGCTCGGCGAGGTGTGCCAGGAAGTCGTCCCAGTCGTCGACCTCGACGGCGAAGTGATAGGGCGCCATGCGCTCCATCTCCTCGACCGGGGTGAAGTGCAGGTCGAAGTTGCCGCGGGTCATCAGCACGACGCGGGTGTTGGACTTCGGCATGATCCGCTTCATGCCGAAGACCTTCGTGTACCACTCCGCGGTCCGGTCGGGGTCGGTGGTGGGGAAGTTGACGTGGTGGATGTAGCGGGGTTCCGCGCTCATGACTGATGGTTCCCTTCGAGGTGAACGGGGTTGGACAGCACACCGATGCCGCTGATCTCGATCTCCACGGTGTCCCCGGGTTCGATCCGGCAGGCCGACTCGGCGCCCATCCACAGCACGTCCCCGGGCCGCATGGTGATGTGTTCGGTGATCTCGACGATGAAGTCGAAGGGGTCGAAGACCATGTCGCCGGTGCGGAACGAGGTCTGCTCCGCGCCGTTGACCCGCACGGTGGTCGTCTGCGCCAGGGCGTCGACGTCGGTCTCGATCCACGGCCCCATCGGCTTGAAGGTGTCGCTGTTCTTGCTGCGCCACAGGGTGCGGTCCCGGTGCTGCCAGGTGCGGGCGCTGACGTCGTTGCCGATGGTCCAGCCGAAGACCGACGCGCGTGCCTCCTCGTAGGAGGCGTGCCGGACGGTGCGGCCGATGACGGCGACGAGTTCGGGCTCGGCCTCGAACCGCCCGTCGGCCCCGGCCGGCTTCACGATCGGCGAACGGTGGCCGGTGAGCGCGTTGTTGGCGCGGTATCCGACCTCCGGGCGGCCCGGCAGGACGGCGGCCGGGTTGCCGAGCCGGGCCGCGTGCTCGATGTGGCGGGCGTAGTTCAGGCCGGCCGCGTAGAACACGGGCGGGACGACCGGCGGCAGCCAGTCGGCCGCGTCGCGCCGGACCGTCCCGACGGTGTCGGGCTCGCCCTCCAGCGGGGAGCCGGACAGCAGCTCCACCTCGGTCTCCCCCACCCTGCCCCACCGCGCCCGGCCGTCGACCGCGAGCCGTGCGTACCTCATGGCGCCAGCTGGTGGGAGACGCGCTTGGTGACCAGGTAGGCGTCCAGCGCCTCCGGCCCGCCCTCCCGGCCGTAGCCGCTGTCCTTGACGCCGCCGGAGGGCGCCTCGTGGACGGAGCCGCCGCAGTGGTTGAGCGAGAGGATCCCGGCCTCCAGCTCGGCGGAGAGCTTCTCGGCGGTCGCGGCGGAGCCGGTGAAGCCGTAGGCGGCGAGGCCGAACGGCAGCGCGTTCGCGGCTTCGAGGGCCGCGTCGAGGTCGCTGAACGGCAGGATCGGCGCGATCGGCCCGAACGGCTCCTCGTGCAGCAGTTCCGCGTCCTCGGGCACGTCGGTCAGGACGGTCGGCGCGAAGAAGTATCCGGGCCGGTCGGGCCGTTCGCCGCCGGTGAGGACCTCGGCGCCGCGCGCGACGGCGTCGGCGGTGAGCCGCTCCAGGGACTTCAGCCGGCGTTCGTTGGCGAGCGGGCCCATGGTGGTGCCCGGCTCGAGGCCGTCACCGACGACCACCGCCTCGGCCACCTTCACGAACTCGGCGGTGAACTCCGCCACGAGGCTCTCGTGGACGAGGAAGCGGCTCGGCGAGGTGCAGACCTGGCCGGCGTTGGCGAACTTGGCCCGGGCGGCCTTGCGCGCGGCCCGCACCGGGTCGGCGTCGGCGCAGACGATCACCGGGGCGTGGCCGCCGAGTTCCATCAGCGACGGCTTCATGACCTGGCCCGCCTGCGCGGCCAGCAGCTTTCCGACCGGCACCGAGCCGGTGAAGGCGACCATGCGTACCACGGGGGAGGCGATCAGGTGGGCGGAGACCTCGGCGGGTTCACCGAAGACGAGGTTCAGCACTCCGGCCGGGAGCCCCGCGTCGGTGAAGCAGCGCACCAGTTCCACGGCGGTGGCCGGGGTCTCCTCGGAGGCCTTGACGACGATCGAGCAGCCGGCCGCGAGCGCGGCGGAGATCTTGCGCATCGGGCCGCCCGCCGGGAAGTTCCACGGCACGAAGGCGGCGACCGGGCCGATCGGCTCACGGCGGACGGTCAGGAGCGTGCCGGGTTCGGCGGGGATGATCCGGCCGTAGGCGCGGCGGGCGTCGTCGGCGTGCCAGCGCAGGGTGCCGGCCACCCGGCGGGCCTCGCCGGTGGCCTCCGCGAGCGGCTTGCCCTGCTCGAGGGTCATGATCCGGCCGGCCTCGGCGGCGCGCTCGGTCAGCAGGTCGGCGGCGGTGTGCAGGACGGCCGTGCGCTCGGCCACCGGCGTCGCGCGCCACGCCTTGAAGCCCGCCGCGGCGGCTTCGAGCGCGCGGTCCAGGTCGGCGGGGGCGCCCAGGGGTACTTCGCCGATCACCTCCTCGGTGGCCGGGTTCACGATCGGGGCGGTACGTCCGGTGCCGCCCTGGCACCACTCGCCCGCGATGTGGAGGCGGACGGCGGGGTAGCCGTGGTCGGTGGTCATGGGTGGGTGCCCTCTCAGGGTGGAGAGTCGGTGAGGCTGCGACGGCTCAGGAGGCGGTGGTGGCGTCCTGGTCGCGGTGGGTGCGCAGCGCCCAGATGTGGTGCGGCGGGGTGGTCGCGTGGACGCGGGTCCCGTAGGCGTCGTCGACGCGGTCCATGTCGGCGGCGTACTCGACGCGGCCTCCGCAGGGGGCGTGCAGGAAGCGGAAGACGTTCGAGCCGACGGTGTGGCGGCCGAGCCGGCGGGCCTCCCGCCAGCCCTTGTCGATCATGTGGTTGCCGCCTTCGACGACATCGTCGAAGCCGGGCACCTCGTAGGCGATGTGGTTGACGCCCACCCGGTCCGGGCGGTGGCAGAGCAGCATGGTGTGCTGGTCGTCGTCGCCGGGGGCCTGCAGGAAGACGCCCATCGGCTCGACGATGTCGGTCGGGCGGAAGCCGAGGACGTCGGTGTAGAAGGCGACCGCCTCGTCCCTGCCCGACTTGGCGATGTTGAGCGCCACGTGGCACATGCGCAGCGGGTGGGCGCGGGTGAGCGGCTCCAGGGCGGTGTTCCACCGGTTGACGTCGCCCGTCGTGTTGGCGGGACGGACGGCGACGGCGACCTGCTTCGGCCGGGCGAGGGTGAGGCCCACGCCGAAGCCGCTGAGGTCGGCGGTGTGGAGGACGCCGTCGGCGCTCTCGCGCACCGCGCGGCGCCGGCCGGCGGCCGCGGCCAGCCGGGTCAGCTCCGCCCGGGTGTCGACGCCCCAGACGACCTCGCGCAGGGTGGGCCCGTCCTCCACCGGCGGGGGCAGCAGCGGGTCGGGCGCGGTGTCGAGGTGGAGTGTCTGCCCGGCGAGGGTCTCGAACACGGCGTGTTCTTCGGTCCGCTCCACCAGGAACAGACCGAAGTCCTCGAAGAACCGGACGCATTCGTCCAGGTCGTCGATGCCGTAGGTGACCGATTCGATTCTCTGGATTCCCATGGATTCCTCGTTTCCGGGTCGCCTGGTGAGCGTAGGTTCGGGGCGGCCGGGGCCTCAATGGCTCCGGCTCCGCCCGATGCGCAACTCTTGTTTGCGCCTGCCGTCGGCTACCGGATCGTGGGGATCGGGTTCTGCGAGAACCATGCGGAGAGAAAGTCCAGGAACACGCTGATCTTGCGCGGGGTGTCCTGTCCGGGGCCGTAGATGGCGTACAGCGGTCGGTCGGGTACGGCCAGTTCCGGCAGCAGTGCCCGCAGGGCGCCGGAGACCAGGTCGTCGTAGGCCGGGCGCTGCGGGAGCAGGGCGATGCCCCGGCCGTGCACGGCGGCCTTCTGGAGGGCCAGATAGGAGTTGGACGAGAAGGCGATGTTGCGGATCTTGTGCAGGGTGCTCGCGTGGCCGTGGCCGATGCGCCAGACCGGGTCGTTGACGTGCACCAGGCAGTCGTGGCCCGCGATGTCGTTGGGATGCGCGAGGCCGCCCCGGCGTTCGATGTACTCCGCCGATCCGCACAGCACGAAGGGCAGGGAGGAGATCTTCTTCAATCGGACGCTGGAATCCCGGAGGTCGCGGGTGTGGAAAGCGACGTCGAATCCACTGTCCAGGAAATCGTAGGTGCGGTCGGACATTCCGCCGAGTTCGAAACGGACCTGGATCTTCGGATGGGCCGCGGAAAAGGCGGCGATCGCGTCGCCCAGGTCCAGGCTGCCTATCCATTTCGGGCAGATGATGCTGAGGGTGCCCTCGGCCCGGTCGTGCGAGCCGGCGAGCGCCGCGTCCTGCGCGTCGATCTCGTCGAGGATGCGGGAGGCGAACTCCGCGTACCTCAGCCCCGGCTCGGTGAGGCTCACCGAACGGGCGGTGCGGTTGACCAGGCGGACCCCCACCTGTCGTTCCAGCTCGGCCACGTGCCGTGAGACCAGCGACCCGGAGGAGCCCAGTTTCTTGGCGGCTCCGTTGAAGCTTCCGGCCTGGGCGACAGTGACGAAACTGTGCATCAGCAGCAAGCGGTCCATGTTTCCTCCGATTGCGGCTCCCGCCCGCGGCGTCGAGAACGGGAGCATTCCTGCGGCTCGGAACAACCGGGGCGCCGGCAGGCACCGCTTCCCGGTGGGGCCCTCACTTCGGGCAGTACTGGGGCGCCTCGCTCAGGTTGTCCTCGGTGACCAACAGAAGAGGAATGTTGGCAATCTTGTCAACCTTTTCCTTGGCAAGCAGTCCGACGGCGTTCTTCACGGCCGTCTCGCCGATCGTCTTCGCCGAGTTCGCGACGGTGGCCGAGAACTCGCCGCTCCTGACGGCGGCCAGGCCCTCGTCGGTCCCGTTCACGGTGACGATCCTGACGTCCTCGGCGCCGGCGGCGTCGAACGCCTTGCGCACGGCGAAGGCCATCTCCTCGTTGGCGACGAACGCGTAGTCCAGGTCGGGATCGGCCTGGATCATGTTCTCCGCGACGTCCTGGGCCTTCGCGGGATTGAACATGCCCGGCTGCTCGGCGACGACTTCGGCGGTGGCCGGGAGGGCGCCCTTGAAGCCGCCCACCAGCAGGTCCGAGGCCGCGCCCGGAGCCCCCGCCACGATGCCGACCTGGACCGGCTTCGTGCCCGCGTCCTGGGCGATCCAGCCCGCGTCGAGGCTGCCGACCTTCTTGAGGTCGACGACGGCCGCACCGAGGATGTCGGCGGCGTCACTGGTGGACACGGAGGTCAGATAGATCGGTATGTCCGAGGCCTTCGCCTTGGCGATGTCGCCCTTGAGCGCGTCGACGTTGACCGTCTGCACGATCAGCGCGCTCACGTCGCGGGAGATCATGTCCTCGATGTTGGACAGCTCGGTCCCGGCGTTCTGGTGCGAGTTGGCCGTGTAGACCTTCGCTCCGGCGGTCTTCGCCCGGCCCTCGACGGCTTTCTGCAGACAGCTGTGGAAGTTGGTGTCGCCACCGTTGACGAAGCCGAGGGAGACGCTGTCGGCGCTGCCGCTGTCGCCGTTGCCGCAGCCGGTCAGCACCAGGGCAGAGCCGGTGACGGTGGCGAACAGTGCCCTGCGTGAACGGGCGGTGAGTCTCATGGTGAAACGCCTTTCGGACGAGGCATGAACGACAGGGAGGTCAGTGGCGCGCCGAGCCCGAGCGGGCCTTGTGCATCTCGTTGGCGACGGCCGCGACGAGCAGCACGGCGCCGACGGAGACCGGCTGGTAGTTGCTGGAGAAGTCCAGGAGGTTCAGCGCGTTGGCGACCACGCCGAGCAGCACCAGGCCGAGCGCGGTGCCGAGGACGGTGCCGTGCCCGCCGGCCAGCGAGGTGCCGCCGATGACCACCGCGGCGACCACGGCCAGTTGGAGCGAGAGCCCGGCCGTGCCGCCCGGGCTGGAGGAACCCAGGCGGGACAGCAGCATCAGGCCGGCGAGTCCGGAGAGGGTGCCGGTGAGGCCGTACAGGGTGAGCTTGCGGGCGGTGACGTTGATGCCGCTGAGACGGGCCACGTGCTCGTTGCCGCCGATGGCGAAGGCGTCCCGGCCGAACACGGTGAACCGCATGACGAGCGCCGTCACGGTCAGCACCAGGACGGCGACGATCAGCAGATACGGCACGCCGAGCACCTTGTCGTTGCCGAGCGCGGACATCCGGGCGCCGATGGAGAGGGTGGAGCCGTCGTGGACCAGGAGCGCGACGCCGTCGAGCAGGGTGGCCGAGGCCAGCGTCACGACGAACGGCGCCACGGCGGTGAAGGTCACCACCAGCCCGTTGACGAGTCCGACGGCGGTGCCGAGCAGCAGCGCGACGACGACGGCGTAGCCGGTGGGCCGGCCGTCGGCGAGCAGCCTCGCCGACACGGCGGCCGTGACGGCGACGTTGCTGCCCATCGAGAAGTCCATGCCGCCCGCGGTCATGAGCAGGGTGAGCCCCGCGGCGAGCACGGCGTTGACGCTCACCTGGCCGAGGATGTTGACGATGTTGCGGTCGGTGGCGAACGTCTCGCTCTGTACGGCGGTGAACACCACGACCAGGACGAGCACGGCGATCAGCCCGGCGTGCGGCAGATCGCGCACCCTGCCCGGGGTGAAGCGGGACGGGGGAACCTCGGGCGGGTCGGACACGCCGGGGGCATCGCCAAGTGTCTTTGCGCTCACTGCGGTTGACCTCCGAGGGCCGTGGCGACGAGTTCGTCGCGGGTGATGGCGGTGATGTCGTGTTCGGCGACCGTGCGGCCGGCGCTCACGACGACGACCCGGTCGGCCAGTCGCATGACCTCCTCGGCCGAGGAGGAGGCGAGCAGGACGGCCACTCCCCGGGAGGCGAGGTCGTCGAGGAGGGTGTGGATGTCGGCCATGGCCGCGATGTCCACGCCGTTGGTGGGGTCCTCCAGGAAGCACGCGGCCGGTGAGGTCTCCAGCCACTTGCCGAGCAGCACCTTCTGCTGGTTGCCGCCCGACAGCGCGCTCACCGGCGGGTTGCCGGACAGTGCCCTGACTCCGTAGCTGTGGCGCAACGGGGCGGCCCGGCGGGCGAGTCGGCCTCGGCGGTGCAGACGGCGGCGCGCGAACCGGTCGTCGGCGAGCATCAGGTTCTCGTCCAGCGACATGCCCGGGACCAGGCCCAGGGTGCGGCGGTCGCCGGTGACGCAGCGCAGGCCGCTGGCGAGCGAGGCCGGGACCCGGCCGAAGGGCACGGCCCTGCCGTCGACGTGCAGGGCGCCGGCCTCCGGGCGCCGCCGTCCGGAGAGCAGGTCGAACAGCCGGGACTGGGCGTCCCCGGCGGGCCCGAGGACGGCGACGATCTCGCCCCTGCGCACCTCGACGGTGAAGTCCCGGATGGCCCGGCCGTGACTCAACCCCCTGACGGCGAGGCCGACCTCGTCCTTCGGCAGGGGGCGTTCGGGGCGGGTGGAGACGACGTCCCGGCCGACCATGGCGCGCACGAGTCCCGCGTCGTCCAGCTCGGCGGCGGGCGCGCTCGTCACGACGGCGCCGTCCCGCAGGACGGTGAGGCGGTCGGCGACGGCCATGACCTCGTCGATGTAGTGCGAGATGTAGACGACGGCGACGCCCTCGTCGCGCAGGGTGCGCACCAGGGCGCGGATCCGGTGGGCGTCCTTGGCGCTCAGACACGCGGTCGGCTCGTCCAGGATCAGCACCCGGCCGCCGCGCCGCACCTCGCGGGCCACCTCGACCATGGTCTGCTCGGCGACGGTGAGCGAACCGGCGGCGCGCTCCACGTCGACGGCGATGCCCAGGGCGGCGAGAGCCGTGCGGGCCTCTTCCCTGACGGCCTTCCACCGCACGGCAGGCCCCCGCGTCGGCAGGTCGCCGAGCAGGATGTTCTCGGCGACGCTCAGGCCCATCGCCAGCTCGCGGCGCTGCGGCACCGAGGAGATGCCCAGCCGGCGCGCCCGGCGCACCGTCAGCCCGTGCTGCTCCCGCCCGTCGACCTCGATCGTGCCGGCGTCGGCCTGGTGGACGCCGGACAGCACCTGCACGAGGGTCGACTTGCCGGCGCCGTTCATGCCCATCAGGGCGTGGACCTCGCCGGAGTACAGGTGGAGGTCGACGCCTTTCAGCGCGGCCGCCCCGCCAAAGCTCTTGGTGACGCCCCGGGCGCGCAGTACGGCGGTCACGGCCGGTCGCCCTCGGGGGTCACGCGGCCGTGGCCGCGGATGTCGGGGAAGGGCGGCTCCTTGTCGGCCTGGAGGTCCACCTGGAAGGTGTTCAGGCACATGCCGAGCATGGTGAAGTTGCCGAGCGCGCCGATGGTGTCCACCAGGCCCTTGGGGCCGAAGTGCTCCAGCGCCGCCGCGAAGGTGGCGTCGGTGACGAAGTGCTCGTCGAGGATCTCCCGGCAGAACCGGTAGAAGACCTGGTCCGCCTCGTTGTCGAAGACCGCCTCGCGCTTCTCGGCGATCGCCTTCACGGCGGCCTGCGGGACGCCGGCCTCGACGGCCTGGTGCACATGGGCGTTCCAGGAGTACTGCGCGTCCCAGTTGCGGGCGGCCATCAGCAGGGTCAGCTCGCGCAGATGCCGGGGCAGCGAGCAGTCGAAGCGGGCGAACGCGCCGAGCGACTCGGCCCGTTCGCACATCTCCGGGCTGTGCAGCCAGACCCGGAAGGGACCGCGCACCGCGCCGCGGCGGCCGGCGATCCGCGCGGCCAGTTCCTGCTGCCGCGCATCCATTTCCTCTTCGTCGAGAACGGGGAGCCTCATCCGGCCGTTACCTGCCTTTTCTTTCCGGCGCATGACGGGCACGGGTCGTGAATCCGTGCGGTGCCAGGAAGGTACAGCCGTGTCCGAGAAGCTCACCCACCTCGGAGCGCAACGTAAAACTGCACGCCGGAGGCCCCCCATTCACCGGACGGCGACCTAACGTCGTCCGGCATGACCACCATCATCAAGGCCGCGTCCGTCCCCCTGCTCGACCGCGGCGGCGCGGTCGTGACGACACCGCTCGTCACCACCTCGTCGGCGAACGGGGAGAACCGGATCACCAGCGGGATGAGCGTCTACCCGGTCGGTTCCGGAGCCCCGCTGCACTCGCACAACTGCGACGAGCACGTGACGATCCTCGAGGGCGAGGCGGAGGTGTGGGTGGACGGCGAGACGACGAAGCTGCAGCAGTACGACACCACGTACGTGCCCTCCCCGGTTCCGCACCTGTTCCGCAACACCGGCGACCGCCCGCTGCGGATCCTGTGGGTGTACTCCTCGGGCCGGGTGACGCGCACGTTCACCGAGACCGGCCGGACGGTGGAACACCTGTCCGCCCAGGACCGGATGGGCTCCGACGACTGAGGAGGGGCCCGGACCGGCCGGGGACGGCCGTCAGCGCACCGACGCCCTGACCGCTTCCGCGACGACCGCGGCGACCGAGGCCGGTTGCGCGACGAGGAGAAGGTGCCCCGCGTCGGGCACGGTGACCGTGCGCAGGTGCGGGAAGGCCGAAAGGCCCTGTCGCTCCCCGGACCTCAGGCCGGTCCCGCCGCGGTCGCCGCGCACCACCCAGGCGGGCACCCGGACCCGCGCAGTCTCCGCGGTCGGCGAACCCCCCGCCACCGTCCCGGCGCGGGCCTGCGCCGGACACGCCGGACGCCGGCCCCCGCACCTCGTGCGGTGGCCGGCGTCCGTCCTCGCCCCCGGTGACTGCCGTGCGTCCGTTCGCTCAGTGGGCGCCCACCAGCTCCTGGTCGGCGCCGCGCGGAGTCTGCCGGGAGCTGCGGAGCGCGGCGATGCCGATGAAGACCATCGACGACAGGCCGGCGATCGCGAACGCGGTGAAGCCCCAGTCGCCGTTGTTCGAGGCGAGCAGCTGACCGCCGAGCCACGGACCGAAGACGGCGCCGAAGCGGCCCATGCCGGACGTCCAGCCGACGGCGGTGGCCCGGTTGTCCGCGTCGGAGCGGATGGAGACCGTGGCGTAGATCATCGTCTGGGCGCTGTTGAGGAAGACACCGGTGAAGAAGACGACGATCATCGTCACGCTCATCGGCATGTGGATGCTGAGCAGGAACACGCCGGCCGCGGTCAGCGCGAACCAGACGGCGGAGATGCGCGGGGCGCCGAACCGGTCCGCGGCGCGCCCGGCGACCAGCATGCCCACGATGCCGCCGAGGTTGAAGACGATCACGAAGGACAGGGCCGACCCCAGCTCGTAGCCCTCGGCGCGCATCAGCGTGGGCAGCCAGGTGGCGACGCCGTAGACGAGGAGCAGTCCGCCGAAGGAGGCCAGCCAGTACAGCAGGGTCTGGGTCCACTCACCGCCGCGGAAGAGGTTCTTCAGCGCGTTCCAGCGGTCGGCGGCGCCCTGCTTGCCGGACCTGTCGGCGGGCAGTTCGACGTCGTAGCGGGTGGCCAGCTCCTGGGCCTCTCCGGTACGGCCCTTGGCGACGAGGAAGCTCAGCGACTCGGGCAGCAGCTTGGCGAGCACCGGGGCGAAGAGCAGCGGGAGCACGCACACCCAGAACGCGGCCCGCCAGCCGACCGGGTCGATGAGCCACTTGGCGACGTAGGCGGAGAGGATGCCGCCTGCGTGGTGGGCGGTCATCAGCAGGCCGATGACGAGGGCGCCGCGGCCGCGCGGGGCGTAGTCGGAGACCATGCTGATCGCGGTGGGCAGCAGGCCGCCGAGGCCCACCCCCGCCAGGGTCCGGCCGAGGCCGAAGATCTCGACGCTGCCCGCCATCGCGCACACGCCGGAGGCCAGCGAGAAGAGGACCACGCAGCCGACCATCAGGTTCTTGCGCCCGATCCGGTCGGCGACGGTGCCCGCCGTGAGGGCGCCGATCAGCATGCCGAAGGTGGCGTAGCTGCCGAGGTCGCCGGCGGTGTCCGGAGTGAGGCCGAAGGTCTTCGTCTCCAGCAGGTGCGGCAGCACCGAGCCGTAGATGAACATGTCGAGGCCGTCGAAGAGCACGGCCAGCCAGCACAGACCGACGACCAGGAGGGCCAGTCTGCTGCCGCGGGCGGACAGAGCGGGGGAGGAGGACATCGTTGTTTTCCTCTCGTCCAGGAGACGTTTCCTGGAGGGGACTGGTGAAGAGGGCCGGCGCGGCTCGTGCGGCTGACCCGGTGTGCGCAAGACGCTAAGGATCAGCCCAGATAGAGTCAACACTTTTGTCAACAATCTCATCGACAATCCACTGATCCGCTGGTCCGATGCCCTGCGCACCCGGGCGACAGGGTCAGCTCACGGGCGGGGTGCCGTGCGTGTGGAACGACTCGATCGTCCGCAGACCCCAGGCCTGCCCCTTCTTGCGCTCCTCCTCGGTCCAGGTGACGAGCGGCCAGTCGGGGGCCAGGACGAGGCGCGTGAGCGGGTTGCACAGCTCGATGCGGTTGCCGCCGGGCTCGTAGACGTACAGGAAGAACGTCTGCTGGATGGCGTGCTTGTGCGGGCCGGTCTCGATGAACACGTTGCTGTCGATGGCCAGGTCGGCCGCCCGCAGGATGTCCTCGCGGGTGTCGGTCGCGAAGGCGATGTGGTGCAGCCGCCCGGAACTCCCGGTCCAGTCCGAGGTGTAGACGACGTCGTACGACTTGTTCGTGTACGTCAGCCAGCGCGCCGCGACCGTCCCCGTGTCGAGGCGGATCTGCTCGGTGGGGCGGGCGCCCAGCAGGTTCTGCTGGAACTCCGAGTTGGCGAGCACGTCGGCGGCGAGGAAGTTGATGTGGTCCAGGCGCCGTACGCCCACGCCCCGGTTGGGTTTGGCCTGCGGCTGGTTCTTCAGCGCCGGCCTCAGCTCGTCGGGCGCCCGGTAGTACTCGCTCTCCCAGTACAGGGCGTGCTCGTGGCCGTCCGGGTCGGTGGTGACGTACAGCTTGCCGAGGCCGGGTTCGTCCTCCGTCCAGTGACCGGTGCCGCCCGCCGCCTCGATCGCCGCGACCCGGCGCCGGAGGGCCTCCTCACCGGAGGTGCGCAGGGCCAGCCGGCCGAGGCCGGGTTCCGCGCGGGCGGTGAGCACCAGGCTGTGGTGCTCGTAGTCGTCGAAGGTCCGCAGGTAGACCGTGTCGCCGTCCTGACCGTTGACCGTGAGCCCCAGGTAGTCGGTGAAGAAGCCGACACTGGCGTCCAGGTCCGGGGTGAAGAGCTGGGCATGGCCGATGTGGGCGATGTCGCCGAGCGGCGGAGTCATCGTTGACCTCCAGGGGAGCGTGCGGGCAGGGGGGCCGTCTCGGCGGACCTGGGAAAGACGGTGCCGTCGAAGATCTTTCGGGCCGTACGCACCACGGCGGTACGGCGGGCGGAGGGCAGGCCGTCGGGGGTCGACCCGAGGCTGCTCTCGATGTCCAGGAACCCGGTGGGATGTTCTATGCGGACACGGTCGCTGCCGGCGTCGATCCTCGCCAGTTCCGCCCCCACACCGCCTTCGATCCGCAGGCCCGCCGCGACGCCGGCCGCGCCGAGCACCCCGATCGAGGGGTGGCAGCGCACCGGGATGAAGGTGCGGGTGGTGACCGCGCCGTCGCCGCGGGGCGCGGCGAGCAGCGTGACCTTGGGCACGGTGGCGTCCGAGACGTCGCCGAGGCCCATCAGCCGGCCCGCCGCCAGGCGGATCCTCCGGAGGCGGTCGGCGAGCGCGACGTCCTCCTCCAGGTCTCTGGGCAGCTCGTAGCCGGTGACCTCGAGCGAGGTGGCCGCGACGAGCACCGTCGGCATCCCGTTGTCCACACAGGTCACCGGCACACCGTCGATCTCGTCCCGGACGTTGCCCGTGGGCAGCAGCGCACCGGCGCCCGGCGGGAACTCGATCACCACGGGCGCGGCCGTCCCCGGCACCCCGGAGATCGAGGCGGCGCCGGTGTAGTCCACGCGGCCGCCCGGCGTCGGAAAGGTCGCCGTCGCGTAGTCGCCCGAGTTGACCATGCGGATCCGGACGGCGGTCTCCTCCTCCCCCGCGGCGACGAGCCCGCGCTCCACGGCGAACGGTCCGACACCGGCGAGGATGTTGCCGCAGTTCTGACGGTCGCTCACCTCCGGCCGGTCCACGGCGACCTGGAGGAAGAGGTAGTCGACGTCGGCCTGCGGGTCGGCTGACGGCGACACCACGGCCACCTTGCTGGTGAGCGGGTGCGCGCCGCCCAGGCCGTCGATCTGGCGCGCGTCCGGACTGCCCATGACCCGCAGCAACAGCGCGTCCCGCAGGGCCGGTTCGGCGGGGAGGTCGTCGGCGAGGAAGTAGGCGCCCCTGGAGGTGCCGCCCCGCATCAGCAGGCAGGGCAGCTCCTCGGGCAGGGAGGTCACGACGACTCCCCCGCGTACGCGTCGTACGTCTTGTACTCGACGCCGAGCCGCTTCAGGGTCTCCCGCAAACCGTAGCGGTCCAGGCCGAGTTCGCCGTCGAGGAAGGCGGCACGGGAGCGCGCCTCCTTGGCCTCGCGGGCCTCGGAGGCCGCCACGGTGGCACGGGCACGCTCACGGGGGACGACCACGACGCCGTCGTCGTCGGCGAGGATCACGTCGCCCGGACGGATCACCTGGCCGTCGATCGCGATCGGCACGTTGACCGAGCCGCCGGTGGCCTTCACGGTGCCCTGCGAGGACACGGCCCGCGACCAGGCCGCGAAGCCCATGTCCCGCAGCTCCTGGGTGTCGCGGATGCCCGCGTTGGTGATCACGCCCCGCACCCCGCGCCGCTGGAGCGCGGTCGCGAAGAGCTCACCGAACATGCCGTCGGTGGACGGCGAGGTGGTGGTGACGACCAGGATGTCGCCCTCGCCGCACTGCTCGACGGCGGCGTGGATCATGAGGTTGTCGCCGGGCCAGCTGAGCACGGTCACGGCGGTGCCGGCGACCCGTACGCCCTGCTGGATCGGGCGGATCCGCGGGCTCAGCAGGCCGGTGCGGCCCAGCGCCTCGCCGACGGTGGCCACGCCGAAGCCGGCCAGCGCGTCGACGTCCTTCAGCTCCGCCTTCGGCGGGTCGGTGACGATCACGCCGCTCACGCCAGCTCCTTCGCGATCTGCGGGTAGGGACGCATGTACGCCTCGGCCATGGTCTTGTGCGCCAGACCCAGGTTCGGGCCGGCGTTGCGCTTGAGCTGGACGCCCCGGCGCACGGCGAGGTCGGTGTAGTAGTCCCACAGGTGCTGCTGGGCGCCGAGGCACTCCATCGCCTTGCGTTTGGTCTCCCACACCTCGGTGATGTCGAGCAGCACCTCGGGCCTGAAGCCGCTCATCTCCGGCTGGTGGGGCTCGAAGTAGAAGACCGGCGGCGCGCCGATGATCTCGCCCTCGCCCGGGTAGCCGATGGCCTGGGCGAGCACCCTGGCCTCCAGCGCCATGCGGTTGGCGGCCGGGTGGTCGCCGTTGTACGGGTCCTCGGTCGGGTGCGTCAGCACCACGTCCGGCTGGGTGTCCCGGTAGACGGCGACGAGCCGGTCGGTCAGTTCGGCCGTGGCGACGAGCGGATAGTCGCCGGCGTCGAAGAAGCGGACCTCGGCGCCCAGCGTGGCGGCGGCGCGCTCGGCCTCGTCCCGGCGTATCGCCTTGATCTCGTCGAGCTTCCTGCCCTCGCGCCACGCCTTGGCGGACTCGCCGCGCTCGCCGAAGGTCAGGCACGCGATGGTGACCTTCTCCCCGCGGGAAGCGGCCAGGGCGATGGCGCCGCCCGCCCGCCACACGAAGTCGCCGGCGTGCGCGGTGACGACGAGGGTCGATCGTGGTGGGCTGGCGGGCGCGTTGGCCTGGGTCATTCTCAGATCTCCTTGGTGACAGGTGGGCGCCCGCCCCGCGCAGCCGTGATCAGTCGCGCAGCGCCTCGATCACGCTGGTGAGGTGGGCGCGGACGGCCGTCTCGGCCGCCTGGGGGTCCCTGGCCCGGATCGCTTCGATCATGGTCAGGTGCTCGTTCAGGGATTGCTGCGGCCTTCCGGGCCTCAGAGCCAGCTGAAAGCGGTGGCGCACCAGTTGGGCGTTCAGCCGCTCCAGCAGCTCCTGCGCGGTCCGCTGGTCGGAGAACTCCCGGATGCGGAGGTGCAGTTCGTGGTTGAGGTCGGAGTAGGTGACCGGCTCGCCGTCGGCGACTGCCTTGGTCATGGCCGTGCCGAGGTCGGTCAGCTCGATCAGCTGGTCGTCGCTGGCCGCGACGGCCGCCTTCGCCGCGCACAGTCCTTCGAGGACCATGCGGCACTCGGTGATGGCGACCGCTTCGTCCACGGTCACCACCCGCACCCGTGAGCCGCGGTTGCGGATCCGTTCGACGAGCCCCTGGGACTCCAGATCGATGAGTGCCGCGCGGATGCTGGCCCGTGTCACACCGAACTGCTCGGCGAGCTCGTTCTCCACCAGCCGCTGGGCCGGCGCCATGTCGCCGTGCAGGATCGCCTGCCGCAGCTGCGCGAGCGCATGCTGTTTGGCCTGCTCCCCGGTGCTCGGACGGGCTTCTTTCGGCATGGTTGCCCTCCCTGAGTGAGTGCCTGTCGAACCTAAATCTAGCGAAACAAGATTGTCAACAATTTTGTCCGCCGTATTGCGCGCGTGCTTCCGCCGCGCCATGTTCCCACCGAACGGGCACGGCGCGGACGGTGCGGGTTACTTGATCAGCGCGTTCGCCACGACCCACGATCACGGCGCAGGCGGTCACCAGCGGCCAGGCGGCGTCGTAGCGGCGGCTGCCGCGGGAGGTGTGCCCGTACTGGCTGAGCGCGGCGACCATCGAGCCGGCGAGGACGGCTCCATGGACACCGCCGAAGAGGAGAGCCTCACGCCTGTCGTACCGGCGCGGTTCGCGCGCCGGCGCCGTGCCGTCCGCCACGGGCTCCACGATCACCCCGCCCCGCAGGGGCCGCCCATCGTGACGAAGTGTCTTCCCGGCTGGGCCGGCAGTCCACAAGGTGTCCACGCCCGGCGGACGTACGGCCTCGCTAGGGTCGCCCCATGAGCACCGACAGCGGCCTCGACGGCCCCCCGCCCCACAGCTTCGTCGTCCACGTCCCCGACGCCGGCCTCGAACCCGAGCCACTCGACCCGGGGCAGATCGTCGCCGGCACCCCCGAGGTGACGGGCAAGGTGGTGTGGGAGTCGGCGGACGGGCGGCACATCAGGGGCATCTGGCAGATCACCCCGGGCGTCGTCACCGACACCGAGGCGGACGAGCTGTTCGTGGTGATCAGCGGGTCGGCCACCATCGAGGTCGAGGGCGGTCCCACGCTCGCGGTCGGCCCCGGCGACATGGCGGTGCTGCGCGCGGGCGACCGCACGACCTGGACGGTCCACGAGACGCTGCGGAAGGCCTACGCCGTCACGCTGTGACCGCGGGCGGGCGTGCCGTGGTGCCCCGGACCTCCAGGACCGGCGGGGCCAGCTGGACCCGTCCCTCTCCGCCCGGCTCCTCGATACGGTCGAGCAGACAGCGGGCGGCCCGGCGGCCGACCTCGTGACCGGCGCCGTCCACGGTCGTGAGCCACACATGGCGCAGCCGGGAGATGCCGGTGTTGTCGTAGCCGACCACGGACAGGTCACGCGGCACGCGCAGGCCCAGTTCCCCAGCCGCCGACAACACCCCCACCGCCGTCATGTCGTTGACGGCGAACACGGCCGTGGGCCGGTCGGCGCGGGCGAGCAGCCGCACCGTGGCCCGGTAGCCGCCCTCCTCGGTCATGTCCCCCGCCTCCACCAGCGCCACATGAGCCGGTCCCGCCGCCCGCATGGTCGCCTCGAAACCGCGCCGGCGCAGGTCGGCGACGGCACCGTAGCCCGTCAGATGGGCGATGCGTCGGTGGCCGAGTCCGACGAGGTGCTCGGTGACCAGGCGGGCGCCGTACTCGTCGTCGTTGGCCACCACGTCCACCCCGGCCGGCACCGGCTCCCGGGCCGCCGCGACGACGACCGGCATCCGGGCGGCGACGGTCTCCAGCGCCGCCGGGTCGGGCAGCGTGCCGACCACGACGAGTCCGTCCGCTCCCAGGTCCAGGAAGGGCCCCGCCGGGTCCTGACCGACGCGCCGGTGCAGCCGGGCGTCGCCCAGCAGCATGTGCAGGCCGCCGGCGTGCAGCAGCGAGTTGAGGCCGTCCAGCAGGTCCACGTACCAGGGGTTGCGCAGGTCGTGCAGCAGGACGCCGACCAGGGGCGTCCCGCCTTCCGGGCGAGGCCGGGGCTCGGGCAGGGCACGCCGCTCGCCGAGGCTGCGCGCGGCCTCGTTGGGCCGGTAGCCCAGCTCGCGCACGGCCCGCAGAACGGCCTCCCGCTTCTCGGCACGCACCTGGTCGGAGCCGCGCAGCACCAGGGAGACCAGCGACTTGGACACTCCGGCCCGGTCGGCGACGTCACGGATGGTCGGTGGTCTCATGATTGGACCGTTCCATGTGGCGTACCGGTTGTCAAAGGGTCGTCGGAGCCTTGACACCCTGGACAGACGGCCCGCAGGGTGGCCTGGTCAGCGGATGGAGCGGTCCAAGGAAGGGCTGTGGTGACTGCCATGGTGGACGGGCTGGGAGTGGCCGTCGTCGGGTTCGGCTGGATGGGCCGGGTGCACACCCAGGCGTACGCGCGCGTACGGCACCACTACCCGCGGCTGGCCCTGCGCCCGGTGCTGATGACCGTCGCCGAGGAGGTGCCCGGCCGGGCCGAGGCGGCCGCCGAGCAGTTCGGCTTCGCCTCCGCCACCCGGGACTGGCGCGAGGTGGCCGCCGACCCGCGCGTGCGGGCCGTCAGCATCACCGCGCCGAACTTCCTGCACCGCGAGATCGGTGTCGCGATGGCCGAGGCCGGCAAACACCTCTGGATCGAGAAGCCGGTGGGGCTCGCTGCCCCGGACGCCCGGGCGGTGGCGGACGCGGTGGCCGAGGCGGGCGTGCAGGGCGCGGTCGGCTTCAACTACCGCAACGCGCCCGCCGTGGAGAGGGCCCGCGACCTGATCGCCTCGGGGGAACTCGGCACCGTCACCCACGTCCGCATCCGCCTCTTCAGCGACTACGCGGCCCACCCCGACGGCGCCCTGACCTGGCGGTACGAGCGGGAGCGGGGCGGCAGCGGAGTACTGGGCGACCTGGCCTCGCACGGCGCCGACCTGGCCCGTTTCCTGCTCGGCGACATCACGTCCCTGACCGCCGACACGGCGGTCTTCGTCCCCGAGCGGGCCCGCCCGACGGGAGCGACGGCGGGCCACAGTCTCGCCGTCGGCGGCGAACTCGGCCCGGTCGAGAACGAGGACTACGTCAACTGCCTGCTGCGCTTCGCCTCCGGCGCCCGGGGCGTGCTGGAGGCCTGCCGGGTCTCGGTCGGTGAGCAGAACAACTACGGCTTCGAGGTGCACGGCACCGAGGGCGCCGTGTTCTGGGACTTCCGGCGGATGAACGAACTCGGCGTCAGCCTCGGCACCACGTACCAGGACCAACCCGTCAGCACGGTGTACGTCGGTCCGGGCGACGGCGAGTTCGGCGCCTTCCAGCCGGGCGCGGCGAACGCCATGGGGTACGACGACCTGAAGGTGGTGGAGGCCTACCGCTTCCTGCGCTCGGTCGCCGAGGGCACCCCCTACGGGGCGACGCTCGCGGACGCGGTGCACAGCGCGACCGTGCTGGAGGCGATGACACGCTCCGCGGAGAGCCGCTCCTGGGTGGACGTACACCCGTAGGGGTGGCGACAGGACCACCCCCGATCCGGTTCCCAGGCCCAGGGACGGTGCGCCCCGGGAACGGCAGGCTTCAGGGGTCGGCGGACACGTGCACGAGCACGCGGCCGCCGGCACCGGACCCGTCACACGGAGAACTCGGGGGATCCCCATGTCCGAAGCAGTCGCCCGTCGCCTGACCGGCCTCGCCGCCGTCGTCGCCGCGCTCGCCCTCATCGTGCAGGTGCCGCTGTACTTCATCCACTCGGGCCCGCCGCCGGACTCCAACGTGCTGTCCCGGCTGCTCGTCGGGATCGTCGCGCTCGCCTGCCTGGTCGTGTTCGTGACGGCGTTCCGGGAGCTGGTCGCACGCGTCGCCCCGGACCGTGCGTGGGCCGGCTCGATCGCCTTCGCCGCAGGCCTCGTCTACGCCACGGTCACCCTGGTCTCGATGGGGCTCGAGGCGGGCGCGGTCATCGCCGTCGACCACCCGATCGACCCGACCATCGACGTCAGTGGCACCTACATCCTCTACGGGTCGATCTCCCGTCTCATGCTGGCGCTCTTCCTGACCGCGCTGGGCCTCGCCGTCGGCCGCACCCGTCTGCTGCCGCGCTGGACCGGCCGCTCGGCGTACGTCCTGGCCGGGATGAACCTGGCCTTCGTGCCCTCGCTGTTCTTCGGCAACGACCCCGCGTTCTTCTACGCGGCGAACGGCTGGGGCACGACCGCCCTGATGGGCGCCGTCCTCAGCTACTGGCTGCTGGCCCTGGGCGTGTGCACCTACCGCAGCGCGGCGCGCTCCGCCCCGGCGGCCGGGACGCCGGCGCCGCGGCACTGAGAGGCCCGCGCAGCCCGCGTCCCGGCGGGCGGCCCGGCATCAGCCGGCCGCCTGCCGGGGCGGCATGTTGTAGGGGGTCACCACCTGGATCGCCGACGGCAGCGTGGGACCGGCCGGCGGCAGCGCGCCGTGCGCCCGCATCACGGTGTGGCAGGCCTCGCGCACGTCGTGGCGCAGGTCGTGGTGGAGAACGGCGGACAGCCGGTGCCCGCGCAGCAGCCGGGTGTTGTCGTGGTCGAGGTCGTGCGCGACGAACACGGCGCACTCACGGCCGAGGTCGGCGAAGGCGCGCAGGGTGGCGTCGTTGCCGCCGCCGATGGAGTAGACGGCGCGGATGTCCGGATCGCGTGCCAGCGCGGCGCGGACCAGCTCGTACTGGGTGACGTCCAGCCCCTGTCCCTCGGCGATCTCGACCAGCGTGCGCTCGGGATCGCGGGCCCGCATCACGCTGCGGAAACCCATCTCGCGCTCCTCCTCGTTACGGAAGAAGCCGCTGCTCAGACTGGTGAGCACATTGCCCGGACGGTCACCGAGCCACTGACCCATGAGGTAGGCGGCGGTCGCGCCGGCGGCCCGGTCGTCGATACCGACATAGGCGAGGCGGGCGCTGGCCGGCAGGTCGGTGACCAGGGTGACGACCGGGATCCCGGCGGCGACCAGCCGGCCGACGGCGGCGTTGATCTCGGGGACGTCCGGCGCCTTGAGGATGACCCCCTGCGAGCCGCGCCGGGCTATCCGGTCGAGGGTGGCGACCTGCTCCTGGACCGGTCCGGTCTCACGGAAGTGGAAGCGGGAGCGCAGGACGGCAGGGTGCAGCGACGGCAGTTCGGCCTCCAGGGCGGCCCGGACGGCGGTGCTGAACCGTTCCGGCGCCTGCATCACGATGTCGACCATGAAGGTGCGCCCGACGAGCCTGACCTGGGTGCGCTGCCGGTCCAGGTCGGCGATGGCGCGCCGGACCTCCTGCACGGTGGACTCCCGCACGCCTCCCCTGCTGTTGAGCACCCGGTCCACGGTGGCCTCGCTCAGACCGGCCTGACGTGCGATCTCCCGGATGGGGAACGGATGGCCCACGGAAAGCTCCCAGGGGATCTGCTTGAAGGGTTTTTGATGGTCGCCTGCTGGTTGTTCGACGGGTTTGTCAGGACAAGAATGGCAGCACCGAGCCGCCATTGCCATCGAAGGGACGACGATGTCCTTCACCTCCGTGCGAGGCCACACCTGGCTGACCGAGCAGGACTGCGACCTCGACACCTTCCGCCCGCTGGTCGAGCGCACCACCGACCTCGCGGACTTCCCGCACGCCTCGGCGGTGCAGGGGAACGTCCTCGTCTACGACAGCGACCGCCTGCGGGCCCCGGGGACGGCCCGCGCGGTCCGCGCCGAGCTGGTGCGGGCCCTGAGCGACGGGCCCGGAGTCGTCGTCTTCCGGGACGCCTTCCCCGATCCGGCGGTCGTCGACCGGGCCACCGCCGTCTTCGACGCGCTGATCGCCGAGCAGCACGCCTCGGGCACGACCGCCGGTGACCACTTCGCCCGGCCCGGCGCCAACGACCGCGTGTGGAACGCCCTGGAGAAGGCCGCCCTGCGGGACCCGGAGGCGTTCGCCGACTACTACGCCAACGACATCCTGGCGCTGGTCTCGCGGGCCTGGCTCGGCCCGGGCTACCAGATGACCTCCCAGGTCAACGTGGTCAACCCGGGCGGCGCGGCGCAGAGCGTGCACCGCGACTACCACCTCGGCTTCCTCTCCGACGAGCGGGCCGCCGCCTACCCGGCGCACGTCCACCGCCTGTCCCCCGTGCTCACGCTCCAGGGCGCCGTCGCGCACTGCGACATGCCCGTGGAGTCCGGGCCCACGCTGTACCTGCCGTACTCGCAGACCTACGAGCCCGGTTACCTCGCGTGGCGACGGCCCGAGTTCCAGGAGTACTTCGAGCAGCACCACGTCCAGCTGCCGCTGGCGAAGGGCGACGCCGCGTTCTTCAACCCGGCCGTCTTCCACGCCGCCGGCGCCAACCGCACCACCGGGGTGCGCAGGATGGCCAATCTGCTCCAGGTGTCCTCCGCCTTCGGGCGTGCGATGGAGACCGTGGACCGGGAGGCGGTGGCGAACGCCGTCTACCCGGTGCTGCTGGAGCGCCGGGCGCAGGGCGTGGGCGAGGAGTGGCTGGAGCATGTCGTCGCCGCGAGCGCCGAGGGCTACCCCTTCCCCACCAACCTCGACAGCGACCCGCCGGTCGACGGCCTCGCCCCGCCCGCGCAGGCGGACGTCCTACGGCGAGCGCTGCACGAGGAGTGGACCCCGCAGGCACTCCGGGACGAGCTGCGGGCCGGCGCCCTGCGGCGCACGAGCTGAAAGGACCTCCCTTCCATGGGACTTCTCGACGACAAGGTCGTCCTCGTCAACGGCGGCAGCCAGGGCGTCGGCGCGGCCGTCGCGCGGGCCGCGGTCCGCGAAGGGGCCCTGGTCGCCGTCACCGGGCGGCGGCCGGAGCCGGGCGAGGCCCTGGTGGCGGAGCTGACCGCCGCCGGCGGCAAGGCGCTCTTCGTCCGGGCCGACCTCTCCGAAGCCGGGCAGGCGAAGGGGGCGGTGGCCGAGACGGTGGCCTGGTACGGCCGTGTCGACTGTCTGGTGAACTCGGCGGGGCTGACCTCCCGGGGCACGCTGCTCGACACCACGCCCGAGCTGTTCGACCAGCACATCGCGATCAACCTCAAGGCGCCGTTCTTCGCCATGCAGGCGGCGGTCGCGGACATGCTGGCCCGCGAGGCGTCCGGCACGGTCGTCAACATCATCACCTCTTCGGCCCACGGCGGTCAGCCGTTTCTCGCGCCGTACGTCGCCGCCAAGGCCGGCCTGGTCGGTCTGACCCGCAACGCGGCGCACGCGCACCGCTACGACCGGGTCCGGATCAACGGACTCAACATCGGCTGGACGTCCACGGAGGGCGAGGATGCGACCCAGAAGGCCTTCCACGGCGCCGGGGACGACTGGCGCGAGCAGGCCGCCGCACGACTGCCGATGGGCAAGCTGGGCCAGCCGGACGAGATCGCCGACTTCGTGGTGTTCCTGCTGTCCGACCGGTCGGGCGTGGTCACCGGTTCGGTGATCGACTGGGACCAGAACGTCCTGGGCGGCCTGGACTGACGACAGGACCCTCCCTGACATCGAACGTCCCTGACATCGAACTCCCTGACATCCGAGCCCGCCCGGGCACCAGAGCCCGCCCGGGATCGGGACCCCGCCCAGGCACTCCGAGTCCCACCAGGCACCTCGGTACCCCCCAGGAACCCCGAGCCGTCCGGGCATCTGGATCCGGCCCAGGCACTCCGAGCCCGTCCGGCGATCGAGGACGAGCCCGGAGGGCGACGGGGCCTGGGGCGGAGCCCCAGCAACAGACAGCAACCACCACACCAGGAAAGCAGCGGAGCGCATGCGCATCGGAATCCTCGGCCTCGGCCGCATCGGCGCCTTCCACGCCGAGACCCTCTCCGGACTCGACGCCGTCTCGTCGCTCGTCGTGGCCGACCCCTTCGCGGAGGCCGCCAAGAACGCCGCCGAGCGGTTCGGCGCCGAGGTCGCGGACTCCGCCGAGGCGGTGCTGGCCGCCGGGGTGGACGGCGTCGTCGTCGCGGCGGCGACGGACGCCCACCCGGGCCTGATCCTGGCCGCCGTCGAGGCAGGCATCCCGGTCTTCTGCGAGAAGCCCGTCGCCAGGACCATGAGCGAGGGCGTGGAGGTGCTCCGGGCCGTCCAGGGCAGTGCCGTCCCCATCCAGATCGGCTACAACCGCCGCTTCGACGCGGGCTTCGTCGCCGCGCGGGCGGCCGTGACGGCGGGCGAGCTGGGCAAGCTGCACACGGTCCGTTCGACCACCCTCGACCCGGCCCCGCCGCCGGCCGCGTACGTCGCCGCCTCCGGGGGCATCTTCCGGGACTGTTCCGTGCACGACTTCGACATCATCCGCTGGGTCACGGGCCGCGAGGTGACGGAGGTGTACGCGGTGGGCGGCAACCGGGGCGCCGACTACATCAAGGAGGCGGGCGACGCCGACACCACCGGCGCCATCCTCACCCTGGACGACGGCACGATCGCAGTGGTCTCCAACTCCCGCCACAACGCCCGTGGTTACGACGTCCGGATGGAGATCCACGGCTTCACGGACTCGATCGCCGTCGGTCTGGAGGACAAGCTGCCGCTGCGCTCGGTGGAGCCCGGGGTGACCTTCCCGGCCGGTACCCCGCACGACTTCTTCATGGACCGCTTCACCGCCGCCTACCGCGCCGAACTCACCGCGTTCACCGAGGTGGTGGCCGGTACCCGCACCTCCCCCTGCACCGTCGAGGACGCCCTGGAGGCGGGCTGGATCGCGGAGGCGTGCACGCTGTCCCTGCACGAGCACCGGCCGGTGACGATCGCGGAGGTCCGCGCCTCCTGAGCCCGCTGCCGGACGCACCGCCACGTGAGGGGCGGGCGGGGAGACACTCCCCGCCCGCCCCTCACCGGTTTCGCGGCTTCACCGGTTCACAGGCCGTAGCGGACCGCGAACTCGTCCGGGTCGTAGGCGTCCCGGGCCGGGTCCCGCGGGACGGCCGGCCGCTCCTCGACCATGTCCTGCGGGCGTACCCGCTCGGGCAGCGCGCCGAACCGGGCCCGGCGCCGGACCTCCGCGGTGCCGGCCTGCTCTTCCTCCTGCATCTCACCCTCCCCGTCCACGACCGCACATACCTCGTACCGTCTGAACGTCCTCACCTGGCCGCTGGTTCCGCCGGCAGATTGAAGATGTGGTCCGGGGAGACGATCGTGGTGATCGCGTCGCCGAAGAGGGTGCTGGGCTCCTCGTTCTTGTAGTTGATGTCGGTGTTCAGCACGACGACGAGGGTCGCCCGCGCCGACGGCAGGTAGATGGTGAGGGACTCGTAGCCGGGCAGCGAGCCGTTGTGGCCGATCCACCCCTGCACGTTGAAGATGCCGAGACCGTATCCGGCGCCCGGAATGGGCGTCGCCGGTGTGATCAGACGCTGCTTCTGGGTGGCGGGGCTGATCATCCGCTCACCGTCGGGCAGCACGCCCGTGGCCACGGTGCGCGCCCAGACCCGCAGGTCCTCCAGCCGGGAGATCATCGCGCCGGCCGCCCAGCCCCAGGACGGGTCCCAGTCCGCGGTGTCCTCGACCTTCCCGGTCGCGGTCTGGTTCGTGTAGCCCTGGGAGTGCGGGGTCGGGAACTCGTTGCCGGTGGGGAACAGGGTGTGGTCCAGCCCCGCCGGGTCCAGGACGTGCTCCTGGATGTAGTCGTTGAGATGCTGACCGCTCATCTGCTCGACGACCAGGCCCAGCAGGATCAGGTTGGTGTTGCAGTAGTAGAACTTCTCCCCCGGCGGGAACAGCACGGGGTGCTTGAAGGAGTAGTCGAGCAGCTGCTGCGGGGTGAAGGGCCGCTGCGGGTCGGAGGTCAGGGCCTTGAAGAAGGCCTCGTCCTGCGAGTAGTTGAACAGCCCGCTGCGCATGCCGGCCAGCTGCCGCAGGGTGATCTTGTCGCCGTTCGGCACTCCGTCGATGTACTCGCCGATGGTGTCGTCGAGGCCGATCTTCCCCTCGTCGACCAGCTGGAGGACCGCGGTGACGGTGAACGTCTTGGTCTCGCTGCCGATACGCATGGAGAGACCGGGGTCCATCGCCCGCCCGGTGCTCTTGTCGGCGACGCCGAAGGACTTCACGTACTGGCCCTTGCCGGGCGTCCAGATGCCGACGCTGACGCCGGGGACGTTCGCCTGCTTCATGACCCGCTGCACGGCCTCGTCGACCTGCTGCTGCACGGCCGGGGTGAGTTCGACGACGCCGTCCCCGGACGAGGACGGGGAGGGTGGCTCGGTTCCGGTGGCGGCCGTGGGGGCCGAGGACGGCAGCGCCGTCGCCGCACCTCCCGCGGCCGGCACCACCAGCGCCCCGACAGCGGCGGCTACGACGATCCCCCGGCGCATGCGGATACACGGGTGTGTCATGGGCTCGCTCCTGTATGAGGAGGTTTCCGCCGCAGGCCCAGCCGCACCAGAGGGCACGGGCCGCATGCGGCCCAGCACCACCACGATACGAGCGCGGGCGCGCCGCCGCCTGTCGGCGACGGCGCGACGCGCCCGGTGACCGGGGGCCGCGGGCTCAGACCCCGCAGGAGCGCAACGACTTCCGGGTGCGCACCGCGAGGGGCAGCCGGTCCGGCTCGCACGCGCCCATGTCCTGCTCCACGGTCGCGGTCGCGGTCGCGGTCGCGGACGACTCGACGCCGAGCCGCTGCGCCGCTGCCCCGCGATCGCCACCGGCTCCAACTCCGCCACATCGGACGGACGTTCACACACCCCGCGCTGCATGACCGGGCCGGAGCTCTCGACGTGGTCCTCGGTGTCGATGTGCGAGTCGATGTGCGAGTCGATATGCGAGTCGGCGTGCGGCTGGACGAGGAGGTCCGGGCCGCGCGTTCAGGGCATCCTCTCCCCGGGATTCACCACGGGCGCGGTCAGGTCCTTCTCCTCCGGGAGCTCCTCGACGTCGACTCCCCGCACCTGCGCCAACTCGTGCTTGAGAGCGGCGAGTTCGGTGCCACCGGCCATGTGGTTGGTGAGCTCTTCGAGGCTGACCTGGTCGCGGGAGGCGGAGAGCTCCATGGTGCCCAGGCGCAGAACGCTGAAGTGGTCGCCGACCATGTAGGCGTGGTGCGGGTTGTGGGTGATGAAGATGACGCCGAGGCCGCGGTCGCGGGCGGCGGCGATGTACTTCAGCACGACGCCGGACTGCTTGACGCCGAGGGCGGCCGTCGGCTCGTCCAGGATGAGGACACGGGCCCCGAAGTGGACGGCGCGGGCGATGGCCACGCACTGGCGCTGGCCGCCCGACAGCGTCCCGATGGGCTGTTCGAGGTCGTCGAGGACGATGCCCATGTTGCGCAGTTCCTCGTCGGCGGTCTTCTTCATCCTGTCGATGTCGAGCCGGCGCACGGGCCAGGGACCCTTGGTGAGTTCCGAGCCGAGGAAGAAGTTGCGCCACACCGGCATCAGGGGCACCGTGGCCAGGTCCTGGTAGACGGTGGCGATCCCCTTGTCGAGGGCCTCGCGCGGAGTGGCGAAGCGCACCGGGGTGCCGTCGACGAGGAACTCGCCCTCGGTGTGCTGGTGCAGTCCCGAGACGATTTTGATGAGCGTCGACTTGCCGGCGCCGTTGTCACCGAGGACACAGGTCACCTGGCCGGGGCGGACGCCGAGATCGACCCCGTGCAGGGCCCGGATGTTGCCGTAGGACTTGCCCGCGTTGCGCAGTTCGACGAGTGGACTGACACCGTCCTGGGGGGCGGTGTCCGCGAGGACGGCGCCGTGTGTGCCGGTTCCGTTGGTGGTCATGGGGGTCACCTCCGGGTGGCCGTGCGCTGGACCCACAGATTGATCAGGACGGCGCCCAGGAGCATGACGCCGAGGAAGGCCTTGAACCAGTCGGGGTTCCAGCCCGCGTAGACGATGCCCTGCTGCACCATCCCGAACATGAACGCCCCGAAGACCGGGCCGATCGCCGAACCGGCGCCGCCGGTCAGCAGACAGCCGCCGATGACGGCCGCGGAGATGTAGATCAGCTCCTGGCCGACGCCCTCGCCGGACTGCACGGTGTTGAACGTGAACAGCTGGTGCATCCCGACGAACCAGGCCCCGAATCCGACCAGCATGAACAGCGAGATCTTGGTGAACGTCACGGGCACGCCGACCGCCCGGGCGCTCTCCTTGTTGCCGCCCACCGCGAAGATCCAGTTGCCGTACCTGGTCCGCAGCAGGACCCAGGTGGCGATGGCCGCGAAGACCAGCCAGTACACGATGGTGATCTTGACCTGGACACCGCCGACGTCGAAGGACGAGGCGAAGATCTTCTTCGCCTGGCCGAAGCCGTCCATGTCACTGATGTCGTCGGTGGCCACGTTGGTGGTGATCAGCTTGGTCACCGCCAGGTTGACACCCTGGAGGATCAGGAACGTGCCCAGCGTGATCAGGAAGCTCGGCAGCCCGGTCCTGACCACCATCCAGCCGTTGAGGAAACCGATCCCGAGGGAGACCAGCAGGGCGACGACGACACCGACCCACACGTTCATGGTGAGTTGGTAGCTGAGCATGGACGCGGTGAGCGCCGAGGTGATGACGGCGACACCGGCCGACAGGTCGAACTCGCCGCCGATCATCAGCAGCGCGACCGGCAGCGCCATGATCCCGATCGTCGACGACTGGTACAGGATGTTGGCCATCGAGCTGCCGTCGCGCACCGGCGGCGCCGCGATCAGGAAGAACACGTACACCGCGACCGCGCCGAGGAACACGCCCACCTCGGGCCGCGCCAACAGCCGCAGAGCCAGCGGGCGTTGCTTGGTCCGGCCGTCGCTCTCCTTGCGGCCGGGGGCCGGCGGTGTGGTCACCGCCGGCTCGGCATGGTGGGTCATGCTCATCACCGGGTGCCCTTCGCGGCGAACGAGGCGACCGCGTCGACGTTGGTCTTGTCCACGAAGGCCGGACCGGTCAGCACCGGCTGCTCGCCGCCGCCCATGTAGTTGCCGTTGTTCTTGTAGAGCCACAGGGAGTCGATCGCCAGGTAACCCTGGAGGTAGGGCTGCTGGTCGACGGCGAACGCGATCGTGCCCTTGTCGATGGCGCTCGTCAGGTCCTTGTTGAGGTCGAAGGTGGCGATCTTCGCCTTGCTGCCCGCGTCGGCCTTGGACTGCACCGCCGTCAGCGCGAACGGGGCGCCGAGGGTGACGATGTAGTCGATGGCCTTGTCCTGGCTCAGCTTGGCGGTGATCGTCGACTTCACGGACGGCATGTCGGTGCCGTTGACGTACAGGGTCTCCGTCGTCCCCGAGAACGTCTTCTTCACACCGGCACAGCGCTGGGTGAGGCCGATGTTGCCCTGCTCCTGGATGACACAGACGGCCTTCTTGGCGCCCTCGGAGTTGAGCCGGTTGCCGAGCGCCTCGCCGGCCACGGTCTCGTCCTGGCCGAAGAACTCCATCAGACCGAGGTTCTTCCACTCGCTGACACCGGAGTTGAGACCGACCACCGGTATCTTCGCGGTCTTCGCCTTGGCTATGACGTCCTTCAGCGCGTCCGGCTTGGCGAGGGTGACCGCGATGCCGTCGACCTTCTGGTCGATGGCGTTCTGGATCAGGGTGGCCTGGTTCCCGGCGTTCGGGTCGGCGGAGTAGACCAGCTTGACGTTGTCCTTGGCGGCGGCCGCCTCGGCGCCCTTGCGGACGATGTCCCAGAAGGTGTCGCCGGGCGACTGGTGGGTCACCAGGGCGACCGTCATCTGCGGGGTGCTCGCCTTGCCCGCGGAAGCGCCGTCCGCGCTCTCCTCGGACTTCTTGCCGCCGGAGTCGCTGGAGCAGCCTGCGAGGGTCAGGGCCACCGCCGCGGCCATGGCCACGACCGGGGCGATTCTGCTCGAGCGGAAGGGAGAAGAGCTGTCCATCTTTCCTGCACCTCACTGTGCGACGGAGAAAACGCCGGGAAATGGGAAGGCGATCGCGGGGATCCGGGGCCCGTTTCTCATCAGATTGGGGCCATGGGGCCGGATCCGCGACTGTTCAGGTGTCTCGGACCCGGCGTGCGCTGCTTGATGCCGGATCCAATCCCTTGACGGGCTCACTGTCAATACTTTGTTAAGACATCATTTCACGATCAGGTCCGAATGTAAGTACAAACTCTTGACATGTGGGTCCCCGGGACCTACACCTGGGAGACGCCAGGCCCCGATCACCATGGAGGAGCGTCGCACATGGCCGAGTCGGCCCAGCCACTGGACCTGATCACGGTGGGTGGAACCGGGATCGATCTCTACCCCTTGTGCCCGGACGTACCCCTCACCCGGACGGAGACGTTCGCGGTGCACCAGGGCAACAGGCGCACGGGGACCACCGTGGGACTCCTCGCATCCGGCTGATATCCGGCCGTTTGTCCGGCCGCCTGTCCGGCCGGTCCTGGCCGATCCTGCCGACGACGTCCGCCCGCTCCCCCGCTCGCTCGCCGACCCGACCCCACCGACCCGAGGAGGCGCCCGATGGCGAAGACCGGCGACCGATCCCGTGCCGTGCCCGGCTCCGCGCTCGCCCTGCTGCATTTCGCCCTGGACCGCACCAGCCCGGTGCCCCTCTACTACCAGCTCGCCCAGCAGCTGGAGGCGGCGATCGAACAGGGCGCGCTCGCCCCGGGCGATCTCCTCGGCAACGAGATCGACCTGTCGACCCGCCTCGGCCTGTCCCGCCCGACAGTCCGCCAGGCCATCCAGTCCCTGGTCGACAAGGGACTTCTGGTGCGCCGGCGGGGAGTCGGCACCCAGGTCGTGCACAGCCAGGTCAAACGGCCGCTGGAACTGAGCAGCCTCTACGACGACCTGGAGGCGGCCGGACAGGGGCCCACGACCCGTGTCGTACGCAACGAACACGTGCCGGCGACCGCTGACGTGGCCGCCGCGCTCGGCGTCCCCGAGGGCGGCGACGTCGTCCGCCTGGAACGGCTGCGCGCCACGCACGGACAGCCGGTCGCATTCCTGTGCAACCACCTGCCCGCAACGCTCCTGGACCTCGACACGGAACGCCTGGAGTCCACCGGCCTGTACCGGCTGCTGCGCTCGGCGGGCATCACCCTGCACAGCGCCCGCCAGACCATCGGTGCCCGCTCCGCCACCGCCGAAGAGGCGGGCCTCCTCGCCGAGAAGGAGGGGGCGGCCCTGCTGACCATGCAGCGCACGGCGTACGACGACACCGGCCGGCCGGTCGAGTACGGGACGCACGTCTACCGCGCGTCCCGGTACGCGTTCGACTTCCAGCTCCTGGTCAGATCCTGAAGGCCCTGAGAACCCTGGGGACCGGCAAGTGCCGCCGAGTACCGCGGGGACCTACCGCGGGGCCATGCGCAGGGCGCCGTCCATGCGGATGGTCTCGCCGTTGAGGTAGTCGTGGTCGACGATCGCCAGGGCCAGCCTGGCGTACTCCTCGGGCCGGGCCAGGCGGCGCGGGAAGGGCACGCCCTCGGCGAGCGAGGCGCGGAACTCGTCCGAGACCGTCGCCAGCATCGGCGTCTCCACGATCCCCGGGGCGATGGTGCACACCCGGATCCCGTACTGCGCGAGGTCGCGGGCGGCGGGCAGGGTCAGGCCGACGACCCCGCCCTTGGAGGACGAGTAGGCGGCCTGGCCGATCTGGCCGTCGTACGCGGCGATGGAGGCGGTGTTGACGATGACACCCCGCTGGCCGTTGGCGTCGGCCTCGGTCGCGGCGATGGCCTCCGAGGCGAGCGCGAGCACGTTGAAGGTGCCGATCAGGTTGATCTGGATCACCTTGGCGTACAGGCCCAGGTCGTGGACGCCCTTCTTGCCGAGGATCCGCGCGGACGGGCCGATCCCGGCGCAGTTGACGACCGTGCGCAGCGGGACACCGGAGCCCGCCGCGGTCGCGACGGCGGCGCCGACCTGCTCGGGGTCGGTGACGTCGGCGGGCACATAGGTCACGCCGGGCACCTCGGGCGCCTTGTCGATGCCGTCCTTGAGGTCGAGGGCGAAAACCTGGGCACCGCCCTCGGCGAGCGCCTTCGCGGTGGCCGCGCCGAGGCCGGACGCACCGCCGGTGACAAGGGCGGCGGTGTTCTCGAGCTGCATCATCACTCCTTGCCGAGGACGGTGAGCACACCGCCCTCGTCACGGTCCAGCGCACGGGAGATGATCATGCGCTGGATCTGGTTGGTTCCTTCGAAGATCTGCATGACCTTGGCCTCGCGCATGTAGCGCTCCACCGGGAAGTCGCGGGTGTATCCGTACCCCCCGAGGACCTGCACGGCGTCCGTGGTCACCTTCATGGCGTTGTCCGTGGCCACGAGTTTGGCGATCGACGCCTCCCGTGTGAAGGGCAGGCCGAGATCCTTCAACCGGGCGGCGGACAGCGCGGTGGCCCGCGCCGACTCGATGGCGGCGCCCATGTCGGCGAGCACGAACGCCAGTCCCTGGTGCTCGATGATCGGCTTGCCGAAGGTCTCCCGCTCCCGCGCGTAGCGCACCGCGTGGTCGAGGGCCCCCTGGGCCAGGCCGGTGGCGACGGCCGAGATGCCGAGGCGGCCGCAGTCGAGGGAGGCGAGAGCGATCTTCAGCCCCTGGCCCTCCTGACCGATCCGGCGCTCGACGGGCACCCGGACGTCCTCCAGCCGCATGGTCGCGGTCGCCGAGCCCGTCAGGCCCATCTTCCGCTCCGGCGGGTCGGCGCTGAGCCCCGGGGTGCCGGCCGGGACGAGGAAGCAGGAGATGCCGTGCGCGCGGTCGTCGGAGGTGCGGGCCATGACCGTGTAGAAGTCGGCGTAACCGCCGTGCGTGGTCCAGGCCTTGGTGCCGTTGAGCACGTACTCGTCGCCCTCGCGGACCGCGCGGGTGAGCATGGCCGCCGGGTCGGAACCGGCGTGCGGCTCGGACAGGCAGTACGCGCCGAGCAGCTCGCCGCCCAGCAGGTCCGGCAGCCACTCGCGCCGCTGTTCCTCGGTGCCGAAGCGGGCCAGCGGGAAGCAGGACAGGGCGTGCACGGAGATGCCCACCGCGACGCTCGACCAGACCGCGGCGACCTCCTCCAGCACCTGGAGGTAGACCTCGTACGGCTGGTCCGCCCCGCCGTCCTTCTCCGCGAAGGGCAGTCCGAGCAGGCCGCTGCGCCCGAGGGTGCGGAAGACGTCCCGGGGGAACGTCCCGTCCGCCTCCGCGTCGGCGACCCGGGGTGCGAGTTCCTTGGCGGCGAGGGTGCGCGTGAGCTGGATGAGCTCGACGGCTTCCTCGGTCGGCAGGGCACGAGTGGCAGGCATGGTGACCTCCACGTAGGAGTACCGGTGAGTACTGGGAATGATACTGGAGTGCGTACGAAAGTATCATCCAGAGTACGCCGGCGGGGCCGTCCATGGCATCCGAGGCATCCGGCGGCGACCGGAAAAGGGTCCGCGTCAGGAGGAGACGGCGTGCACGATGAGCGACGCGAGCTGTTCGTAGGCCTCCGCGTCGGTCAGCCCCGTCCGGGTCTTGAGCTCGCCCTGCTGGATCTGGCGCATGGTCGCGGCGGCGACCTCACCGACGAAGGCGGTGTTCACCTCGCGGAAGGCGCCGTCCGAGACGCCCTCGGCGATCAGCCGGCGCACCCGCTCCGCGGCCATCCGCGTGTTGGCCTCGTACACCTCGCGGGCGGGCGGGAAGTCCGCCACGTCGTCGAGGAACCGGCGCGAGAGCGGGCGCAGCTGTTCGGCCACGGCGGTCAGGTACGCGCGGACGCGGTCCGAGGGGTCGACGGTCTGCGCCACCCGCTTCTCGACCGCCTCGGTGGCCCCGCGAAAGTAGTGCTTGACCGCCTCCACGACCAGCCCCTGCTTGCTGCGGGCGAGCTGGTACAGGGTCGTCTTGGAGCAGCGCAGCCGCTCGGCGAGGTCGTCCAGGGTGAGGTCCGAGAACCCCTCCGCCGTCAGCAGCGCGACGAGACGTTCCAGCAGGTCGGCCTGTCTGGCGGTGCGGCGGGGGGACGGCATGATCCCAGCGTAGCCTCCCCGGTTACCGCCGGGTCGCCCAACGGGACGGCGCACGACCGGCGCCCGCCCGGCCCGCGGTCGCCGCCCGTTCGCCGCCCGTTCGTCAGTGGGCGGCGTCCAGCCGGGAGCGCTGGTCCGCGGTCAGCTCCAGGTCGACGGCGGCCAGGTTCTCCTCCAGTTGCGCCACCGAAGACGCCCCGGCCAGCGGCACGATCGGCGCCTCCCCGCCCAACTGCCAGGCCAGCACGACCTGGTTGACGCTCGCGCCGGTCTCGCGGGCGACCTCGCGCAGCACGGCGAGCCGGGCCGGGGTGCCCGGGTGGTCGTAGTCCGGCGGCAGGGGCTTGTCCCGCCGGGTGTAGGCGCCGGCGAGCAGCGGCGAGTAGGCGACCAGGGTGAGGCCGGGCTCGGCCCGCAGGTAGCCGAGGAGTTCGGGGCCGGCGTGCCCGAGGCTGCCGTCCGGGAAGAGTTCGCTGGGGACGTCGAACCGCGGGCGCAGATGACTGTGCTGGTACTGGAGCACCTCGTAACCGGGCACTCCCGCCGCGGCGGCGAGGGCGCGGGCCCGCTCCACCCGCCACATGGCCTGGTTGCTCACCCCGAGCAGGCCGGCCGTGCCCTCCGCGACGAGTTCCGCGAAGGCCTCGACGGTCTCGCGCTGCGGGACGGCGTGGTCGTCGATGTGGGCGTAGAGCAGGTCCAGCCGCTCGACGCCGAGCCTGTCCCGGCTGCGTTCGGCGGACTCGCGGACGACCTTCGCGGAAAGCCCCTCCGCGTTGTCGGTGTAGCTGGTGCCCGGCGCCAGCGGCCGGGCGCCCAGCTTGGTCGCGACGACGATCTCGTCGCCGACGCCCCGGCTGCGCCGCCACCGGCCGATCAGTTCCTCGCTCTGGCCGCCCTGGCCGCCGTCGACCCAGAAGGCGTAGTTGTCGGACGTGTCGACGAAGTTCCCGCCGGCCTCGACGTACCGGTCGAGGATCGCGAAGGACGTCTCCTCGTCCGTCACCGACCCGAAGAGCATCGCCCCGAGCGCGAGCACACTGACCTCGCGACGGGTGGCCGGGTCGGTGCCTATGGTGCGGTACCTCATGCTGGATCCTCCCGTTCGGCCGGTGTCCTCCGGCCCGAACGGGAGTCTTGCGCTTGAAGTGCGCTTCAGGGCAAGGGCTGTTTCCGGACCGCGAGACGGCCGATGGGAGCGGCAGGGCGCCCCGAACGCACCGAAGCCGCCTTCTCATCGAGAAAGCGGCTTCCGACCTGCCGTGAAGCTGGTCGGGACGACAGGATTTGAACCTGCGACCCCTTGACCCCCAGTCAAGTGCGCTACCAAGCTGCGCCACGTCCCGGTGCGCTTCGCACGGTGTTCGCCGTGTGATCGCGCGAACAGCACTTTACCCCACACCGGGCGGTGCGCCGTAGGGGGCCCGGGCGCGGGACAATCGCCGTATGGACCGTTTGGACAGCACAGGAGGCACGAGCGGCGGCCGGCCCGCCGGGCCCCGGGACCGGGACGGCGAGGGCCGGGCGCGCAACGCCCGGCCCCGGGACGGGCTCGGTCGGCCCCTGCCGTACGGCACGCCCGGTGTGGAGCGGCAGCCCGAGGGGGTCGTCCGCACCCCGGAGGCGACCGTCGTCGAGGCGCAGACCCTGCTGGACGCCGGGAAGCCGTTCCACGCGCACGAGGTCTTCGAGGACGCCTGGAAGTCGGGCCCCGAGTCGGAGCGCGCCCTGTGGCGCGGGCTCGCGCAGCTCGCGGTGGGCCTGACCCACGCCGCGCGGGGCAACCTCACCGGCGGGGCGCGGCTGCTGCGGCGCGGCGCCGGGGCGGTGCGGGAATGGGCGGCCGACGCGGGACAGGACCGGCCGTACGGGATGGATCTCGCCGCTCTGGCCCGCTGGGCGCGCGAGCTGGCGGACACCGTGGAGCGGACCGGCGCCTCCGTGGACGCGCGGGCCCGGGCGCCCCGGCTGCGCTGACCCGGCCCCGTCACTGTCGGTGGCGTACGGCAGACTCGGGGCGTGCGAAAGATTCATGTCATCGGTATCGGCGCGGGCGACCCCGACCAGCTGACCCTCCAGGCGGTCCGGGCGCTGCGCAGCACGGACGTGTTCTTCGTCCTGGACAAGGGCGAGGTGAAGAGCGACCTGACGCGGTTGCGTCACGACATGCTCGACACGCACCTGCCGGAGGGCGCCTACCGGGTGGTCGAGGCCCGCGATCCGGAGCGGGACCGCGGGGCCGGCGGCGCGGCCTACTCCCCCGCCGTCGGCGACTGGCGCAGCGCCCGCGCCGGGATCTACGAGCGCCTGATCACCGAGGAACTCGGCGAGGACCAGAGCGGCGCGTTCCTGGTCTGGGGCGACCCCGCGCTCTACGACAGCACGCTGGCCATCCTCCAGGAGGTGCTGGCCCGGGGCGCGGTGGCCTTCGAGTACGACGTGGTGCCCGGCATCAGCAGCGTCTCGGCGCTCGTCGCCCGGCACCGCACGGGTCTGAACCGGGTGGCGCGTCCGGTGCAGATCACCACGGGCCGGCGGCTCGCCGAGGGCTTCCCGGAGGGGGTGGACGACGTGGTGGTGATGCTGGACGCCCACCAGACCTTCCGGCAGTACGCCGATCAGGACGTCGACATCTACTGGGGCGCCTACATAGGCACCCCGGACGAGATCCTCGTCTCCGGTCCGATCGCCGAGGCCGGCCCCCGCATCGAGCGGCTGCGCGCCGAGGCGCGCGCCCGCAAGGGCTGGATCATGGACACCTACCTGCTGCGCCGCGACCCGGGCCGGGAGTAGCCTCCCCCGGGCGGCCCGGCCCCGCGTGCGCGGCGGGGGCGCCGGTGTGAACGTGACCTCGTGACCGTCACCGAGGAAGTCGCTCCGGCCGCAGCCCAGCCGCCCGTCCTTGACCCGCGTCGACGGAACATCGTCTTCGGGACGATCGTGCTGGGGATGCTGCTGGCGGCGCTGGACCAGACGATCGTCGGCACGGCGCTGCCGACGATCGTGTCGGACCTCGGCGGGGCCGCGCACATGTCGTGGGTGGTCACCGCGTACCTTCTCGCGGAGACCGTCGCGACCGTGCTGGTCGGCAAGTTCGGTGACCTGTTCGGCCGCAAGGTGGTCTTCCAGGTCTCGGCGATCGTGTTCATCACGGGATCGTTCCTGTGCGGCCTGGCGACCGACATGTCGCTGCTGATCGCCTGGCGGGCCATGCAGGGCGTCGGCGCGGGCGGCCTGATGGTGACGGCGATGGCGCTGATCGCCGACGTCATCCCGCTGCGCGAGCGGGGCAAGTACCAGGGCGCCATCGGGGCCGTGTTCGGCGTGGCCACCGTCATCGGACCGCTCCTCGGCGGGCTGTTCACCGACCATCTGTCCTGGCGGTGGGCGTTCTACGTCAACGTGCCGATCGCGATCGTCGTCGTCTTCGCGGCCGCCCGCACCATCCCGGTGGTGAAGTCGGCCGTCCGGCCGGTCATCGACTACCTGGGGATCGCGCTGGTCGCGGTCGGCGCGAGCGCGCTGATCCTGGCGACGAGCTGGGGCGGCAACGAGTACGCATGGGACTCGGGCGTCATCATCGGCCTGTTCGCGGGCGGTGCCGTCGCCCTCGCCCTGTTCTGCCGGGTCGAGACGCGAGCGCGGCAACCGATGCTTCCCATGCGGCTGTTCGGCAACCCGGTCTTCTCCGTCTGCTCGATCCTCAGTTTCGTCGTGGGCTTCGCGATGCTCGGCGCGCTGACCTATCTGCCGACCTACCTCCAGTACGTCGACGGCGACTCCGCCACGGTCTCGGGCGTGCGCACGCTGCCCATGGTGCTCGGTCTGCTCATCGCGTCGGTCTTCAGCGGCAACGTGGTCAGCAAGACCGGGCGGTACCGGCTGTTCCCGATCGTCGGCTCGGTGGTGATGGGCGCCGGCCTCTATCTGATGTCCCTCATGGGTCCCGGCACGGGGGCCTGGCTGGAATCGCTGTACATGTTCGTGCTCGGCACCGGCATCGGCCTGTCCATGCAGGTGCTGACGATCGCCGTGCAGAACACCGTCGAGTACGCCGACCTGGGCACCGCCACCTCCGGGGTCACCTTCTTCCGCACCCTCGGCAGTTCCTTCGGCACGGCCGTCTTCGGCACCCTGTACACCAACTCCCTCGCCCCGAACCTGAAGGAGGGCATCGGGGCGGCGACGTCGGCGGCGGCGGGCAGCGTCGACTCGGCGACCATCGCCGCGGCGGCGACCAGCCCGGAGGGCCTGCACCGGCTGCCCCCGGCCGTCGCCGACCCGATCGTGCACGCCTACGCGGACACCATCCAGACGGTGTTCCTGTGGACGGTGCCGGTCGCGGCCGTCGGCTTCGTCGTCGCCCTGTTCCTGAAGCAGGTCGAGCTGCGCGACAGCGCGCGGCTGAGCTCCACCGACATGGGAGAGGGGTTCGGCCAGCCGTCCGGCGCGGACTCGCGACGGGTGCTGGAGGCCTCCGTCGCGAAGATCATCGGTGGTACCGACGCGGACACCGCGCGCCGGATCGTCGAGGGCTCCGACACCCGTCTCGACGTGGCCGGGGCCTGGGCGGTGATGCAGGTCGAGCTGTTCACCCGGATGGTCGGCCACACGAGCCTCGGACTCGTCGCCGCCCGTCGGCAGCTGCCGCCGGAGGTGCTGCTGCCGGTGTTCGACCGCATGGTCGACGAGGGCTATCTGACCCGCCACGGGTCCCTGCTGTCCCACACGGCGGCAGGCACCCGCGAGGCCGGGGTGATCACCCGTGCGTGGGGCGAGTGGCTGGAGGAGCGGGTGGCCCGGGACATCGGCCGCCCGGCGGGCGGGGACCTGCGGGCGGCGGTGGACACCATCGCCAAGCGGCTCCTGGTCGAGGATCTCAACGAGGGTCTGGCCCGGCGCCGGCCCGCACCGGAGCCGGCGGCCGTCGCGGCGCCCTGAGGACCGGCTGCCCGGGCCGTACCGCTAGCGCAGCAGGAGCTGGAGGCCGCCCACCACGGTCGCCGCGATCACCAGCCGCTCGAAGAGCCGCTGGTCGATACGGGGCACGGCCCACCTGCCGAGCAGCGCGCCGGGGACGACGAACACGACGAGTGCCGCGTCCAGGAGGAGCGAGTCGGCGTCGATGAGTCCGAGGCCCGCGCTGAACGGGACCTTCGAGACGTTGACGATCAGGAAGAAGAACGCGGAGGTGCCGAGGAAGCCGAGTTTGCGGAAGCCGGCCGAGAGCAGGTACATCGACATCACCGGGCCGCCGGCGTTGGCGACCATGGTGGTGAAGCCGCCGAGGACCCCGTAGGAGCGGGCCTTGAGGCGGCCGGACCGGGTGACCACGGCGTCGGGTTCGTCGCCCGCGTCGGCCGTGCGGCGCCGCCGGACCGTGACACCCGCCATCAGCAACAGGATCGCGCCGATCGACGTGCGCACCAGCGCGTCGTCGGCCCGGATCAGGAACACCGTCCCGACGACCACGCCGGCCGCGACCGCCGGGAACAGCCGCCACAGCGTGGGCCAGTGGGCGTGCCGCCGGTAGGTGAGGACGGCGAGGACGTCGCCGGCGATCAGGATCGGCAGCAGGACGCCCGTGGAGGCACGGGCGGGCAGGATCGCCGCGAAGATCGCGAGGCTGACCGTGTTGGCCCCGCTGACGGCGGTCTTGGAGAAGCCGACGAGCAGGGCCGCGAGAGCCAGCGCCGCGAACTCCCAGCCGGTGATGTGCCACAGATTCATCGTGTTCATGCGGAGACCGATGCTACGCACGCCCACCGGACGGCCCGGATCCCGTCTCGCCTGGTGGTTGTTCCCGGCCGCCGGCGCCGGTGCCGTTCAGTGCCTCTCCACCAGTACCGCGCTGCCCTGTCCGACGCCCACGCACATCGTGGCCAGCCCGCGCTCCGCTCCCGTGCGGCGCATCCGGTGCAGGAGGGTGGTCAGGATGCGGGCGCCCGAGCAGCCCAGCGGGTGGCCGAGCGCGATCGCGCCGCCGCTGGGATTGACCAGGCCGGGGTCGATGCCGAGCTGGTCGACGCAGGCGAGCACCTGGGCGGCGAACGCCTCGTTGAACTCGGCCTCCTGGACGTCGTCGACGCTCCAGTCGGCCCGGGCCAGCGCCTTGCGGGTGGCCGGAACCGGTCCGATGCCCATCACGTCGGGGTGGACACCGGCGGAGGCGCCGGCGACGTAGCGGCCCAGCGACTCGAGACCCAGTTCGTTGAGCGCCTCCTCGCTGACCAGGAGGAGCCCGGCGGCGCCGTCGTTCATGGGTGAGGCGTTGCCGGCGGTGACCGTGCCGCCCTCGCGGAACACGGGCTTCAGCTTCGCGAGCTTCTCC
This sequence comes from Streptomyces rishiriensis, assembly GCF_030815485.1. Classification (NCBI taxonomy): domain Bacteria; kingdom Bacillati; phylum Actinomycetota; class Actinomycetes; order Kitasatosporales; family Streptomycetaceae; genus Streptomyces; species Streptomyces rishiriensis. Next base: position 7,193,915 of record NZ_JAUSWV010000002.1, on the reverse strand, counting down.
GGTGAGGTGTCCTCGCGGATGCCCTCGTCGGCGTCGACGACCACGCCGTCCGGGCGCCGCACGGGCAGCAGTTCGTCGTCGAAGTGGCCGTCCTTGCGGGCCAGCGCCGCCCGTCGGTGGCTGCGCAGGGCGAACTCGTCCTGGCGTTCACGGGTGATGCCGTACCGGGTGGCGACCTCCTCGGCGGTCTCCCCCATGGCCAGCATCCCGTGCAGGTCCTCCATGGCGGGGTTGACCAGGCGCCAGCCGAGCCGGGTGTCGACGGTCTCGACGCGGTGCGGGAGGGCCTCGTCGGGGCGGGCCAGTACGAAGGGGGCGCGGCTCATCGACTCGGAGCCGCCGGCCAGCACGATGTCGGCCTCGCCCGCGGCGATCGTGCGGGCCGCGGTCGTCACGGCCTCGAGCCCGGAGGCGCACAGCCGGTTCACGGTGGCGCCGGGCACGGTCGCGGGCAGGCCGGCCAGCAGCGCGGCCATCCGGGCGACGTTGCGGTTGTCCTCGCCCGCCTGGTTGGCGGCGCCCCAGTAGACGTCGTCGATACGGGCCGGGTCGAGCGCGGGCACCTCGGCGACCAGGCCTCGGATGACGGTCGCGGCGAGATCGTCGGGCCGTACGGAGGACAGGGCCCCGCGCAGTCTGCCGACGGGGGTGCGGCGGGCGGCCGCGAAGTGGACGGGACGCACGTCAGGACTCCTTGATTAGCACTGCTAGTTTTCGACTATAGTCCCCGGTCCGATCCCCTGGGAAGATGCCCGGACGCCTTCGCCGACGCAGCAGGAGGAGCGATGACCGAACACGTCCTGAGCGGGACCCGCGGCGCGATCGCCGTACACGGGTGGTCCCCTCCGCGGCCCCGCTGCCTCGCTCTGGTGGTGCACGGCTACGGCGAGCACGCAGGCCGCTACGGGGAACTCGCCGACGTCCTCACCGGGCACGGCGCCGCCGTCTTCGCCCCCGACCACATGGGGCACGGCAGGTCGGCGGGCGAACGCGTGGCGATCGAGGACTTCGAGGACGTGGTCACCGATCTGCACGCCGTGGCGCGACTCGCCCGGGCCGCACACCCGCGCCTGCCCCTGGTCGTCATCGGACACTCCATGGGCGGCCTGATCGCGGCCCGGTACGCCCAGCGGTACGGGGACACGCTCGCCGCGCTCGTGCTGTCGGGGCCGGTGATCGGCGGCTGGGAGCTGCCCGGACGGCTGCTGGCGCACGAGGAGATCCCCGCCGTCCCCGTCTCGCCGGCCGCCCTCTCCCGCGACCCGGCGGTGGGCGCGGCCTACGCGGCGGACGAACTGGTCTGGCACGGGCCGATGAAGCGGCCGACGCTGGAGGCGTTCGTACGGACCCTGGAGACCGTGACCGAGGGCGGCGACATCGGCACGCTGCCTCTGCTGTGGCTGCACGGGGACGACGACCGGCTGGTTCCGCTGCCCGGCAGCCGGACCGGCGTCGAGCGGCTGAGCGGCGGCGCGGCGACCGAGCGGATCTACCCGGGAGCCCGGCACGAGGTGTTCCACGAGACGAACCGCGGCGAGGTGTTCGCGGACGTGACGCGCTTCCTGGACAGTGTGCTCACCGCCTGAGACGGAAGGCGGATGCGGCTGTTTGCGGTGGTGTGACCGGGGCACCCGCGCCTGCATGGAGTGGTTGCGCAGTGCCGCCTGTGTGGGCGAGGACCCCGAGCTGTTCTTCCCCGTGGGCACGAGCGGACCCGCCCTGCGTGACGTCGCGGCGGCCAAACGCGTCTGCGCCCGCTGCACGGTGCGTGCCGAGTGTCTCTCCTACGCGTTCGCGATCGGACAGACCTCGGGCGTGTGGGGCGGGACCGGCGAGGAGGAACGCGCGGAACTGCTCCGTACCGCCAGACACGACGCGACGACAAGGAGCACCGCATGACTGTCGTGAAGAGCCCTCTGCCCGAACCGGCCCGCCAGGTCACCTTCGACGCGTTGCAGACCACCCTCGTGGACCTTCTCGGCCTGTCCCTGATCGGGAAGCAGGCGCACTGGAACATCGTGGGACCCCGGTTCCGCTCGATCCACCTGCAGCTCGACGAGGTGGTCTCGACGGCCCGTTCGTACGCCGACACGGTCGCGGAGCGCGCGGCGGCGCTGGGACTGCCGCCCGACGGCCGCCCGGAGACGATCGCCTCGGCGTTCACCCTGCCCTCGCCGAAGGACGGCTGGGTGCGCGACGAGGACGTCGTCCAGGTGATCGCGGAGACGCTGGGAGCGGCCATCACGCGGCTGCGGGAGCGGATCACGGCGACCGAGGAGGCGGACCCGGTCACCCAGGACCTGCTGATCGGCATCACCGCCGAGCTGGAGAAGCAGCGGTGGATGTTCGAGGCGGAGAACTGGCCGCGCGAACAGTGATCCACGGAAGGAGCGAGGGAACGTCATGACCGACGCACTCGAACTCGACGCGCTGTGGGAGGACTTCCACCGCGTGGTGAACATGACCTCGCAGGAGCTGGCCGCCTGGCTGCGGGTACGCGACGCCGACGAGAACGCCGAGCCGCTGCCCGAGGAGGCGGGGACCCCCACCGGGCAGCATGTGCTGGCGATCCTGCAGAAGCGGCGCACCGACCTGACCGACGACGACGTCCGGGTGATGTACAGGGTCGTGGACACCGTCGACGCGCAGGCGGACCCGGAGAACGAACCCGGCGCCGGGGACACCCGCGGACGCCACCGTCTGATGACGATCGGCCACGATCCGCTCAAGCCCTGAGCCCTGCGCGGGCCGCCGCGCCTCAGCCGGTGAGCCGGGAGAGCGCCGCCGACACCAGGGTGCGCACTCCCGGCACCAGCACGGACAGGTCCGGCGCGAACAGCGGACTGTGGTTTCCCGGCACGCCCGCGACCTTCTCCCGCACGTCCTCCCCCGGCGCAGCCTCCCACAGGGGCGCCGGGGTCGAGGTCACGTACCAGTAGTCGTACGGCACGCCCGCCGGGGCGAGCAGGGAGAAGTCCTCGCTGCCCAGCGCCTGCCCGAAGTCGAACACCGTGTCCGCGCCGAAGAGTTCACGGTGCGCCGCGGCGATCTCCGCGTCCAGGGCGGCGTCGTTGACCGTGTTGGGACAGCCGGAGCGGACCGTGACCCCGGGCGGGACCGGGCAGCCCGCGGCGGCGCACTCCCCCTCGACCACCCGCCGGATCACGGCGAGGACCCGCTCGCGCACCCGGGTGTCCCGGGTGCGCACGTTCAGTCCGAGCAGCGCCTCGGCGGGGATGATGTTGGAACTCGTGCCGGCGTGGAAACTCCCCACCGTCACCACGACCGACTCGCCGGCGGCCACCTCGCGCGCGACCACGGTCTGGAGCCTGGTCACGACGTACGCGGCCGTGACCACCGGGTCGACCGTCGACTCGGGCCGCGAACCATGGCCGCCGACCCCGTGCACGACGACGTCGATGTCGTCCGAGGCCGACAGCGTCAGGCCGGGCGTGTGCGGATAGGACCCGGCGAGCCCCGGCGCCACATGCTGGCCGAAGAGCACGTCCGGGCGTGGGAAACGGGCGTGGATCCCGTCCGCGACCATCGCCGCCGCACCGCCCCCGGCCTCCTCCGCGGGCTGCCCGACCACCACCAGCGTCCCGGACCAGACCTCGCGGGCGGCGGCGAGCGCCTCGGCGGCCGCCGCCAGCCAGGTGACGTGCAGGTCGTGGCCGCAGGCGTGCATCAGCCCGTCGACGGTCGAGGCGTACGGCAACCCGGTCGCCTCCCGCACGGGCAGCGCGTCCATGTCCCCCCGCAGCCACACCACCGGCCCGTCGCCGTTCGCGAGCACCGCGACGACGCCGGTGCGGGCCACCCCCTCCGTCACCTCGAACCCCGCCGCGCGCAGCCGCAGGGCCAGCTTCGCGGCGGTGCGGTGTTCCTGGAAGGACAGCTCGGGGTGGCGGTGCAGGTCCTGGTAGAAATCCGCCAGCCGGCCGGGTTCGAGTCCCGACGTGATCTCACGGGCCAGGCGGGCGACGACGGCCGGTTCGCTCATACCGTGCAGCCTAGGAGAGCGGTGCCGCCGACCGCAGCCGACGGGCGCGATCGGTCGAGCGGTCGAGGAGCCCCAAATGCCGACGGCACGGGCACGTGCACGTGCGGCCCGGCCGGTGGCCCGGGACCGTCCGGCGATCAGAGGTCGAGCAGGCGTGTGACGGTGCGCAGCACACCGTTGTCGTTGTTGGAGGGCGCGAGGTGGCGGGCCCGGCGGACAACCTCCGGGTGGGCGTTGGCCATGGCGAACGACCAGTCGGCGGCGTCCAGCATCTCCAGGTCGTTGAGGTAGTCGCCGAACACCATGGTCTGCGCGGGCGTGATGCCCAGCTCCCGCTGGAGGGCGCGCAGCGCGGCACCCTTGTTCGCGGTGCGGTTCATGACGTCGACCCAGTGCTCGCCGGAGACGACGACCTGGTGGGTCCGCGCGAACGGGGCGAGGGCCGGGGCGGTGGTCCGCTCGGCGGACCCGAAGTCGAAGAGGGCGACCTTGATGATGTCGTCGTCGACGGCGGTGACGTCCTCGACGACCCGGTGGCGCACGTAGTAGCGGCCCACCTCGGCCAGGAACGCCTCGTCGGCCCGCTCGACGTACGCGGACCGCTTCCCGCAGACGACGGCGCCCACGTCGGCGCCGTCGGCCGTGAGGCCCCGTACGGTCTCCCTCACTCGCGCGACCACTCCCGGCGCCAGCGGATCGGAGCTCAGTTCCTCGCCGTCGCGCACCACATAGGTGCCGTTCTCCGCTATGAACACCATCCCCTCGGCGACCTCGGCGAACTCCGCGGCCAGGGTGGCGTACTGGCGTCCGCTCGCCGGGGTGAACAGCACCCCGCGCTCCCGCAGCCGGGCCAGCGTCTCCCACAGCCCCTCGGGCACCTTCTTGTCGTCGTCGAGCAGCGTGCCGTCCATGTCGGTGACGACCAGCCGGATGTCGACGGGACCCGCCGGGGACGCGGTCGGGCGGGGGGCGTGCGAGTAGGGCATGGCCTGCTTCCTGTACGGGATCACCGGATTTTCACCCTACCGGGGACAACGGTGATCATCCGGCGGCACAATGGCGGACGCAGGCCCGTGACACGGGCAGGACGTGAGAAGGGGCGGTCGGGTGAGCGGGTCGGCACGGCTGGACACCAGCGTCGCGCACAACGCGCGGGTGTGGAACTACTGGATCGGCGGCAAGGACAACTACGAGGTCGACCAGCGGGTGGGCGAGCACGTCGCCGGGATGTTCCCGCTGATCCGGGAGATCGCGCGGGCGGACCGCTGGTTCCTGGGCCAGACGGTGCGGTTCCTCGCCGAGGAGCGGGGGGTACGGCAGTTCCTCGACGTCGGCACCGGACTGCCGACGGCCGACAACACCCACGAGATCGCGCAGCGCGTGGCGCCCGGGTCGCGGATCGTGTACGTCGACAACGACCCCATCGTGCTGGCGCACGCCCGGACGCTGCTGACCGGCACCGCCGAGGGCGTCACCGACTACATCGACGCCGATGTGCACGACCCGGCCCAGATCCTCGAACGCGCGGCGGGCACCCTGGACTTCACCCGCCCGGTCGCGGTGATGATGCTGGGCATCCTGAACTTCGTCCTGGACTTCGAGGCGGCCCGGGACATCGTCCGCAAGGTCATGGCCGACGTCCCCTCCGGCAGCTACCTCGTGCTGACGCACCCGACCCACGACAGCGAGGTGGGCGGCGAGGGCCAGATCCCGGCGATGAAGTTCTGGAACGAGAACGCCACCCCGCCGATCACCGCCCGCGGCGGCGCCGAGATCGCCGCCTTCTTCGAGGGCCTGGAGCTGCTGGAGCCCGGCCTCGTGTCCTGCTCGCGCTGGCGCGGCGAGGCCGACTCCCTCGCGGTGGTGCCGCAGTACGGCGCGGTGGCCGTGAAACCCTGACGCACGTACGGCACGCGACGGACGTACCGACCGTGGAGGACGTATGACCACCCTTGCCGATCCCGTCCCCGGCGGGCGCCCCGGAGAGGTCGAGCGTGCCGACGCGCTCGGCGGCGAACTGGCGGCGAGAGGCGTCCACGGGATCGTCCTGGCCTATGTCGACACGGCGGGCATCGGCCGGGTGAAGACGATCCCCACGGCCGGGCTGGCCTCGGCGGCGGCCTGGGGCGTCGGGATGTCGCCGGTGTTCGACACCTTCCTGGCGAACGACCACATCGTCGCGACCGACGTGCTGGGCTCCCCCGACGGCGATCTGCGTCTGTACCCGGACCTCGACCGGCTGGTGGCCCTCGCCGCGCAGCCCGGCTGGGCCTGGGCGCCGGTCGACCGCGTCACCCAGGACGGGGAGCGGCACCCCGGCTGCTCCCGCACCTTCCTGCGCCGCGTCGTCGCGGACGCGGCCCGCGGACACGGTCTCGCCTTCAAGGCGGGCATCGAGATCGAGTGGTCGGTAGGCCTCGACTCGGCGCCCGAGGGGGAGTTCGTCCCGGCGGCCACGGGACCGGCGTACGGCGCGACCCGGCAGGTCGAGCTGAGCGAGTACACCGCCGAACTGCTGGCCGCGTGCGCGGCGCAGGGCGTGGACGTCGACCAGCTCCACCCGGAGTACGCGCCCGGCCAGTTCGAGATCTCCGTGGGCGCGCTCGACCCGGTGGCGGCGGCCGACCGCAGCGTCCTCGTCCGCCAGACGATCCGCGCGCTGGCCCGGCGCCACGGCCTGCGGGTGTCCTTCTCCCCCGCCGTCGTGGCGGAAGGGGTCGGCAACGGCGGGCACATCCATCTCTCCGCCTGGCGCGACGGCACGAACCTGCACGCGGGCGGGGCGCGGCGGCACGGCATGACGGCCGAGGCGGAGGCGTTCACGGCCGGAGTGCTGGCCCGGCTTCCGGCCCTCACGGCGGTGACCGCGCCCAGCCCGGCGAGCCGTCTGCGCCTCAAGCCGTCGCAGTGGGCCGGGGTGTTCACCGCCTGGGGCCTGGAGACCCGCGAGTGCGCGCTGCGTCTGGTGCGCGGCACGGCGGGGCGGCGCGCGGAGCAGGCGAATCTTGAGGTCAAGCCGGTCGATCTGGCCGCCAACCCGTACCTCGCCCTCGGCTGTGTGATCGCCGCCGGGCTGGCCGGGCTCGCGACCGGCGCCGTCCTGCCCGAGGAGACGGAAGGGGATCCGGCCCGGCTCGGCGCCGTGGAGGCCGCCGCCCGGGGCGTGCGCCGGCTGCCGGCCTCGCTCGCCGGGTCCCTCGCCGAGTTCCGCCGGGACGAGGTGCTGCGGACCGCGCTCGGCCCGGTCCTCGCCGACGCGGTGAGCGCCGTACGGCAGGGCGAGATCGACGCCGTCGACGGGCTCGACGACGAGCGGGTGGCCGCGGCCTACCGCTGGAAGTACTGACATGACCGGCGGACCGGTCCACGAGGCCCTCGCCGAGCTGGACCTGGTGGACCATCACTGCCACGGTGTCGTCCTCGACCCGCTGGACCGGCCGGCCTTCGAGGCGCTGCTCACCGAGGGCGACCGATGGCCCGGCGTCTCGCCCTTCGACACTCCCGCCGGGGTGGCCGTACGCCGCCACTGCGCGCCGCTGCTCGATCTGGAGCGGCACGCCCCGGCCGACGTCTACCTGGCCCGGCGGGCCGAGCTGGGCCCGCGGGAGGTGAACCGGCGGTTCCTCACCGCCGCCCGGACCGGCGTGTTCTGTGTCGACACCGGGTTCGCCCCGCACCGCGTCACGACGCCCGCCGAGCTGGCCGGGGCTGCCGGTGCCCGCCGACCGGCGGTCGCCCACGAGGTCGTCCGGCTGGAGGCCGTCGCGGAGGACGTGGCCGCGCGGGGCGTCGAGCCCGACGGGTACGCCGACGCGTTCCGGGCCGCCGCCCTGGACGCGGTACGGCGGCCGGGGGTGGTGGCGGTCAAGTCGGTGGCCGCCTACCGGACCGGCTTCGACCTCGACCCGGCCCGGCCCACGGACGCCGAGGTCACCCGGGCCGCACGGCGCTGGAGGGCGGACGGCGGACGGCTGGCGGACCCGGTGCTGGTCCGGCACCTGCTGTGGACGGCCGTCGACCTGGGGCTCCCCCTGCAACTGCACACCGGCTTCGGCGACAACGACATCCGGCTGCACCGGGTGGACCCGAGCCGTCTCACGGACTGGCTGCACCTGACGGCGGGCACGATCCCGGTGATGCTCCTGCACTGCTGGCCCTACCAGCGCCAAGCCGCCTATCTGGCCGCGGTGTTCGAGCAGGTCTACCTGGACGTGGGGCTCACGCTGCATCATGTGGGTCCCCCACGAGCGCGGGCGGTGCTGGAGGAGGCGTTGGAGATCACACCGTTCCGCAAACTGCTCTACAGCTCGGACGCCTATGGTGTGGCGGAGTTCTACGGGCTCGGCGCGCTGGCGTTCCGCAGGGGACTGGGAGATCTGCTCCAGGACCGGGTGGACGCCGACGAACTGAGCCTGCCCGACGCGCTGCGCCTGGCACGCTGGGCCGGAGCGGACAATGCCCGCCGGGTCTACCGGCTTCCCGACGGACACTGAAAGTATGATCAAGCAATGTCTGACTTGACCGAAACCACGCCGGGTTGGCTGAGCTCCGACGAGCTCGAGATGGCGCGCGCCCGTATGCCGATCCTGTACGTCGAGGCCGTGCCCGTGCGCGTCGACGACAGCGGCGAAGTCACCAGCGTCGGCCTGCTGCTGCGGATGGGACCGGACGGCAATGTCAGCCGCACGCTGGTCTCCGGCCGGGTTCTGCACCACGAGCGCGTCCGGGACGCCCTGTTGCGCCACCTGGAGAAGGACCTGGGCCCGGTGGCGCTGCCCCGGGTGCCCACCTCGCTCCAGCCGTTCACGGTGGCGGAGTACTTCCCCACGCAGGGCGTCACCCCGTACCACGACCCCCGTCAGCACGCGGTGTCGCTGGCCTACATCGTGCCGGTGACCGGCGACTGCCGTCCTCGCCAGGACGCACTCGACCTGGTGTGGTTCAGCCCGCAGGAGGCCGCCTCGCTCGCGGTGCAGAGCGAGATGCCGGGCGGGCACGGGTTCCTGCTGCGGCAGGCGCTGGCCCACGTCGGCCTCTCGGCCTCCTGAGCGTGACACCCGCGCCGTCCGGCCGTCGCGCCCTGGTGGGCGCCGCGCGCAGTCGTCCCTGCACGCTGGTGGTGTGCAGGGGCTGCTGCTGCGGCGACGCCGGCAAAAACCCCGGCTACGACCACGGCTGGCAGCTGGAGCGGCTGCGGGCGGCCGCCGCCGACTCGGCCGGCGCCTTCGAGGTCCGTACGACGGACTGCCTCGGCCCCTGCGACCGGGCCAACGTCATCGTGGTCCAGCCCTCGGCCGACGGGCGCCGGGCCGGCGGCCGGGCCACCTGGGTGGGCTTCGCCATGGACGACGACTGCACGGACGAGATCCTGAGCTGGGCGGCGGCGGGCGGCCCGGGCATCGCGGCGCCGCCGGTCACGCTGGAACTGCAGTTCATCAGCCCGCCTCGGGAGCAGCGGGTACGCGGCCGACGTTGACCCCGCCGCGGGTCGGCCGGCGCTCCCACCGGGCCGGACGAGGGCGGGGCGGCCCGCTCGTCGGTGTCATGGCCCTGGGCACGATCGTGTCCGGGGCGACCGGGCCGATCCGCCAGGTCCTCGAGGCCGCCGCCCCGGGCAGCGCGCCGTACCGGTCCTTCTCGCTCCCGCCCGGCCGGAGGGGGCAGAGCAGCTGCGGGGCTGCGCCGGCTGCGGGCTCGCCGTCTCGGTGAGCGGATCGGCCGGCCCGGCGCGGGAAACGACGAAGGCCGCTTCCACACTTTCGTGGAAACGACCTTCCGACCTGCGATGAAGCCGGTCGGGACGACAGGATTTGAACCTGCGACCCCTTGACCCCCAGTCAAGTGCGCTACCAAGCTGCGCCACGTCCCGTTGCCTGCCTGACCTGGGGTTTCCCCTGGCCGAACACGCATGGAAACCATACCGCACTCGGGTCGATGGTCGCGCACCCGTTTCCCGTGCCCCGACCGCCCGGAGCCGTCAGACCCCCGGGCCGGCGCCCAGTTCCGGGTACGCCTCGAGCAGCCGCGTCGGGGCCGCCTGCCGCCAGGAGTCGGCGAGGATGTCGCGCAGCTCGTCCTCGTCCTCCAGGGCGGCGAGGCGGGCCCGCACCCAGGCGAACTGGGCTTCGTGGTCGGCGATCCAGAACTTCCCGGGCTCGGCGAGCACCAGTTCGTCGCGCTCCTCCTTGGGACAGCGCACGGCGAGGGAGGTCTCCTCCTCGGGCAGTGTGGCGAACATCTTCCCCGCGACCCGGAAAGTGGGCATGCTCCACGAGATCTTCTCCGTGGTGTCCGGCAGGGACAGGGCGATACGGCGTACGTCTTCGGCGTCCGGCATGCTGCGCACCGTAGCCGCTGCCACTGACAGTCACCCGGCGGCGATGTGTCTGTAGTACAGGGTGGTCGGGCGCAGGGTCCCGGCCGGGTCGGCCGCGTAGTCCGGGATCACCCCGGCCCTGGTCCACCCGGCGGTGCAGTACAGGTGCTCGGCGGGGCTGTCGGTCTCGGTGTCCAGGTGCAGCAGGGTGATGCCGGCCGCCGCCGCGCTCTCCTCGGCGGCGGTCAGGAGGGTGCGGCCGAGGCCCTTCCCGCGGGCGTCCCGGTGCACGATCAGCTTGACGAGCTCGGCGCGATGGCGGCTGTTGGGCTTGTCGGGAAAGGCCAGACCGACGGTGCCGACGAGACGGTCCCCGTCCGCCGCCGTCCAGACCGCGAGCCGCCCGGCGGCCACGCCCTCCGCGCGCTCCCTCCACCAGGCCTCGGCCGCCGCCCGGGCCAGCGGGGCGAGGAAGCCGAGCGAGGCGCCGTCGTCCACCGCGTCGATCAGCAGGTCGGCCAACTCCCCCGCGCGGGCCCGCAGCAGGGGGGCGTCGAGTCGGGTGACGGTCATGGCAGCACCACCGCCAGCACGTACCGCACGCCCTCCTCGCCCGCGCACCGGAACCGGGTCGGCCCCCACACCCGCAGGCGCAGACAGTCCCCGGGACCAAGGTGGTGTGCGGTGTTCTCGGCCGTCACCTCGAGGGCGCCCTCCAGCACCCAGATGTGCTGTTCCAGGCCCGCCACGGGCGGCAGGTCGTAGGCGATGTCGGCGCCCACGGCGAGCCGCCCCTCGACCAGTTCGCCGCGCAGCGCGGGGTGCGGCGGCGAAACGGAGCGCCGGACGAACCCGGAGGCCCGGTCCTCCCAGACGGACTGCTCGGCGGCGCGCACCAGCGGCGCGGGCTCCGCCTCCACCTCGCTGAGCAGCCGGGACATGGTCCGCCCGTAGACATGGCACAGCCGGTTGAGCAGCGCGGCGGTCGGACTGGTCTCGGCCCGTTCGGCCCGCGACAACGTGGACCGGCTCACCCCGCTGCGTTCCGCCAACTCCCCCAGCGACCAACCGCGTTCGGCCCGCAAGGCGGCCAGCCGCCCGGCGATCCGCACGTCGACGGGGTCCGGCGACCCGGCCGCCTCCGCTCCGTTCGTCCCGTGTCTCACATCCGGCTCGTGTCTCATATCAGGGACGATATCCCGGATATGAGACGGCACGGTTACGGAAGGCTCACACCCGGGCGGCCTCGCCGAGCGCCTCCAGCACCGGCCGGATCAGCGGATGCGCCTCCGCTCCCCGGCGGACGGCCGCGAACACCCTCCGGGTCGGCGCCACTCCGTCCACGGGCCGTACGACCACCCCCGTGAGATCCATGCCGCGCAGCGCCGAACGCGGCACGAGCGCCACGCCCGCGCCGGCCGAGGCCAGCGCGACAACCGCGCGGAAGTCGTCCGAGGAGTGCTCCAGACGAGGCTGGAACCCGGCGTTCTCGCAGGCCAGAACGACCACGTCATGGCAGGGGTTGCCCGGGTAGGGGCCGATCCAGGGGTCCTTGGCCAGTTCGGCGAGCGGGACCTCGGGGGCGTCGGCGAGGCGGTGGCCGACCGGGACGACGGCGTCGAAGGGCTCGGCGTAGAGCGAGACGTGCGCGAGCCTCGGATCGTCGGCGGCCGGGGCGCCGCGGTACTCGACGGCCACCGCGACGTCGACCTGCCGGTCGAGCACCATCGGCAGACTGGCGTCGCCCTCGGCGTCCTGGACGCGGATCCGGATCCCCGGGGCGGTACCGGCCAGCCGGGCCACCGCGGGCGCCACGACCAGGGCGATCCCCGTCGCGAAGGCGGCGACCGTCACCGTGCCGGCCGCTCCGGAGCTGTAGGCGGCCAGTTCCGCCTCGGCCCGCTCCAGCTGGGCCAGGACGGCGTTGGTGTGGCCGAGCAGGATCTCGCCGGCCGGGGTGAGCCGTACGCCCTTGGCGCTGCGCTCGACCAGCCGGTGGCCGGTCTCCTGCTCCAGGGCCGTCAGCTGCTGGGAGACGGCGGACGGGGTGAGATACAGCGCGGCGGCAGCCGCGGTCACCGTGCGGTGGTCGGCCACCGCACGGAGGATGTGGAGCCGCCGCGCTTCGATCATGGATCGATTATCGCAATGTGTCCGGGCCGCTCGAACCGCCTCCGGCCCTGGCCTCCTGCCACGCCCGGCCCGCTCCGGCCGGGACCGCGCCCGGCAAGGACGGCGACCGACTCGGACCGCATCCGCGCAGGCCGCGTCCGCGCAGGCCGCGTCCGCGCAGGCCGCGTCCGACCAGCCCGCTCCGGCTCAGGCCGCTTCCGGCTCAGGCCCTGCCTGTTTCGGCACGCATCCGGTTCAGCCCACCGTCGGCGCAGGCCCGCAGCCGACCACCCGCCGTCGGCTCGAGCCGCCGCCGGACCCCGCACACATCCAACCCGGCCCACCGTCGGCGCAGGCCCGCACCCGACCGACCGCCCGCCCTCGTCTCAAGCCGCCGTCAGGCCCGGCACGCATCCAAGCCAGCACGCATTCAGCCGGCCCGCCGTCGGCTCGAGCCACCGTCGGGACTCACTCGCCGTCAAGCTGGCCCGCCGTCAAGCTGGCCCGCCGTCGGACTCAGGCCGCTTCCAGCTCGGTCCGGGCCGCGACGAAGGCGTCGACCGCGCGGTTGACGTCGTCCGTGGAGTGCGCGGCGGACAGCTGGACCCGGATGCGGGCGCGGTCCTGCGGGACCACCGGGTAGGAGAAGCCGATCACGTACACCCCGCGCTCCAGGAGCAGCTCGGCCATCCGGCCCGCCTTCGCCGCGTCGCCGATCATCACGGGCGCGATGGCGTGGTCCCCGGGCAGGATGTCGAAACCCTCGTCCGTCATCCGGCGGCGGAACAGCGCGGTGTTCTCGGCGAGCCGCACCCGCAGGTCGTCGGCCGACTCCAGCAGGTCGAGGACCTTCAGCGAGGCGGCGGCGATGACCGGCGCGAGGGTGTTGGAGAAGAGGTAGGGACGGGAGCGCTGGCGGAGCAGGGCGACGATCTCGGCCCGGGCCGCCACGTAGCCGCCCGACGCGCCGCCCAGCGCCTTGCCCAGGGTGCCGGTGATGATGTCGACTCGGTCCATCACCCCGTGCAGCTCGGGCGTGCCACGGCCGCCCGGACCGACGAAGCCGACCGCGTGCGAGTCGTCGACCATGACCATGGCGTCGTAACGCTCGGCCAGGTCGCAGATCTCGGCGAGGGGCGCCACATAACCGTCCATGGAGAAGACGCCGTCGGTGACGACCAGTCGGCGCCGCGCGTCGGACGCGTCCTTCAACTGCCGCTCCAGGTCGGCCAGATCACGGTTGGCGTAGCGGAACCGGCGGGCCTTGGACAGCCGGATGCCGTCGATGATCGAGGCGTGGTTGAGAGCGTCGGAGATCACCGCGTCCTCGGGGCCGAGGAGCGTCTCGAAAACCCCGCCGTTGGCGTCGAAGCAGGAGGAGTACAGGATCGTGTCCTCCTGGCCGAGAAAGGCCGAGAGACGCGCCTCCAGTTCCTTGTGCACCTCCTGCGTCCCGCAGATGAAGCGCACCGACGCCATGCCGTAGCCCCAGCGGTCGAGGGCCTCGTGGGCGGCGGCGACGACCTCGGGGTGATCGGCGAGGCCGAGGTAGTTGTTGGCGCAGAAGTTGAGGACCTCGCCGGGACGGCCGCCCGCGGTGACGGCGACCGTCGCCGACTGCGGGCTGCCGATGACCCGCTCGGGCTTGTGCAGACCGGCGGCGCGGATCTCGTCGAGGGTGGTGCGCAGATCGTCGCGCACGGAGTCGAACATCAGGAAGCTCCTAAGAAACGCAGGAAACGCGAGAAACGCGGGTGTCTTACGCGGTCCAGTCGAGGATGACCTTGCCGCCGCGGCCGCTCGCCGCGTCGGCGAAGGCCGCCTCGAAGTCGCGGTAGCCGTACCGGCCGGTGATCACGGGGGCGAGGTCGAGGCCACCCTCCAGCAGCACCGACATCGCGTACCAGGTCTCGAACATCTCGCGGCCGTAGATCCCCTTGATGGTGATCATCGAGGTCACGATGCGGGCCCAGTCGACGGGGAACTCCTCGGCGGGCAACCCCAGCATCGCGATCCGGCCGCCGTGCGTCATGTTGGCGATCATGTCGCGCAGCGCCGCGGGCCGGCCGGACATCTCCAGGCCGATGTCGAAGCCCTCGCGCAGCCCCAGCTCACGCTGCCCGTCGGCGATGGACGCCTGCGACACGTTCAGCGCGAGGCTCGCACCGATCTTGCGGGCCAGCTCCAGCCGCTCCTCGCTGACGTCGGTGACGACGACGTTGCGGGCGCCCGCGTGCCGGGCGACGGCCGCGGCCATGAGCCCGATCGGTCCGGCGCCGGTGATCAGGACGTCCTCGCCGACGAGCGGGAAGGACAGCGCGGTGTGCACGGCGTTGCCGAACGGGTCGAAGATCGCCGCGATGTCGAGGTCCACCGGCACCCGGTGCACCCACACGTTGGCCGCGGGCAGGGCGACGTACTCCGCGAAGGCGCCGTCACGGCCGACGCCGAGCCCGACGGTGGCCCGGCACAGATGGCGGCGTCCGGCGAGACAGTTGCGGCACTTGCCGCAGACGAGGTGTCCCTCGCCGCTGACCCGGTCCCCCACCTGGATGTCGGCGACGTCGCGGCCGGTGCCGACGACCTCGCCGACGAACTCGTGGCCCAGCACGAGCGGCGTGCGGATGGTCTGCTGGGCCCAGCCGTCCCAGGACCGGATGTGCAGATCGGTGCCGCAGATGCCGGTGCGCAGCACCCTGATCAGCACGTCGCCGGGCCCGACGGCCGGCTCGGGGACGTCCGCGAGCCACAGCCCGGGCTCCGCCTTCTCCTTGACCAGCGCCTTCACGCTACGGCTCCTGTGGTGAGGGCCCGGGCGCGAGCAGCCCGAAGGGCCCCGCATCCGGGAAGACATGTGGATTCGCCCAGCAATCTGCCGCACTTCACCCGGCCCGGTCCATCGAGCTTTTCTTAAGCGCCGCCACAGCTCTGCTTCACACGGCCGGCCCGGTTCGCCCGGACCGGCTTCCCGCACACCACGGTGGGGCGTGCCACCCTGGACCGCAACCCCCGCAAGGCCGGCCGACTGACGTGGAGTCTTCGATGACCACAGCACGGGACCTGATGCTCGTCGCGATGGACGTGGTGCCCGCGCGTCCCGTCGGGCAGGGCGAACTGTCGCTCGCCCTCGCGGGCGCCGAGGTGATCGATCTCGTCGAAACCGGAGCGGTCGCCCTCGACGGCGATCTCCTCGTGCCCGACCCGGCACCGGCACGGGCACCGGCACCGGACGATCGCCTCCTGGCCGAGGCCGCGGCGTCACTCGTTCGGACGGCGCCGTTCGAGTCGGCCGAGGACTGGCTGTGGCGCCGCGGCAGCGGCCTGGCCGCGGCCTACTCCGCCCGGCTCGAGGCGGACGGGCTGGTCGGACGGCCACGCCGCGGCCGGCTGCCCTTCCGGTCCGCGGGGACGGAGCCGCTCGACTCGTCGGCCCGTCGGCAGGCCACCGGCCGCTGGCAGGCGGACGAGCCCGTCCTCGCCGCGCTGGCCGCCGCCGTCGGTCTGCGCGAGGAGCCCGCCGACGGCTTCCCGGACCTCCCCGGCGACACGGTCGTGACGGTCCTGGCGGCGGTCGGCGACGCGGTGGCGGAACTCGAGGCCGTACGACAGCGTCGGTCCATCGAGGACGCGGCCTTCGACAACATCTGGCGGGCCCCCTGACCGGCGCGCCTCACGGCGCCGGGAACCCGTCGGTCTCCCGTCGCTGAAGGTGTCCGGCGAGTTCGGCGGCCGTCGACTTGATGGTCTCCAGGCCCGCCTTCCCCCAGGTCCTGGGCGTGAGGTCGGCGACACACACCGTGCCCAGCACCATGCCGCTCGTGTCGATGAGCGGGGCGCCCAGGTAGGAGCGGATGCCGTATTCGTCGACGACCGGATTGCCCGCGAAGCGCGGGTAGTCCCCCACGTCCTCCAGCACCAGCGCCTTGCGCCGCGCCACGACGTGCGGGCAGTAGCCGTACTCGCGGGGCAGCCGGCGGCCCACCTCGGGCTTGCCGCCGCGTGCGGCCCGGCCGCCCTGCGGGGTGTGCAGCCCGGCGAAGAACTGCCGCTCCTCGTCGAGGAAGTTGACCATGGCGTACGGCGCTCCGGCCACCTCCGCCAGGCGGTCCGCGAAGGCGTCCAGGGCGGGTTCCGGCTGCGCCCCGAGGCCGAGTCGGCGCAGCCTGCGGGCGCGGGCGGGGGCTTCCCTGTCCTCCGGGGTGAGCAGCAGACGACCGGCCGGGCGCGGCGGGTCGTAGCTCATGACCGGGTTCCGTCGCTGTGGACGTACGTCATATGCGGCTCCGGGGCGTTGGGTGCGGGGATCACATGTGGGCGCCGCGGCTCGGCTGGGGTGCGGCCGGTGCGTGGGCGATGAGGTGTTTGACGAGGGTGAGCAGGGTCTGGACACCGGACGCGGAGATACGCGCGTCGCAGCGCACGACGGGCACGTCCGGCGAGAGGTCGATGGCGGCGCGCACCTCCTCGGGGTTGTAGCGGTGGGAGCCGTCGAACTCGTTGATGGCGATGATGAAGGCGAGTCCGCGTTCCTCGAAGAAGTCGACGGCCGCGAAGCACTCCTCGAGGCGTCGGGTGTCGGCGAGGATGACCGCGCCGAGGGCGCCCTCGGACAGTTCGTCCCACATGAACCAGAACCGCTCCTGGCCGGGCGTGCCGAACAGGTAGAGCACGTGGTTCGGGTCGAGGGTGATGCGGCCGAAGTCCATGGCGACGGTCGTCTCGACCTTGTTCTCGATGCCGTCGAGGTTGTCGGTGGCGGCACTGACGGTGGTGAGCAGCTCCTCGGTGCTGAGGGGCGCGATCTCGCTCACGGCGCCGACGAAGGTCGTCTTGCCGACCCCGAAACCGCCCGCGACCAGGATCTTCAGCGCCGTGGGAAAGGGGTCCGAGCCGCCGCCGTCATGGGCGCCGCGCTCACGGTGCTCGTGGTGCTCGTCGCACTCAGAGCTGTCGTCGTAGTCCATCGAGCACTGCCTCCAGAAGGGCCCGGTCGGTGGGGATGTGGTGGTACTCGGGGGGTTTGGTGGTCAGGGCCCCGCAGTCGAGGAGGTCCGAGAGCAGCACCTTGGTGACCGCGGCCGGCAGCTTCAGCTGGGCCGCGATCTCGGCCACCGACACGGGCGCGCGGGTCAGCTGGAGCGCGGTCGCGTGTTCGGGACCGAGGTAGCCGAGCGGGGTGGCCCCGGTGGCCATCACCTGCGACATGAGGTCCAGGGCGACGCTGGGCTTGGTCCGGCCGCCGCTGACCGTGAACGGGCGCACCAGCCGCCCGGCCGCGTCATCGAGCCAGGGCCCGTCGCCGGCCGCCGCCACGCTCAAGGCCCCATCACCGACGGTTCGACGGCGTGCTGCCGGGGCGCGGTCATGAGATACGGCCGGACGCTCTTGACGAGCATCGACATCTCGTAACCGAGCACGGCCGCGTCGGCCTCCCGGCCGGCGAGCACCGCGAGACACGCGCCCGAACCGGCGGTGGTGACGAACAGCAGCGTCGAGTCGAGTTCGACGACGACCTGCCGCACGTCCCCGCCGTCCGCGAACCGGACGCCGGCGCTGCGGCCGAGGGAGTACAGGCCGGAGGCCAGGGCGGCCATGTGGTCGGCGCTGTCGGGGTCGAGGCCGTGGACCGACTTCACCAGCCCGTCGCAGGAGAGCAGCACCGCGCTCAGGGTGTGCGGCACGCGCTGCACGAGGCCGCTCATCAGCCAGTCGAGATCGGATACCTGGCCGGTCGGCGCGTCGCTCGCCATGGTGGATCGACTCCTTGGGGTACGAAGGTCTGCGGGAGCGCTGGGGGTGGGGGTGACCGTGCTCATCCGGCCGGTGCGCTCCCGTCGTGCCGGGCGGTGGATCGTTCGGGACCGGGCAGGTCCAGCCCGTCACGCGCGCCGTACGCCTCGGGCGGCGCGGCGGCGGGCGTGGGGCGCGCCTGCGGTATGCGGGACGGGTGCGGCGGTCGGGCCTCTGAGTCGACGTCGACGGGGAGCGGCACCAGCCGGCCCGCTTCCGCGCCCCCTTCGGCGCCGTCGGCGTCTCCACCGTGGCCCCGGGGCCTGCGGTCGTGGTCCGAGGCCGGGTGGGCAGCGGGGTCGAGCGGGGCTTCGAACGGAGCGGGCGGGCGGTACGGAGCCGGGTCCAGGACGTCCGCCTCCAGGCTCTGCTGGGCCTCGGCCAGGCCGATGCCGCGCTGGAAGGCCGCCATCAGGCCGGGGTCGTGACCGGCGGGCTGGTCGGAGTCCTGGCGCGGGGCCGGGCCGCCACGCAGCTGGGGCACGATGTGTTCCTGGGCGCGGCGGCGGGGCAGTTGGGGCTTGCCCATGGTGCCGCGCACGGCGCCGACGCGCGGGACGGGCGCGATGCCCGCGTGCTCCTCGACGACCGGCCGGTCGCCTCGCCGGATGCCGGGTACGGCCTCGGCCGGGTTGGGCCGTGCCGTACGAGCACCGCGGACGGGCAGCGGCGCCGGTGCGCCCGGCCGCTGCGGGACCGGCTCGGCGGGGACGGGGTACGGGGGCGTCGCGGCGGCACGGGCGGGGCCGGTCGGCTGACCCTGCGGGGGCGGGGTGATCGCAGGCGTTCCCGAGCCGGGCGTGTCCTGCGCCGGGGACGGGGCCGGGGTACGGCCCGCGCCCGGGATGTCCCACGACTCCGGCGAGCCGGGGGCCGGGGCGCCGCCCTGTGCCCGCGCCGGGCCCAACGACCGCCCGGCGCCGTCGGTGTCCCGCCCCGGGGACGGCGACGGGGAGCTGCCGGGCGCGTCCTGCGGGTACCCGAAGCCCGTCGGCAGACCCGGGCCCGTGGCGTACCCCCGCGGGTCGTGCGGCTGCGCCGGATCGGGCGTCCGGGCGGTGCGGGGCTGCGGGGCGGGCGGCAGGGGCGGCCGTACCGGGCCGGCCGGGGCGGGGGGTGCGGCGGGCGCGAGGGGCAGGCCGGCGCCGTCGGTGTCCGGTCCTCGCGACTCCGCCCCGGGGACCCCCGGCGTGGTGCCCAGCAGCGCCTGCGGCACGACGAGCACGGCCTGCACGCCGCCGTAGATGTTGTTCTGGAGACGGACCCGGATGCCGTGCCGCCGGGCCAGCTGGGAGACGACGAACAGGCCGATGCGGCCGTCGGCGAGCAGCCGGCCGACGTTGACCTGGTCGGGATCGGCGAGCAGGGCGTTCATCCTGCTCTGCTCCTCGACGGGCATACCGAGGCCGCGGTCCTCGACCTCGACGGCGAGTCCCGAGGTGACGAGGTTGGCGCGCAGCAGCACCTGGGTGTGCGGGGCGGAGAACACCGTGGCGTTCTCGACGAGTTCGGCGAGCAGGTGGATGACGTCGGCGACGGCGTGACCGCGCAGTTCGCCGTCGATGGGCGGGACGAGTTTGACCCGTGCGTACTGCTCGACCTCGGCGATGGCGGAGCGCAGCACCTCGGTCATGGAGACCGGGTTGCTCCACTGCCGCCGGGAGACGGCCCCGCCGAGGACGGCGAGGTTCTCGGCGTGCCGGCGGATGCGGGTGGCGAGGTGGTCGACATGGAAGAGGCCCTTGAGGAGATCGGGGTCCTCGATCGCGTTCTCCAGCTCGTCGAGGATCGAGATCTCGCGGTGCACCAGGGACTGAAGGCGCCGCGCGAGATTGACGAAGACCTCCAGTTTCTGTTCGCTGCCGGCCTGGCTGGACAACTGCGCGGCCTGGACGACGGCGGTGACGGCCCCGTCGTGGGCCCGGGCCAGGTCGGCGGCGAGCAGCTCGAAGTCGTCGGCGTCGCCGGGCGGTCCACCGCGCGGCGTGCGGCGGGGCGGGGCCTCGCCGCGGCGCAGCGCCTCGATGACGGCGCGCAGGTCGGCCTCACCGCGCGCGCTGCTGCGTCGCAGGGCCGTGACCCGGTCGCCGACCGAGCGGGCGGCGCGGTCCGCGGCCACGGCGGCGATCACGATGCCGACGCCGGTCACGGCGACGGCGCCGGCCAGGACGGCCCACAAGGTCACGCCGGGCCGGACCCCGGTGGAGCGCACGGTGAACAGGACGACCGCGCAGGCGCTGAGGGCGACCGCGGTCGGCGGGAGCACGGCGAGCCGCAGCAGCTGGGGCCGTATGTGTGTCTCGGCCGGCGCGGGTGCGGGGCGGGCGACCGGCCGCCCGTGCCGCCCGCCCTCACGGCGGTCGGCGCGTGTGGCGGGTGCGCGGAGGTGAGACATCGGTGTCCTCGTACTGGTCCGTCGAGTCTGACTGTCGGTCGGGGGAGCCGAAGATTTCGGCCCGGTGCCGCCCGACGGCCACTCACAGTAGTCGGCAAGGTGTCAGGTGCGGTGGGCAGTTGACAAAGTCACCCAGCGAGCGTCCCGCTCTGGTATGAGGCTTCGTACGACAGACCGATAAGGCCGGGCCTCCCGGGGAACAACCTGGAAAGACGCCGATCAGACCTGGTCAGGAGTGGTCCGGAAACGACTGTGCGGGCCGGGGAGCTTTTCGCTCCCCGGCCCGCACAGTCGGACGTCTCCCGCCCCCGGTCAGCCCGCCGGAACCGCCTCCGGCGCATCGCCACCCTCGATGACACCCTGACTTTCGTCACTGTCGGTATCGGCTTTGGCCTTGGTTACCGTGGCGATCAGGGGCTGCCATCCGGCGGCCGGAGCGAGTGCCACCTCCCGCCACCACGGCTCGCCCGGGACGGTCTCGGCGGCGGGCTCGAAGGGCTCGCCGGGGCGGGGCAGGGCGGCCCGCGCCCCGGCGGCCCGCGCGGCGGCCAGGGTGCCCTCCCCCGGGTCGGTCCACGCGTGGGTGGCGAGGTTGAAGGTGCCCCAGTGGATCGGCAGCATCACTCCGCCGGGACCGCCCTGGAGGTCCAGGTGGGCCCGCATGCCCTCCTCGGGTGTCATGTGGATGTCGGGCCAGAAGTCCGAGTACGCCCCGATCTGGATCATGGTCGCGTCGAACGGGCCGTGATCCGCGCCGATGTCCTTGAATCCCTCGAAGTAGCCGGTGTCTCCGCTGTGGTAGATCCGGTGCTCCTCGCCGGCGACCACCCAGGAGGCCCACAGCGTGTGCTGCGTGTTGCGCAGACCGCGGCCGCAGAAGTGCCGGGCCGGGGTGGCGGTCAGGGTGAGCCCGCCGACCTTGGTCGCCTCGTGCCAGTCCAGCTCGCGCAGCCGGTCCGCGGACACACCCCAGTGCTCGAGGTGGGCGCCGACGCCGAGCGGCACGGCGAACAGGGTGTCCGTGTCCGCGAGCGCCCTGATCGTGGGCAGGTCCAGGTGGTCGTAGTGGTCGTGGGAGATGACGACGACGTCGACCGGGCCCAGCGCGGCCAGCGGCAGCGGGACCGGGTGCAGCCGCTTGGGTCCGGCGAAGGGGATGGGGGAGCAGCGCTCGCCCCACACGGGATCGAACAGGACGCGCTGCCCGTCGATCTCCGCGAGCACGCTGGAGTGGCCCATCCAGGTCAGCCGCAGCCCGGTCGTCGGCGGCTCGGCGAGGTCGGCGAGGGTGGTGGGGTGCACCGGTACGGTGCCCGCGGGCGCGCGGCGGGGGCGCTGCTCCTTGTCGAAGAAGACCTTGGCGAAGTCGAGCGTGGAGCCCGAGGGGCGGGTCCGCGCCGTGCCGCCGGGGTTCTGGAACACCCCGTCCTTGAAGTGCGGCGATCTGCGGATGCGCGCCAGGCGCTCGCCGCTCGGATCCGCGCCGAAGGCCGCGGGCTGTAGAGCGCGGAGCCCGGAGCTCAGGGAACGGAAACCGGACACGGTACCTCCAGGTGGAGTCGCTGAGGCATTCCATTATGGTCGTCCGCTCCGACAACGCCGGGGTCGCCCCGGTCACATCGGCCGCGCGCCCGCTTTGACAGGGTGCCCGCACCCTTTCGATACTGACCCGCTGTTCAGTAGCAGTCGTTCGCGGCCATCCGTGCCCGCCGGTCGAGGAGTCCGTATGACCGCCCCCTTCCTTTCGCTCACCTGGACCGACCACGTCACCGGGCGCCAGGGACACCTGGTCGTCGACCGGCTCGTGCGCGGTGTGTGCAGCGGCGGTCTGCGGATGCGGGCGGGCTGCACCCTGGAGGAGGTGACCGGGCTCGCCCGCGGCATGAGCCTCAAGGAGGCGCTGCACTACGACCCCGAGGCCCGCTACGTCCCCCTGGGCGGAGCCAAGGGCGGCATCGACTGCGATCCCCGGGACCCGGAGGCGTACGGACTGCTGGTGCGCTACCTGCGGGCGGTGCGGCCGTACGTGGAGAGCTGCTGGACCATGGGCGAGGATCTCGGGCTGACCCAGGACCTGGTGGACCGGGCGGCCGCCGAGGCGGGACTGGTGTCGTCCGTGCAGGCGGTCTACCCGCTGCTGGAGGACGAGTCCGCCGCCCGCGAACGGCTCGCCGCCGCCTTCGCCGTCGAGGTGGACGGCATCGGCCTGGACGAGCTGGTCGGCGGCTGCGGGGTCGCCGAGTCCGTGCTGACCGCCCTGGACCGGGCCGAGGTGGCGTACACGGGGACGCGGGTCGCCCTTCAGGGGTTCGGCACCATGGGCGGGGCCACCGCGCGCTTCCTCACCCGCGCGGGGCTGGCGGTCGTGGCCGTCGCCGACGCCAAGGGCACGATCGCCCACCCGGCCGGTCTCGACGTGGAGGCGCTGCTCGCCGCGCGGGACGCGCACGGCACCGTGGACCGCGCCGCGCTGCGCCCCGGAGATCTCGAGCTGCCGGACGACGCCTGGCTGTCGGTGGAGGCGGAGGTGCTGGTGCCGGCCGCCGTGTCGTACGCCATCGGGATCGAGGAGCAGGAGCGGATCGGCGCCCGGTGGATCGTCGAGGCGGCCAACATGCCCGTCCTGCCGGAGGCGGAGAAGCTGCTGCACGCGCGCGGGGTGAGCGTGCTGCCGGACGTCGTCGTCAACTCCGGGACGAACGCCTGGTGGTGGTGGACGCTGTTCGGCGACATCGGCGCGGACGCGGCAGAGGCCTTCGCGTACACGCGCAGCTCCCTGCGCGCCCTGGTGGACCTGGTGCTGGCCCGCGCCGAGGCGGACGGCACGACGCCCCGGGCCGCCGCGCACACGATCGCCGAGCGGCGGCTGCCGGTGATCGCCGAACGCTTCGGGCGGTACCGGCCCGCTCCGTGAGCGTCCGCCGCCACGGACCGGTCCGGCGGCGCGGACGCCGACGGACTAGGGTGACGACGTGGTGAGGGTCCGGTTGAGTGTGGCCGAGCGGCGCGAGGAGCTGCTGCGGGCGGCCATCGAGCAGATCGAGGCGCGGGGCGTGGCGGCGGTCAGGATCGCCGACGTGGCCGCGGCCCTCGGTGTGAGCAACGCGCTGGTGCTCTACCACTTCTCCACGAAGGAGAAGCTCGTCGCCGACGCGTTCGCCTACGCGGCCGAGGGCGACCTCGCGCGACTGCGCAAACTGGTCGGCCGCCGCACCACCGCACTGCGCCGGCTGCGGTCGGCGGTGCGCTGGTACGCGCCCACGGGACAGGCCAAGGGCTGGCGGCTGTGGATCGAGGGCTGGGCGGTGTCGCTGCGCGAGCCCGCGCTGCGGGAGGTCGCACGCGATCTCGACAAGGAGTGGAAGGCGGCGCTCGCCGAGGTGATAGCGGAGGGCGTGGCCGGGGGCGAGTTCCGGTGCCCGGACCCGGCCGGCACGGCCCTGCGCCTGACGGCCCTGCTCGACGGACTCGCCGTACAGCTGACGTCCTACGCGGGCACGGTGTCCCGGGCCCGGGCCCAGGAGTGGGTCGACGAGGCGCTGGCCCGGGAACTCGGGCTGAGCCCCGGAACGTTGAGCGCCCAGGAGCGCTGACCGTTCTCCCGACCGAGGCGCTCCGGCACCCGGCCCGACCAGTGCCCCTCCAGCCGACGGCTCGCGGCCCAGCGCGCACACCGCCGTCACCGTCGCCGTCGCACCACCGTCGCCGTCGCCGTCGCCGTCGCAACGGTCCCGCCCGGCACCACCGGCACACCACCCGAACCGGCGCCGGGTTTCAGCGGCCGACGGACGCCGGACGCCTCACCCCGCCCCCCGACCTGAACCCACCGGCACGCTCCAACCGATGGCTGGTTCCACTCAGTTCAGCTCGTACACCGCCGTCACCGTCGCCGTCGCACGGATCTCGCCCGGCGCGACGGGCACCCCGCCGAGGCCGGCGCCGGGGGTGTCGGCCATCGACGGCGCGGGGCCCGGGGAGCTGGACGCGTCCTCGCTGAGCGAGACGAGCCGGCCCAGGCGACGGCCGCTGAGGCGGGCGTACTGCTCGGCCTTGGCGTGGGCGTCGGCGTGGGCGGCCTCGCGCGCACCGGCCCGCAGCGGGGCGGGGTCGGCGACGTCGAAGGCCACGAAGCCGATCCGCGCGGCGTCGCCGGCGGCGTCGGTGACCGCCTGCACCACCGCGCCGACCTTCGCCACCTCACGCACCTTCACGGAGAAGGACTGCGCGGCCTGGTAGCCCGTCAGACGGGCGGCGCCGCCCGTGTGGTCGTAGACGGCGTCGAGGGAGATCCTCTCCGTCCTGATGTCCCGGTCGGCGACGCCCTGGGCGCGGACGGCGGCCAACACCGCGGCGGCCGCCTTGTTCTGGGCGTCCAGCGCGGACTGCGAGGTCTTGGCGGAGGTCTCGACACCGGCGCCGACGACCGCGAGGTCGGGCGATGCGCTCGCGCTGCCCTCGCCGGTCACCGTGAGGGTGGCGGGGCTGTCCGGTGCGAGCGGACGGGCCACCGCCCCGGGGTGGGCGGGCAGCGCGGCCGCCGTGGGCGCGGCGAGTGCGGGGACGGCCAGCGCGAGCAGGGAGACGAGGGCCGCGGCGACGGGCGTACGGGGAAAGGGCATGGGGGGCCGGTCCTTGGAGGTGTCGGGCGGTGCCAGGTGCGGGTGCGGTCATCCCAGCATCCGCACCTGGCACCGCCCGGGCACCACTCCCGTGCGATCACCTCACTGGTGGAGCGGCCGTCCGTGGTTCGTCCACGGCCGGCCGCGTGCCACCGGTCGGCGGTTCAGGCCACGGCCGCGATCCGCAGCCTGATGTCGTCCGCCGACAACGCGCCCTTGGCGATCACATGGTCGCCGGAGGACTCCCCGCGCAGCCGGCGTCCGATCCACGGCACCAGGTACTCGCGCGCCCAGTGGACGTCGTCGCGCCGCACCTCCAGGGTGCCGCGCGGCGGGAGCGGCGGCCACGGCTGCTCCGGGTCGGCCGGCACCTCGATGCCGAGGGCCTGTCCCCCGCGCAGCGCCACGCGCGTGTGCCCCTCCGGGGAGAGGTGGAGCCGGTCGCCGTCCCAGGCCCTGCGGTCCTGGATGGACTTCAGGGACCACAGGTCGAGCACCGGACAGCCGTAGCGGTCGGCCACGGCACGGACGTGCCCGTTGTAGGTGGCGATCTTGCCGCGCAGATGCTTGAGCACGGGAACGCCACGGGTGTCGAAGCCGGTCGTCACCATGACGGTGCCGGCTGCTGCGGTCAGGGCCGAGATCGCACGCTCGAAACGCTCGGCGACCTCGTCCGGGTCGGTACCGGGACGAAGGATGTCGTTGCCGCCCGCACAGAAGGAGACCAGGTCCGGGGCGAGTTCCACCGCCCTGGGGAGTTGGTCCTCCATGATCTGGTCGAGCAGCTTCCCGCGGACCGCGAGGTTGGTGTACCTGAAGTCGCCCTCGGGCCGCCGGTCCGCGAGGAGCACCGCGAAGCGGTCCGCCCAGCCGACGAACGCCCCGTCGGGGCCGGGGTCGCCGACGCCCTCGGTGAAGCTGTCCCCCACCGCCACGTACGACCCGATCACTGATCTGTTGTCACTCTTCGAATCGTCTGCCACAGCAGCTCATCATTCACCTTCGAATGTGACCTACGCGATCGTAGGAAGGGGTTGACGGGCGGTGAGATAGGACACCCTTAAAGAGTTTGTCAATCAGGGAATAAGGGACCACGCCCGGAAGTCGTTGATCCGGAAATGGCTCCAGGTGGTGCGGAAGGCGAAGTGCCCACCCGTGTAGGGCTCCGGGTCGGTGAGGTCGAAGACGAGCCGCCCGTTGTTCCACCAGCGGACGACCGAACCGTCGGAGACGATCCGCACATGGTTCGGCTCGTTGGCGACGAGCAACGGCTCGGTGTAGTCGTAGATCAGCGGACGCACCCCCGCCTCGCCGACGTAGCGGCGCAGCCGGGTCGTGGTGTTGGTGTTGGCGCCGTAGCCGACGTAGTACGTCTTGAGGTGGTCGTACTCGGCGAGGGCGCCGCCGCGCGGGGTGGCGAAGAGGTCCTCCGGAGAGCGGACGTCGACGGCGTTGAAGAAGTTGTTGAGGTCGGAGACGCGGTCGTTGACCCCGCCCGCGGAGACGGGCGTCGCGACGTACTCGAGGACGTACGGCCCTTCGAGCGGCCGCTTGAACCAGATCGTCGCCCCGGCGGGCACATCGACCTCCAGGGTCCCGCGGGAGGCGGTGACCGTCCCGCCCTTCTCCAGTTCGACGGCCCACTGGCGCAGGCCGTGGCGGAAGTCGTCGTGGGCGATCGGGCGGCGGTGGCGGGTCCGGGCGCTCGCGGCGGTCGCGGCGGTCGCCGGAGCCAGGGCGGCCAGCGCGGCGCCGGCGGCGAGGGTTGCGAAAGCCCTGCGGGTGGTCGTCATGTCGGTCGGCTCCTTCAGTGGGCGGGGGTGGTGAGGCGCGGCGCGGGGACACGACGGGTCTCGGTGCCGAGGTAGTAGTCGGTGTAGGTGGACTGGAGGTAGCCGCGGACGGTCCAGCCGAGGCGGTACGCGGGGTTCTGCGCGAGCGTGTAGACGCGGGTGTCGGTCGGGACGGTGCTGGTGTAGAGGCGCAGGGCGGTGTGGTCGGCGGTCTCGGCGAGGATCTCCTCACGCCAGTCGCCGACGAGGTCGCCGTAGAACGGGGTGGCGTTGCGGGCCCCGGAGACGACGCCGGCCGGGTCGAAGACGGTCGCGCTGCTCTCGGTCGCCGGGTCCCACTTCTCGACGCGGGTGAAGTCGAGAAGCTCCGACGCCTTGTCGCCGTCCCACCAGATGCGGAAGTTGACGCTGGGGGTGGTGGTGGAGATCTTGCCGTCCTGGACGTTGAAGACGCCCGCGCCGGGCCGGGTCACGTCGGCGGTGGACGTCCAGTACTCGTAGCCGCGGTGGCCGGGGTCGATGTCCGCGGCGTTCCCGCGACCGGTGTCGAGGTCCGCGTCGCTCACCGGGCTCGTCGGGTGCGAGCCGGTCACCAGCCGCTCGCCGGTGTCGGCGTCGTAGTAGTACCAGGGGAAGGCGGAGACGATGCCCAGCTCGGACTGCTGGATGGCGAAGCCCTCCAGGCCGGGCCGGTCGGGGTCGAGGTCGGCGATGTCGAAGCGGTCGCCGTGGATGGCGCCGTCGACGACGTAGCGCAGCGTGCCGTCGCCGTTCACGACGTAGTTGCCGTCGGCGATCTCGTCCCTGCCGTCCCCGTCGACGTCGACGGTGCGGATCTGGTGGAAGCTGGTCGCGCCGGTCGCCGGGTCCACGACGTACTTCCAACGGCGGCTGAGATCCGTGCCGTCGAAGTCCCAGGTCTGGAACAGGACGCGGAACGAGCCGCGCTTGGCTCCGACCCGGGTGACCAGCTTGGTGACCAGACTGGGGTGTTCGCCGTCGAGGTAGGCGATGCCGAAGTGGCCGCCGGAGGGGCCGTCGGCCACGAAGTCGTCGGGGACGGGCTGCCGGGTCCGCTCGGCGCCGGTCGCTCCGTCGATCACCGAAACGAACTGGTTCGCGGGCGAGGCGGCGGTGACCTGTGAGCCGTCGGCGAAGGTGGTCCCGGCGGCGGTGTGCGCCAGCACCTCGGCGCGGCCGTCGGCGTCGAGGTCGTAGACGGTGACGTTGTCGTCGTTGCGGTAGCCGCCGATCGCGGTGGAACCGCTGATCGCGGCGGGCGCGGGGTCGTTGGCGCCGTTCCCGCCGACCTGGGTGTACGAGCCGGGGCCCAGATCGACCCGCCACAGGCGCTCACCGGTGAGCGTGTAGGCCTCCAGCAGGTCGGGCCTGTCACGAGTTCCGGACAGTCGGCTGACGACGAGCTCGTAGCGTCCGTCGCCGTCGAGGTCACCCGGCCAGGCGTGCTGCACGGTGTAGCCGTCGGCGCCGGCCAGCGGGATCTCGGCGTAGCCGTCGGTGAAGCGCAGAGCCGCCGGACTCGGTTTCTGCACCCGCCCGTCGACGACGGCGCGGACGGTGTACGTCCCCGTCCCCGGGCTGTCGTCCTGATAGGTCGTCGACTTGCGTATCGGATCCCGGTTGAGCCGGCGTCCGTTCTTGTAGACGTTGAAGGCGAGGGCGTCGCCGTGCCGGGCGTATTCCGTGCCGAGCAGCCGCCAGCTGAGGAAGGTCCCTCCGCCGGAGGGAGTGGCGACCAGGCCGCGGTCGAGGTTCTCGACGATCCGGCGCGGGATGCCGGTGGCGTGCCCGGCGGGCGCGGAGACGAGCCCGGCCAGCAGGGTGACGGCGGTGACGGCGGCCGCGGCCGCGGCGCCCTTGATGACGATGCGTCGGTCGACGCCGGACACAGGACCTCCGAAGAGCTGTAGAAAGCGCTTGCTCACTGACGGAGATCACTGTGGCCCCACTCTGTCCCGCCTGTCGACGGAACACGAAGGGATGCCACACGAACGCAATAGAACGATCATGAACGCGCAAACTCCAACATCGCCCCGCCCCTCCCCGGGCATGCCGAAGGCCGAACCCGGGGGATCAGGGTCCGGCCTTCGGCCGCGTGTCAGGCGGGAGGTCGTCGCAGTCGGAGGGGTCAGCCGACGGAGACGCCGTGCGCGCGGAGGTACGCGATCGGGTCGACGTCGGAGCCGTAGTCCGGCGTGGTGCGGATCTCGAAGTGCAGGTGCGGACCGGTCACGTTGCCGGTCGCACCGGAGAGGCCGACCTGCTGGCCCGCGGTCACGGTCTGGCCTGCCGAGACGGAGAGCTGGGACAGGTGGGCGTACTGGGCGTAGTAGCCGTCGGCGAGCTTGACGACGACCTGGTTGCCGTACGCGCCGTCCCAGCCCGCGGAGACGACGGTGCCGGCGCCCACGGCCTTGAGGGTGGTGCCGGTCGGGACGACGAAGTCGGTGCCGGTGTGGTAGCCGCTGGACCACATGCTGCCGGCCGTGTGGTACGCCGTGCCGACGGTGGCGCCCGCCACCGGCAGCGTGTAACCGCTGGAGGTGCCGGTGCCGCTCTCGGCGGCCTGGGTGACCGCCTTCGAGGAGGACGAACCGGACGAAGAGGAGGAAGAGGACGACGACTTGGTTCCGGACGCCTTCGACTTCGACGAGGAGGACGAGGACGACGAGCCGGAGGACGAACCGGTGCTGCCGGTCGCGGCCTTCTTGCCGATCGAGAGCTTCAGCCCCGGGTGGATCAGCGACGGGTCGCTGCCGACGGCCTGACGGTTGTCCTGGTACAGCCTCTGCCAGCCGCCGCTGACGTTCTGCTCGTCGGCGATCTTCGACAGGTAGTCGCCGGAGCGCACGGTGTAGGACTCGGCGGTCGTGGCGGTGGCCGTCTTCTGCGCCACCGGCACCGACTGCACGGCCTTCTCCGCAACGGTCTGGGAAGCCGACTGGGCGACGGACTGAGCGGGGGCCGCGTGGGCGCCGGCGGCGCCTATGAGCGGAAGGGCGAGCGCGGCGCCGCCCGTTCCGGCGACGGCGATGGAACGGGCGAAGCGCTGGGTCTTCGGACGGCGGTGCTTACCCTTCGCGGGCATGGCGAATTCCTCTCCGGCGCCTGCGAGGTGAGCTGTCGGGTGCGGGCTGGAGATGCCCGGCCGCGCCGAGGCGCGGCTTTACCCCAAAGCCTGTTCCGGAGACCGGAACAGGCGGTTGTACCTGTGGGTCCCCCGCTCCTGCCAGGTACGGGTGAGTGTGCGGGCTCCGGGCGGTGGCAGGATTCGGCGTCCGTCCGGATTGGTGTGGAACGTAAGCGACCAGGACGCACAGGGACAAGCAGAGGTTGCGCTGTCGACTCCTTTCTCTTGATCCCTTGTGAGAATTCCCGGTCACACGGCGTGACGCGAAGAGCCCGCTTCGCGCCAAGCCCCCTTGCAAAGGGCGCGAATTACGTGGGCATGACGAGCCACGCAGGGTCACGGATATGACGCTGCTCACGTGACAGCTCTCCAGGTTCCTTTATTCCAGAGCGAGTTGGAACGAAGGAACCAATTCGGACAGAAACCTCAGATACGACGCAGGCGGATAACCGTCGCATCAAGGTCGCCCCGGAGGTCGGCGCGCAGCCCGTGATGCAGCAGGACCGCCCCCCGGTGGACTTCGCCCGTTTCACGGCATTCGTACGATGCCGTCGGGTCGAGTCCGCGCAGCCGCAGCGGCGGTACGGGCTCCCCGAACCGCTGTGCCTGGAGCCAGGCGAGGACGACGCTGTCGTCACCGCGCACGTACTGGACGGCGCTCAGTCCGCCCGCCGGGGGCCGCAGCCGGTAGAGGTCGCCCTGCTGCACAAGGGACCGGATCTCCTTGTAGAGGTCCACCCACCGGCGCGCCTCGGCGAGCTCTTCCTCGCTCCACTCGGAGAGGTCCCCGCCGACGCCGAGCACGCCGGCCATGGCACTCACGAACCGGAAGCGCAGGGTGCTGACCCGGCCGTTGAGCTGGGTGTTGGGGCTGTCGGTGACCCACGCCGCCATGACCCGGGCGGGGTGGATCTGGCTGAAGCCGTGCTGGATGTCGAGCCGGTCGAGCGGATCGGTGTTGTCGGAGGTCCACACCTGGTCGGTGCGGCTCATGATCCCGAGATCGATGCGCCCGCCACCCCCGGAGCAGGACTCGAAGGCGACCCCGGGGTGAGCCGCCCGCAACCGGTCCACCAGCGCGTACAGGGCCCGGACGTGGTCCACCCAGAGACGCTGCGGGTAGGGGTCGTCCGGCCACCCGGCGTCGGTGAAGCAGCGGTTGAAGTCCCACTTCACATAGTCCACGGGCGCGCTGGAGAGGAGGCCGTGGAGCTGCTCCCAGAGGTACTCCTGGACGTCCTCGCGCGCGAGGTTCAGTACGAGCTGATTGCGGAACTCCGTCCGCTTTCGTCCGGATTGGAACTGCACCCAGTCGGGGTGGGCCCGGTACAGGTCGCTGTCCGGGTTGACCATCTCGGGCTCGACCCAGATGCCGAACTGCATGCCGAGATCGTGCACCGTGTCGGCGAGGGGCTTCAGCCCGTTCGGGAACCGCTCCCGGTTGGGCCCCCAGTCGCCGAGCCCGGCGTGGTCGCCGGTGCGCGCCCCGAACCAGCCGTCGTCGACGACGAAGAGCTCCACTCCGATCGCCGCGGCCCGCCGGGCGAGCGCGACCTGCTGTTCCTCGGAGATGTCGAAGTAGGTGGCCTCCCAGGAGTTGAACAGCACCGGCCGGTCCTGTCCGGCGTCCGGGACGACGTACGCGCGCTGGTAGGCGTGCCAGGTGCGGCTCGCCCCGCCGAAGCCGGCATCGCTCCACAGACCCGCGAAGACGGGCGTGGTGAACGACTCCCCCGTGGCCAGCCGCAGCAGACCCGAGTCGTCGTACCCGGCGCCCCCGGTGATCTGCACGCGCGCGTCCGGGAGTTGGGCGACGGCGATCCGCCAGGAGCCCGACCAGCCGAGGGCGCAGCCGTAGACCTCGCCGCGCTCCTCGGTCGCGTCGGTGTCCAGAGCGACCCAGGGCAGGTGCTGGTGCCCGGTGTGGCCGCGGCGGCTGCCGATGACCTGCTCGCCGTAGGTGAGGGGGGACCGGGTGAGCCGGGACTCGGCGGCCCAGCGGCCGTGCAGCTGCGACAGCCGCCAGTCGTCGCGCTCGGGCAGCGTCCAGGTCGCGGAGTCGGCGCGCAGCAGCTCCAGTGGTCGCCCGCCCTCGTTGCGCAGGGTCGTCCAGCGCTCGACGACATCGCCCCGCATCCGGTAGTGCAGGGTGATGGCCAGCCCGGCGTCCCGGAACCGCAGGCGCAGCTCGTCGCCGTCGGCCTCGAAGTCCTCGTAGGACCACTCGGTGCCGCGCCGCTCGTCGGTGCGCACGGACAGCGCGGGCCGCACGAAGCGGGGGCCGCCCTCGACCGGGTACTCCTCCCGGCCGTCGAGCGGGGACTCGAAGGACGCCCCGCGCTGCGACGGCGGGAGGACGGCGAGCGCCTCGGCGTCCGCGAGCGCGATGCCCGGGCCCCAGTGCAGGTGGACCAGCTCGTCGGCCTCGGTGAGGTGGAGGGCGTAGCTGCTCGTCGGCCCCGAAAGGAGCCAGGTGCGGCCGTTGTCGGCGATCTCGGGCATCAAACCCCCACTGATTCGAACAGGTGCGATCAAGCATCAACATCATCGAATGCGGTCGGCCCGTCGGGCAACTTTCCGGGACAACTTCTCACCTGGGCAGACGTCGGGAGTGCCGCCCTGCGGACGACCCGTTGCCCGAGGAATCCATGTCGTATCGTCGAGGAGATGTCCCGTCGGCCACCACGAGCCGCGCCGACGGAGACGACAGGGAGGGACGCCCCGTGACGCAGCAGATCCCGTCGACCGAGCCCGAGCTGGCCGGTGTCCGCAACTTCCGGGATGTGGGCGGTCTGCCGACCGTCGACGGCCGACGCGTGCGGCACGGCGTGCTGTTCCGCAGCGGCCATCTCGCGCACGCGACCGACGAGGACGCCGCGTTCCTCTCCGGTCTAGGCCTGCACACGGTCTTCGACTTCCGCAACGCCGCGGACCAGAAGCTGGAGGGCCCGGACGTCGAACTGCCGGGCGTGCGCAATGTGAACCTGCCGCTGTCGGACCCGGCGGACGGCTCCGAGTTCTGGAAGATGGTCCGCGACGGCGAGATCGACCAGCTGCGCGGGATCCTCGGCGACGGCAAGGCCGCGGGCCGGATGATCGCCTCCTACCGCTCGATCATCAAGGACCGGACGGCCGAGCACGCGCGGGTGCTGCACTCCCTCGCCGAGGACAGCGTCCCGGCCCTCATGCACTGCGCGGCGGGCAAGGACCGCGCAGGCCTGTCCATCGCGGTGACGCTGCTCGCCCTCGGCGTGGAGCGCGAGGCGATCCTCGCCGACTACCTGGAGTCCAACGCCAAGCACCGCCGTTACCGGGTGCGCCGCAGCGCCACCTCCGCCGAGGCCTACTCCCCCGAGGTCATGGAGCTGCTCAGCCCGCTCTTCGACGCGCGTGCGGAGTACCTCACCGCCGCGTTCGAGACCATCGAGGAGACCTGGGGCAGCGTCGACGCCTACTTGGAGCAGGGTCTCGGCCTCTCTCCCGGCACCCGCGAGCTGCTGCGGGACCGGCTGCTCGACTGAGCCGCCGCTGCGGAGCGTGCTACTGGTTGGCCCCCACCTCGAACAGCAGCCAGAGGAACGCCGCGAAGACGTGCCCCACCGCGATGTAGATGATCAGCCGGATCCAGAGGGTGCGGGGGAACTTCTCCTCGATGTCCTTCATGGCGTCTCTCCGATGTGCGAAGCGGTCGGGCCCAGGCACAGCGTGGCCGTGGGGCTCTGGAGCAGGGTGTGGACGAAGAGCAGCTCGACCCCGTCGTCGTCCTGTGCCGCGATGCGGTGCGGGGTCAGCGAGTCGAAGTGCGCGCTGTCGCCGGGCCCGAGCAGCTCGGTGGTGTCCCCGAGGCGCAGCCGCAGCCGTCCGCGCAGGACGTGCAGCCACTCCTCCCCGGGGTGCACGCGGACGACGTCTCCCTGGGCGCCGTACGGGACGTGGACGCGCAGAGCCTGCATCCCGCGCCCGGAGGCGCCCGCCTGCCAGTAGGTCCAGCCGCCCGCGCGGGTCGGCTCCATGCCGGCGGCGCGGACGACGGCGTCCCGGTCGGCGGACGTCTCGCCGAGCAGCTCCGAGACCGTCGTACCGTAGATGCGGGCGAGCGCGAGCAGCATCGGCAGCGAGGGCTGGCGCTGCCCGGTCTCCAGACGGGAGAGATGGGCGGGCGACAGCCCGGCGGCGCGGGCGGCCGCCTCCAGGGTGAGGGCGGCCCGGCGGCGCAGGGCGCGCAGTCGGGGGGCGACGGCGGGAAGAGCCCCGGCTTCTTCCGCCGGCTCCTCGGACTCGGACGAGGTCATGCCCTCATTGCACGCCAGAATTGCCTCAGCGGCAAACTTGTTGCCTCAGAGGCAAAATCGGTCCGAGGGGCGCGGGCGGTCGTCCTGACCGCCCGCGCTTCCCGGCTCAGCGGTTGGCCACCGCCTGCTTCACCAGCGTCCTGCCGAAGTCCCACATCAGCCCGCCGCCGCTGTGCGCGTCGTCCATCACGGCGGTGAAGGCGTCGACGAACCGGTCCGCCTCCCGCTCACCGACGGTCAGCGGCGGGATCAGCTTGATCACCTCGAGGTGGTCGCCGGAGACCTGGGTGAGGATCCGGTGCCGCTGGAGCAGCGGCACCACCACCATCTGCGCGAAGAGTCCCTTGCGGGCCGCCTGGAGCAGGGCCCACCGGCTGCGCAGCTTCAACGATGTGGGCCTGCCGAACTCGATGCCGATCATCAGGCCCCGGCCGCGCACGTCGGCCAGCAGCTCGTACTTGTCGACCAGTGCCGCCAGCCGGGACCTGAGCAGGTCGCCGGTGGCCCGCGCGTTGGCCACGATCTGCTCGTTCTCCAGCACGGACAGCACCGCGAGCCCGGCCGCCATGGCCTGCGCGTTGGATCCGAAGCTCGCCGAGTGCACGAGCACCCGGTCCATCGACGAGTAGACCTTCTTGAAGATCCAGTCCTTGCCGAGCGTGGCGCCGACCGGCACATAGCCCCCGGACAGCGCCTTGGCCACGCACACCAGGTCCGGCTCGACACCGTCCTCGTGCTGGTAGGCGTAGAAGTCCCCGGTCCGGCCGAGTCCCGTCTGCACCTCGTCCGCGATCAGCAGCGCCTTGTGCCGGTGCAGCAGCTCCTGCGCGGCGCGCAGATAGCCGGGCGGCGCCTCGTGCACCCCCTTGCCCTGGATCGGTTCGACGATGAGGGCGGCGACGTCCCCCTTCTTCAACTCACCGGCAAGGGCGTCGAGATCACCGAGCGGGACCGCCGTGTCGGCCAGCAGGGGCGCGAACCCGTCCCGGAATCCCGATTCGCCGTTCACCGACAGCGCGCCCGTGGTGAGCCCGTGGAAGGCGTGGTCGCAGTACAGGACCCTGGGCCTGCCGGTCGCGTACCGGGCGAACTTCAGCGCCGTCTCCACCGCCTCGGTGCCGCTGTTGCCGAAGAACACCCGGTCCAGGTGCGGACTGTGGGCGAGCAGTTTCTCGGCCAGCAGCCCGGGCAGCGGCTGGCAGTCGAAGCGGGTCAGATCGGCGAGCTGCGCGTCGAGGACGTCGTGCAGCGCCTTGCGGACGACGGGGTGGTGCCGGCCCAGCCCCATCACCCCGAACCCGGCGAGCATGTCGAGGTAGTCGTTCCCGTCCGCGTCCCAGAAGTACGCGCCCTCACCGCGCACGTAGACCTTGTCGAAGCCGATGGTGTGCAGCATCCGAGGCAGCTGGTGGTTGAGGTATCTGCCGTGCAGCTCGTAGCGCTCGGCTCCGCGCTCGGCGAGGAGGGCGCCGAGGTCGAACTCCGTGGTCATTCCGCTTTCTCCTTGACTGGGCCCGTCACCGCGGCGGCGTCGGCCCGGACGCCCCCGACGGCCAGGCTCGCGCTGATCCGGCCGGCCACCTCCACCGGGGTGAGGCCGATGTCGGCGAGCACCTCGCCGCGCTTGGCGTGCGCGAGGAACTGCTCCGGGATCCCGAACCGCC
Source organism: Streptomyces rishiriensis (assembly GCF_030815485.1). Taxonomy (NCBI): domain Bacteria; kingdom Bacillati; phylum Actinomycetota; class Actinomycetes; order Kitasatosporales; family Streptomycetaceae; genus Streptomyces; species Streptomyces rishiriensis. The sequence goes on along the minus strand of NZ_JAUSWV010000002.1, from coordinate 7,157,780 downwards.
GTACGGGCACGTCGACCTCGGCGTCGCCCAGGGCCAGCGCCACCGCCGATCCGACGCCCGCGGCCCGGCTGTTGTCCTCGACGACGGCCACCAGCCGGTGCCCGGCGGCGAGGCCGGGCAGGGCCGGGTCGACGGGCTTCACCCAGCGGGGATCGACGACCGTGCAGGCGACGCCCCGGGCCTCCAGCAGCTCGGCGGCCTGCAGACACACCGGCGCCATCACGCCGACGGCCACCAGCAGCACCTGCGCGCACTCGCCGCGGTGCAGCACGTCCATGCCGCCCACCCGGCCGACGGCCGGCACCTCCGGTCCCACCGACTCCTTCGGGAAGCGGACCAGGGTCGGCGCGTCGTCCACCGCGACCGCCTCCCGCAGCTGCGCGCGCAGCTGCTCGGCGTCGCGGGGGGCCGCGATGCGCAGCCCCGGGACGACCTGGAGCACGGACATGTCCCACATGCCGTTGTGCGACGCCCCGTCCACGCCGGTGACGCCCGCCCGGTCCAGCACGAACGTGACCCCGCAGCGGTGCAGGGCCACATCCATCAGCAGCTGGTCGAAGGCCCGGTTGAGGAAGGTGGCGTAGACGGCGACGACCGGATGCAGGCCTCCGGTCGCCATCCCTGCCGCGCTCACGGCCGCGTGCTGTTCGGCTATGCCGACGTCCCACACGCGGTCCGGGAAGCGCTCGGCGAACCTCCCGAGCCCCACCGGGTGGAGCATCGCCGCGGTGATCGCCACCACGTCGTCGCGTTCCTCGCCGATCCGCACGATCTCGTCGCCGAAGACGGACGTCCAGGACGGCCCGCCGGCGGGGGCGAGGGGCACACAGGTGAGGGGGTCCATCGCGCCGACGGTGTGGAAGTGGTCCTCCTCGTGCGCGAGAGCGGGCTCGTAGCCGCGGCCCTTCTCGGTCAGACAGTGCACCAGCACCGGCCCGTGGAAGCGCTTGGCCCGCCGCAGCGCGGACTCGACGGCCTCGATGTCGTGCCCGTCGATGGGACCGACGTACTTCAGGCCGAGGTCCTCGAACATGCCCTGCGGCGCGAACGCGTCCTTGAAGCCCTTCTTCGCGCCGTGCAGCGACTCGTAGACCGTGTGGCCGACCACCGGGGTGCGCAGCAGGACGTCCTTCCCCCAGGCCAGCACCTTCTCGTAGCCGTCGGTCGTGCGCAGGGTCGCCAGGTGGTTGGCGAGTCCGCCGATGGTCGGCGCGTACGAGCGCTCGTTGTCGTTGACGACGATGATCAGCGGCCGGTCCTTGGCGGCCGCGATGTTGTTCAGCGCCTCCCAGGCCATGCCGCCGGTGAGCGCGCCGTCGCCGATGACGGCGACCACATGGCCCTTCTCCCCCTGCACCTGGCGGGCCTTGGCGAGGCCGTCGGCCCAGCCGAGGGATGTGGAGGCGTGGCTGTTCTCGATGATGTCGTGCTCGGACTCCTCACGGGAGGGGTAGCCGGACAGGCCGCCCTTGCCGCGCAGCTTGGAGAAGTCCTGACGCCCGGTCAGCAGCTTGTGGACATAACTCTGGTGGCCGGTGTCCCACAGCACGCGGTCGACCGGCGACTCGAAGACGCGGTGGAGTGCGACGGTCAGTTCGACCACGCCCAGGTTCGGCCCCAGATGTCCGCCGGTCCTGGCGACCGCGTGCACCAGGAACTCTCTGATCTCTTCGCACAGTTCACCGAGTTCCGCCTCGGACAGCGCCTTCAGGTCGCGTGGTTGCCGGATGTTCTCCAGGATCGTCACGTCGGGCCCCCTTCGGTCCGTGCTGTTCAACTCACGGTGACGGCCGGCTCCCCCGCCGCGACGCCGTCCTCTTCCATCTGCTCGGCGAGCTTCATGGCCTCCTCGATGAGGGTCTCCACGATCTTCGACTCGGGGACGGTCTTGATGACCTCGCCCTTCACGAAGATCTGGCCCTTGCCGTTGCCGGAGGCGACGCCGAGGTCGGCCTCGCGGGCCTCGCCGGGGCCGTTGACGACACAGCCCATGACGGCGACGCGCAACGGGACCTCCATGCCCGTGAGCCCCGCCGTGACCTCTTCGGCCAGCTTGTACACGTCGACCTGGGCCCGCCCGCAGGACGGGCAGGAGACGATCTCCAGACCGCGCTGCCTGAGGTTGAGGGACTCCAGGATCTGGTTGCCGACCTTGACCTCCTCCACCGGAGGAGCCGAGAGGGAGACCCGGATCGTGTCGCCGATGCCCTGGGACAGCAGGGCGCCGAAGGCGACCGCCGACTTGATCGTGCCCTGGAACGCCGGGCCCGCCTCCGTCACCCCGAGGTGCAGCGGATAGTCGCTCTGCGCGGCGAGCTGCCGGTACGCCTCGATCATGATCACCGGGTCGTTGTGCTTGACCGAGATCTTGATGTCACGGAAGTCGTGCTCCTCGAAGAGGGACGCCTCCCACAGCGCGGACTCGACGAGCGCCTCGGGAGTCGCCCTGCCGTACTTCTGGAGCAGCCGCCGGTCCAGCGAGCCGGCGTTGACGCCGATCCGGATCGGCGTGCCGTGCTCCTTCGCCGCCTTCGCGATCTCCTTGACCTTGTCGTCGAACTGCTTGATGTTGCCCGGGTTCACCCGGACCGCCGCACAGCCCGCCTCGATCGCGGCGAACACGTACTTCGGCTGGAAGTGGATGTCGGCGATGACCGGGATCTGCGACTTGCGGGCGATCGTCGCGAGCGCGTCCGCGTCGTCCTGCGTGGGGCAGGCCACCCGCACGATCTGACAGCCGGACGCGGTGAGCTCCGCGATCTGCTGAAGCGTCGCGCCGATGTCGGAGGTACGGGTCGTCGTCATCGACTGCACCGACACCGGGGCGTCTCCGCCGACCGCCACGGATCCGACCTGGATCTGCCGGCTCTTACGGCGCTCGGCAACCGGCCGGACCGGCATCGCGGGAACACCCAGGGACACGGCACTCATGCCGTCACGCCCGGTTTCCGTTGACGGTCTCCCGCATGGCGCGCAGAGACTCCTTCAGCGAGCCCATGGTGGCGAGGACGGCGGTCGGCTCGTAGCCGCAGTGCGCCATGCAGTTGGCGCAGCGCGGGTCCTTGCCCCGGCCGTACTTGTCCCAGTCCGTCTCCTCGATCAGCTCGCGGTACGTCGGCACATAGCCGTCGCTCATCAGGTAGCAGGGCCGCTGCCAGCCGAACAGCGAGTAGTTGGGGATCGCCCACGCCGTGCACGGGAAGTCGGCCTTGCCCTCGAGGAAGTCGAGGAACAGGGGTGAGTGGTTGAGCCGCCAGCGGCGCCGGTTGCCGCCCGAGAAGGCCTTCTTGAACAGCTCGCGGGTCTGCTCCACGCCGAGGAAGTGCTCCTGGTCGGGAGCCTTCTCGTAGGCGTAGGCGGGCGAGATCATCATCTCGTCGACCTTGAGGTCGTCGTTGAGGTAGTTGAGCACCTCGATGATGGTCTGCGGGGTGTCGGTGTTGAAGAAGGTCGAGTTGGTGGTCACCCGGAAGCCGTGCCGCTTGGCCTCCTTGATGGCCGCCACGGCCTCGTCGAACACGCCCTCCTTGGCCACCGACTCGTCGTGCCGCTCCCGCAGCCCGTCGATGTGCACGGCGAAGGCGAAGTAGGGAGAGGGGGTGAACTTGTCCAGCTTCTTTCGCAGCAGCATGGCGTTGGTGCAGAGGAAGACGTACTTCCTCTTGGCCACCAACTGCCGCACGATCTCGTCGATCTGAGGATGCATCAGGGGCTCACCGCCCGCGATGGACACCATCGGCGCACCGGACTCCAGCACCGCGCCGACGGCCTGGGCGACCGGCATGCGCTGTTTGAGCACTCCCGCCGGATGCTGGATCTTGCCGCAGCCCTCGCACTTGAGGTTGCAGGCGAAGAGGGGCTCCAGCTCGACGATGAGCGGGAACTTGTCCCGCTTGCGGAGCTTCTGTTCGACCAGGTATGTAGCGACCTTGATGGACTGGCGCAGGGGCATGGCCATGCGGCTCACCTCCGGGGGAGCAGAACATTACGGTGCCATTCGAAAAAAGCAGGCAGAACCGAGCGAAGAACGCGGAAGGCCGATATTCCACCGCGCACCGTGCCGATCCGGACAAGCTCATGTTCAGGAGCGTCCACGACCACTCGGACGGCCGCAACCGGGCGCGGCTCCGCGCGCACGGCGCTCAGGAGCGTGGCCGCCGACTCCATGTCGAGGGCGATTGCGCCGGTCGCCAGCAGGTCGGCCCGTTCATGACCGCGAACGACGTGGTCGGAGCCGGTGAGGGGGCCGGTGTGGACCGTTCGCCCGGGCAGGGTGCGGGCGAGTTCCTTGACGAGCAGTTCGGTGCCGACGCAGGGCACACTGCCGCGCGGGTCGCGGGTCTCCTCGGCGACGACCAGGTCACCGGGGTGCATCCCCGGGGCGAGGCCGGCGCAGAAGCCCGTGGCCAGTACGGCCGCCCCCGCGAACACCGGGTCGGCCAGGACGCGGGTGACGGATCGCTCCGCCGCCTTGGGTCCCATGCCCGTGCGCAGGACGGTGACCGGCCCGTCGGCTCCGCCGCGGTCGCCCATGCGCAGGGCGAGGTGCTCGATGCCGAGGGCGCAGGCGATCAGCAGCGGGGACGGGACGGACTGCGTGCTCATCAGCTCCCCTTGGCCTCGGCGGAAGCCGCGTGCTGGGCGGGCTGTTTGGCGGGCTGCTTGCCGAACGGCTCGCCGTGGACGTACCGGCCGAGCGCGGTCAGCGGGAAGACCTGCCGGTAGAGGTGGTAGTTGATCGAGAAGTCCCAGGGGAAGCCGGTCCCGGTGAAGTGGGGCTCGTCCCAGGAGCCGTCCTCGCGCTGGGTCTGCGCCAGCCAGGCGACGCCGCGCTCGACGGCCTTGGAGTCCCTTTCGCCGGCCGCCAGCAGCGCCATCAGCGCCCAGGCCGTCTGGGAGGCCGTCGAGGCGCCCCGGCCGCTCCACCGGGTGGCGTCCTGGTAGGAGCGCAGGTCCTCGCCCCAGCCGCCGTCGTCGTTCTGCACCCGCTCCAGCCAGGCGACCGCCCGTCTGATCGCGGGGTGCCGCGCGGGCAGACCGGCCGCGGTGAGGGCGGGTACCACCGACCCCGTGCCGTAGACGTAGTTGACGCCCCAGCGCCCGAACCACGAGCCGTCCGGCTCCTGTTCGGCCAGCAGCCACTCGATCCCGCGCCGGGTGCGCGGGTCGTGCGAGAGCCCCTCGATCGCCAGCATCTCGACGACGTGCGCGGTGACGTCGGCGGACGGCGGGTCGATGACCTCGCCGAAGTCGCAGAAGGGCATCCGGTTGGGGAACGGGCTGGTGTTGTCGACGTCGAAGGCCCCCCAGCCCCCGTTCTTCGACTGCATCCCGAGGTTCCAGCGCACCCCGCGCGCGATGGCCCGGTCCATCCGCTCCGGATCGTGGTGCTTGACCCTGCGCAGCGCGAGGACGACCTCGGCGGTGTCGTCGATGTCCGGGTAGTTGTCGTTGTGGAACTCGAACGCCCAGCCGCCGGGCGGAAGTTGGGGCCTGCTGACCGACCAGTCGCCCGGTCGGACGACCTGCTCGCCGAGCATCCAGTCGGCGGCCTTGACCAGTTGGGGGTGGTCGGCGGGAAGTCCCGCGTCGGCGAGGGCGATCGTCGCCAGGCAGGTGTCCCACACCGGCGACTGACAGGCCTCGATCATCCGCGCGCCGTCCTCGCGCCACACGGTGTAGCGGTCAAGGGACTCGAGGCCCGCCCGCATCACCGGGTGCTGGAGGTCGTAGCCGAGCAGGTGCAGGGCGATCAGCGAGTACACGGCCGGCGGCTGGATGCCGCCCCAGGCGCCGTCGTTCTCCTGCCGCTCGATGATCCAGCGGGCGGCGGAGCCGAGGGCGGCTCCGCGCAGCCTGCGCACCGCGACCGACCGGTAGCCGCGCACCACCTTGTCGAGCCGCTGGAAGAGCCCGTCCCAGCTGTTCACCGGGGCGAGGGGCTGGGCCGGGGCGGGGTTCGCGGGGTCGACGTGCAGCTCGTCGAGCGGGAACGGCGCCGGGCGCACCGGGCGCTTCGCCGACACGACGGTGAGCGGCACGATCGTCTGCCGTGCCCAGCAGCCGAAGTTGTAGATGCTCAGCGGGAACCACTTGGGGAAGAACAGCAGCTCCGGCGGGAGTTCGGGCAGGTCCTCCCACTTCCACCAGCCGAACAGCGCCAGCCAGATCCGGGTGAAGACCCGGGCGGCGGCGATGCCCCCCTGCTCGCGGATCCATGCGGAGGCCAGGCGCATGTGGGGTGCCTCGGGGGCGTCGCCAGCCAGCCGCAGGGCGACATACGCCTCGACGGTGGCGGAGAGGTCGGGCGGACCGCCGTAGAAGGTGGCCCACGTACCGTCCTCGCGCTGTTCGCCGCGGACGAAGAGCGCGGCGGCCCGGGTCGTGGCCTCGTCGCGGATGCCCAGGAACTGACGCAGCAGCAGGTCCTCGGCGTCCATCGTGACGTTGGTCTCGAGGTCGCCCTTCCACCAGCCCTCGGCGTCCTGCTGGGCGAGCAGGAAGTCGGTGGCGCGTTGCATGGCGCTCGCGGCGGCTTCTTGTACCCCGGCCGCCACGGGGATGGTGATGTCGGTTTCGCTGGCCGCGGCAGCGCGGGGCGGCAGAGCCCCGGTGCTTCCGTCGGTCGTCGCTGTCATGGCTTCCCCTTCGTGCAGTGTGCATGGCGTTGCGTCTGCTGTGGGTCCGCCGTCGGCCGGTGCTCTCTCCTCGCACACCGGCCGGCGACTACGCGAGGGCTATTCGACCGATAGGGATCATCTCTTTCGTACGACGACGAAGTCGGCGAGCGCCGTGAAGCTTTCCCGCACCTGCTCGGGCATGTCCACGGCGTTCAGGGCCTCCAGGGCGACGGCGTGCTGACGGCGCGCCTCCCCGGCGGTCCAGTCACGGCCGCCCGCCTCCTCGATCAGGGCGGCGCGGGCGGCGAACTCCCCCTCGGAGAAGGTCTCGAAGTCGCTGCTCTTGGCGTCGGCGGCGAGGATCTCCCCGAGCCGTTCGGAGGCGGAGCCGTCCGCCGCGAGCGCGGCCACCACCGGCAGGGACTTCTTGCGCTGGCGCAGGTCGCTCCAGGTCTGCTTGCCGGTGGCGTCCGGGTCGCCCCAGATGCCGAGCAGGTCGTCCACGGCCTGGAAGGCGAGGCCGAGGTGGTAGCCGTACTTCTCCAGGGCGTCGGCGGTGCGCCGGTCCGCCCCGCCGAGCACGGCGCCGATGGAACTGGCGCAGGCCAGCAGGGCGCCGGTCTTGTTGCCCTCCATCTCCAGGCACTCCTCGACGCTGACCCGGTCGCGGTGCTCGTAGGAGATGTCCTGGGCCTGGCCGTCGATGAGGGCCCGGGTGGCGACCGTCAGGCGGTGGGTCGCCCGGGCCGCTTCGACCGTGCCGAGTTCGAGGAGGATCTCGCCCGCGAGGGCGAACAGGGCGTCGCCGACCAGGATGGCCTGGGCGGGGCCGTGCACCTTCCAGACGGTGTCCCGGTGCCTGCGCTGCTCGTCGCCGTCCATCAGGTCGTCGTGCAGGAGCGAGAAGTTGTGGACCAGTTCGACGGCGACCGCGCCGGGCACGCCGACCTCGGGAGCGGCCCCGGTGACCCCCGCGGAGAGCACCGCGAGGGCGGGACGCACGGCCTTGCCGCCGTCGCCGTCGGTCGGGTTGCCCTGGGCGTCGATCCAGCCGAAGTGGTAGGCGGCGACCGTGTCCATGGGCGGTGCCAGACGGTCGACGGCCGCCCGCAGCACCGGTGTGGCCAGGGTGCGGCCGCGCTCCAGGAGCGCGGTCACGTCCACCGCGGTCCTCCGAGCGGCCGGCGTGGCCGGGGGCACAGTGGGCACTGTTTCTCCTCTTGTTGCGGTGCCGGAGAGGGTGCGGGGGTGTGCCGAGCCGTGCTGATCGAGCATCAGGCCGCCTCCTCGAACTCGAAGAGGTGGCGGGGGCGGGGCCGGCCCAGGGCGCTCAGCGCGGCGTCCGCCGCGCTCACACCGCTGCGGACCGCACTCTCCATGGTCGCGGGCCACCCGGTGGCGGTCCACGCTCCGGCCAGGTACAGGCCGGGGGATCTGGTACGGGCGCCGGGCCGAAGGCGCCCGACGCCGGGGGTGGGGGCGAACGTCGCCGTGCGCTCCCGGGTCACGAAGAAGTCCCGCACCTGTGCGCCGCGCGTGCCCGGCAGCAGCCGCCGGAGTTCGGGCAGGTAGCGCTCGCGCAGCGCGGCCACGGGTTCGTCGATCTCGTCCTGGGCCGCGGACTGGGACAGGGCGAGGTACTGGCCCTCGCGCAGCCCGGAGGCGGCGGTGCGGTCGAAGACCCACTGCACGGGCGTGCCGAGCGCCGCGAAGAAGGGTCTGTCGAGCACCTTGCGGTCGTAGACGACGTGCACGTTGAGGATGGGCGCGGTGCCGATCTCCAGCAGCCGCCCCGGGTCGTCCAGCGCCCCGGCCGGGAGCAGGTCGTAGGCCTCGCGCTGCGGTACGGCGAGGACGACCGTGTCCGCGTGGAGCGTCTCGCCGGGAACCTGAACGCTCCACGTCCCGTCTCCCTCGGGAGCGAGAGAGGTGACGCGCGTACGGACCTCGGTACGCACACCCGCGGAGTCGAGCGCCTTGCGGGCGAGCCGGTCGTGCAGGTCGCCCAGCGGGACATGCGCCCAGCCGATGTCGGCGGCGCCGGGCTCGGACAGCAGGCCGGTCTTGAACACCATCGCGGCGAGTCCCAGCGAGGAGTCGCCCGCGACCGCGTTGAGGGTGGCGACGCCGACCAGGTCCCAGAGTGCCTCGACGGCGCGTGCCGACTGGCCGTGCGCGGTCAGCCAGCTGCCGAAGTCCTGCGCGTCCAGCCGCGGATCGGCGAGGTCGAGCCCCTTGAGCGCGAGCGCGGCACGTCCCACCCTGGCGCGTTCGGCGAGCGAGAGATGCGGATACGTGGCGAGGCTGCGCCCCAGGTGCAGGGGGACGGGCAGCGCGTCGCGCCGCAGTCTGCCGAGCCGCCGCCCCTCGGGCCGGGCGACATCGACGACGGGCACGTCGAGACGATCCTGCAGGGGCGCCAGCGCGCTGCCCTCGATGCGTTCGAGGAACCAGCGGTAGGCGGTGCAGCAACGCAGGTACACGTGCTGTCCGTTGTCCACGGTCAGTTCGCCGCGCCGGAAGGAGAAGGCCAGGCCGCCGAGCCGGGGCCGGCCTTCGAGCAGGGTGACGCGGACGCCCGCATCGGCGAGCGCGAGGGCGGTGGTCACCCCGGCGAGCCCTCCCCCGACGACGACGGCCGTGCGCCCCGAGGGGCCGGACGCTCCGGAGGCGTCCGCCAGTTGCTCGTCGTTCATCCTGCGCCCTCCCGTGCGGACCGGCCATGGTGTTTGAACTCTGCACCGCTGGCCGTCGCAGTCAGGGACGCCGCGCCGCACCGGAGGGTTGCGTGCCGCTTTTCGCCGGTGGAATCGCCTTGGCCCACCTCGTCACCGGTCGTGTCCATCAGGGGTGCCTCCTGACGGTCCGCCGCGACACGTGCCGGGCGTCCAGACCCGACAGCCCGCGTACGGCCACATAGGCCTTCTCCCGTCCGGGCAGCGAGACCCGGCCGCGCAGGACGGCCTCGGGGTCGCGCTCGATGCGGTCGAGGAGCCGTCGGTAGATGCCCGCCATGGCGGCGACGCAGGCGCCGCTGCGCCGGTCGAGCAGCGGGAGCAGCCGGTAGCCCTCGGCGAACAGGGCGCGGGCCCGCCGTACCTCGAAGTGCACGAGCCCCGCGAAGTCGGAGCCCTCCGGCGGCTTCGGCCCGTCGAAGCCCGCCGAGCAGCCGAACTTCGCGAGATCGTCGGCCGGCAGATAGGTGCGGCCGCCTTCAGCGTCCTCACGGACATCTCGGAGGATGTTGGTGAGTTGGAGCGCGAGCCCGAGCGTGTCGGCGTACTCCGGCGCGCGCTCGGCGCCGCGCGCCCCCGGTTCGGTGCCGAACACGCCGAGCGAGAGCCGCCCGATGGCGCCCGCCACACAGCGGCAATACGCCTTCAGGTCGTCCCAGGTCTCGTAGGTCTCGCCGCGTACGTCCATCAGCACGCCGTCGATCAGCTCGTCCAGGCCGCGCAGCGGGATGGGGAAGGTCCGCGCCGTGTGCGCGAGGGCGACCGCCACGGGGTCGGTGTCGTCCTCCTCGACCTCGCCCGCGCGGACCCGGGCGAGCAGCGCCCGGGTCTCCTCGAGCCTGGCGGTCTTGACCTCACCGTCCAGCGCTCCGTCGCCGATGTCGTCGACGCGGCGCGAGAAGGCGTACAGCGCCGACATCGCGCGGCGCTTGGACGTGGGCAGCAGCCGGATGCCGTACGCGAAGTTACGGGCCTGCTGTCCGGTGACGGTCTCGCAGTAGCTGTAGGCGGCGAGTACCGGCGCGGACACCTGCGGTGACGACTCCACGGCCCGGATCATCCCTTTCCTCGCAGGGTCACGCCCACCTCGCGCAGCAGCCGGAGCCTGCCGGGCTTGGGCGGGCCGGGAAGTACGTCGTACCCCGCGGCGGCGATCGCCTCGATCGTCGCCCTTCCCCCCGCCACGAACCCCGCGAGCAGCAGCCTCAGCCTGCCGTGAACGCTACCCACCAGAGGGGCGCCTTCATTCAGCAGACCGCGGGCGCGTTCCGCCTCGTACGCGACCAGCGCGCGCACCGACGCGCCCGCGGTCCCCGTGGCCAGATCCGATTCCCTGACGTGAAAGCGCCTCATGTCCGCCGCGGGCAGATAGACACGGTCGCGGCCGAGGTCCTCGGCCACGTCCTGGAGGTGTTCGACGATCTGCAGCGCGGTGCAGATCGCGTCGGAGCGGCGGATCCGCTCGGGGGTGGCGGAGCCGGTGACGGCGAGGACCAGGCGGCCGACGGGATTGGCGGACAGCTCGCAGTAGGCGAGCAGGTCGTCGTAGGTCTCGTAGCGCGTGACCAGCTGGTCCTGGCGGTTGGCGGCGATCAGGCCGAGGAAGGGCTCGGGGGTGAGCGAGCGGCGGCGGACGGTCGGCTGGAGACGGCGCAGCAGGGGGTGCCGGGGCGGGCCGTCGGATCCGCCGAAGACACGACGCAGATCGGCCTCGAAGGCGTCCAGCAGGGTGAGGCGGTCCTCCGCGGCGGTGGCCGACACGCCGAGCAGCCGGGCGTCCGCGCCACCGGGGGCGAGGTCGCCGTCGCCGATGTCGTCGACGAGCCGGGCGAAGCCGTACACCGCCATCAGGTCGTCGCGCCATGCCCTGGGCAGGAAGAAGGGGGCCACCGGGAAGTTCTCGTCCGCGGCCTTGTCGAGCGTGCCGCGCTCCGGGTCGCCGATGCTCGGCACGGCGGACGCCGTCATCGCCGACCGCCCGGGGCGGGGACGGCACGGCTCGCGTCGAGCTGGGGAGTTTCCGTAGCCATCGCCGTCACATCTCCCGTTCTACACTGCTGACCCAATACACACTATTTCGGACACGCCGCCCGACCGCCCGCGCGGCGGCCCCGACGGCGGGCACTGCGCGTTTTCGCCCCACTTGGCGCGATTCGGGGGCCGGTCCAGCTTACGTTGTACAACGCGACACGGTTCGCGGGGGTGTTCTGGACATCACAACAACGCACCGATCGGCGTCAAGATTCCTGACTTGCACCGGAGTTGACGCTTCCTTTGCAGACGCAGGGCCCCACCGGACAGTTCCGGCGGGGCCCTGGCCGAATCGCCCTACTTGCCCGAGAACTTCTCGTACTCCCGCAGAACCTCTTCGGTCGGGCCGTCCAGCCGGAGTTCGCCGCGTTCCAGCCAGAGCACACGGTCGCAGGTGTCCCTGATCGACTTGTTGCTGTGGCTCACCAGGAACACGGTGCCGGCGTGCTCGCGCAGCTCCCGGATGCGTTCCTCGGAACGCCCCCGGAACTTCGCGTCGCCGGTGGCCAGCGCCTCGTCGATCATCAGGACGTCGTGGTCCTTGGCGGCGGCGATGGAGAAGCGCAGCCGGGCCTGCATGCCCGAGGAGTAGGTGCGCATCGGCAGGGTGATGAAGTCGCCCTTCTCGTTGATGCCGGAGAAGTCGACGATCTCCTGGTAGCGCTCCTTGATCTGCTCACGGGACATGCCCATCGCGAGCCCGCCGAGGGTGACGTTCCGCTCGCCGGTGAGGTCGTTCATCAGGGCCGCGTTGACGCCGAGCAGCGAGGGCTGGCCGTCGGTGTAGACCTTGCCGCTCTCCGGCGGCAGCAGACCGGCGATGGCGCGCAGCAGCGTGGACTTGCCCGAGCCGTTGGAGCCGATCAGGCCGATGGCCTCGCCGCGGTGGGCGACGAAGGAGACACCGCGCACGGCGTGCACCTTGCGCACCCCGCGGGCCGAGTCGTCGGAGCCCCGCCTGACGATGCGGCTGAGCGCCGCGGTGGCGCTGCCCTTGCCGGACTTGGCGCCGTTGACGCGGTAGACGATGTGGACCTCGTCGGCGATGACGGTGGGGATGCGTTGTCCCGACAGCGGCTCAGCCACGGCCGTACCTCTCCTCCGCCTGCCAGAAGTACACGAAGCCGCCGAGGGCGACGAGGACGGCCCAGCCGCCGGCGACCGCCCAGACGTGCGCGGGAAGGTTCTCGGCGCCGTACTCCTCGATGAGCGCGAAGCGCATCAGGTCCATGTAGATGGCGGCCGGGTTCCACTGCAGGATGTTGGCCACCCACTGCGGCTTGTCCGCGAGGAAGACGGGGATGGAGAACATCACGCCGGACGCGTACATCCAGGTCCGCATCACGAACGGCATCAGCTGCGCCAGGTCCGGGGTCTTCGCGCCGGCCCGGGCGAAGATGAGCGCCAGGCCGGAGTTGAAGCAGAACTGGAGGACGAGCACCGGGACGATCAGCGCCCAGGAGGCGTCCGGGTAGCTGCCGAAGCCGATCACGACCAGGAACAGCACCAGCATCGAGTACAGCAGTTGCTGGAGCTGCTGCAGGGCGAACGAGATCGGCAGTGAGGCACGCGGGAAGTGCAGGGCGCGGACCAGGCCGAGGTTGCCCGAGATCGCCCGTACGCCGGTCATCACCGAGCTCTGCGTGAAGGTGAACACGAAGACGCCCGTGACGAGGAAGGGGATGTACACCTCCTTCGACATCCCCCGGCCGGCATTGAGCAGCAGGCCGAAGATCATGAAGTACACGGCCGCGTTCAGCAGCGGCGTGGCCACCTGCCACAGCTGGCCGAGCTTGGCCTGGCTGTACTGGGAGGCCAGTTTCGCCCGGGAGAACGCCATGATGAAGTGCCGGCGCCCCCAGAGCTGCCGGACGTACTCCCGCAGCGGAGGCCGGGCGCCGCTCACGGCCAGCCCGTACTTGGCGGCCAGCTGTGCCGCCGTGAGGCCCTCGTCGGGCGACGGAGGCGCAGTCACCACGACTCCGACGTCATGCGTTGTCTCACTCACAGGTAGGAAACTTTCGTCTTCGGGATGCGCAGCCTTGACGAGGCCGGCATGAGCCGGGGGGCCCGCGGTACGGCCCGGGGTGCCCTCAGGGACGAGCTTGTCAGATCACCGGGGGCCGGCCCAGTCGGGTCAGCCGCCACACCGTACGCCACTTCATGGGCCTACGAGGTCCGCACGGAGTGCTCCAGCCTTCCCGGAAACCGCCGAACCACGCCTTCAGCGCGGACCCCGAGGGGCGGCGCGCCAGGGTGAGCAGCAGCCAGACCCCGAGATAGACGGGGACCAGCGGAGCGGGAAGGTTGCGCCGGGCCAGCCAGACCCGGTTGCGGGCGACCATGCGGTGGTACACCGCGTGCCGCGAGGGCGCGGTCGTCGGGTGGTACAGCACCATGTCGGACCGGTAGTCGATCATCCAGCCCGCGTCGAGGGCCCGCCATGCCAGGTCGGTCTCCTCGTGGGCGTAGAAGAACTCGTCGGGGAGTCCGCCCACCTCCGCGAAGACCTTGGTGCGCACCGCGTTGGCGCCCCCGAGGAACGTGGTGACCCGGGAGGAGCGCATCGGGTCGGAGGCGCGCAGCCGGGGTACGTGGCGGCGCTGGGTGACCCCGGTCTCCGGGTCGGCGATCCGGAAGCTGACGATGCCCAGCTTCGGGTCGGCCTCGAAGGCCCGGCGGCACAGCTCGGCCGTGTCGTGGTGGGCCAGCAGGCCGTCGTCGTCCAGGAACAGCAGGATGTCGACGTCCCGGCCGCTGGGGCCGAAGGCCTCGATGCCGACGTTGCGGCCGCCGGGGATGCCGAGGTTCTCGGGCAGTTCGACGGTCCTGACGCCCTCGGGGACGTCCGGTACGGGCGAGCCGTTGCCGACCACGACCACCTCGACCCGGTCGCCGTCCTGCTTGGCGATCGAGTCCAGCAGGGCGCGCAGCTCGTCGGGGCGGTTGCCCATGGTGATGACGACCGCGCCGACCTTCGCGGGCGCGCTCACTTCAGCCTGCTCGACGCGAGGATGGACACCAGGTGCAGCAGGGTCTGGAGCAGCGCGACGCCGGCCAGCACGGCCACACCGAGCCGGGTGAAGAACAGGTCGCCGCGCATCTGGTCGACGACCGCCAGGACCAGGATCAGCACAGACGCCTCGATGCCGAGGATCAGCCGGTGGAACTGGAGCGCCGAGGCCGCCCGGCGGGCCAGCGCCATCCCGGAGGAGCGCGGTTCGGACGCCGACTCCTTGACCGGCGGCAGACCGCCCTGGTGCCGGGCGACGCCGACGAGGTCGGTCTCGGCCTTGATCAGGATCGCGCCGAGCGCGGCCAGCGTGCCGAGAAAGGCCCAGAGCCAGTCGACGCGCCCGCTGCCCCACGGGTCGGCGGCGCGCAGGCCGAAGCCGACCAGGACGGCGGCGTCGGTGAGATACGCGCCGACCCGGTCCAGGTAGACCCCGCCGAGCGAGTACTGCTTCTTCCAGCGGGCGATCTCGCCGTCGACGCAGTCCAGCAGCAGGTACATCTGGACGCACACCACGCCGAGCACGGCGCCCGCGATCCCCGGCACCAGCAGGGCCGGGGCCGCGAGCACGCCGAAGACGGTCATCAGGTACGTGAGCTGGTTGGGCGTGACCCTGGTGTTCACCAGGTAGCGGTCGACCCGCAGGGACACCTCACGCATGTAGAGGCGCCCCATCCAGTGCTCACCGCTGCGCCGGTCCTTCACCCCCGGAGGGTGGACGACCGGTCTGAGTTCAGCTACCGATGGCCTTGACATAGTCGGCGTAGATGTCCTTGATCTGTTCGGTCTTGAGGTCGAGGTGTTCGAGGATCGTGTAGCGGCCGGGCCGGGTCTCGGGAGCGAACTCCACGACACGGACGAACTCGTCCACCGTGAAGCCGATCTCCTCGGGCAGGACCGGAAGTCCGTGGCGTCGGAGCACCTGGGCCATGTGGGCCGACTCCTCGTGGGCTCCGCGCAGGAACATCGCGAAGGTCGCGCCGAGTCCGCACTGCTCGCCGTGGGCGGCCGCCCGCTTGGGGAAGAGCAGGTCGAAGGCGTGGTTGATCTCGTGGCACGCGCCGGAGGACGGGCGGGAGTCGCCCGACACCGACATCGCGACACCGCTGAGCACCAGCGCCTCGGCCAGCACCTGGAGGAAGCCGGTGTCCCCGATGCCGCCCGGGTGGCGCAGCACCGCCTCGCCGGCCTGCCGGGCGATCGCGGCGGCGAGGCCGTCGATCTTCTCGCCCTTGATCCGGTTGGCGAGCTCCCAGTCCGCGATGGCGGAGATGTTGGAGACGGCGTCACCGATGCCGGCCCGCACATAGCGGACCGGGGCCTCGCGGATGACGTCCAGGTCGATCACGACGGCGATCGGATTGGGCACCCCGTAGGAGCCGCGGCCCGCGTCGTTGTCGAGGGTGGCGACCGGCGAGCACAGGCCGTCGTGCGCGAGGTTCGTGGGTACGGCGACGAGCGGGAGGCCCACCCGCGCCGCGGCGAACTTCGCACAGTCGATGATCTTGCCGCCGCCCAGGCCGACGACCGCGTCGAAGTGGCCGGCCTTTATGTCGGTGGCCAGCTGGACGGCGTCGTCGAGGGTCCCGCCGCCGACCTCGTACCAGGTGGCGCCGGGCAGGGCCGGGGTGAGGCGCTCGCGCAGCCGGGCGCCCGAACCGCCGCTGACGGCGATCGCGAGCTTGCCCGAGTGCGAGATGCGCTCGTCGGCGAGGACCCCGACCAGGTCGTCGAGGGCACCCGGGCGGATGTCCACGACGACCGGTGAGGGGATCAGCCGGGTCAGTACTGGCACGCGATCTCCCGTCCACGGGCGAGATCGTCGTGGTTGTCGATCTCGACCCACTTGACGTCGCCGATCGGCGCCACGTCGATACGGAAGCCCCGGTTCACCAGCTCCTGGTACCCGTGCTCGTAGAACTGCTGCGGGTCGGTCTCCCACACGGTCTTGAGGGCGTCGGCCAGTTCGGGGGCGGCGTCGCCCTCGATGAGGGTGACGCCGATGTACTCGCCGGTGGCCTCGGCCGGGTCCATCAGCTTGGTGATCTTCGTCATGCCCTTCCCCGGGTCGACGACGACCTTCATCTCCTCGTCCGCGAGGGACTTGACGGTGTCGAGCGCGAGGATGATCCTCCTGCCCTCACCGCGGGCGGCCAGCAGCGTCTTCTCGACGGAGACGGGGTGGACGGTGTCGCCGTTGGCGAGGATCACGCCGTCCTTGAGGGCGTCACGCCCGCACCACAGCGAGTAGGCGTTGTTCCACTCCTCGGCCTTGTCGTTGTCGATGAGGGTGAGCTTGACGCCGTACTTCGCCTCCAGCGCCGCCTTGCGCTCGTACACGGCCTCCTTGCGGTAGCCGACGATGACCGCGACCTCGGTCAGACCGATCTCGGCGAAGTTGCCGAGCGTCAGGTCCAGCACCGTGGGCTCGCCCTCTATACCCGCGGGCCCCACCGGCACCAGCGCCTTGGGCAGGCTGTCGGTGTAGGGGCGCAGACGCCGTCCGGCGCCGGCCGCCAGCACGAGGCCGATCATGCGGGTTCTCCTTCATCGTGTACGGACGGGGCGCCTGCCCGGTGGGCGGCGACCCAGAAGCGGATGCTCTCGAAGAGCACCACCACGGCGACGACCACGGCGAGGACCGTGAGCGCGACCGTGAACTGCGAGGCGGTGAGCAGCACGGCCAGCACGCAGACGAGCAGCGTGCGCCCGTCCTGCCCCCCGATGGCGCGCACCAGCCAGGCCGGCGGCGCTCCGGCGTTGCCGCGGATGCGGTACACCGTGTCGTAGTGATGGTAGGCGACGGCGGCGACGAGCCCGAAAGCCGCCGGAAGCGCTCCGTCCGCATCGGCCCGGGCCGCGAGGACGAGGACGGTGCAGTACTCGCCGGCCCGGAAGAGCGGCGGGACCAGCCAGTCGAGGGCGCCCTTGAGGGGACGCAGGACGGCGTCGGCGGAGAGCAGGACGTACAGGACGGCGGCCAGCAGGAGCGAGAAGCCCGGCCCGTCGAGCGAGGCCGCGAGGACCAGCAGCAGGACGCCGACGACCGCGCCGAGCGGCGCCGGAATCCGGATGCCGGCGGGGAGCGTGCGGACCAGGAGTCCGGTGAGCGGGCCGTTGTCGGCGAGGTCCGCCAGGGCCTGGGCCGCGCGGTCCGTCCGGCTGGCCTTGCGGGTCAGTGAGCGCAGGACCCGGCCCGCCGTGGTGTAGGCCGCCGCGAACGCGCAGCCGACGAGCAGCGCGTAGAAGGTGATGCGGGGGGTGGTGGCAGCGGTGAGAACGGCGATCATGGCCCATCGTTCACCGATGGGCAGGACTATCATCCGCCGCACCCAGACCGTCCAGCCGACACTGTCCAGCTTGTCGGAGAGGGCGGCGGTGGGGCTGGTGTTGGCGGTGGCGTCGTGGTTGGCCTCGTTGAAGGAGAAGTCCACGACGTGCCGGCAGGTCTGCAGGACCATCGCGCCCAGCGCGAGGGCCCACACGTCGTCGCCGCCCCGGGCCGCGCCGAGCGCGAGGCCCGCGTAGTAGGCGTACTCCTTGGCCCGGTCGAAGGTGGCGTCGAGCCAGGCGCCGAGCGTGGAGTACTGCAGGGAGTAGCGGGCGAGCTGGCCGTCGGTGCAGTCCAGGACGAAGGACGCGATCAGCAGGACGCCGGCCGCGACGAACCCGCCCCGGGTGCCGGTGGCCGCGCAGGCCGCCGCGATCAGCGCGGTGATCAGCGAGGCGGTGGTGACCTGGTTGGGGGTGAGGCCGCGGCGTGCGCACCAGCGGGCCAGGTAGCGCGAGTAGGGACTGATGCAGTACGTCGTGAAGAAGCCGTCGCGGGCCTTCACGGCGGACTTCAGACGGACGGCCTCGTCGTCGACGGCGGCGACGGCCTGCCGTGCCTCGTTGCGGGCCTGCGGATCGGCGGGCACCTCCGCGACCAGACTGCCCAGCTCGGGGCGGTGCACGTCGACGCCGTCGGCGTCGAGGGCGGCGACGACCCGGTCGGCGAGGCTGTCGAGGTCCCCCGCGCTCGACTTCGTTCGCGCGGGAGCGCCCCCGTGCGCGGCGCCGCCGCTCGCCGAGTTCTCCCGGGCCATCGCGCGGGTCAGGGCCTGGCGGCCGGCCGGCTGCGCGGTCACCGCGCCCGGGATCGCGCCGAGCGGGAAGCGGGGGTCGGTGAGACCGAGGCGCAGCGCGTGCTCGTGACCCACGAAGCGGGCGTCCACGACGGCGACGCGCCGGTCACCGGGGACGGCGGCGAGGAGGGCCTCGGCTTCACCGGCGTCGGAGGCGGTCCGGACGTCGAAGCCGAGGGACCGCAGGTCGCCCTCGATCGACGATCCGGGGACCGGCGAGCCGGTGAGGATGGCGGTCGACAACCGAACTCACTCCCTGGGTCCGGCGCGTTCACGCCGGTCATGTACACGATGGAGGCGCCCCTTGGCCGCACCGGCGACTTCACCGGTGGTCGCGCCAGGCGGGCGGCATGTCGGCAGAGGCTATCGGATGCCGGGAACGCCGTGTTCACCGCCCGTTCAGGCACGATCGACGCGATCCGGCAGCACCACTCGAACCGGCTCGAACCGGCCTTTGCCGAGATCATCATCGGTGATCGGCGGCCCGGGCGACAAACCGTGCCCCCAGGAGCCGACATCCGGGACATTGCCCACCGCGTCCCGGCGCGCCCCTGCCGGTCGCCGCCCGCCGACGTCGGCACGACGGGGCTCGTCCCCGGCGGCACAGCGGCACATGGCGGACACAGGGGCCGGACCCACGGGGCCGCAGGGCGCCCGTGGCGGGCCACGGGCGGGGACCGGGGCGCGGTTCTGGACGACCGCTCGACCGCCGGTGGGGCGCCGGCATCGAGCGGCGGCTGAGGCTGCCCTGACCTGGGATTCGTTTCCGCAGGTCAGGGCACATGACAACGGTGTTCAGTGCCGCGTTGCCGGATACCCCCCACCCGTAGTTCACTGTGATCGCGGGGCAGAACGCCAGGGCCCACGACGGACCACAGAAGGGCTGCTTCCATGGGGGCTGGGCACGACCACGGCCATACCCACACGCACGTGCCGACGACCGCCACGGCCGCGGCGGCGTACCGGGGCAGACTGCGCGTCGCACTGGCGATCACGCTCGCCGTCATGGTCGTCGAGATCGTCGGCGGACTGCTCGCGGACTCCCTGGCGCTGATCGCGGACGCCGCGCACATGGCGACGGACGCGCTGGGTCTCGGCATGGCGCTGCTCGCGATCCACTTCGCCAACCGGCCGCCGAGCGCGACCCGCACCTTCGGGCTGGCGCGCGCCGAGATCCTGGCCGCCCTCGCCAACTGCCTGCTGCTGCTCGTGGTCGGCGGCTACGTCCTGTACGAGGCGGTCCAGCGGTTCTTCACCCCCGCCGCCACCGAGGGCGGGCTGATGATCTGGTTCGGCGCGTTCGGTCTGGTCGCCAACATGATCTCGATGTCGCTGCTGATGCGGGGCCAGTCGGAGAGTCTGAACGTGCGCGGGGCGTTCCTGGAGGTGGCGGCCGACGCGCTGGGATCGGTGGCGGTGCTGATCTCCGCGGTGGTGATCCTGGCCACCGGCTGGCAGGCCGCCGACCCGGTCGCCTCGCTCGTCATCGGCCTGATGATCGTGCCGCGCACCCTGAAGCTGCTGCGCGAGACGCTCGACGTGCTGCTGGAGTCGGCTCCCAAGGACGTCGACATGGCGGACGTGCGGTCCCACATCCTCGCGCTGGACGGGGTGGAGGACGTCCACGATCTGCACGCGTGGACCATCACCTCCGGGATGCCGGTGCTGTCGGCGCACGTGGTGGTGCGCTCGGACGTCCTGAACGCGATCGGCCACGAGAAGATGCTGCACGAGCTCCAGGGCTGCCTGGGCCATCACTTCGACGTGGAGCACTGCACCTTCCAGCTGGAGCCGAGCGGGCACGCCGAGCACGAGGCGCGGCTCTGTCACTGACCGTGGAAGGCCGTGGACGGCTGCGGCTCCGGGGGATCCGCACAGACGTTCCGGACGGTTCCGCGCCCCCGGCGCCGGGCAAGATCACCTGCCGGGCCCCTCGCCGTGCGCGGGACATGCGCGCTTTCGCGTGAAGTGCCGGGAGTGCCGGACGCGTACGGCAGACTGGGGACGCGAGGACCGATGCTAAGGATGGGTATGCCGATCACACCTGCCACCGCGACACACACGTCGTCGAACGGCACCGCGGACGCGATCTTGCTGGAGCTGGTCGACGAGAACGGCGTCACGATCGGCACCGCGGAGAAGCTGGCCGCCCATCAGCCTCCGGGGCAGCTGCACCGCGCGTTCTCCGTGTTCCTCTTCGACGAGCGGGGCCGGCTGCTGCTCCAGCAGCGGGCGCTCGGCAAGTACCACTCCCCCGGTGTGTGGTCCAACACCTGCTGCGGTCACCCCTACCCCGGTGAGGCGCCGTTCGCGGCGGCCGCGCGGCGCACCTTCGAGGAGCTCGGCGTCTCCCCGTCGCTGCTCGGCGAGGCGGGCACGGTCCGCTACAACCACCCGGACCCGGAGTCGGGCCTGGTGGAGCAGGAGTACAACCACCTGTTCGTCGGGCTGGTGCAGTCCGCGCTGCGGCCGGACGCGGAGGAGGTGGGCGACACGGCCTTCGTGACGCCCGCCGAGCTGGCGGAACGGCACGCCGGGGACCCGTTCTCCTCCTGGTTCATGACCGTGCTGGACGCGGCGCGCCCGGCGGTCAGGGAGCTGACGGGGCCGTCGGCCGGCTGGTGACTCTCAGGACACCCGTACGGGCTTGAGCGGCAGGGCGGCCCAGATCACCTTGCCGCCGCCCGACGTGTGCTCCACGTCGCAGACCCCGCCCGCCTCCCGGGTGATCTCGCGCACCAGCAGCAGTCCCCGGCCGCCCGTGCGAGCGTGGTCGGCCTCCAGGGCGGTCGGGCGGTAGGGGTGGTTGTCCTCCACCGACACGCGCACCCACTCGGCCCCGACGGCGACCTCCACGGCGAGCACCGGCGACAGCACCGCCGCGTGCCGGACGGCGTTGGTGACCAGCTCGGAGACGATCAGCAGGAGCCCCTGGGCCAGGTCGTCGCCGACCGGTACTCCCTGGCGGTACAGCAGGTCCCGCACGGCGTGTCGTGCCTGCGGGACCGAGGCGTCGACGGCGGACGCGGTGAACCGCCAGACGCCTTCGTAGGGCAGCGGCCGGGGCTCGGCCTCCGCAGCGGATTCGCAGGGTTCGCCCTCGGTCCCCGCCGGGCGTGGGTCGGGCCCGCGCCCTTGATCGTCCATCGTCCGGTCGCCACCCTCGCGCTCGATTGTCACCACATGGGAAGTGTTGGTTCCGAGGCGCCCCCCTCCGGATGACTGAACAGAAGTCAGCAGTTATCGAGCGTTTCCGACCGGCCGAGGATGAGGAAGTCGACCGCAGGACCGTTTCCGTCCTGTCCACGCCGACTTCACGCACTCTTCGGGTTGTACGGGTTCGGCGGCCCGCTCCTCCCTCCTGGCCGCCCCCGGGCCTCTCCGGTCCGCTCCGGTTCCCTCGGGCGCCGGTGTCGCGCCTCTCACATCCACGGCGACGATCATGCGGACGAGCCGGTGGCTAGCATCCGGGGCATGGAGCCCGATCTGCTGCACGGCGTCACCGACGCCGTCGCCACCGTCGTCCTGCACCACCCGGCGAAACGCAACGCCATGACGGCCGCGATGTGGGCGGCGCTGCCCCCGTTGCTCGACACCCTGGCCGCCGACCCGGCGGTGCGGGCGCTGGTGCTGACCGGGGCGGGGGGCACCTTCTGCGCGGGGGCCGACATCTCCACGCTCCTGGGGTCGCCGCAGGAGGCCCAGGAGCTGGCCGGGCGAGCCGAGGAGGCCCTGGCGGCGTTCCCGAAGCCGACCCTGGCCGCGATCCGGGGGCACTGCGTCGGCGGTGGCGCCCAGCTCGCCGCGGCGTGCGACCTGCGGTTCGCCGAGGACGGCGCGCGGTTCGGGGTGACGCCGGCGAAGCTCGGGATCGTCTATCCGTCCGGCGCCACCCGGCGCCTGGTGTCCCTGGTGGGTCCGGCCACCGCCAAGTACCTGCTCTTCTCGGGTGAGTTGATCGACACCGAGCGGGCGCTGCGCACGGGTCTGGTCGACGAGGTGCTGCCCGTGGACGGACTCGACGAGCGGATCGCGGAGTTCACCCGGGTGCTGGTGTCCCGCTCGGGACTGACGCAGGCCGCCGCGAAGGAGTTCGCGAACGGCCGCACGGACCGGGACGCCCACTGGAGCGCACAGGCGCGCGGCAGCGGCGACACCGGGGAGGGCGTCGCCGCGTTCCTCGAGCGCAGGGAGCCGCGCTTCACCTGGACTACGTCAGTATGAACCGGCTGCGGGCCCGCAGCTTCTCCACCAGGTGGGGCGGCGCCTTGTGCGGGGCGCCCGCATCGTAGGGCGGCTGCGGGTCGTACTCCGTGCCCAGCTGAACGGCCCGGGCATGGTCGTCGCCCGCGATCCGGCCGAGCAGGGCGAGCCCCATGTCGATGCCGGACGAGACGCCGGCCGCGGTGACGTACTTGCCGTCGAAGACGACGCGTTCGCCGGTCGCCTCGACGCCGAACGCCCCGAGCTGCCAGAGGGCCAGCCAGTGGGAGGTGGCCCGGCGGCCTTCGAGGAGGCCCGCGGCGGCGAGCAGCAGGGAGCCCGAGCACACGGACGTCGTCCAGGTGCTGGTGGCGTCGGCCTGCCGGAGCCAGTCGAGCAGGGGCGCGTGGTCCATCAGGGCGCTCTGGCCGGGGCCCCCGGAGACGACCACGACGTCGGGGGCGGGGACCTCGGCCAGCGCCCGGTCGGCGGTGACGGCCAGGAAGCCGGTCTCCGTGCGGACGGGCCCCCTCTCCTCGGCCACGAAGACGGTCTCCGCGCCCGGGGCGCGGGAGAGCATCTCGTACGGGCCCACGACGTCCAGGGCGGTGAAGCGGTCGTAGACGACGACGGCGATCTGCATGGGTTCCTCTCGCTGGGCTCACAGGGCTTCAGTGGACGGGCGCGGGACGGAACCGTCGGCGGTACTCCGCGGGGGGCGTCCCGAGCGCCTTGACGAAGGCGCGCCGCATGGCCTCGGGGGTGCCGTATCCGCTGGCCCGGGAGATCTCCTCGACGCCGTCCGCCGTGTCCTCCAGCAGGCGGCGGGCGTGCTCCAGGCGGACCCGGTCGACATAGCGGCCGGGCGTCACGCCGGTCTCGTCGCGGAAGGCGCGGGCGAAGTGACGCGGGGAGAGCAGGGCGCGGGCGGCGAGCGACTCCACGCTCAGGTCGGCGCCGGGATGCTCGGTGATCCACTGCTGGACCTCCCGCAGAGGCGCCCGCTCGGCCGTCTGGGCGGCCAGCTGCGCGCTGAACTGGGCCTGGTTCCCGGGCCTGCGCAGGAAGACGACCAGGTGACGGGCGATGGTCAGCGCCGCGTCGCGGCCGAGGTCCGCCTCGACCAGGGCGAGGGCCAGGTCGATGCCGGAGGTGACGCCGGCCGAGGTGTGGACGTGCCCGTCCCGGACGAAGATCGGGTCAGGGTCGACCCGGACGCGCCGGGTGATCGCGGGCGAGCCGGTCGCAGTACGCCCAGTGGGTCGTCGCCCGGCGGCCGTCCAGCAGACCCGCGGCGGCGAGCAGCATCGCGCCGGTGCAGACCGAGACGAGGCGCTCCGCGCGCGGGGCGTTGACGCGCAGCCAGTCCGTCAGCGGCGCGGCGTCCGGGCGGCGGGTGCCCCGGCCGCCGGGGACGAGCAGCGTGTGCGGCTCACGCACGCGCGTGAGCGCCTCGTCCGCCAGAAGGGTCAGCCCGCTGGAGGTGCGCACCGGAGCGCCGTCCAGGGAGGCCGTGCGGATCCGGTAGGTCCCCGGGGTGTGCCGCTCGGCCCCCGCGAAGACCTCCACGGGGCCTGTCACGTCGAGGCTCTGGACGCCGTCGAAGAGCACGACGAGAACGGTGTGGACGGTTCGCTGGGCCATGCCGACGATTCTTCGCGGGCGGGGCACGGGGCGGCAATGACGGGTTCCCCACCTTTCCTGCCACGGCTCGTCGGCATGGCCGGCCGATCTCGAGGTACCCGGATCGTCCCGGCCGGAGCGGCCGGGCGACGAGGAACGAAAGGGGAAGCTCGTGTTCCGTGCGATCGCAGACGTGCTGCGGCAGATCGGTGGCGCCATCGCCACCGTGGTGACGCTGCCCTTCCGGGCACTGGCCCGGCTCTTCGGCGGGGCCTCGGGCTCCAGCAGGAGCCGCAGGGCCTGAGGACCGCGCCCTGATCCCCGAGTGTCGGTGTCACCTGCCACAATTGCCGCGCAACCTCAGTGGAGAAGGCGGTACGGGATCGTGACGACACCCGGGTCCATCGAAGTAGGGTCCATCGAAAGCAGGATCGCCGAGGAACTCGGCGTACGGCAGCGGCAGGTGAAGGCCGCCGTGGAGCTGCTCGACGGCGGCTCGACGGTGCCTTTCATCGCCCGCTACCGCAAGGAAGCGACCGAGATGCTCGACGACGCGCAGCTGCGCACGCTCGAGGAGCGGCTGCGCTATCTGCGGGAGCTGGAGGAGCGGCGGACGGCGATCCTCGAGTCGGTGAGCGAGCAGGGCAAGCTCACCGACGCGCTGCGGGCGCGGATCCTCGGCGCCGAGACCAAGGCGCGGCTGGAGGACATCTACCTGCCGTACAAGCCCAAGCGGCGCACCAAGGCGCAGATCGCGCGCGAGGCGGGTCTCGAACCGCTCGCCGAGGGACTGCTCGGCGACCCGACGGTCGATCCGCTCGCGGCGGCCGCCGCGTTCGTCGACGCCGACAAGGGCGTCGCCGATCCGCAGGCCGCGCTGGACGGAGCGCGGGCGATCCTCACCGAGCGGTTCTCGGAGGACGCCGACCTCATCGGGGAACTGCGCGAGCGCATGTGGAAGCGCGGGCGGCTGGCCGCCAAGGTGCGCGACGGCAAGGAGGAGGCGGGCGCGAAGTTCGCCGACTACTTCGACTTCGCCGAGCCGTTCACCGCACTGCCCTCGCACCGCGTTCTGGCGATGCTGCGCGGCGAGAAGGAGGAGGTCCTCGACCTCGTCCTGGAGCCGGAGGAGCCCTCGGAGCAGCCCGGCCCCTCGTCCTACGAGGGCATGGTCGCCGCCCGGTTCGCCATCGCGGACCGCGGCCGGCCGGGCGACAAGTGGCTGGCGGACACGGTCCGCTGGGCCTGGCGGACCCGCATCCTCGTCCACCTCGGCATCGACCTGCGGCTGCGGCTGCGGACGACCGCCGAGGACGAGGCCGTCGACGTCTTCGCCGCCAACCTCCGTGACCTGCTGCTCGCCGCCCCGGCCGGCACGCGCGCGACGCTGGGCCTGGACCCCGGCTTCCGCACGGGCGTGAAGGTCGCCGTCGTCGACGCGACCGGCAAGGTCGTCGCCACGGACGTGATCCACCCGCACGTCCCGGCGAACAAGTGGGACGAGGCGATCGCCAGGCTCGCACGGCTGGCGAAGGAGCACACGGTCGACCTGATCGCCATCGGCAACGGCACGGCGTCCCGCGAGACCGACAAACTCGCCGGTGAACTCATCACCAGGCACCCGGAGTTGAAGCTCACCAAGGTGATGGTGTCCGAGGCGGGCGCCTCCGTGTACTCGGCCTCCGCCTTCGCCTCCCAGGAGCTGCCCGACATGGACGTGTCGCTGCGCGGCGCCGTGTCGATCGCGCGTCGGCTGCAGGACCCGCTCGCCGAACTGGTGAAGATCGACCCGAAGTCGATCGGCGTCGGCCAGTACCAGCACGACCTGTCCGAGGTGAAGCTGTCGCGTTCACTGGACGCGGTGGTCGAGGACTGTGTGAACGGCGTGGGCGTGGACGTCAACACGGCCTCGGCGCGGCTCCTCTCGCGGGTGTCCGGCATCTCCACCGGACTCGCCGAGAACATCGTGGCGCACCGGGACGCCAACGGGCCCTTCACCTCCCGTTCCGAGCTCAAGAAGGTCGCCCGGCTCGGTCCGAAGGCGTACGAGCAGTGCGCGGGCTTCCTGCGCATCCGCGGCGGCAGCGACCCGCTGGACTCCTCCAGCGTGCACCCGGAGGCGTACCCGGTGGTGCGGCGCATGGTGAAGACCTCCGGCCAGGATGTGGCGTCCCTCATCGGCAACACGGGCGTCCTGCGCTCGCTGCGGCCGACCGACTTCGTGGACGAGACGTTCGGCCTGCCGACCGTCACGGACATCCTCAGGGAGCTGGAGAAGCCCGGGCGCGACCCCCGGCCCGCCTTCAGGACGGCCACCTTCAAGGAGGGCGTGGAGAAGATCTCCGACCTGTCCTCCGGGATGATCCTGGAGGGGGTCGTGACGAACGTGGCGGCCTTCGGGGCGTTCATCGACGTCGGTGTCCACCAGGACGGTCTGGCGCATGTGTCCGCGCTGTCGAAGACGTTCGTCAAGGACCCGAGGGAGGTCGTCAAGCCGGGTGACATCGTCAAGGTGAAGGTCCTCGACATCGACATCCCGCGCAAGCGGATCTCGCTGACGCTCCGGCTGGACGACGAGGCGGCTCCGCAGGGTGATCAGGGCCGGTCCGCCGCCGGGGGCCGGCCTCAGCGGAGCGGTGGGCGGCCGCCGCAACAGCGCCGGCAGAGCGGTCGGCGCGGCGAAGGCGAAGGCACCGGCGGTGGCGGTGGCGGTTCGCGCCAGGCTCCCCCGCCGGGGAACAGCGCGATGGCCGACGCACTGCGCCGGGCGGGCCTCGTCGACCCCAAGAAGGGCAGGCGCTGACAGCTGCCCACCACCGGGGCCCGGTCCGCCGGGCCCCGGCAGCGCCGACGGGCAAGCCCGGCGGGGCCTCGCGGACTCCGCCTCAGCGCTCGGTCACCTTGCCGTCCGCGACCTCCAGGCGACGCGTGACATGCACCGCGTCCAGCATGCGCCGGTCGTGGGTGACCAGGAGCAGCGTGCCCTCGTAGGCGTCGAGGGCCGACTCCAGCTGCTCGATGGCCGGCAGGTCGAGGTGGTTCGTCGGCTCGTCGAGGACGAGGAGGTTCACGCCCCGCCCCTGGAGCAGCGCGAGGGCGGCGCGGGTGCGTTCGCCGGGTGACAGGGTGGCCGCCGAGCGCGTGACGTGGTCCGACTTCAGGCCGAACTTGGCCAGCAGGGTGCGCACCTCGGCCGGTTCGGTGTCGGGCACGGCCGCGCGGAACGCGTCCAGCAGGGACTCGGAGCCGTGGAACAGCTGCCTGGCCTGGTCGACCTCGCCGACCAGGACGCCCGAGCCCAGCGTGGCCTGTCCGGCGTCCAGCGGGACCCGGCCGAGGAGCGCGCCGAGGAGGGTCGACTTGCCCGCGCCGTTCGCGCCGGTCACCGCGACCCGGTCGGCCCAGTCGATCTGCAGGGACACCGGCCCGAAGGTGAAGTCGCCACGCCGGACCTCGGCCTCGCGCAGGGTGGCGACCACCGCGCCGGAGCGCGGCGCGGAAGCGATCTCCATGCGCAGCTCCCACTCCTTGCGCGGCTCGTCCACGGTCTCGAGGCGCTCGATCATGCGCTGGGTCTGCCGGGCCTTCGCGGCCTGCTTCTCACTGGCCTCGCTGCGGAACTTGCGGCCGATCTTGTCGTTGTCGTTGCCCGCCTTGCGGCGCGCGTTCTTCACGCCCTTGTCCATCCAGGAGCGCTGGGTCTGCGCGCGGTCCTGGAGGGCCGCCTTCTTGTCGGCGTACTCCTCGAAGTCCTCACGGGCGTGCCGGCGTGCCACGTCCCGCTCCTCCAGGTAGGCGTCGTAGCCGCCGCCGTAGAGGTTGATCTGCTGCTGGGCGAGGTCGAGTTCGAGGACCTTGGTGACCGTGCGGGTGAGGAACTCGCGGTCGTGGCTGACGACGACGGTCCCGGCGCGCAGACCCTTCACGAAGCGCTCCAGGCGCTCGAGACCGTCGAGGTCGAGGTCGTTGGTCGGCTCGTCGAGGAGGAAGACGTCGTAGCGCGAGAGGAGGAGGGAGGCGAGGCCCGCGCGGGCGGCCTGTCCGCCGGACAGGGACGTCATCGGCTGGTCGAGGCCGACTCCGAGGCCGAGCGAGTCGGTGACCTCCTCGGCGCGCTCGTCGAGGTCGGCGCCGCCGAGGTCGAGCCAGCGCTCGAGGCTCGTCGCGTAGGCGTCGTCGGCGCCGGGCGCCCCGTCGACGAGGGCCTGGGTGGCCTCGTCCATGGTGCGCTGGGCCTCGGCGACGCCGGTGCGGCGGGCGAGGAAGTCCCGCACGCTCTCGCCGGGGCGGCGCTCCGGTTCCTGGGGCAGATGGCCGACGGTCGCGGTCGGCGGGGAGAGCCTGCGCTCGCCCTGCTCGGGCGTGGTGAGCCCGGCGAGCAGCTTCAGCAGGGTGGACTTGCCCGCGCCGTTGGCGCCGACCAGCCCGATCACGTCCCCGGGGGCGACGACGAGGTCGAGCCCGGAGAAGAGCGAGTGGTCGCCGTGGCCGGCGGCGAGGTTCTTGGCGACGAGGGTGGCAGTCATCAGGTCGTAGATCCTAGTGGTCGTCGCCGGGTGCGGTCGCGTCGGTTCCCCCGCGATCTCGCTGTCCGGGCGTGCGGTCGGCTACCGTCCGGACGTGGACACTCGGTGGAACGGCGATGTGATCGTGGTCGGCGGCGGGGTCATCGGGCTGGCGACGGCCGTCGTGCTCGCCGAGCGTGGCCTGCGGGTCCGGGTCTGGACGCGCGATCCGGTCGAACGGACCACGTCGGCCGTGGCCGGCGCCTTGTGGTGGCCGTACCACATCGAGCCGATGGCCTCGGCGCGGGCGTGGGCGCTGCGTTCGCTGGAGGTCTACGAGCAGCTCGCCGAGCGGCCCGGGGAGACCGGTGTACGCCTGGTCGACGGGATACTGGGCGAGACGGACCTGGACGAGGTCGCGGGCTGGGCCGCCGAGCGGCTGGCGGGGCTGCGCCGGACGACGGCGCGCGAGTACGGCCTGGGCGCCGG
The DNA here is from genome assembly GCF_030815485.1 of Streptomyces rishiriensis. Lineage (NCBI taxonomy): Bacteria > Bacillati > Actinomycetota > Actinomycetes > Kitasatosporales > Streptomycetaceae > Streptomyces > Streptomyces rishiriensis. The sequence goes on along the minus strand of NZ_JAUSWV010000002.1, from coordinate 7,128,434 downwards.
CGTACGGGCCCGGCTGCCGCTGATCGACATGTCGACCTATCTGCCCTGGCTCCGCCGCAGGCTGTTGCGCGCGGGCGGCACCGTGGAGGAGCGCACGGTGTCCGACCTGGCGGAGGCCGAGGCGCCGGTGGTGGTCAACTGCACGGGTCTGGACGCCGGGCGGCTGGCGGCGGACCCGTCGGTGCGGCCCGTGCGGGGGCAGCTCGTCGTCGTGGAGAACCCCGGCGTCGACACCTGGCTCGTCTCCACCGGCCCGGACGGCGAGATCGCCTACCTCTTCCCGCACGGCGGCCGGCTGCTGCTGGGCGGTACGGCACAGGACGACGTGTGGTCGCTCGAGCCGGATCCGACGGTGGCCGAGGCGATCGTGCGGCGCTGCGCGGCCCTGCGGCCGGAGGTCGCCGGGGCGCGGATCCTGGAGCACCGGGTGGGCCTGCGGCCGGTCCGGGGCACGGTGCGGCTGGAGCGGGCGGAGCTGCCGGACGGGCGGACGGTGGTGCACCACTACGGACACGGCGGGGCGGGCGTGACGGTGGCCTGGGGGTGCGCGGAGGAGGCGGCCGGGCTGGTGCTTCCGGCCGCCTCCTGACCGCGCTGCGGTGTGCGCGAGGGCGTTACGGGATCCGGTGTCCGCGGTGCGGTGTCCGTACGCCGTCCAGGGGCCGGGCGTCGGGGGTGGCCGCCGCCGACGCGCGGGTGGCGCGGGCGAAGGCGTCGGCGCCTCCGACGAACGGGACCCGGGCCGAGGTGCGGGACAGGTCCAGGGTGAGGGTGGGGGTGTCGGCGGGCGGGTCGATGAGGTCCCGGTCGGTGCCCGCGACGATCAGTGCGAGCCGGTGACCGGCCGGGACGACATGGTCGGTGGCCGCCAGGTCGAGGGTGAGGGTGTAGGCCCGGCCCGGGGTGAGCGGGACGCCCTTGCCGGGGTCGGCGTAGGTGCCGAGATCGGCCCAGCCGCGGCTGACGACCGTCCGGTCGACGTCGGCCGTCCTCGCCGCCGTCTCCTTGAAGCAGGCGCTGTCGCCCGTGCTGCTCGCGCCCCAGCAGGTGCGGTCGGTGAGCGTGCTGATGCCCTCACCGCTCGCCGCGTAGTCGCGGATGGTGTCGGGGCCGACGTCGACGAGGACGGCGCTCAGGTGGGCCGTCGCGGTGGTGGGCGTGGCGGTGACGGTGACCCGGGAAGAGCCGGACAGGCGCAGGTCACGGGTGAGTGCTCCGGTGACGAAGGCCGCCTTGTCGGGGGTCGGGGTGTCGATCTGCCCGGCCCACTCGGTCTCGCTGAGCCGCGGGTCGTCGGTGAAGGCGGCGGTGCCCGTGCCCTGGCGCAGCCCGAGGGTGCCGACGCCGGGCCGGTCGCCGGTGGAGGGGCGCAGGACGGCGGTCCGGGTGCCGTGCGGCGGCCAGACGGTGGAGGTGGCCCACTGGTCGGGGTGGCGTTCGATGTCGGCCATCGGCTCGCGGTCCACGCCGTTGTCGTAGCCGAGGAGTTCGTGGTCGAACCAGCGGTGCAGGGTGTCCACCCAGGCGGCGCGGCGGAAGTCGAAGGGGTCGACGTGGCCGGTCTGGGACAGCCAGATCTTGCGCTCGACCCCGTTCTTCGCGAGGGCGTCCCACCACTGTCCGAGGTGCTTGGTGCGCACGTTGAGGTCCTGGAGGCCGTGGACGAGGAAGACGCTCGCCTTGATCCGGCGTGCGTCCTCGACGTAGTCGCGCTCGCTCCACAGCGACGTCAGGTCGCCGGTGCGCGGGGCCTCGGCGACGAGTTCCTGCTGGACGGCGGCGCACTCGGCGCGGGCTTCGGGGCTGTCGACGTAGTCGGCGAGCCAGTCGGGCCCGGAGTCGTAGAGGGGGGCGCCCTGGGCGAAGTAGTAGTCGTACCAGGAGGAGATGGCGGCGATCGGGACGATGGTCTTCAGGCCCTTCACGCCGGTGGCGGCCACGCCGTTGGCTATGGTGCCGTCCCAGCTCTTGCCGATCATGCCGGTTTGGCCGTTGGTCCAGTCCGCCTCGGCGGTCGTGGCGCCGGTGCGGGTGGTGTACGCCCTGGCACGGCCGTTCAGCCAGTCGACGACGGCCTTGGCGGACTGGATGTCGGAGCGTCCGCCGACGTCGGCGCAGCCGTCGGAGCGGTTGGTGCCGGCCAGGTCGACGCCGACGAAGGCATAGCCGCGCGGCACGAAGTAGTTGTCGTAGAAGAGCGGCATCCGCACGACGTTTCCGGCGGCGTCGTACGTCTTGCGCTGGCTCTCGTTGCCCCGGCCGCAGCAGGAGTAGTAGGGGCTGGCGTCCATGATGACGGGCACCTTGCGGCCCCGCGCGGCGGGTTCGCGGGGGCGGACGATGTCGACGGCGACGCGGTCCGCCTTCCCGTCGCGGTCGCCGTCGAGTCCGGTGTCCACCCAGACGGCCTCCCGGATCGCGTTCTCGTAGGAGTGCACGGGCAGGCTCTCGCGCGGGGCGCTGTGGGCCGCGGTCGGGGTGAGGAAGGCGGCCACCAGGAGGGTGATGGCGGCGGTCGCGAGCGGTCTCCAGATCGTGAAGCGCATGCGTGTCGACATGCGCGGGACGGTACCCGGGTCAACTCCGGTGCAGAAGAGGGCGCCTGTGGGTCCGCCGTGGCCGGAACACGCCCCCGCGCAGGGGGCCGACCATGACGGCCGAATGGCGATCGTGTGACAGGCGCGGCGGTGGGCAGGTCCTGGGACACAGGGAGTCAATAGGCTCCGAACGGACCACGTGAACCCACGATTTGGAGCTTTCGTGCACCGCAGAATCATCGCGCCGGGCGCACTCGCTGCCGCGTCCGTTTTGCTGGCGATCCCGGCATCGGCCGCGAGCGCCTCCCCCGGCGCCCCGGGCATCGGCGACCCCTACTACCCGGCGTACGGCAACGGCGGATACGACGTCTCCCACTACGACCTGCGGCTGAAGTACCAGCCCGCGACGGACCAGTTGGAGGGGACCGCGACGATCCTGGCGAAGACCACACAGGATCTGTCCCGGTTCGATCTGGACTTCCTGCTCGACGTGAGCGAGGTTCGGGTCAACGGCGCCGTGGCGGCGTTCACGACCTCGGGCGAGCACGAGCTGGAGATCACGCCCAGGACGCCGCTGGCGAAGGGCGCGACGGTCACGGTCGTGGTGCGCTACAGCGGGATCCCGTCGTCGAAGCAGGCGTACGGCTTCACCAGTTGGCACCGCACCGCGGACGGCGGTGTCGGCGCCAACGAGCCGGAGGCGGCCTGGTGGTGGTTCCCCGGCAACGACCACCCGCTCGACAAGGCCACCTACGACGTCTCGGTGCTGGTGCCCGACGGCTCGCAGGCCATCTCCAACGGGACGCTCCAGTCGACGAGTTCACGACTGGGCTGGACCCGCTACAACTGGCGTTCCAACAAGCCGCAGGCCACCTATCTGGCCACCCTCGCCGTCGGGAAATTCGACCTCACGACCGGGACGACCGAGAGCGGAATTCCGGTCGTGAACGCCTACAGCAAGGACCTGGGCGACAACGCCGGTGCGGCGCGGGCGAGCATCGAGCGGACCGGGGAGATCGCCGACTGGCTCAGCGGCTACTTCGGGCCCTACCCCTTCGACGCGCTCGGCGGGTACGTGCCGAACACGAACACCGGATACGCGCTGGAGACGCAGACCCGGCCCTTCTACAGCCCCCGGCAGTTCGCGAGCGGTTCCAACGTCTCCGTGGTGGTGCACGAGCTGGCGCACCAGTGGTACGGCGACTTCGTGTCCGTGGCGGGGTGGAAGGACATCTGGCTGAACGAGGGGTTCGCCCGGTACGCGCAGTGGCTGTGGTCCGAGCACGAGGGCGAGGGCACGGCGCAGGAACTCGCGGACTACGTGTACGCCTCGCACCCGGCCGACGACGCGTTCTGGACGGTGAAGCCCGGTGACCCCGGCGCGGCGAACCAGTTCGACATCGCCGTCTACGACCGGGGCGCACTGGCGGTGCAGGCGCTGCGGAACGAGATCGGCGACGACGCCTTCTTCGCCCTCCTGAAGGGCTGGCCGAAGAAGCACGCGTACGGCAACGCGAGCGTCGCCGACTTCCGGAACTACGCCGAGCAGCTCTCCGGGAAGGAACTGGGCTCCCTGTTCGACACCTGGCTGTTCGAGCCTGCGAAGCCGGCCGTACCCGCGGCGCGGACGGCTGCGATCGCGAAGGTGCCGGCCGCTCCCGCGCAGCCGAAGTCCTGGAAGAGGATCGCGGCGACGAACGACGTGCACGAGCACTGAGTCCCGTCGCCGCTCGCGGCGACGGCTCACGCCGGACGCCCGCCTGACTGCCCGCCCGCCTGACTGACTGCCTGACGGAGGGCACTTGGCCCGGGGCCGGCGCTACCGCCCGGTGGCCGCCCGGGCCAGGAGTGCGTCGCGCGACAGAGCGGCGCTCTCCGTGGCCGGCACCGTGCAGGCGTACGCCCCGGCCAGCGCGCCGTACTCGGCGCACCGTCTCGGCGGCTCACCGCCGAGACGGCCGAAGAGGAAGGCGGACGCGAAGGCGTCTCCCGCGCCGTTGGAGTCGACCACCGGGCCGGGCGGGGCGGCGGCCGGGACGTGGGTCAGCTCGCCGTCGGCGAGCAGGTAGGCGCCCTCGGCCCCGGCCGTGGCGACGACCACCTCCGCACGGCCCCGCTCGGCGATGCGCCGCATGGTCGCCCGCGGGTCGGTCAGGGCGGTCGCGGAGACGAAGACGACGTCCGCCTCGTAGGCGAAGGCCTCGTGGTACGGGTTCTCCCCGTCCCAGTTGTGCAGATCGGTGGAGATGCCGGCCCCCGCCTCGCGCAGTACCGGCAGGGCGTCGGCACAGGGGTGGGTGATGGACACGTGCGCGTGGCGGCTCGCGGCGGCCAGGGTCCGCAGGGTGTCCTCGGGAAAGCGGTCGGCCGGGCGCCCGCGGCTGTTGTCGTACAGCGACAGCCGCCGCCCGTCCGGGCCGACCAGGTTGACCGCCCGCTTGGTCCCGGCGGGCTGCGGGATGACGGTGAGGGCGATGCCCTTGTCCCGGTGCAGGGCGCGGACCAGATCTCCCTCGGGATCCTCGCCCAGGAAGTCGAGGTGGTGGGTGCGCAGCCCGAGGGCGGCGAGGCCCAGGGCGACGAAGTCACCGGTCTGTCCGGCGCGGGGGCGGATGCCCCTGTCGATCATGTAGCTGTCGGCGTACGGGAGCGGCAGCTCCGGTACGTACACGATCGTGTCCACACCCGCCCCGCCCAGGACCAGGACGTCGATGTCCTCGGCGTGCTCGCCGCTCCCGGCGCTCGTGCTCTCGGTGGTCTCGTCGGCGCGCATGGGCGCTACCCCTCCCCGTGGTCGTACACCGTCACCGCTACGCCCCGCTCGACCAGCCGCCCGATGACGAGCGGTTCGACGCGGGACCAGGTGCCGCCGGCCAGACCGCAGCCTATCCGGGGCATGTGCACGGACGCTCCGAGTTCGAGGGCGTGGCCGGCGAGGCGGGCCAGGGCGGTGTCGATGGCGGGGTAGCGGACGGGGACGCCCTTGCTGCCCGTCCGGGTACCGCGCTGACCGATCATGTTGGCGACCCAGACGTCGGGCCTCACCCGCACGAGCTGGAGCGCGCCCAGGCCGAAGTCGTTCGAGGCGCGCTCGCGGTGCCAGGCACGGTAGGCGGCCTCCGGCTCCGGCCAGCGGCGGGACAGCGCCAGGACGAAGCCCTTCCCCCATCCCCCGAGGTCGTTGCAGACATGGGCGATCACCTTGCCGCCCTTCACCGACGGAACGGTGGCGTCACTCCGGACGTAAGTGATCTCCGACATGCCGCCACCGTAGGCGAGGCCACTGACAGTGACCCCGGTCGTGGCCCGCGGCTCCCGGGCGGGCGCACAGACCAGGGCGGCGGTGTCCCGCAGGCACCGCGATCACGCGGCGGTCCTCGTCGCAGCGCGTCGCTGCTCACACGCCGCCCACCGGGGGCAACCGGTTTCACCGCACCGGTGTGACAGCGATACTGCTGCACATGACGATCGAGACCGAGGAGCCGGCCCTCACGGTCGACGAGCTGGCCGCCCGCGCGGGGGTCACGGTACGGACCGTGCGCTTCTACGGCACCAAGGGTCTGCTGCCCCCGCCGGTCATCGGTCCGCGCCGGGTGGGGCACTACGGCCCCGGGCATCTCGCCCGCCTCGCGCTGATCGAGGAGCTGCGCCGGCAGGGCCTGACGCTGGCGGCGATCGAGCGCTATCTGGACCGGCTGCCGCCCGGGCTCGACGCCCATGACCTCGCCGTGCACCGGGCCGTGGTGGCCTCGTGGGCGCCGGACGCGGTGGAGACGGTGCCGCGGGGGGAGCTCCGGCAGCGGGCCGGGCGGGAGCTCAGCGAGGAGGACGTGGACCGGCTCGCCGCGATGGGCGTGCTGGAAGCCGGTGGCGAAGCGCCGGCCGACGAGGACGCGTACCGCGTCGACGCGGGGCTGCTGCGACTGGGGGTGCGGCTCCTCGACGTGCCGCTGTCGCCGGCGGCGATCCTCGCGGCCCGGACCGTCCTCCTGGACCACGCGCGCGCCGCGGCCCACGAGCTGTCACGGCTGCTGCGCGAGGAGATGCCGGAGCGCGACGCGCAGGCGGTGAGGTCGCTGTCGGCGCACATGCAGCCGCTGGTCGTCCAGGCGCTGCTGACGGCCTTCCAGCGGTCCCTGACCCAGGAGTTGCGGGAGTGGCTCGGGGAGCCGCCGGTGGACGGCTCCCCGTGACGGCCCGCCCGCTCAGCGCCCGTCCGTGAAGGTCTCCCCCCGCTCCGCCTTCTCCACCAGCAGCGCGGGCGGGGTGAAGCGGTCGCCGTAGCGTTCGGCGAGCTGACGCGCGCGTGCCACGAACCCGGGGAGCCCGGTTCCCTCCCCGGGGCCGCCCTCGTAGCCGTTGATGTACTGGAGGACCCCGCCGGTCCAGCCGGGGAAGCCGATGCCGAACAGGGAGCCGATGTTGGCGTCCGCGACGGACGTCAGCACCCCCTCCTCGAGCAGCTTGACGGTGTCGAGTGCCTCGGCGAAGAGCATGCGTTCCTGCATGTCCCGGAAGGGGATCTCGGCGTCCGCGCGCGTGAAGTGCTCGCGCAGGCCCGGCCACAGCCCGACCCGCCTGCCGTCCTCGCCGTACTCGTAGAAGCCGGCGCCGCCGCTGCGGCCGGTGCGGCCGAACTCGTCGACCATGCGGTCGATGACGGCCTCGGCGGGGTGGCCGGGCCACACGCCGCCCGCTTCCTCCACGGCCCTCCTGGACTCGTTGCGGATCTTGCGCGGGAGGGTGAGCGTGAGTTCGTCCATCAGGGACAGGACCTTGGCCGGGTATCCCGCCTGGGCCGCCGCCTGCTCCACGGACGCGGGCTCGATGCCCTCGCCGACCATGGCGACGCCCTCGTTGATGAAGTGACCGATCACCCGTGAGGTGAAGAAGCCGCGCGAGTCGTTGACGACGATCGGCGTCTTCTTGATCTGCCGGACCAGGTCGAAGGCGCGCGCGAGCGCCTCCTCGCCGGTGCGCTCACCCTTGATGATCTCGACGAGCGGCATCTTGTCCACGGGCGAGAAGAAGTGCAGCCCGATGAAGTCGTCCTGGCGCTCGACGCCTTCGGCGAGGGCGGTGATCGGCAGGGTGGAGGTGTTGGAGCACAGCAGGGCGTCGGGGGCGACGACCTGCTCGATCTCCTGGAACACCTTGTGCTTGAGGGAGGTGTCCTCGAAGACGGCCTCGATCACCGCGTCGCAGCCGGCCAGGTCCTGGGGGTCGGCGGTGGGCGTGATCCGGGCGAGCAGCGCGTCCGCCTTCTCCTGGGTCGTACGGCCCCGCGAGACGGCCTTGGCGCACAGCTTCTCGGAGTAGGCCCTGCCCTTGAGGGCGGCTTCCAGGGAGACGTCCTTCAGGACGACGTCGATCCCCGCGCGGGCGCACGAGTAGGCGATGCCCGCGCCCATCATCCCGGCGCCCAGGACGGCCACCTTGCGGACCTGGCGGGGTGCGACGCCCTGGGGGCGGCTGACGCCGGAGTTGACGGCCTGGAGGTCGAAGAAGAAGGCCTGGATCATGTTCTTCGACGTCTGTCCGGCGGCCAGTTCGACGAAGTAGCGGGCCTCGATGACCTGGGCGGTCTCGAAGTCCACCTGGGCGCCCTCGACGGCCGCCGCGAGGATGTTGCGCGGCGCCGGGTAGGGGGCGCCGTTGGTCTCCTTGCGCAGGCTGGCCGGGAAGGCGGGCAGGTTGGCGGCGAACCGGGGATTCGACGGGGTGCCGCCCGGGATCCGGTAGCCCGGCCTGTCCCAGGGCTGCTGCGACTGCGGGTTCGCGTCGATGAAGGCGCGGGCCTTGGCGAGCAGGTCCTCGGGGCTGCCGGCGACCTCGTCGACCAGGCCGTTCTCCAGGGCTCGCCGCGGGCTGTACTGGGTGCCCTTGAGGAGGACCTTGAGGAGGGCGTCGGTGATGCCCAGCAGCCGGACGGTACGCACGACACCGCCGCCGCCGGGGAGCAGGCCGAGGGTGACCTCGGGGCAGCCGATCTTGGAGCCCGGGGCGTCCAGGGCGACGCGGTGGTGACAGGCGAGGGCCAGCTCGTAGCCGCCGCCGAGGGCCGCGCCGTTCAGGGCGGCGACGACCGGCTTGCCGAGGGTCTCGATGCGGCGGAGGTTGCGCTTGATCTCCAGTCCGCCGTCCAGCAGTTCCTGGGCCGTCCCGGGGGTGACGCGGATGAGGTCGCGCAGGTCGCCGCCGGCGAAGAACGTCTTCTTCGCGGAGGTGAGGATGACGCCCCGGACGGAGTCCTTCTCGGCCTCCAGACGGTCGGTGACCGCGGCGAGGGAGGCGCGGAAGGCCGCGTTCATGGTGTTCGCGGACTGGTCGGGGTCGTCGAGGACGAGGGTGACGAGGCCGGTGCGGTCCTGTTCCCAGCGGATGGTGGTGCTCTGTGTCATGACGGGCTCTCCGTAGAAGTCTCTGGGTTCCGCTGGGGTGGTCAGACGCGCTCGACGATGGTGGCGATGCCCATGCCGCCGCCGACGCAGAGGGTGGCGAGGCCGTAGCGCTTGTCCTGGCGCTCCAGTTCGTCGACGAGGGAGCCGAGGATCATCGCGCCGGTAGCGCCGAGCGGGTGACCGAGGGCGATGGCGCCGCCGTTGACGTTGACCTTGTCCAGGGACAGGCCCATGTCCTTGACGAACCGCAGGACGACCGCCGCGAACGCTTCGTTGATCTCGACGAGGTCGATGTCGCCGATGGTCAGGCCGGCCTTGGCCAGGGCCTTGCGGGTGGCGGGAGCGGGGCCGGTGAGCATGATCGTCGGCTCGGAGCCGGAGACGGCGGCGGAGACGATCCGCGCGCGGGGGGTGAGGCCGTGCCGCTCGCCCACCTCCTTGGAGCCGATCGCGACCAGGGAGGCGCCGTCGACGATGCCGGAGGAGTTGCCCGCGTGGTGGACGTGGTCGATCTTCTCCACCCAGTGGTACTTCTGGAGCGCCACCGCGTCGAAGCCGCCCAGCTCGCCGATGTCGGCGAAGGACGGCTTCAGCCTGCCGAGCGACTCGGCGGTGGTGCCGGGACGCGGGTGCTCGTCGTGGTCGAGGACGACGAGGCCGCTGCGGTCCTTCACCGGCACCACGGAGCGGTCGAAGCGGCCCTCCTTCCAGGCCGTCGCCGCCCGCTCCTGCGACAGCGCCGCGTACTCGTCGACGTCACGGCGGGAGAAGCCCTCGATGGTGGCGATGAGGTCGGCGCCGATGCCCTGCGGCACGAAGTTGACGCCAAGGTTGGTCATCGGGTCGTTGAACCAGGCGCCGCCGTCGGAGGCCATCGGCACCCGGGACATCGACTCCACCCCGCCCGCCAGAACGAGGTCCTCCCAGCCGGAACGGACCTTCATCGCGGCCAGGTTGACGGCCTCCAGACCGGAGGCGCAGAAGCGGTTCTCCTGCACGCCCGCCACGGTGTCCGGCAGTCCGGCCGCGATGGCCGCGATGCGCGCGATGTCGGAGCCCTGGTCGCCCACGGGGCCCACGACGCCGAGCACGATGTCGTCGATGGCGGCCGGGTCGAGGCCGGGGAAGCGGCTTCGGAGCTCGTGGATGAGGCCGACGACGAGATCGATGGGCTTCGTGCCGTGCAGGGCGCCGTTCGCCTTGCCGCGCCCGCGCGGGGTGCGGATCGCGTCGTACACGTACGCTTCGGTGCTCACTGGTAAGCCTTTCGGGAGGGTGGGCCGTGCGGGGCGGGGTCAGTCGCCCAGGTGCGGGAAGTCCTTCACAGGGGTCGTCACGGTGCTCGTCGCGGGGTACGCGCGGTGATCTTCGCGTGCGCCTCCTCGGAGGTCGCGGCCGCGGTCTCGGCCGGCGTTCTCACCGGGTCCGTCACGAGTTCCGGCACGTCCCAGTCACGGGCCACCTCGCGTGTGTCGGCGCCGGGCCGCGCGGGCCCGGTGCGGACGGCCGTGGGCGTCGCGGAGAAGCGGGGCGCGGGGGCCGGCTGGGTGATGCCTGCGTGGTCGGTGAAGGTGCCGCGCGCCGCGAGATGCGGGTGGCGCGGCGCCTCGCGCAGCGACAGCACGGGCGCCACACACGCGTCGGAGCCCTCGAAGACGACCGTCCACTCGTCCCGGCTGCGGGACCGGAAGCGCGCGGCGACGGCCTCGCGCAGCTCTCCCCACCGCGTCCAGTCCCTGCGGGCATCACGGAGGTCCTCGAGGCCGAGGAGATCCACGAACGCGTCGTAGAACTGCGGCTCCAGGGCGCCGACGGCCATGTACCCGCCGTCGGCGGTCTCGTAGGTGCCGTAGTACGGGCAGCCGCCGTCGAGCAAATTGGCGGCGCGCCGGTCCTGCCAGCTGCCGGCCGAGAGCATGCCGTGGATCATCGCGGAGAGATGCGCGGTGCCGTCGACGATGGCCGCGTCGACGACCTGCCCGGTGCCGCTCGCGCGCGCGTGGTGCAGGGCGGCGAGGACGCCCACGACGAGGTAGAGGGAGCCTCCCGCGTAGTCCCCCAGCAGGTTGGCGGGGACGGGCGGCGGCCGGTCCGCGGCGCCGATCATGCCGAGCGCGCCGGTGACGGCGATGTAGGAGACGTCGTGGCCCGCGCGGTCGGCGAGCGGACCGTCCTGGCCCCAGCCGGTCATCCGGCCGTAGACCAGACGGGGGTTGCGGGCGTGGCAGTCGCCGGGGCCGACGCCGAGCCGCTCGGCGACGCCCGGCCGGTTGCCCTCGATGAGCACGTCGGCGCGGGCGGCGAGATCGAGCACGCGCGCGGGGCCGTCCGGCGCCTTGAGGTCGACGATCACCGAGCGCTTGTTGCGGTTGGTGATGTCGTGGGCGGGATCGATGGCCAGAGCGGAGCCGCCGGGACGGTCCACCCGGACGACGTCGGCGCCGAGGTCGGCCAGCAGCATGCACGCGAAGGGCCCGGGGCCGATCCCGGCGAGTTCCACCACGCGCACGCCCTCCAGCGGACCGTGCCCGGTCGTCCGTCCCGTCGTCATCCAGCCCCCTTGCTGTGACACAACCGATGTAACACCAATGATGCTACGAACGTGTTCCACTGGACACAAGAGGTGAGCGAGCAAGCGCTTAGACACATGAGGGGCACCTGCCGTCGGCCTCCGCACTCCTCACGCTAGCCTCAGCCTCCGACAGCGGCGCGGGCTGCACGACGACGAAGGGATGTCATGAGCAGGCTGAAAAGGTCCGACCGTCCGTACGACATCGTGCTTTTCGGGGCCACCGGTTTCGTGGGAACGCTCACCGCCGAGTACCTCGCCGCCCACGCGCCCGCCGATCTGCGCTGGGCGGTCGCCGGCCGGGACGGCAAGCGGCTGGAGCGGTTGCGCGAGCGGCTCGGCGGGGAGGTGGGGGTGGTGCGGGCCGACGTCTCGGACCCGGCCTCCCTGCGCGCCCTCGCCGAGCACGCGCGCGTGGTGGCCACGACGGTTGGTCCGTACGTGTCGTACGGCGAGGAACTGGTGGCGGCCTGCGCGGACACCGGCGCCGACTATCTCGACCTCACCGGCGAGCCGGAGTTCGTGGACCTGATGTACGTACGGCACGACGCACGCGCGCGTGAGACGGGCGCCCGGCTGCTCCACGCCTGCGGCTTCGACTCCGTCCCGCACGACCTCGGCGCGTACTTCACCGTCCGGCAGCTTCCGGAGGGCGTGCCCCTGACCGTCGACGGCTTCGTGTCGGTGGACGCGGCCTTCTCGGGCGGCACCTTCGCCTCCGCGCTGGGACAGTTCGCGCGCGGACGGCAGTTGCTGGCCGCCGCACGGGAGCGCGGCCGCCACGAACCCCGCTTGGTGGGCCGCCGGGCCGCCGCGCCGGTGGGCGCGCCCCGCTTCGCCCCGGAGGTCGGCGCCTGGGCGCTGCCGCTGCCGACCATCGACCCGCAGATCGTGCTGCGGTCGGCGAGGGCGCTGCCGCGCTACGGGCCGGACTTCCGCTACCGGCACTACGCGGCCGTACGGCGGCTGCCCGTCGCCGTGGGCGGGGTCGCGGCGGTCGGCACGCTCGCCGCGGCGGCCCAGTTTCCCCCGGCCCGGCGCTGGCTGTCCGACCGGCTCAGGCCCGGGGAGGGACCCAGCGCGCAGAAGCGGGCGCGAAGCTGGTTCTCGGTGCGGTTCGTCGGCGAGGGCGGCGGCCGGCGGGTGTACACCGAGGTGGCGGGCGGCGACCCCGGCTACGACGAGACGGCGAAGATGTTCGCCGAGGCGGCGCTGGCGCTGGCCTGCGACGACCTCCCGCCCACCGCCGGGCAGGTGACGACGGCGGTGGCGATGGGCGAGGCACTGACCGGGCGGTTGACCCGGGCGGGTGTCCGCTTCCGCGTCGCGGCCCGCCGCTGACCGCTGCCCTGTCCTCTCTCCGGCCTCAGACCGGCCACCGCACCAGCGTGTAGATCATGCCGACGATCCAGCCGACACCCGCCAGGGCGCCGAGGATCAGCGCGGCGTTCACGGCACGCTCGACGGGCCGGTCGGGGTCGGCGAGGGGCTTCGGGGCACGGTGCGTGGTCATGGGCCCAGCCTGCCGAGCGACGGCGGGACGCACATCCGTACGAGTACTCAGTCGACGTACTCAGTCGACGTACTCAGCAGGCGTACTCGGGCGACCTGCTCGGGCGCACCGCCGAGCCCCGGCTCGGGCGACCCGCGCGGGCTGGTCGCCGGCAACAGGCGGCGACCAGCGCTTCCGCCGCCTGCCAGGAGGCCGGTCAGTGGCAGGCGGTCGCCTCCTGGAGGGCGCGCCGGCACAGTGAGTCCGCCCTCCGGGTCGTTTCCGGAAGGCGGAAGCGAGGGGTGAGGGCGAGCGTGTGGGCGCAGGCGTCGTCCAGGGTGACACGGTGGCCGACGGACACGAAGACCGGCTTCACCCCGGCCCGGGTGCGCAGCGCCCGCCCCACCTCCTCGTCCCCCGCCAGCAGCGGGGACGCCGAGCCACGCGGGGCGTCGGGGTCGTCGTAGGCGAAGGTGAACGGGTTCTTGGCGACGCCGATCGTGGGCAGGCCCGTGAGGACGCCCAGGTGGCTGGCGAGACCGAACCGACGCGGGTGGGCCAGCCCGTAGCCGTCGCAGACGACGAGGCCGGGCGGCCGGGACAGCGCGTCCAGGGCGGCGAGCACGGTGGGGATCTCGCGGAAGGCGAGCAGCCCGGGCACGTACGGGAAGGAGATCCGCCCCACGGCGGTGGCCTCGGCGACGACTTCCAGGCTCGCCGCGTCCAGCACGACGGCCGCCGCCGCGACCACGTCCCGCTCGTCGTCGTAGGCGACGTCGACGCCCGTCACGCAGCCCGTCCCGGGCGGCGGCCCCACCTGGTCGGTCACCACCCGGACCCGCAGCTCGTCCTGGACGGCGCGGGCCGCTTCCTCGGTCGCGGGCCAGCCCGCCGGAATGTCTACGGTCGTCATGGTGGGGACGAGCGTACGACTGCCGGGGACCGGCCCGCGATCGTGTTCCTCCGCCTACGCGTCAGCTCTTGCCGCCGAGCGCACGCTGGAGCTGGCTCTTGTTCATGTCCGAACGGCCCTTGACGCCCCGCCGCTTGGCCTCCTCGTAGAGCTGGTCGTACGTGGGCCCCTGCGAGCCCTTGCCGGAGCGCTGGCCGCCCCGTTTGCCGGACGACATGTCCTGGGTGGAGGTGCGGCTGGCGGTCTTGGACTCGCCGGACCGGGCGCGTTCCTTGTTGACCGTACGGGCGGCGATCTCCTTCGCGCGTCCGGCGCTCTCACCCCGGTCCTGCGCGCTCTCCTTGATGTGCTCGTACTGGCGCTCCCGCTTGGGGCTGGAACCGCGTGGCATGGGCGCTCACTCCTTTCACGTTCGCGCCCATCGGGTACCCCGAAACCGGCTCAGCTCTCCAGGCGTGCCACCCGCCCTTGTTCGCCGGCGGCCCAGCAGCCGAGGTCGGGGGTGCAGTCCACGGTGTCGTAGGAGCCCGTGTCGAGGGTGCGCCAGGTGCGGCCCGCGTCGGTGGTCAGGTCGGTGCCGGTGGGGCCGACGGCGAGGGCGGCGGAGCGGCTGTGCGGGAGCCAGGCGACGCCGGAGCGGTAGGCGGGCGGCGGCGTGGCGGCCGGCCGCCAGGTGCGGCCCGCGTCGCCGGTCGCGGCGGCCGCACGCGGGGAGGGCTTGTCGGCGCGGTAGTCGCCGCCGACGGCGAGGCCGTGGGTGCGATCGCGGAAGGCCACGGCGAAGACCCCGCGCGCGGGGTCCCCCGCGGGAACAGGGGTGTCGGCGGCCGTCCACGTCAGTCCGCGGTCGGAGGAGTGCAGCACACGCGCGCGTGCCGCTCCGCCGGTGGCCAGCCAGACGTCCTTCGCCCCGGAGGCGACCAGGCACTGCCCACTGGCCGCGAAGCCCGCCTCGCCGTCCAGGGCGGCCGGCATGCCGTCGTTCGGCAGCACCTTCCAGGAGCGGCCGCCGTCAGCGGTCGACAGGATGCGGAACCTGCCGTCCACCGGGTCGCTCATGGCGAGGCCGTGACGGCGGTCGAAGAAGGTCAGGCAGTCGTAGAAGGCGTGCGTGTCGGTGTTGCGGAAGGACTCCGTCCAGGTCGTGCCGCCGTCCTCGGTGCGGTACACGCGGGAGGCCTCGCCCTCGCCGATGGCGAGCACCACGGCGCGGCGCGCGTCGAACGCCTCGATGTCCCGGAACTGGAGGTCGGCGGCGCCGGGCGGCGAGACGTCCCGCCAGCTCTCGCCGCCGTCGGTGGTGCGCAGGACGGTGCCCTCGGTGCCGGACACCCAGGCGGTGTGCCGGTCGACCGCGGCGAGGCCCCGGAACCGTACGGCGGTCGTGCCGGTGTCCTTGAGGTCCCAGTGCGGCGCCCCGGGCCCCCGGCCGTGCGCCTCGGCGGGCAGAGCGGTCAGCAGGGCCAGCGCCGCCCCGCAGGCCGCCGCCACCACCCGGCCGCTCGCGCGTGCTGTCCGGACCGTGCGTCGCGTCTTCCCCAAGCGCCTCATGGCGGGCGAAGCTAGCCCACGGCTTTCGGTGGCGTCCAGATGCCGGCGATCACCTCAACCGCCCTACGAAGCACGGCAGGAGAGGTGAGTCACTCGCGTGCATGAAAGACGGTGACCGAGGTCACTCGGAAAGGGTGTGCACGGATCGGCCGGTTCCGGCGTCTCTTCCAGTGTCCGGACGCACCGCCCGGAAGATCGTCCCGCCGTCACGAGGGAGCAAGGCGTTGTCCACCGTCATAGAGCAGCCCGTAGAGGCACGTCTGGTCGCCGCCGCGCCCCGGATGCAGAACATCCCCGCCACCTTGTCCTACGACCGGCAGGACCCCTTCGCGGTCCGCATGACCTTCCCGGCTCCGGCCACCCTGGAGGGCGTCGAGGTCTGCTGGACCTTCGCCCGCGACCTGCTCTCCGCCGGCCTGCGCGACGCCGAGGGCCACGGCGACGTCCGGGTGCGGCCCTACGGGTACGGCCGCACGGTGCTGGAGTTCCACGCACCCGAGGGCACCGCCGTCGTGCACGTCCACACGGAGGAGATCCTCGGCTTCCTGCGGGCCACGAGCGAACTGGTGCCCGTCGGCACGGAGTGCCGGCAGCTCGACCTCGACCACGAACTGGCGGAGCTGATGCGGGACGCCTGTTAATGCGTTGACAGCCCTTCCGGGCCTTCCTACCGTGGAGAACGGTTCTGTTGCCGTCGATCGGAGAAGGACGTTGCTCGTCTGAGGTCTTGAGACACCGCGCCACACCTCCGGGGTGTGTGCGCCGCGTGCGACCTCGGCCTTGAGCCGTCCTGGCGGAGCAGTGCCTGCTGCATGTCTCCGCGCTCCCCCGCTGTCGCGGTGGTCGCCGCCTTCCGGTGTCTCGACACGTGTCGCCCCTTTCCGCACACGCACCCACGAGGCCCGCTGTGACTCACTCCATCACCTGTACCTCCCTCGCCTTCTCCTGGCCCGACGGCACCCCCGTCTTCGACGGGCTCGACGTCTCCTTCGGCCCCGGCCGGACCGGACTGGTCGGCGTCAACGGCTCCGGCAAGTCGACCCTGCTGAAGCTCATCGCCGGAGAACTCGCCCCCGCCGACGGCGCGGTGCGCCTCGCCGGCGAGGTCGGACACCTCCCGCAGAACGTCACCCTCGACACCACGCTGAAGGTCGACGCGGCGCTCGGCATCGCCGCGCAGCGGGCCGCACTGCACGCCATCGAGGCCGGCGACCCCTCCGAGCGGCACTTCGAGACCGTCGGCGACGACTGGGACGTCGAGGAGCGCGCGCTGGCCACCCTCGGCGAGCTCGGGCTCGGCCACATCGACCTCGACCGCGCCATCGGCGAGGTGTCGGGCGGCGAGTCGGTCCTGCTGCGGCTGGCGGCGCTGCTGCTGCGCCGACCGGACGTCCTGCTGCTCGACGAGCCGACCAACAACCTCGACCTGTACGCCCGGCGACGGCTGTACGCGGCGGTCACGTCCTGGCCGGGCGTCCTGGTCGTGGTCAGCCACGACCGGGAACTGCTCGACCTCGTCGACCAGATCGCCGACCTGCGCGCCGGGGAGGTCACCTGGTACGGCGGCAACTTCTCCGCCTACGAGGAGGCCCTGGCCACCGAGCAGGAGGCCGCCGAGCGCATGGTGCGCGTCGCGGAGGCCGATCTGCGCAAGCAGAAGCGCGAGCTGACCGACGCCCAGGTGAAACTGGCCCGCCGCAAGCGGTACGGGCAGAAGATGTGGGACAGCAAACGCGAGCCGAAGATCGTCATGGGCGCGCGCAAGCGCGCGGCGCAGGAGTCGGCGGGCAAGCACCGGATCATGCACGAGGAGAAGCTCGCCGAGGCCAAGGACCGGCTCGACGACGCGGTGGAGGCCGTACGCGACGACGACGAGATCCGCGTCGATCTGCCGCACACGGCCGTGCCACCGGGGCGGGAGGTGCTGCTGCTGCAGGACCTCCGGCTCGCGTACGGCGCGCGCGTGGACGGTGGTCTCGACCTGCGCGGTCCCGAGCGGGTCGCCCTCGTCGGCCGCAACGGCTCGGGCAAGACGACGCTGCTGCGCACCATCGCGGGTGAGCTGACGCCGGAGGCGGGCGAGGCGCACGCGCACGTGCCGCTGCGTTTCCTGCCCCAGCGCCTCGACATCCTCGACGGCGAGCGCACGGTCGCCGAGAACGTGGCCCGGTTCGCGCCCGGCGCCACCAACAACCGGATCCGGGCCCGGCTGGCCCGGTTCCTCTTCCGCGGCGGCCGTGCCGACCAGAAGGCCTCGACGCTGTCCGGCGGGGAACGCTTCCGGGCGAGCCTGGCGGCGCTGATGCTGGCCGAGCCGGCCCCCCAGCTGCTCATGCTGGACGAGCCGACCAACAACCTCGACATGGCGAGCGTGCGCCAGCTGACCACCGCCCTGGAGTCCTACGAGGGCGCGCTGATCGTGGCCAGCCACGACCTGCCGTTCCTGGAGTCCATCGGCATCACCCGGTGGCTGCTGCTGGACGGGCGGCTGCGCGAGACGACGGCGGAGGAACTGGCGGATCCGGCGTAGCCGCCGTGCCCGCGAGGTGCCGCGGGCTGCCCGAGGGCGGCGGCCGCGGCGGCCTTGCGGCTCATCGCACGGCGCAGGGGCGCCCGCCCACCGAGCTGCAGGAGGGGGCGGTCCCTACGACGCGGCCGGGGCACCTACCCGGGGAGGAAAGGGCGCGCCGGGCGCCGCCGGGCGGGCGGGGCGGGACCCCGCGGACCCGGTCCGGCGCGGCGGGTCGTCGCATGGTCTCAGGAGGGGCACATTGTTACCGAGGGGTTTTGTCCTGGTGGCCGGGCCCTGCATGATGACTGACCGGCGCCGCGTTCGAGGCGCCGGTTGCGCCACCCGATTCGGAGACCTGGACGTGCCCAGCAAGAAGGCCCTCATCCGCCGCCCCAGCCCGCGCCTCGCCGAAGGCCTGGTGACGCACGTCGAGCGGGAGAAGGTCGACGTGGAGCTCGCCCTGGAGCAGTGGGAGGCGTACGCCGAGGCCCTGCGGGCGCACGGCTGGGAGACCGTCGAGGTCGACCCGGCCGACGACTGCCCCGACTCCGTGTTCGTCGAGGACACGGTGGTGATGTACAAGAACGTCGCCCTGATCGCGCGCTCCGGCGCCGAGTCCCGGCGCGACGAGACCCTGGGCGTCGAGGAGGCCGTGGCCCGCCTGGGCTGCTCGGTGAACTGGATCTGGGAGCCGGGCACCCTGGACGGCGGTGACGTGCTCAAGGTCGGCGACACGATCTACGTCGGCCGGGGCGGCCGTACCAACGCGGTCGGCGTCCAGCAGGTGCGCGCCGCCTTCGAACCGCTGGGCGCGCGGGTCGTGGCCGTGCCGGTGAGCAAGGTGCTGCACCTGAAGTCGGCCGTCACGGCGCTGCCCGACGGCACGGTGATCGGTCACATCCCCAAGGTGGACCGGCCGTCGCTGTTCCCGCGCTTCCTGTCGGTGCCCGAGGAGGCCGGCTCGCACGTGGTGCTGCTCGGCGGCCCGAAGGTGCTCCTCTCGGCCGCCGCGCCGCAGACGGCGGACCTGCTCGCCGATCTCGGTCACGAACCCGTCGTCGTGGACATCGGCGAATTCGAGAAACTCGAGGGATGTGTGACATGCCTCTCGGTGCGACTGCGTGAGTTGTACGCCTGAGCGGCGGATCCTCTCACCCGTTCAGCCCTGGGACCTGCGGTTCCCGGGGCCGTTCGACATGCCCGGAACGACCCTGCGCAACACGCCTGATCAGCGATCTTTACACGGTCCTTAACCTACGACTTCGTAACCTACGGATACGTAGCCTACGATCCCGTAAGTTCCGGCTTCGCGCGCCGGATTGTTCCACTCCGTTTCACGTCCCCTGGAGTATTCGTGTCGATCACCACCCCTCACCTCGGCAGCCCCGCCGTCTGGACCGACGCCAAGCTGCTGTACGCGCTCGAGGAAGTGGTCGAGCAGGAACTCAACCGGCACCTGAAGGTGACCAAGGACTGGATGCCCCACGAGTACGTGCCGTGGAGCGACGGCCGCAACTTCCCCGGCCTCTTCGAGGACGGCGAGGCCTGGGAGAAGGGCCAGTCCAAGGTCACCGAGATCGGCCGGATCGCGCTCGTCGTGAACCTGCTCACCGAGGACAACCTGCCCAGCTACCACCACGAGATCGCCTCGCTCTTCGGCCGGGACGGCGCCTGGGGCACCTGGGTGCACCGCTGGACGGCCGAGGAGGGCCGGCACGGCATCGTGATGCGCGACTACCTGCTCGCCTCGCGCGCGGTGGACCCGGACAAGCTGGAGCAGTTCCGGATGGCCCACATGAGCGAGGGCTTCGAGTCGGACAACCGGCATTCGATGCTGCACTCGGTCGCCTACGTCGCCTTCCAGGAGCTGGCGACCCGCGTCTCGCACCGCAACACCGGCCACCAGTCCGGCGACCCGGTCTGCGACCGCATGCTGGCGCGCATCGCGACCGACGAGAACCTCCACATGGTCTTCTACCGCAACCTCCTGAAGGCCGCCTTCGAGCTGGCCCCCGACCTCACCATGCAGGCCGTGCGGGACGTCCTCGTCAACTTCCGCATGCCCGGCCACGGCATGCCCGGCTTCGAGCGCTTCGCCGCGCAGATGGCGATCGGCGAGGTCTACAACCTGCGCATCCACCACGACGACGTCATCCAGCCCGTGCTGCGCTTCCTGAAGGTCATGGAGGTCGACGGCCTCGGCCCCGAGGGCCAGAAGGCGCAGGAGGAGATCGGCCTGTACATGGGCGGCCTCGACTCGGAGGCCTCGAAGTTCGACGAGAAGCTGGCGACGCGCAAGGCCCGGATGGCGGCGCGGGCGGCCGGCTGACCTGCCCCCGCCTCTCGCTTCGACGGCTCGCACGGGGAATCGATCTCCCGGTGCGGGCCGTTCGCGCCTGCGGCCATGCCGCCACGGCTGACGGCGACACGGTCCGGCAGGCGGTCGGCATCCTGGTCGGTCCGGCCGACGAGGACACCGCCGACCGGGCCCGGGCGCGGATCGCACTGCACCCGGCGTCCGACGGGACCGCGGCCACGCTCCGGCGCAGGCCGAACCGCGCGGGAACCCGGCCCGCCCTGCCGCCTCGGTGGGGCGATGCAGCCCGGGGCGCCGGGTGTCGAAGGGGGCGGGGCGGCTGGATTCGAACCAGCGTGATCCGGTTTTGGAGACCGGTGCGACTGCCTCTGCGCTACGACCCCGCCCTGCCCGAGAGCGTAATGCCTTGGCCCGTGGTCGGTGGGGCCCGGTACCGATGCCGGACAGGGACCGAGCACGGCAGCCAAGGGCGCGGGGGCTCGGCCGCCGGAACCACCACCCGTACGTCGAGGACCTGACGGCGCACGGGCTGGAGCCGGTGCGGCAGCGGAAGTTGTGGACGTCGGTGCTCAAGGGACCGCGGCGCAGAGCGGACGGGGGCGGGCGGGCGCAGGGGCGTCAGTCCTCCGCGGACGCCTCCGGGGCCGCCGTGCGGTGCACGCTGCGTACGGCCGCCACGTCGGGCGGCACGGCCGGGGCCGGGACCTGGGCGCTGAGGGCCGCCAGGCGGCGTCTGACGGTGGCGGCGACACCCTGCCCGAGGACGAAGCGGGTGGCGCTGGCCGCGCGGGGCGCGTGATCGAGGATGCGGTGGGCCTCGCGGCTGCGCAGGCCCGTGTGGCGCAGGACGAGGTGGGCGAGGCGGTGCTCACCGGCCGCCAGCGTCCGCCCGATGGTCTCGGCGGCCGTCAGGTCCAGCCGGTTGTCCGCCGCTCCGAGCACGGCCGCCGCCCGGACCCGGCCGAGGTCCAGCAGGGTGACACCGGCGACGGTGGCCGCGCCGACCAGGCGGGCGGCCGGGGAGGGTCCGACGCCGTTGCTGGCCACCGACAGCCGGGTGAGCCGTCCGTACGGCGCCCGTTCGAGGGCGCCGGCGAGCCGGAGCGTGCCGACGTCACCCAACCGGGCGGCGGAGACGTAGAGTTCGCCGATCGCCCCGGCGGCGACCACGGCCGCGAGCGCCTCCGCGCCCGCCTCCCCCAGCGGGTTGCCGCCGACGAACAGCCGCTCGACCCGCCGCCCGTCGTCGGCGGCGGCCAGCAGCGCGTCGGCGAGTACGGTGACGCCCGCCGCGTCGAGTCCGGTCTGCACCAGGTCGAGGGTGCGCAACGCCCGGGCGGATTCGACGAGTTCGGCTCCCGCCCGGCCTCCGCCGCGGCCCAGCGGGTTGCGTTTGAGCCACACCCCCGTGACCACCTGGGGCGAGGCGCGCAGCTGGTCGGCGATACGGCAGGCGCCGCCCGCGGTGATGCCGTTGCAGCCGAGGTAGAGCGTCTCGACCGGAGCATCCGTACCGGCGACGGTCGCGGCGCCTTCGTCTCCGAGGGCGTCGGTGCCGAGGAGCAGATGCCGTACGGGCGAGGGCCCGGCGGCCAGCGCCTCGGCGACCAGGGCCGCGCCCTCGGCCCCCAGGCCCTGCTTGCACAGGTCGAGCCGTCCGTCGGGCAGCGCGGTGCCCGACGCGAAGTCCAGCCGCTCGCCCGCCGGACGTCCGGCCCGCAGCCAGTCGAGCAGCGGGGCGAGATCGGCGAGGGGGCGGGGCGCCACGTGGGGCACTCCGGCGAACCCGGCCGGTCCCGGTCCCGCCGCGGTCTCCTCACTCACCACTGGGCCTCCCGGTAGTCCTTGAGGAACACTCCGGACACCGGGTGGCCGGCCTCGCCGCGCACGATCGGGTCGTACACGCGGGCCGCGCCGTCCACGATGTCCAGCGGGGTGCGGAAGCCCGCGCCCGCCATCCGGGCCTTCTTCGGCGCCGGGTTCTCGTCGGTGATCCAGCCCGTGTCGACGGCGCACATGTGCACGCCCTGCTCGGCGAGCGCGGCCGCGCTGGTGCGGGTGAGCATGTTGAGGGCGGCCTTGGCCATGTTGGTGTGCGGATGCCCGGGCATCTTGTTGCGCACCGCGAACCGGCCCTCGACGGCCGTCACGTTGACGACGTACCGGCGCGGATGCGGGGAGGCCAGCAGCAGCGGCAGCAGCCGGTCGCACAGCAACGCCGGCGCGAGGGCGTTGACGAGCTGGGTCTCGAGGACCTCTGCCGGGTCGAGCGCGCCGAGCCGGGCCGACCAGGAGTTCTCCGGGGAGGGATCCGGCAGCAGTCCGGCCTCGTCGGCCTCGCGCAGGGCGGCGGGCAGCGCGGAGAGCGAGCCGCCGAGGCCCCGCAGCATCCGCATCGGGGTGAACCCGGGCGCCGGGCGGGTCCCTTCGGGCAGCGCGTCGTGCTCTCCTGCGGCCAGCAGGGCGTAGGACTGCGGCGGGCGGCGCACGGTCTGCGCCGCGTTGTTGACGAGGACGTCGAGCGGGCGGCCCTCCCGGCGCAGTTCCTCGCACAGCCCCAGCACCTGGCGCGGGTCGCGCAGATCGACGGCGACGACGGTGAGGCGGTCCAGCCACTGCGCACTGCCGGGCGCGGCACGGAAACGGCGCAGGGTGTCATGCGGGAAACGGGAGGTGACGACGGTCTCGGCGCCGTCCCGCAGCATCATCAGCGCCAGCTGGAAGCCGATCTTCACCCGGCCGCCGGTGAGCAGGACGCGGCGCCCGCTCAGGTCGGTGCCGAGCGAGCGGCGGGCCGCGTTGTCGGCGGCGCAGACGGGACAGAGCCGGTGGTAGAAGGTGTCGACCTCTCGATAGGCCGACTTGCAGACGTAGCAGGTGCGCGGCCGGTGGAAGCGTCCGCCCCGGCCCGCGTCCCGCAGCGGCGCGTCCTCGCGCCGGTCCAGCGCGCCGGTCGCTGTCGCGGCCATCGTCGCCGCGTCGGCGGCCGCCACTTCGGCGCCCCGCTCCTTGCGCCGCCGGAGCCGTCCGTCACGCGCGAAGGACGCGGCGACCTGCTCGGCCCGCAGCCGTACGGGATCGTCGACGGGCAGTGCCCGCAGCCTGCCCACGACGTCATGGAAGGCGGTCAGCTCCGCCTCGGTCACCGGCGGGCCGAAGGCCGCCCCCTCGCTGTCCTGGCCCATGCGCCGCCGCCCCGCCCCGTCCCCGCTCCGCGCTCGCCGTACCGTGGTCCCGACCGGATTCGAACCGGCGTATCCACCCTGAGAAGGTGGCGAGTCTGCCTCTGCTCTACGGGACCGCGCACGCATCCGGACGACCGGATTCCAACCGGCGTCATGCGCCGGAGCAAGGCGAGGCGCCTGCCTCCGCGCCACGTCCGGACACGCCCCGGATCCTAACCGCACCCCCGCGACGCGGTCACTCGGATTCGGGGTCGCCGCGACGGTGCGGCTCAGTGCGCCGTGCGCCGGAGGATCAGGCGCTCCTTCTCGGACATGCCACCCCAGACGCCGAAGCGCTCATCGTTGTCCAGGGCGTACTCGAGGCAGGCGGAACGCATCTCGCACATGCCGCAGATGCGCTTGGCCTCCCGCACCGAGCTGCCGGGCTCGGGAAAGAAGAACTCCGCGCCGGTCTGTGCGCACAGCGCCTCACGCTGCCAGCCGAGGTCGGGTGTCGGAATCGTGTCGGTGTACATGGCCAGAATCGTGCCCGGCGGCGAAAAACGTTCGATCAACGCCGGATATACGCGGCGCCCGAGGGCCCCCGGCCGCCCGATGATGCTCCCGCCGGACACCGCCGCGCACGGCGGCGCGCGGTGCACCGGGCAGACTCCCGGAACGCCGAGCGAGGTTCCGACATCTCACCATGACAGTGGGTGACCGTCGCCCGCCTTCCAGGGGCAGCCCCGGAGCCGGGCCGGTGGTCGCACTCCGGCAGCGATTGTCAGTGGGCGGTGCGAGACTCGGCAGTGCAGAGGACGGGACCCCTTCGAGGAGGGCAACGATGCTCACCACCCGCTTCGTCAACGGCGCTCCGAACTGGATCGACGTCGGCACGTCCGACATCGACGGCGCCACCTCCTTCTACGGCGCTCTCTTCGACTGGCGCTTCCGGTCGGCGGGACCCGACGCCGGCGGCTACGGCTTCTTCCAACTGGACGGGAAGACCGCGGCGGGCGGCATGCAGACCACGTCCGCGCAGGGCCCGCCGTCGTGGACGGTCTACTTCCGCACATCGGACGCGCAGGCCACGGCGCAGGCCGCCGAGCGGAAGCACGGTGCGGTCCTCCTCGCGCCGATGGACGTGATGGGGCAGGGCACGATGGCCGTCCTCGCCGACCAGGCGGGCGTGCCGTTCGGACTCTGGCAGCCCGGACAGACCGAGGGCGTGGACGTGGCGAACGAACCCGGCGCACTGTGCTGGGTAGAGCTGTACACGCCGGACGTCGCCGCGGCCGCCGCCTTCTACAACGCGACGCTGGGTCTGGAGACCTCGGCCGCGCCGTTCCCCGGCGGCACCTACACCTGCGTCAACCCGGCCGGCGCCGGGGAGGAGGCGATGTTCGGCGGGATCGTACCGCTGGCCGACGACCCGACGGAGGCCGGCTCCGGCGCGTACTGGCTGCCGTACTTCGAGGTCGCCGACGCGGACACGGTCGTGGCCGAGGCGGAGAAGCTGGGCGGCAGGGTGCGGATGCCCGCCACGGACGTCGAGGGCGTCGGCCGTGTCGCCAAGCTCGCCGACCCCTACGGGGCACGCTTCGCCGTGATCAAGAGCGTGCCACAGGAGATGTGAGGCGGTACGGGACGGCACGGGAGCGGGCCGATCCGGTGGCGGGCGGGGCGGGACCGGTGCGACTGCCGCGGCCGCCCCGGTCAGGCCGAAGCGCGGCGCACCAGGGTGGTGGGCAGGACCACGCCGCCCGGCGCCTCGTCGGCGACGCTTCGGTCGAGGCGGCGCAGCAGCAGACGGGCCATGATCCGGCCCATCTCCTCGATGTCCTGACGGACGGTCGTCAGCGGCGGATCGCTCTGTTCGGCGACGGGCAGCATGTCGTCGAAGCCGACCACGGCGACGTCCTCGGGTACCCGCCGCCCGCGTTCACGCAGGACGCGCAGGGCGCCCGAGGCGGCGAGGTCGTTCGCGGCGAACACGGCGTCCAGGTCGGGGCAGCGGTCGAGGAGTTCACGCATGGCCCGCTCGGCGTCGCCGGGGGTGAAGTCGCTCTCGACGACGAGCCGTGGCTCGTTCACGCCCATGACCTCGCGGTATCCGTCGAGCCGGTCCGCCGCGGAGGTCTGGTCGAGAGGGCCGGTGATGTGCGCGATGCGGGTGCGGCCGAGCCCGGCCAGCAGGCGTACGGCCTCGCGGGCACCCCCGCGGTTGTCGCTGTCGACATAGACCACGTCCCGCGTGCCGTCGCTCCAGCCCGGACGGCCGCCGAACACGGTCGGGACGCCGGCGCCCTGGATCAGCCCGGGGAGGGGGTCGTCGAGGTGCAGCGAGAAGACCAGGGCCCCGTCGACGTGGCCGCCGGCGAGGTAGCGCGCGACCCGGGCGTGGTCGTCGCGGCCCTCGGTGAGCAGCAACACCAACTGGTTGTCGTGAGCCGTCAGTTCCTTGCTGATACCACGGAGCTGAAGGGCGAAGAAGGGGTCGGCGAAGACACGGGTCTCCGGTTCGGCGATGACCACGGCGACCGCGTCGTGCCGCTTCGTCACCAGGCTGCGGGCCGCCTGGTTGGGGACGTACCCGAGTTCCTCCACGGCCTGCCGGACCCGTTCGACGAGCGGCTCGCGGACGCCGTCCCCGCCGTTGACGACGCGCGACACGGTCGCCCGGGAGACTCCGGCCCGCGCGGCCACGGCCTCCAGCGTGGGACGCGACGCTGTCTCGGTCACTTCGGGGCTCCTCCTGGCCGGGTGCGGCTCAGGATAGCTCCGGGGGGACGGCCGAGGTGAGAGCGCTCTCCGAACGCCGCCCGTCAGTGCTCGTGCGCCTCGCCGGTTCCGTCCGGCACCACAGGCTCCTGCGACCGGTGCGACTCCTGCGGCTCGTGCGACTGGTGCGGCTCGTATCCGGGGATCGTGCCGTCGGGCTTCCTCACCAGGAACAGTCCGACCATGCCCATGTCGGAGTGGCTCTGTACATGGCAGTGGTACATCCACGCGCCGGCGCCCACCCCCTCCCCCGCGATCACCTGGAAGCCGAAGGAGTCGGCCGGACCCACGATCTTGTTGTCGACGACCTGGCTCGGGTCGTCGGGGCCGCTGAGCAGGCCGGTGCGGTTGTCGGCCCAGCGATGACCGTGCATATGGAAGGTGTGGTAGTACTCGCCGTGCGTGATCATGACGAACTCGACCCGGTCGCCCACCGTCGCCTCGACGTCGGGGCCCTGATGGCCCGCATGGACGGGTCTGTTGTTGATCGTCATGTCGTTGAAGACGATCGTGTGGGTGGCGTCGGGCAGGATGTCGCCCTTGCGCCGGACGATCACCGGTCCGTACAGGCCCTTGCGGATGCCGCCGGTGCCGTGTTCGGTTCCCACGACGTGGTCGTGGTAGTGCCAGTAGCCCGCGCTGCCCGCCCGCCAGGTGCCGTCGGGGCGGCGACCGGGGGCGTGGGTGCGCCAGGTGTAGGTGCGCGTACCGCCTGGCTCGATATCGCTCCCGTTCAACTTCGTCCCGTCGCTGGACACTTCGTAGTCCAGGCCGTGAACGTGCAGACTCGCGGCCACGTCCAGGGTGTTCTCCACCTCGATGTGGACGGTGTCGCCCTCGTCGAGTTCGATCAGCGGCCCGGGGATGGTGGCCTTCCCCTTCTCGAAGCCGTAGCCGAGCTGTCCGTCGGCGAGCTTCTCCGCGTACAGCTTGAGGTGTTTGACCACTCCCCCCGCCGGCGCGGTCCTCACCGGCCTGTCGGCGCTCACCGCCCTCGGCGCCAAGGACAACGATGTCGCGGCGGCCGCACCGCCCAGCAGCACCCTGCGGTTGAACCCGCGTCTGTCCATGCCGAACTCCCCACGCTGGTACGGAATTTGGGACGACGAAGAAGACGAGCCTGTGATGAACCTGTGAGACGGTACCGGTCGTTCCGCCGTTTCTCCACACTCAGGACAAAGTTCGTGCCATTGCGGTCATAGCTCTTGGCGAGTCATGCAAACGGGGTCTAGCTTCCTTGGCGCTGCCGCTGTGACCGAGGAGGTGCCCATGCACTTACGAGGGTTGAGTACGAGAGGACGAATCCGGGTGACCGCCGTGGCGTGCGCCACGCTGGTCGCCGGACTGCTGACCGCGCCGGCCGCGGAAGCACGTCCGGCCCCCGAGCCACCCCTGACAACGATGTCCATCACGTCGCCCCCGGGCGGCCCGAAGGTACGGGTGCTGATCTTCCACGGGTCGGCCGCGGCCGGGGAGGAGTCACCGGTCGTCAACGCCGGTATCGAGGCCATCGAGCGGATCGGCCTGTCCGGACCGGCGGACGAGCGGTTCGAGGTCGAGGCCACGGACGACGCCTCGGTCTTCACCAGCGGGTCCGAGCTGAGCGGTTACAACGCGGTCGTGTTCCTGACCGGGGGCGGTGACGTCCTCGATCCGGAGCAGGAAGCCGGCCTGGAGGCCTACATGGAGGCCGGCGGCGGGTTCGTCGGTGTCCATGACGCCGCCAGGGCGGAGCCCTACTCGGCCTGGTTCACCGGCCTGATCGGCGCCCGTCCGGCCGCGTCGAGCCCGACCGCCGTGCAGCGGGCCACCGTGGAGGTCGGCGACCGGCGGCATCCCGCCACCGGGGCGCTGCCGCTGGAGTGGAAGCGCCCGGACCTGTGGCCGAACTGGGTGAAGAACCCGTCCGGCGAGGTGCACACCGTCGCCCGGGTGCGCGAGTCGACGTACCAGCCGGGCGCGAGCGCCAACGGCGTCGACCATCCGGTGAGCTGGTGCCGTGACTACGACGGCGGCCGCTCCTTCTACACCGGCATGGGCGGCACGGTCGCGTCGTACGACGAGACGGACTTCCGTACGCATCTGCGCGGCGCCCTGCTCTGGACCTCACGGCTCGTACAGGCCGACTGCAAGGCGACCATCACCGCCAACTACAAGGCCGAGCGCCTGACCCCGGCCAACCAGCCCGGCCTGAACGACCAGATCGGCGAGCCGCACGGCCTGGTCACCGCGCCGGACGGCCGTGTTCTCTACATCGGGCGGGGCGGCGCCGACTCCTCCCGGCCGGTGATCACCGACTGGAACAACCCGGACGTGGGCAAGGGCAAGGGACAGATCCACGTCTACGACCCGGCGACCAGGAAGGTGACGTCGGCCGGGGAACTGACGGTCTTCGGCAACAAGGGCGGCGGCGACGAACTCGTCAAGGTCGAGGAGGGGCTCCTCGGCATCGAGCTCGACCCGCGCTTCGAACAGAACGGCTGGGTGTACCTGCACTACACGCCCCACTCCGGGGTCGACCGTGACACACGGACGGCCGAGCGGCGCGTCTCCCGCTTCACGCTCGACCTCGCCACCAACCGACTCGACCTCGGCAGCGAGAAGGTGCTGCTCAAGTGGCCTGTCCAGGTGCACAGTTGCTGTCACGCGGGCGGTGGGCTGGCCTGGGACTCGAAGGGCAACCTGTACATCGCCACCGGTGACAACAACTCCAGTGGTTTCAGCGGCGGTTACTCCGGCAACAACCCGCAGCCGAACTTCAAGGGCCTCTCCTTCGCCGACGCGCGCCGTACGGCCGGAAACACCCACAACCTCAACGGCAAGATCCTTCGCATCCATCCGGAACCCGACGGAACGTACACGCTGCCGGCGGGAAACCTGTTCACGGGCCGGGAGACCGACGAAGGCGGTGGCAAGACGCGCGGCGAGATCTATGTGATGGGCGTCCGCAACCCGGCGCGCATCTTCGTCGACCGCACCACCGACATCCTGTACGCGGGCTGGGTCGGCCCGGACGCGGGCGAGCCGTCGTCCACCTGGGGACCGGCGAAGTACGACACGTTCGCCGTCATCACCCAGGCGGGCAACCGGGGTTGGCCGTACTGCATGGGCAACAAGCAGCCCTACCGGGACCGCAACCTGCCGGATCCGTCACAACCGCTGGGCTGGTACGACTGCGACCACCCGAAGAACGAGTCGCCGAACAACGACGGCCTGGTCGACCTGCCGCCGGTCACCGGCAACAACATCTGGTACTCGCCCCAGGGCGGCGCACCCGACTACCCGCGCGACGTCGACGGCGTCCCCTCCTACCGGCAGGACCAGGCGACGTACCGTCTGCCGTGGCTCAAGGGCGGCGGCCAGGCGGCGATGAACGGGCCGGTCTACCGCTACGACGCCGCCGGTCCGAGCGCGGTCAGGTGGCCCGCGTACTGGGACGGCAAGTGGTTCGTCGGCGACTTCTACGATGCCGATCAGCCGCGCAACGCGGTGGTCATGGACCCGAGGACGCAGGGGTCGGGCGGTCTGCCGGTCCATTCGGAGTCACTGAAGAAGATCGTGCCGGTCGGCAACGACGGCATCAAGAACCTCATGGACTGGAAGTTCGGCCCGGACGGCGCCCTGTACGTCCTCGACTACGGCCGCGGCTTCTTCACCTCGGACGCCAAGTCGGCGCTGTGGAGAGTCACTTACCAGGGCGGCGGCCCGACACCGGCCGCCGACCGGCTGGCGAGGGGGACACGGTGACACCACAGACGCAACGAACACCGCGAACGCGACGAACACCGCACACGCCGCTGATACCGCGAACCCGGCGGACACGGCAGACACGGCGGGCACGGCAACGAAGCGTCTGGACGGCCCTGCTGGCCGCCGTGCTGATGACGCTCGGACTTCAGGCGGCGCCCACCGCGCCACAGGTCGAGCCGACGGCCGCCGCCGCCCAGGTGCTCACCTGGACCGCCGGCGACGACATCACCGCGTACGGTTCGGCGCCGACGACCGCGGTGGCGGGTCAGGCGACGATCGTCTTCGAGAACAGCGCGGCGACCGGCAACACCATGGGCATGCCGCACACGTTGACGTTCGCCACCAGCGACCCCGAGTTCAACGACGACGTCACGCTGAACATTCTGGCCAACCCGAACGACGACACGGGCGGCCGGCACACCGCCGAGGTCACCCTGACCCCGGGGCGCTACTTCTACCACTGCACGATCCCCGGCCACGGGCAGATGCAGGGCATCCTGGTGGTCACCGAGGGCGGCGGCCAGGACACGACCCCGCCCGCGACGGCGGCGCAGGTCACCGGCGCGCAGAACGCGCAGGGCGAGTACGTCGGCTCGGCGAGTGTCGTGATCGCGGCGACCGACGACGGCGGCTCGGGGGTCGACGGCATCCAGTATGCGGTCGGCACGGCGGGGGACTGGATCCCGTACACCGCACCGGTCGTCGTCGACGAGGTCGGCAGCCACCGGATCCGCTACCGGGCGTTCGACAAGGCCGGCAACGTCTCCGCCGAGAAGACCGTCACGTTCACCGTCGTCGCCCCGCCCTCCGACGACACATCCGCCCCGGACACCTCGGCGACGGTGACCGGCGAGCGGAACCCCGACGGCGCCTACATCGACATGGCGACCGTCACCGTGTCGGCGTCCGACACCGGATCCGGCGTCAACAGCATCGAGTACGCCGTCGGCTCCGGGGCCTGGCAGCCGTACACCGCGCCCGTGATGGTCCATCAGCTCGGCAGCCACACCGTGCGGTACCGAGCCACCGACAAGGCGGGCAACGCGGCCGCCGAGAAGAGCGTCCTGTTCACCGTGGTCGCGGCGGCTCCGCAGGACACCACACCTCCGGTGACCGGAGTGACCGTCGAGGGCACGAAGAACTCCGGCGGCGCCTACGTGGGCCATGCCAGGGTGACCGTGAGCGCGACCGACGAGCACGGGTCGGGTGTCGACAGGATCGAGTATTCAGTGGACGGTGGACCGTACATCGCCTACACCGTCCCGGTGGTGGTCGACCGTGCGGGCCCGCACACCCTCGCCTACCGCGCCACCGACAAGGTGGGCAACACCTCCGCCGCACGCTCAGTGACCTTCACGGTGGTCTCCAGCCAAGTCCCGGCCCCCAACTGCCCGGAGTACGACGAGCGGTCGACGGTGATCGTCGGCACCGTCGACTCGGGCGTGCCGAACCGGCTGACCGACAAGCGGTGCCGGATCAACGAACTGATCGAGGACGAGAAGGAGTGGACGTCCCACGCGCTGTTCCTCAAGCACGTGAAGACGGTCCTCGACGGGCTGTTCGCCGAGGGGATCGTGGACCGGCGTGAGTACGACGCCGTCCGGGAAGCGGCACGCCTGTCGGGGATCGGCAAGCCCGGCCAGACGGAGGGCTACCGCACGATCCTCGACGGCAGCGCGGACTCGTTCGCGAAGTGGCAGCAGGTGGGCGGCGGATCGTTCGCACGGAACCCCGACGGATCGATCACCAGCGGAACCACCCGAGAGGGCCTGGGCATGCTGTGGTTCCCCGAGCGGAAGTACGGCGACTTCTCCCTGAAGCTCCAGTGGCGCGACGATGCTCCGGGCACGGGCAACGCCAACTCCGGTGTGTTCGTGCGCTTCCCCTGGGTCCACGACCACGCCGAGGAGCCGCGACCGGAGTGGGTCGCCATCAAGTACGGGCACGAGGTGCAGGTACTCGACCGGCCGGACGGCGACATGTACAAGACCGGGTCGGTGTACGGCTTCGACCGGGTCGGGCTCGCCGGCGCCGGCGTCACGCAGAAGGGGACCTGGAACGACTACGAGATCCGGGTGGTCGACCAGCACTACTCGGTCTACCGCAACGGTGTGCTGATCAACGAGTTCGACAACACCGGCGGCCAGGAGTTCTCCCCGCCGCGCTCGGACGACCCGGGCACCGACGGACGGCGTTTCGCCTCCGGTTACATCGGGCTCCAGGTGCACGGCACGACGGACGTCGTCTCGTACCGGGACATCCGCGTCAAGGAGTTGTGACCGCACCGGCCGGTCCGCGGCCGCACGGTCGCCTAGGACGCCGCACGGTCGCCTAGGACGCCCCGGGCCCGCCCGGGGCGTCCTCGTGCCGTGCCCGGCTCGGCTGCACCCGCTTCGGCTCTCCGGGCATCTTCGGGTACTCCGGTGGATACGGCAGGTCGCCCAGGCCGTGGTCGTGTTCGTCGCGGCGGGCCAGTTCCAGGAGGGCCTCCAGGGAGAACGCGTGATCGTCCATGTCGGCGTGCACATCGCCGAGTTCGGCGTAACGGGCCGGCATGGTCGCGAGGTCGAAGTCGCCTGGGTGCGCGTCACCGACCTCCTCCCAGCGCAGCGGAGCCGAGACGGGCGCGTGCGGACGGGGACGCACGGAGTAGGCGGAGGCGATGGTGCGGTCGCGGGCGGTCTGGTTGTAGTCGAGGAAGATGCGCTCGCCCCGCTCCTCCTTCCACCACTTGATCGTCACCCGCTCCGGCAGTCGCCGTTCCATCTCCCGGCCGACGGCGATGGCGGCCCGCCGGACCTGGGTGAAGGTCCACCGCGGCTCGATCGGCACGAAGACGTGCAGACCACGGCCGCCGGAGGTCTTGGGCCAACCGCGCAGGCCGCCGAACTCCTCGAGCACCGCCCGCAGTTCATGCGCGGCGTGGACCGCGTCGTCGTAGTCGGTGCCGGGCTGCGGGTCGAGGTCGATGCGCAGCTCGTCGGGGTGGTCGACGTCGTCACGGCGCACGGGCCAGGGATGAAAGGTGAGCGTGCCGTACTGGGCGGCCCACAGGACGGCCGCCTCCTCGGTCGGGCACATCTCGTCGGCGCTGCGTCCGCTGGGGAAGGTGATGTGGGCGGTCGGGATCCAGTCGGGCATGTTCTTCGGCGCCCGTTTCTGGAAGAAGGATTCGCCGGTGACGCCGTCCGGGTAGCGCTCCAGAGTGGTGGGACGGTTGCGCAGGGCGCGCAGAATGCCGGGGGCGACCGCCTGGTAGTAGCGAGCGAGGTCCAGCTTGGTGAAGCCGCGCTCCGGAAAGAACACCTTGTCCGGGCTGGACAGCCGTACCGTCCGGCCGGCCACTTCCAGTTCCACCGCATCGCCCATGCGAGCCACGGTAGACACAGCTCCGCCGGCTCGCATCAGCTCGTATCCGCTACGGGCGGTCCGTACCCGGACGGCCGCACACCTGCGGTCCGTACCGGACGGCCGCCACCTGCGACCCGTACACCGGACGGTCCGCACACCGGGCGGTCCCCGCTGTCCTCGCGCAGACTCGGAGCATGGATCTGCCGGTGATGCCGCCCGTGAAGCCGATGCTCGCCAAGTCGGTGGCTGCGATTCCGCCGGGCATGCAGTACGAGGCGAAGTGGGACGGTTTCCGGGCGATCGTGTTCCGGGACGGCGCCGAGATCGAGTTGGGCAGCCGCACCGGAAAGCCGTTGACCAGGTATTTTCCGGAGCTGGTGGAAGCGTTGCGGGAGCGGTTGCCGCAGCGTTGTGTGCTGGACGGCGAGATCGTGATCGCCCGTGAGGGACGGCTCGACTTCGATGCCCTCACGGAGCGCATCCACCCGGCGGAGTCCCGGGTGCGCACCCTCGCCGAACGGACCCCGGCGTCGTTCGTCGCCTTCGACCTGCTGGCGCTCGACGACCGGTCGCTCCTGGAAGTTCCGCTGAACGACCGGCGTGAGCTGCTGACCGGGGCGCTCGGCGGCGTGACGGCGCCCGTGCACCTGGCGCCGGCGACGACCGACGCCGAGGTGGCGCGGCGCTGGTTCGAGGAGTTCGAAGGGGCGGGCCTGGACGGCGTGATCGCCAAACCGCTCACCCTGCGCTACCGCCCGGACGAGCGCGCCATGTTCAAGATCAAGCACGAGCGCACCGCGGACGTCGTCGTGGCCGGATACCGCTTCCACAAAAGCGGGCCGGTGGTGGGCTCACTGCTGCTCGGCCTGTACGACGACCAGGGCGTCCTCCAGCACGTCGGCGTCTCGGCCGCCTTCACCATGAAACGCCGGGCGGAACTCATCGAGGAGCTGGAGCCGCTGCGCATGGAGGACGCGGCGGGCCACCCGTGGGCGGCCTGGTCGCAGGAAGCCGCTCACGAGACCGCACGGCTCCCGGGGGCGCCGAGCCGCTGGTCGGGCAAGAAGGACCTGTCCTGGGTGCCGCTGCGGCCCGAACGGGTGGTCGAGGTGGCGTACGACCACATGGAGAACGGGGCACGGTTCCGGCACACCGCCCGCTTCCGCCGCTGGCGCCCCGACCGCACCCCGGACAGTTGCACCTACGCGCAGCTGGAGGAACCGGTGCGTTACGACCTCGCACAGATCCTCGGGGCGCCGCCCGCGACCCCGCCCGCGACGTGATCTGACAAGCGGTGGACGTGATCTGACTAGCGGTGAAGCGGTCTGCAAGCGGTGCCGAAAGGGTGGTAATCGGCAATCGGTTACGACGCTGAACTGATTCGTAACCGGTTTCGGCGCCGCCCGGGTTGCGCAAGCGGTTTCCGGCGCAACCCGATCAGCAACCGGTTCCCGGCCCAACCGGCGCTGCTTGCTTCATCGTCGGTTCCCCGCGGTTTCACGCCGGCAACCGATCACAACCGGTTTCACGCACACCTCACCCCGCACACGTCAGCCCACCCCACCCCGGCCCTCGACCGCGTACGGCCGGCCCTCAACCGCGACCGCGTACCGATCGCAGACCGCGAAACGCAGACCGGCAGACCGACAGACCGACGGACGGGAGAGGCGAGACCGGCAGACCGGCAGACCGGTAGACCGGTAGACCGGCAGACCGACGGACGGGAGAGGCGAGACCGGCAGACCGGCAGACCGGTAGACCGCAGACCGCAGACCGCGTTCACGGTGTCATCAGGACCTTCACCGCGCCGTCCTGCTTGTGCTGGAACATCTCGTAAGCGTGCGGGGCGTCGGACAGCGGCACGCGGTGGGTGGCGAAGTCGTCGACGCCGAGCGGGTCCTCGTCGGTGAGGTACGGCATGATCTCGTCGCTCCACCGGCGCACGTTGGCCTGACCCATCCGGATCTGGAGCTGCTTGTCGAACATGGTGAGCATGGGCAGCGGATCCGCCATGCCGCCGTAGACGCCGACGAGCGAGAGGGTGCCGCCGCGGCGCACCAGCTCGATGGCGGTGTTCAGAGCGGCGAGGCGGTCGATGCTGAAACGCTCCGAGAGCGGACCGCTCAGCTTGCGGGGCAGCAGGGCGGAGGCGTTCTGGATCATGCGGGCGGCCGCGCTGCCGTGCGCCTCGGTGCCGACGGCGTCGATCACGGCGTCCGGGCCGCGCCCGTCGGTCTCGTCGCGGATCGCGGCGACGAGTTCCTTCTCGCTGTCGAAGCTGCGGAGATCGTAGGTCTCCACGCCTCGCGCACGGGCCCGGCGTAGCCGGTCGCCGACCAGGTCCACTCCGAACACCCGGCCCGCGCCGCGCACCTGGGCGACACGGCAGGCCATGTCGCCGATCGGGCCGAGGCCGAGCACCGCGACGCTGCCGCCCTCGGGGATGTCGGCGTAGGCGACCGCCTGCCAGGCGGTGGGCAGGACGTCGGAGAGGTACACGAAGCGGTCGTCCGGGGGCCCCTCCGGCACCTTGATGGGGCCGAACTGGGCCTGCGGCACCCGCAGATACTCGGCCTGGGCGCCGGGCACCGCCCCGTACAGGCGGGTGTAGCCGAACAGTGCGGCGCCCATTCCCTCGCCGGTGACCTGGGTCGTCTCGCACTGGGTGGGCAGTGAGTTCAGGCACATCCAGCAGTTGCCGCAGGCGATCTGGAAGGGCACCACGACCCGGTCGCCGGCCTTGAGGTCGGGTACCGCGGCGCCGACCTCCTCGACGATGCCCATGGGCTCGTGGCCGAGGATGTCGCCCGGGGTCATGAACGGGGTGAGCACCTCGTACAGGTGTAGGTCGGAACCGCACAGCCCGCTGGACGTGATGCGGATGACGGCGTCCGTCGGTTCCTCGATCGTCGGGTCGGGAACGGTGTCCACCCGTACGTCCCGCTTGCCCTGCCAGGTCACTGCCTTCATCTCGCCGCGCTCCCTCCGCCTACCGGTCCGTCCCGGCTGGTCCGGGGGTACCGGGTCCTGGCTGCCGCCCGGGTACCCGACCACCCGACCGCGAACCGCGACGCCCGCAGCCGGAACCCGCACAGCCCGCACGCCCACATCCGCCCGGTGATCCGCACAGCCCGCGTGCCCACGGCCCCCAGTAGTCCCCCCAGCCCCACGCCCGCACGCCCGCACGCCCGCATCCGCTTGGTAACCGGCACAGCCCGCACGCCCGCATCCGCTTGGTAACCGGCACAGCCGGCACGCCCGCATCCCCCGGTGGCCCGGACAGCACGCGGCCGCGGCCACGCATAGCCACTCTCGAACGGACGAGCGCACAATCGAGACACGAAACGGGGGTGGCCATGACAGGCACGAGTCCTTCGAGACGTCCGGGACGCCGAACACGTCACCAGGAAGACCCGCGGCACCCGGCACATCGGTCACGCCCGGCGCACCCGCTGCGCGCCGGGCCCCCGGCCGTGACCGCGGTGGCCGCGGCGCTGCTGGGCGCCGTGCTGGCGATCGCCCTCGCGGCGGGATGCACGACGACCCGTGAGCCGTCGAAGAACGACGACGGCCGGAGCGCGTCGCAGCTGCCGCGTCCGAGCGGTAGCACCAGCCCCACCGCCGTCGCCGGCTCGCTGCTCGCCGTGAAGATCGACAACGCCCCCGCCGCCCGGCCGCAGACCGGCCTCGATGCGGCGGACGTCGTCTACGTCGAGCCGGTCGAGGGCGGCCTGAGCCGGCTGATGGCCCTGTACGCGACCACGATGCCGAAGGCCGTCGGTCCGGTGCGCAGCGCCCGGGAGTCCGATCTGGAGCTGCTGCGCCAGTTCGAGCGGCCGATGCTGGCGTTCTCCGGGGCGCAGGGCAGGCTGCTGCCGTTGATCGACCGGGCGCCGCTGGACGCCGTCACGCCCGAGGACGCGGCCGGCGCCAAGGCCTACTACCGGGGCGCCGGCAAAGCCGCGCCGCACAACCTCTATGTGCGCCCGGGGCGGCTGCTGCCCTCCGCGCCGGGCGCCGCCGCGCTGACCACCGGGTTCCGCTACGGCGCGGCGCCCGCCGGCGGTACGGCGACGCCCTCGCTCACCGTGCGCTACCCGGCGGCGCGCTTCACGTTCACCTGGTCGGCGAGCCGGGACCGCTGGCTGGTGTCGACGGACGGAGCGCCGGCGGTGACGACCGACGGCCGGCAGGTGGCCCCGGCCACGGTGGTGGTGCAGTACGTGAAGATGCGGGCGTCGGGTTTCCACGACTTCCTCGGCAACAACACGCCGTACACCGAGACGGTGGGCTCGGGCAAGGCACGGGTGCTGCGCGACGGACGCGTTCACGACGTGAACTGGGAGCGGGCGACCGCCACGGACGGCACGGACTTCACGACCGCCGACGGCACCCCGGTCGCCTTCGCCGAGGGCCAGGTCTGGGTGGTGTTCGCCCAGGCACCCTGACGCCGCCCGGGCCACCGTGTGCCGCCAAGCACCCGCATGCGGCCCAGGCACCCTCATTCCCAGGCACCCGCACGCCGCCCAGCCACCCTCATTCCCAGGCACCCTGATTCGCCCAGGCACCTCACTGCGCGCGCTGTCCCGTTTCGCTCAGGGGCGCTGGTCAGGAGGGCGCGGCCAAGGGTTCTCCCGGGTTGCGCAGGCCCTCCGCCGCGTCCGAGACGCGCTGGATGAGCTCGAGGAACAGGGTCTGTTCCGCGGCCGAGAGCGGTGACAGGAAGACCTGGTTCATCCGGGCCGTGCGCACGGTCAGCCTGCGGTGGGTACGCAGTCCTTCGTCGGTGAGCCCCAGCAGGAAGCGACGACCGTCCTGCGGGTCGCGGACCTTGTCGAGCAGGCCTCGGCGGATGAGCCTGCTGATCACCTCGGCGATGGTGGAGCGGTCGAGCCCCACCCGCTCCCCCACCGTCCGCTGATCGAGGCCCGGCTCGGCGACGAGCGCGTTGAGGACCGCGAACTGCGGCGAGGTGATCTCCTCGGAGACCATCGTGTTCCACAGCAGGTAGTGCGCCTGCTGGAGCCGCCGGGCCAGGTGCCCGGGGTGGCTGGTGAGATCCACCGCGGCCATGTGCGCTCCTCAGCGTGGGAGATTCATCGGTGCACTGAACGATACCGCGTGTTGTCGGCCTGGGCTCGTTGGCGAGCGGGGTCGGCCAGACCACTGGCCTGGGGTCTTGACGGCTCCATCTCGCGGTGGCAGCGTGTGGGAAACCTCGGAGAAATAATCAGTGCCCTGATTAATTGATGACCGGGGGCGCCGTGCGAGAGATGGGGCTTCACGGATGGACAAGGTGGTCGCCACGGCTCTGGAGGCGGTGGCCGACGTGCCGGACGGCGCGTCTCTGGCGGTGGGTGGGTTCGGGCTGAGCGGCGTGCCGAACGTGCTCATCCAGGCTCTGTACGAGCGGGGCGTCGCCGGACTGTCGGTCGTCTCCAACAACTGCGGCGCGATGGAGTCCGGCCTCGCGGTGCTGCTCGCCGCCGGGCGGATCGCCCGGGTAACCGGTTCCTACATCGGCGCGAACAAGGAGTTCGCCCGCCAGTACCTGTCCGGCGAGCTGGAGGTCGAGATGATCCCGCAGGGCACGCTGGCCGAGCGGCTGCGGGCCGGCGGCGCCGGGATCCCCGCCTTCTACACCCCCGCGGGCGTGGGCACCCAGGTGGCCGAGGGCGGACTGCCGTGGCGCTACGACGGCGAGGGCGGTGTCGCCCTGGCCTCGCCGCCGAAGGAGGTCCGGCAGTTCGACGGCGTCGAGTACGTGCTGGAGCACGGTATCCGTACCGACTTCGCGCTGGTCAGGGCGGCGAAGGGGGACCGGCACGGCAACCTGGTGTTCAACAAGTCCGCCCGCAACTTCAACCCGCTGTCCGCGATGGCCGGACGGATCACGATCGCCGAGGTCGAGGAGCTCGTCGAACCCGGTGCGATCGACCCGGACGCGGTCCACCTGCCGGGCATCTTCGTGCAGCGCGTGATCGCGCTGACCCCGGAGCAGGCGGCGGACAAGAGGATCGAGCAGCGGACGGTCTCCGCGCCCGTGGCAGAGGGAACGGTGAGCGCGTGATGGCCTGGACACGTGAGGAGATGGCCGCCCGCGCCGCGCGCGAGCTGCGGGACGGCCAGTACGTCAATCTCGGCATCGGCCTGCCGACCCTCATCCCCAACTACCTCCCGGCGGACGTCGAGGTGGTGCTGGAGAGCGAGAACGGCATCCTGGGCACCGGCCCCTACCCGGCCGACGACGCCGTCGACCCCGACCTGATCAACGCCGGCAAGGAGACCGTGACGGTCCTGCCGGGCGCGTCCTTCTTCGACTCGGCACTGTCCTTCGGCATGATCCGCGGCGGCCACATCGACGTCGCCGTGCTGGGCGCGATGCAGGTGTCCGAGCGCGGCGACCTGGCGAACTGGGCGATCCCCGGCAAGCTGATCACCGGGATCGGAGGGGCGATGGACCTGGTGCACGGCGCCCGTACGGTCATCGTCGTCATGACCCACACCGCCAAGGACGGCAGCCCCAAGATCCTCACGGACTGCGCGCTGCCGCTGACCGGGAAGGGTTGCGTGAACCGGATCATCACCGACCTGGGTGTCCTGGACGTCACCGAGAAGGGTCTGGTGCTGGTGGAGACCGCGCCGGGTGTCACCACCGAGGAGATCGTGACGAAGACGGCCGCCGAGGTCCGTCTCGCCGAGGAGGTCCAGTCATGAGCAACAGTTCCAGAACCGTTTACATCGTCGACGCGGTGCGTACGCCGATCGGCCGCTACAACGGCGCGCTCGCCTCGGTGCGCCCGGACGACCTCGCCGCGCACGTCATCCGTGAACTGCTCGCCCGTACACCGGCGTTGGACCCCTCCCGCATCGAGGACGTGTACTTCGGCAACGCCAACGGGGCCGGCGAGGAGAACCGCAACGTCGGCCGTATGGGCGCGCTGCTCGCGGGCCTGCCCACCTCCGTGCCGGGTGTCACCGTCAACCGGCTGTGCGCCTCCGGGCTCGAGGCGGTCATCCAGGCGGCCCGCGCGATCGCGGTCGGCGACGCCTCCGTCGCCGTCGCCGGCGGTGTGGAGTCGATGACCCGCGCGCCGTACGTGCTGCCGAAGTCGGACCGGGCGTTCCCCGCCGGCCACACCGAGTTGTACTCCACGACGCTGGGCTGGCGGATGGTCAATCCGCGCATGGACCCGCAGTGGACGGTCCCGCTGGGCGAGTCGGCCGAACTGATCGCCGACAAGCACAAGATCGGCCGCGAGCAGCAGGACGAGTTCGCTCTCGCCAGCCACCGCAAGGCCGCCGCGGCCCAGGAGGCGGGTCTGTTCGACGCCGAACTCGCGCCCGTGTCGATCCCGCGCCGCAAGGGCGACCCGGTGGTGTTCGGCGCCGACGAGTGCGTACGGGCGGACGCCTCGCTGGAGGCGATGGCGAAGCTCGGGCCGTCGTTCCGGTCCGAGGACGGGACGGTGACGGCGGGCAACGCCTCGCCGCTGAACGACGGCGCCGCGGCCCTGCTGCTGGTGGACGAGGAGGGGTTGCGGGCGACCGGACGTGAGCCGCTGGCCCGCGTCGGATCCACCGGGGTGTCCGCGATCGACCCGCAGTACTTCGGACTCGCCCCCGTCGAGGCGGTCAACCGCGCGCTCCGCAAAGCGGGCAAGGGCTTCGCCGACCTGTCGGTGCTCGAACTGAACGAGGCCTTCGCGGCCCAGGTGCTCGGCTGCGTGGCCGAGTGGCCCGAGTTCGACCCGGCGGTCCTCAACCCGCGGGGCGGCGCGATCGCCCTCGGTCATCCGCTCGGCGCCTCCGGTGCCCGCCTGGCCGGTACGGTCGCCCACCAGCTCGCCCGTCGGGGCGGCGGAACCGGCGTCGCCACCCTCTGCATCGGCGTGGGGCAGGGCCTCGCCCTCGTCCTCGAACGTTAAGAAACCCGGGAACTCCCATGACTCTCACGCAAGCCGACATCGACCAGGAGATCGCGGCCGAGCACGCCGCGTACGAGAAGCGGCTCGCCGACGGCGCGCCCGTCGAGCACCAGCCGCGCCGCGACTACGCGCCGTACCGCTCCTCCGTACTGCGCCACCCGAAACAGCCGCCGGTCGCCATCGACGTCAGCAAGGACCCGGAGCTGGTGGAGCTGGTCTCCCCCGCTTTCGGCGAGCGGGACATCACCGAGATCGACAACGACCTCACCCGGCAGCACAACGGCGAGCCGATCGGTGAGCGGATCACGGTTTCCGGCCGGTTGCTGGACCGCGACGGGCGTCCGGTCCGCGGTCAGCTGGTGGAGATCTGGCAGGCCAACTCGGCGGGCCGCTACGCCCATCAGCGCGAGCAGCACGACGCCCCGCTGGATCCCAACTTCACGGGCGTCGGCCGTACCCTCACGGACGACAGCGGTTTCTACCGTTTCACCACCGTGCAGCCGGGCCCCTATCCGTGGCGTCAGCACGTCAACGCCTGGCGGCCGGCCCACATCCACTTCTCGCTCTTCGGCTCGGCGTTCACGCAGCGGCTGGTGACGCAGATGTACTTCCCGAGCGACCCGTTGTTCCCCTACGACCCGATCATCCAGTCGGTGACGGACGACGCGGCCCGGCAGCGGCTGGTCGCCACGTACGACCACAGCCTGTCGGTGCCGGAGTTCTCGATGGGCTACCACTGGGACATCGTGCTCGACGGGCCGCACGCCACCTGGATCGAAGAAGGGCGCTGAGCTGCCATGACGAAGATCGACACAAGCCGACCCGAGACCGTGCTCCCCACGCCCTCGCACACGGTCGGCCCGTTCTACGGCCATGCCCTGCCGTTCCCCGGCGGCGGTGACATCGCCCCCCTCGGCCACCCGGACACGATCGCGCTCCAGGGCTATGTGTACGACGGGGAGGGCAACCCCTTGCCGGACGCCTTCCTGGAGCTGTGGGGCGCGGACCCCGAGGGCAATCTGCCGCAGGTGGACGGCTCGATGCGGCGGGATCCGTCGAGCGGCGGTTTCCTCGGCCGCAACGGCGTGGAGTTCACCGGCTGGGGCCGTGTCCAGACGGACGCCAACGGCCACTGGTCGGCGCGGACGCTGCGGCCCGGCGCGCGCGGGCGGAGCGCCCCGTACGTGAGTGTCTGTGTGTTCGCTCGCGGGCTGCTGGTGCATCTGTTCACCCGGATCTACCTGCCGGACGACGAGGCCGCGCTGACCGCCGACCCGCTGCTGACGCGGGTGGACCCGGCGCGGCGCGACACGCTGATCGCCACGCGGGGCGAGCTGGGGACCTACCGTTTCGACATCCGCCTTCAGGGCGAAGGCGAGACGGTCTTCCTGGAGTTCCAGTGACAACTGCTCACCACGACGCCGGCCTGCTCGCCCCCGGGTGGGCCGGCTCCCCCGCCGCCGTCGCGACCGGCGACGGCGCCTGGCTGCGGGCGCTGGTCGACGCGGAGGCGGCGCTGACCCGCGCCCAGGAGGCGCTGGGGCTGGCCCCGCAGGGCGCCGGAGCGGCGGTCACCTCGGCCGCCGACGACGGCGGGTTCGACGTGCGCTCCCTCGCCGAGCGTGCCCGGAGCGGCGGAAACCCGGTGATCCCGCTGGTCGCGGATCTGACGAGGGCGGTCGGTGAGGAGTACGGCCCGTACGTGCACCGGGGCGCGACCAGCCAGGACATCATGGACACGGCGACGATGCTGGTCGCGTGGCGCACCCTCGCCCTCGTGCTGACCGACCTCGACCGCGTCCAGCGAGCGCTGGCCCGACTGGCCGCCGAGCACCGCGACACGCCGATGCCGGGGCGTACCCTCACCCAGCACGCCGTGCCGACGACCTTCGGGCTGAAGGCGGCGGGCTGGCGGGCGCTGGCGCTGGACGCACGGGACCGGGTGACGGCGGTACGCGACTCGCTGCCCGCCCAACTCGGCGGCGCGGCCGGGACGCTGGCCGCCTTCACGGCGTACGGCGCCACCGACGCGACCGCTCTGCCCGCCGCCTTCGCCCGTGAACTCGGCCTGCGCGAACCGCTGTTGCCGTGGCACACGCTGCGCACGCCGATCGCCGACCTGGCCGGCTGCCTGGCGCTCACGGCGGGCGCGCTGGGGAAGATCGCGGCGGATGTCCTGATCCTCTCCCGGACCGAGATCGCGGAGGTGGCGGAGGGCAGCGGCGGCGGTTCCTCGGCCATGCCGCACAAGGCCAACCCGGTGCGGTCCACGCTGATCGCGGCCGCCGCCCGGCGCGCCCCGCAGCTCGCGGCCACGCTGTACGGGTCCCTGGCGGCGGAGGACGAGCGGCCGGCCGGGGCGTGGCACGCCGAGTGGGAGCCGCTCAGGGATCTGCTCCGACTGGCCGGCGGGGCCGCCCGGGACGCGGCCGAGCTGACCGAGGGTCTGCGGGTGCACGCGGACGCGATGCGCGCGCACCTCGGCCTCACCCACGGGCTGATCGTCTCCGAGCGGCTGTCCGCCGCCCTGTCGGCCGTGCTCGGCCGCGCCCGGGCCAGGGAACTGCTCACCCAGCTCGCCCGGCGCACCTACACCGAGGACCGTCCCTTGCGCGAACTCCTCGCCCTGGAGCCAGACTTGAAGGACGTCGACCTCGACGACCTGACCGACCCCGCCCGTTACACCGGCTCCGCCGGAAGCCTCACCGACCGTGCGCTGGAGCGACGTTGACCGACAAGCTGCTGAACCACCGCGCCGAGGGCCCTGCTTCGGCTCCCCCGCTGCTGCTCGGCCCCTCCCTCGGCACCTCGTACGCCCTGTGGGACAAGGTCGCGCCGGAGCTGTCCGTGACGC
This sequence comes from Streptomyces rishiriensis, assembly GCF_030815485.1. NCBI lineage: Bacteria > Bacillati > Actinomycetota > Actinomycetes > Kitasatosporales > Streptomycetaceae > Streptomyces > Streptomyces rishiriensis. The sequence goes on along the minus strand of NZ_JAUSWV010000002.1, from coordinate 7,084,314 downwards.
ACCGGGTGATCCGCTGGGACCTGCCGGGGCACGGGGGCTCGGCGGCGGATCTGATCGGCCCCGGAGCCACCGTGGATGACCTCGCCGGCCTGGTGCTGGCGCTGGCCGACTCGCTCGGCCTGGAGCGGTTCGCGTACGCGGGCGTGTCCCTGGGCGGCGCGGTCGGTCTGCAGCTGGCGCTGCATCACCCGGAGCGGGTGTCGGCACTGGCGGTCATCTGCTCGTCGGCGCACTTCAACGGGCCCGGACCGTGGGAGGAGCGGGCCGCGCTGGTGCGCCGCGAGGGGCTGGCGCGACTCGCCGAGGGCGCGAACTCGCGTTGGTTCACGCCGGGGTTCACCGTGCCCGGGCTGGTCGCCGACCACCGCGCCGCCGACCCGGAGGCCTACGCGGCGTGCTGTGACGCGCTGGCCGCTTTCGATCTGCGGGAGCGGCTGCCGGAGATCGCCGTACGGACGCTGCTGATCGCCGGGCGGGAGGATCCGGCGACGCCGCCGGCGCATCTGCGGGAGATCGCGGACGCGGTGCCGGGAGCCGCGCTGGTCGAGCTCCCGGGCGCCTCGCACCTCGCGCCCGCCGAGTGCCCCGAGGCCGTGCTGACCGTGCTGCGCGCCCATCTCGACGGCGTGGCCGAGCGGGGCATGGAGGTGCGCCGGGAGGTGCTCGGGGACGCGCACGTGGACCGGGCGCAGGCCCGGCAGACCGCCTTCACCGCCCGCTACCAGGACTTCATCTCCCGCTACGCCTGGGGGGAGATCTGGACCGACCCGACGCTGAGCCGCCGCGAGCGCAGCATGATCACGCTGACCGCGCTGGTGGCGCACGGTCACTACGACGAGCTGGCCATGCATGTGCGGGCGGCCCGGCGCAACGGGCTCACCCCGCAGGAGATCGGGGCCGTACTGCTCCAGACGGCCGTGTACTGCGGGGTTCCGGCGGCGAACTCGGCGTTCGCGACGGCCCAGCGAGTGCTGGCGGAGGAGGACGGCACCGGCTGAGGAGGACGCGGGGCCACGGGCTGAGGCGCGCACCGCGGAGGCCGTGCACGGCCCGGCGGCGAGTGCTGCCGCGGGAGGCCGCCGGTGTCACCTCCACCGGCGGCCTCCCGCGGCTACCTCCGGGTCTGTCCGGGCACCAGGCCGACCTGCGGCGCGCCCATCCCGCGCAGCGCCTGCTGGGCCTGGTCCACCAGGCCGTCCGCGCCGCAGGAGCGCGCCAGGGACAGGCCCCGGCCGAGCTCGGTCACCGAGCGGGAGAGGAGACCGTACTCGACCCGGGCGGCGGCGTGTTCGTACTGGCAGGGCGAGGACTCCAGGAAGGTGACCGCCTGTTGGGCCAGCCGGACCGCGCGCTGGCCGGTCTCCAGGGCGGCGGCGCAGCGCAGCGCCTCGCCGATCGCGGTGTCGGTGCCGAAGCGTTCGGCCTGCCTGCGGGCCTCGGAGACGAGCCGGTTCGCCCGGGCCGGATCCTCGGTGGCCAGCGCCCGGGCGAGTTCGACGGCCCAGGGGACCATCACCGGGTTGAGGTGGCCGCGGACGGCGGCCGCCTTCTCGGCCGCCTCCAGCTCGTTGATGCCGTCCTTGGTGCGCCCGACGGCCAGCAGGAGCCGGCCGCGCACCGATCGGGGGTCGGGAAGCACGATCGTCGACGGGTACGGCGGGGCGAAACCGTACTGTTCGGCGGTCTCCCAGGCCTCGGCGACATGACCGCGGGCCAGCAGCGTGTCGATGAGGTTGCAGGTGGCCGACCAGTACAGGGGCAGGCCGCGGCCGACGCGTTCGGCGACCCGCAGGGATTCCCTGAGGGACTCCTCCGCCTCCTTCAGACGTCCCCGGCGGCGCAGGCCCAGTCCGAGGTAGGCATGGGCCAGGGCGAGATGGCCGCCGCTCCAGCCGGCGGACGTGTAGGCGCGCAGGGCCTCGTTGAAGAGGGCGTCGGCGCGGTCGAGCCGGTCGGTGTAGGCGTAGGAGCTGGCCAGCATCATCAGCAGTTCGATGCCCCACTCCTGGTCGGTCCAGCCGAGTCCGGGGGCGAGACCGCCGTTGACGAGGGCGCGGTCGCAGAACTCGGCGACCTCCTCGGCGTTCTCGCCGTGGGTCATGGCGTCGAAGCCGCGCAGGATGAGCAGGGCGCGCTCGGCGTTGTCCCGGCCGGTACAGGTCGCGGCGAGCTCGGCGAGTCGCTCGGAGCGGCGCGGTGTGGTCGCCTCCCCGGCGTGTACGCCCTCCCACATGAACTGCACGGCCTGGAGCCGCAGCCGCGCGGGTCCGGGGGCGTGCCGGGCGGCCTCCGCCTCGACCGTGCGGACGGCCTCCTCCAGCTGGTCGTTGTGCAGGAGGGCCTGGGAGAGGCGGTAGACGGCGTCGACCCGTTCGGGGCCGTCGAGGCCCGGCATGCCGAGTGCGGTGCGCAGGTGCTCGATGGTCCTGGCGGGGGCGGTGAGGAGGGTGGCGCAGCCCAGTTCGTAGAGCACGTGCGCGTGGACCTCGGGGGCGGGCGGTTCGCTCAGGGCCCGTTCGAGACAGCGGCGGGCCGCGTCGGGGGCGCCGACGGCGAGGTGTTCGCGGGCCGCCTCGCGCAGTTGCTCGACGAGTTCCTCGTCCCCTTCCGCGTGTACCTGGAGCAGGTGCCGGGAGGCGGCCGCGAGGCCCTTGCCGGCGTCGGTGACGACCTGGGCGGCGATGCCGTGCATCGCGGTGCGCAGGCCTCCCGGGATGGAGTCGTAGACGGCGGAGGCGATCAGCGGGTGGACGAACTCCAGATCGCCGTCGCCGGCCGGGACGGCCCCGGGGACGGACCCGGTCAGGATGCGGGCGTTGCGCAGCAGCTCGGCGCAGCGCGCCGCGTCGTCGCGGCCGAGCCCGGCGAGCAGGGCGGCCTGGTCGACGGAGATGTCGGCGCCGAGGATCGCGGCTGCCATGGCGAACTTGGTGGCGTCGACGCCGAGTTTCTCCAGGCGGTCGACGAGGCCGCCGCCGCGGGCGGCGCGGTTCAGGGCGCGCAGTTCGCCCGCCGAGGACTCGCTCGCCTCCAGTTCGCTGTCGCGGACCTTGGCGAGGAGTTCGACGGTCTCGTAGGGGTTGCCGTCGGTGACGGCCCAGACCTCGCGGCAGAACGCGGCGTCGGCGTGCGGGCCCAGGGTGGCCCGGGTGAGACCGGCGACCGCGGGCGGGGTCAGGGCGCTGAGGCTGGTGACGGCGCGGCCCGCGGCCAGGCCGATGGCGTCGAGGTGGCGGGCCGCGTCGCCCTTGACCTCACCGGGCCTGCGGGCCACGACGACGAGGACGGAGAGTTCGTCGAGGCGTTCGACGAACGCGACGAGCCAGCGCAGGGTCTCCTGGTCGGCCCAGTGCGCGTCGTCGATCAGCAGGACGAGCGGGTAGTCGCGCCGGGCCAGCCGGGTCACGGCGGCGACGAGGCCGTCGCACACGCCCTGCGGGTCGGCGTGGCCCTCGCCGGGTTCCAATATGCCGAGGGCGGGACCGGCGATGTCGTACCAGTCGCCGAGGTACTCGCGGGCCTCCTCGGGGTGCAGGGACAGCAGGGCGGGCTGAAGCAACTGCCGTACCACGTTGAAGGGGACGGACCTCAGTGTCTCGCCGCCGCGGGCCGACCAGACCGCGCAGCCGCGGCTCTCGGCGATACGGCGTGTCTCGGCCAACAACGCGGTCTTGCCGAATCCGGCCTCGCCCCGGAGCACCAGCAGGTGACCCGACGAGGAACGGTCTGCGCAGAGCGTCTCCACCGCTTCGGCGATGGCGGCGACCTCCCGCTCGCGCTCCCACAGGGAAGCCGAGGCGGCCGCCGCCGGCCTGACCTTCGTCATCCCGCTACCTCCCCAAGTCGCCCGAACGACGTACCGACGTCGAGCGTAGCCTTCCGGCGGCTCGCGCGGAGGGCGGTCCGGGCAGGTCCCGCCTTCACGGGTGACACGGGACGGTCCGGGCCGCCCCGGCGGGCCTGCGGAAGTGGTCACCTGACGTCAACGGCGAGTGACGGGCACCGAATTGACGTCGAATTCGCGCCAGCCGGGCGGCGGGGCCCCCGGAAGGTATTTCCACGGAGTGCCCTCCCTCTCATCCGGCTTTCACCGACGCCTCATACGGTGGGGGCATGACGCAGGTGACTCCTCCCGGGTGGTATCCCGATCCGGGGCAGACAAGTGACGGTCCCGCCACCGAACGCTGGTGGGACGGCAAGGCATGGACGGATCAGACCCGCGCCGCGGGCTCGGCCGCCGTATGGGGTCCGCCGGCGCAGACCCCGGCGGACGGGTCGTACCCGGCGTATCCCGGTTATCCGGGGTATCAGGGCTACCCGGCGACGCCGACGGGCCCGGGCCGGCGGCGCGGGCTGCGGACGGGCACAGCCGTCGCCGCGGCCGTGGCGGTCCTCGCCGGCATCGGGGTCGGCGTGTGGTCGCTGGCCAAGGACGACGGCTCGGGCGGCGGCAGCGGCACGGCCCAGGGACCGGGCGGCCAGGGCGGGCCGGGCGGCACGGGCGGCCAGGACGGCGGCGGGCAGGGCGGGCCCTTCGGCGACTCCGGGGGTTCGGGCGGCTCCGGGGGTTCGGGCGGGGCCTCTCCCTCGCCGGAGGAGTCGGAGGCGCCGAAGATCAAGAGCGGTGCGGTGACCGACGCGCTCAACGGGATCAGCATCCCCATCCCGAAGGGCTGGACCGGTCAGGAGCTGAGCGTCGGCGCGCAGCTGACCTCCGACTCCTCCTACAAGTGCCCCGGCGACACCTCCAAGACCTGCACGAAGGGGGGCGTGTACTCGGCGCCCGTCGAGGTGCTGGAGACCAAGGGCGAGACCGCCGAGGCCGTCGCCAAGGCGGACATCTCGGCCAACGCCGAGGAGTCCTACGGAGGCACGACGTACGGCGCGATCACCTCTCACCAGGTGCTCGCCTCCAAGGCGGTGACGGTGGCCGGACAGAAGGGCTACCTGGTGCGCTGGAAGGCAGTCACGAGCAAGGGCGCGGACGGCTACGTCGAGTCGCTGGCCTTCCCGGCGCCCGCGGACCCCGAGCGGCTGGTGGTTCTCCGCTTCGGGGTCGACGCCGATCAGAGCGTGTCGGTCATCGACACGATCACCTCGGGCATCAAGGTGTCGACGGGCGGCGGCAGCGGCCAGGACGTCTGAGTCCGACCCCGTGGGCCGCACCCGTGGCCCGCAACACGGTCGGCCGGGTGGGGCGCCCTCCGCTCAAGGGGCCCCACCCGGCCGGGTGGTGCGCGCCGCCCCCGTCCCCACGGTGCGGCGCGAGACAGGTCACCGTCCAGTCATCCCGTGGACGGCGGCCTGAGTCATGGGCTGATCTGCGGGTGTCCGCTACGTGAGGCCGAGCGCCGGCAGCACGGCGGCCTCCACGAAGCGGACCAGGTACTCCTCGTCGGCGTACTCCCCGTCGACGACGGGACGCGCGCGGATCACGCCGAACATCTGCGCCGGGATGTACTCCAGCGCCGGGTGGTCGCAGGCGATCTCGCCGCGTTCCACCCCGCGCCGCAGGATGTCCCGCAGCGCCTCGATCTCCGGAGTGACGATCGCCTCCCGCAGCGCCAGCGCGAGGTCCTGGTCACCGGTGACGGCGTGGCCGAGGGCCTGCAACAGCTTGGTGTCGTTCGTGGACCAGCGGCCGGTGGCACGCGCGGCCTCGCGCAGGTCCTCGGCGAGCGAGCCGGTGTCGATGCCGGTGAGCCGGGCCTGACGGCGGGAGCGCAGGGCGGCGACGACGAACTGGGGCTTGGTCTTCCACTGCCGGTAGAGCGTGGACTTGCTGCACCGGGTGCTGGCGGCGATGCCCTCCATGGTGACGGCTTCGTACCCGCATTCACGGACCTGGTCGAGGACGGCGTCGAAGAACTCCTGCTCACGCTCGGGCGTGAGCTTGGAGCGGCTCGTGGCGGCGACCGACTCGGATCCGTCCGCTGCCTGCGACATCATCTGCCGTCCCTCGCCTCTCTACCGTCTCTCCGGCGTGCCTCGAGGCCCGCGCGAGAGCCTCTGTCCAGTGTGGCGCACATCAATCGATACGTCAGTGTACCGGTACGCGCGCGTATCGGTACACTGACGTATCGGTACGGCATCGTATCGATGGTGCATGCACGAGTCACGAGCACGGCAGCACCACCCACACGCACCACCGTCAGTGAAGGGGCCGGGGGATGAATGCCCGCACCGAGCCTGGGGAAGCGGAGCCGGTCACGCCGGCGCGGCCGCCCATAGTCCGAGAGCTGCTGCTGGTCGCAGGGCTCTTCCTCGTCTACAAGCTCGGCCGGCAGCTGGCCGCCGGCCACACCGGCGAGGCTCTTCGCAACGCACACGACGTGTGGCACGTCGAGCGCCTGCTCCGGCTGCCCGGGGAAGGCTCCGTCCAGGCCCTGCTGCTGCACGGTGACACCCTGGTCGAGGTCGCGAACACCTACTACGCGACCGTGCACTTCCCCGCCACCCTGGCGTTCCTGGTCTGGCTCTACCTGCGGCGCCCGGCCCACTACGTGTGGGCCCGCCGGGTGCTGGCCGCGGTCACCGGCGCCGCCCTGGTGCTCCACCTCCTCGTTCCGCTCGCCCCGCCGCGGATGCTGGCGGCGACCGGACTCGTCGACACTGCGCGCGTGTACGGGCCTTCCGTGTACGGGCCGCCGCAGACCGACCATCTGTCGAACCAGTTCGCGGCGATGCCCTCGCTGCACTTCGCCTGGGCCCTGATGGTCGCGATCGGCCTCGTCGTCGCCACCCGGTCGCGGTGGCGGTGGCTGTGGCTGCTCCATCCCCTGCTGACCCTGCTGGTGATCGTGGGCACGGCGAACCACTACTGGCTCGACGCGATCGTGGCGGGCGCGCTGCTCGCCCTCGCGCTCACCCTGGTCCACATCCCCCGGCGCACGGCCACGTCGGCGGCGCCCGGTCCGCGCGCCCTGGTCCCGGCCGAGGGGCCGGTCCTCGTGGGAGCGGGCCGATGAACGCCACCCTGGTCGCCGTCGTCCTGTCCCTCTTCTCGGCCGTCGCCTACGCGGCCGCCGCCGTCGCCCAGGAACGGCTGGCCTCCCGGCACCCCGGTACGGGCCTGCTGCGCCTGCTCGGCAACGGCTCCTGGTGGTGTTCGGTCGGACTGAACGCCGCGGCCGCGCTGCTGCACGTGGTCGCCCTCAAGTACGGCCCGCTCACCGTCGTGCAGCCGCTCGGCGCACTCACTCTGGTCGCGGCGGTGCCGATGGGCGCGCGGGTCGCGGGGCGCAGGGTCAGTGCCGCCGAGTGGCGGGGCACCGCCTTCACCCTGGCCGGCCTGGCCGCGATCCTGGTCACCGCGTCGGGCCCGGCTCCGGAGGACGTCCTGAGCGTGCCGGAAGCGGTGGCGGTGGCGGGGGCGACCGCGGCGCTCATCGGGCTGCTGGCCCGGCGCGGCGCCAAGCCGGGACTGCGGCACGCGACCGCGTCCGGCTTCGCCTCGGGGGTCGCCTCGGCGCTCACCCAGACCGTGACGGTGGCCGCGACGGACCGTTCGGGATCCCTGCTCAGCGTGCAGGTGGTCGGCGTGGCGCTGCTGGTCGCGGCCTTCGCGACGGCCGGGCTGCTGCTGTCGCAGACCGCCTACCGCGGGGGTCTCGGCGCGCCGCTGGCGATGGTGACCCTGGCGAACCCGGTGGCCGCCGCGGCGATCGGCCTCGCGCTCCTGGGCGAACGCCTGCAGGGCGGGGCGGCGGGGGTGCTCCTGGCGCTGGCGGGAGCGGGGACCGCGGGCTGGGGTGTGGTGCTGCTGTCCCGGGCCGCGCCGGAACCCGGTGCCGTCGAGGACGAGGACCATCCGGTGGCGGCGGTGCTGGCGCTGAGGCCGGAGACGGCGTCGGCCGAACCGGCGTTGCTGCCCCGGCCGACGACCGGGCCGGAGCACCTCACCTCGCTCTAGGCCCGGTGCGGGCAGGTGACACCCCGTGGGGCGTCACCTGCCCGCGGCGGGTGTCAGCCCAGACCGCGCGAGTCCTGCTTGAGCGCGGTGTCCACCGTGAGTGCCGTGGCGACGACCAGGCTCAGCAGCGGCTCGGGCAGCTGGTAGTGGATCTGGAGGACGTAGTTGTCCGCCGTGGTGAACATCGTCTTGGCGAGGCCTTCCCAGGTCTTGGTGATCCGGGCGACCTCGTTGTCGGCGTGGTCGACGATCGCGAAGTTCCAGGCCCGCCAGTTCTCCGCCTTGATCGCGCCGACCTGCCGGCCGTCCGCGTTGATGGCGAAGTTGATCTTCCCGAAGACGTTCTGCTGGACGATCTCACCGACCGGCTGCCCGTCGGGGCGCGTCACGACCACCCGGGACTTGAGGAACTTCGCCGGACGCGTCAGCAGCAGCACCGGCTGCCCGTGGGCGTCGCGGATCTCCAGCTTGTGCGTCAGGTACTGGTCGATGCTGACGACGAAGCGCAGGATCTTGCGCAGCGCGCTCTGGCCGACCTGGACGACCGAGCCGAGCTGACCGCCCTGCTGGTCCATGACCCTGTACTCGTTGGTCAGCTCGATCAGCTTGGCCTTCTGGTTCACCACCAGCACCGGCTCGCTGAAGAGCGTGCCGCCGCCGGGGCCGCCCGCCGCGACCCCGGCCTGCTGCTGCACCTGGCGCTGGACGCGCTCGTCCGGCCCCGTCTGGTGCGGCACCTGCGGCGCGGCCTGGCCCTTGCCGTCCGCGTGCGTGTGCTCGGTCCACTGGGCGCCGTCCCAGTAACGCAAGGTCTGGGCCGCCCCGTGCGGGTCCGGGTACCAGCCTGAAGGTGTGTTCGAATGCGTGGTCACCGGGGCACATTACCCCGAGCCCGCCGGAACCCGACCAGCTCCTACGATGCGGTACCGGCCGCGCGTTCGCCGCGGCGGCGGCCCGGGCCGGTCACTGCGTGACGATCGCCGGGTCGCTCACGCCGGGGCGGCCGTTCTCGACGTGTCCGGCGAACCGCCTGAGGAACGCCGGGTCGGTGCCGGACGTGACGGTGAGGTCGTACCACCGGCGGCTCGCCCGCAGGTCCAGGGTGCGCCTGAGCGACTGGCCGGGCCGCAGCCCGACGGTCGTGGGACGGCCGCCGTAGCCGTCGGTCACCCGCAGTTGCACCGTGCCGTGACCCCGGTGGCTGAAGGTCAGCTCGATCCCCTCGCCGACGTGCCGGGCGCTCACCTCGGCGCCGGCCGCCTTCCCCGCCCCCTTGAAGGCGCGCAGGAATCCGTTCGGGCCGTGCACGGTCAGGTCGTACGAGCCGCCCGGGTACGCGGAGTTCCAGGTGTCGGAGACGGTCTCGCCGGCCCCGGTGGTGTAACTCCAGGGCCCGTCGGCGCGGTTGCCGGAGGTGACCAGGAAGGCGGCGCCCGCCTTGGCCCCGGAGGTGAAGGTGAGAGTGAGAGCCCCCGAGGCCGGGTCCACCGAACCGTGCACGGCGGGCGCGTACCCGAGCGGGCGGGTGGGCCGTGAGCCGCGCTCCTGCTTCGGCAGGACGGGGACGGCCGGCGGGGTGGGCACATAGTCGGGGTGGCGGTTCCTGTCCGGCGGCTCGTAGCCGTCGGTGTCCGGCAGGACGACCGGCCGGGTGTCCGGGCGGGAGAAGTCGAACGCGGAGGTCAGATCGCCGCACACCGCGCGCCGCCACGGCGAGATGTTCGGCTCGTGGACGCCGAAACGGCGCTCCATGAACCGGATGACCGAGGTGTGGTCGAGGGTCTCGGAGCAGACGTAACCGCCCTTGCTCCAGGGGGAGACGACGAGCATGGGCACCCGCTGTCCGAGGCCGTAGGGGCCGGCGGTGCGGCTGCTGTCGCCCGGGAAGACATCGAGGCCCACGTCGACCGTCGAGCGGCCCTGCGCGGCGGAGGCCGGCGGGAACGGCGGGACCAGGTGGTCGAAGAAGCCGTCGTTCTCGTCGTAGGTGACGAACAGGGCCGTCCTGGCCCACACCTGCGGGTCCGAGGTCAGCGCGTCGAGGACCTGGGCGACGTACCAGGCGCCGTAGTTCGCGGGCCAGTTGGGGTGCTCGGTGAAGGCCTCGGGGGCGACGATCCAGGAGATCTGGGGCAGCTTGCCGCCCTTGACGTCCGCCTTCAGCTGCTCGAAGTACCCCTCGCCCGTGCGGGCGTCGGTACCGGTGCGCGCCTTGTCGTACAGCGCGTCGCCGGGCGCGGCGTTCTGGTACTGCCTGAAGTAGAGCAGCGAGTTGTCGCCGTAGTTGCCGCGGTAGGCGTCCTGGATCCAGCCCCAGCTGCCCTTCGCGTCCAGGCCGTCGCCGACGTCCTGGTAGATCTTCCAGGAGACCCCGGCCCGCTCGAGGCGTTCGGGGTACGTCGTCCAGCCGTAGCCGGCCTCCTCGTTGCCGAGGACCGGGCCGCCGCCCTTGCCGTCGTTGCCGGTGTGCCCGGTCCACAGGTAGTAGCGGTTGGGGTCGGTGGAGCCGATGAAGGAGCAGTGGTAGGCGTCGCAGACGGTAAAGGTGTCGGCGAGCGCGTAGTGGAAGGGGATGTCCTCGCGGTTCAGGTACGCCATCGTCGTGGCGCTCTTGGCGGGCACCCACTTGTCGTACCTGCCGCCGTCGAAGGCGGCGTGACCGTCGTTCCAGCCGTGCGGGAGGTCCTGGAGGAAGGCGAGCCCCAGGTCGTCGGCGTCGGGACGGAACGGGAGGACGTCCTTGCCCGCGCCGTCCGCCTGGTGCCAGACCGACTTGCCGTTCGGGAGCGTGACCGGGCGCGGGTCGCCGAAGCCTCTGACGCCGCGCAGCGTGCCGAAGTAGTGGTCGAAGGAGCGGTTCTCCTGCATCAGGACGACGATGTGCTCGACGTCCTCGATCGACCCCGTGCGATGGTTCGCGGGCAGCGCGGCGGCACGTTCGATGCTGCCGGAAAGAGCGGTGAACGCCGTGGTGGCGCCCGCGAGTTGGAGGAATCGGCGGCGGTTGGCTTCGGGCATGGGTGAGGCACCTCTCGTGCGGAAGCGCTGCGCCTGCCGGTTCGTGACGCAACGCGCGCGCAAGGAGTGTTCCAAGACCACCGAACGTCAGGGAAGGGCCTGATGACGCCGGAGTGAAGGTCGCCGGTACGAGCGGTGTGCGACGGGCCAGGAAGTCCCCTAGCCGTTCCGCCACGCAGGCTCCGCCCGGCACTTCGGAGCCTGCGCGGGGTCGTACGGGACCGCGCACGTCATCCGGTGGTCGGGCGGCACCGGCGTGCTCCTCGGCCCGCGGCCGGCCCCCCCCGCCTTGTGCCGGCACGCCACCCGTCAGGCGGTCATGGCCTCGCGCACCAGCGCCGTGTCGACGAACTGTTCGAAGCGCACGATGAGTCCGCCGCGGACGACGAAGTGGTGGGCGACGCGGACGTCGACCGGCTTGCCGGTGGCCTTGTTGGCCGCGGTGTAGCGGGCGAGGACGACGACGTTCTCGCCCTCGACGACGTAGGTGTCGTCATGGGCGGTCCAGCCCTCCCAGTCCTGGCCGAGCCTCTCCATCACGTTCGACGTGACGCCGTCGGGGGTGCGGTAGGTGCCGGCGAGGGGGAAGCCGGCCATCTCGGTCCACTCCACGTCGGGTGCGAGAGTGGCGCGCAGGGCCTCCAGGTCGCCTGCGCAGGAGGCCAGGTACTGGCGGCGGACGACGTCGGCGGGGGCCGTGGAAGTGACGAACTCGCTCATGGTCAGCCCCACTTCATCTCACCCTTGGCGACCTTCGCACCGATCTGCGCGGCGATCAGCATGCCGTTGTCCGGATGGCGCCGGACGAGCGCCTCGGTCAGCGCGGCGCCGTCGGCCGCCTTGCCGAGCTCCTCCTCGAAGGCGACGAGATAGTCGCGGGTGGCCCTGATGGCGGAGGCGTCTGCGGCGGTCCCGGGCAGGCGGTGGCCGGGGACGACGAGCTGCGGGTCGAGGGCGGCCATCTCGTCCAGCAGCTTGATCCAGGCGGCGCGGGACTCGGGGGTGGCGGTGTCGGCCACCCAGACGTGCTCCTGCTGGAAGAGCAGGACACCGCCGAGCACGGCGCGGGACTCGGGCTGCCAGAGGTAGTGCCGGTCGGACAGCTCCTCGGAGCCGCCCCTCAGCTCGAAGCGGTGGCCCTCCAGGGTGAGATCGCCGGTCAGCGGCTCCAGCTCGACGAGGCGGGTGGGGAGGTTCGGTCCGAGCGCCGCCCAGGCCTTGAGCTTGCCCTCGTAGGAGTGCCGGATGTGCTCGACGACGATCGGGGTGGCGACGAACTTCGCCTCGGGGAACGCGTCCGCGAGGACCTCGGCGCCGAAGTAGAAGTCCGGGTCGCCGTGGGAGACGAAGACGGTGGTGAGCTTCCTGCCGGAGTCGAGGATCTCGGCGGCCAGGCGGTGGCCGTCGGCGCGGGTGAAGCCGGCGTCGACCAGCAGCGCCTCGTTCTCACCGGTGACGAGGGTGGCGGTCTTGTTCTTGCTTCCGGCCGGGAAGTCCAGGTCGAGGACCTTGAAGTCGAGGGTGTTCATGCCAGACGCTCCATTTCGCGAGGGACGGGTCGGGACGGGGTGGCTCAGTGCGCGGCGAGGCGTTCGTCGACCTCGTCGGCGGTGGCGTGGCCGTGGGCGAGCGGGGTGACGGAGTCGCCGTCGACGGCCGGCAGAGTGGGGAACCCGGTGACCCCGAACCGGGCCGCGCGGCGGAAGTCGGCGTGGGCGGCAGTCTGCGCCTCGGGCGCTTCGAAGGCGGCGACGACGGCATCCGCGTCGAGCCCGGCCGCCCGGGCGACCGTCCGGTACGTGGCCGTCTCCGACAGGCTCAGGCCGTCGACGTAGAAGGCGCGCTGCAAGGCCGCGGCCAGCTCCACCGCGCGGTCGGGGGCCGCCTGGCGCACGGCTGCGACGCCACGGGCGGCGGCCTCGGAGTCCATCACGAACGAACCGTCGGCGATCAACTCCTCGTACGCCTGGCCGAACTCGGCACCGGTCAGCTCGGCGATCGCGGCGTTGGCGCCCTGGACGTGACCGAACTCCCGGATCGGCACCCGACCCGGCCCGGTGAACAGACCGCCGGAGACGACCTCGACCGGCAGCTCCGGGTGGCGCGAGGTGATCTCGCGCAGGGTCGCGGTGAATCCGTGCGACCAGCCGCAATAGGCGTCGAAGACGTAGACGAGCTTCATCGAAGACCTCGGCAGAGAGGGGCGCCCGCCGACTGCGAGCGATTCACCTGACCAAACAGTAGCTGACTCGTCAGATATTTCTCGGCTCGTGTGATCCGTGCCACACGGGCGTGGCCCCTGTCCGTGAGACCGCCCCGCCGCCCTGGCGCAGGTCGGTCAGGGAAGCCGAGGCAGGACATCCCGGGCCGTGTGGCTGAGGATGCGCAGATCCTGCGCGAACCGCTCGCGGTCCCCTGCGGGGAGGGGCTCCACGAAGTACCGCTTGATGTTCTCCAGGTGGACCAGCGCAGCGCGTACGGCCGTCTCCTCGCCCAGCGGGGTCAGCCGCACCAGCTTCCCGCGCCGGTCGTCGGGTGACTCCGCGCGCGTCACCAGACCGGCCGTCTCCATGCGGTCCACCAGCCGGGTGGCGCCGCCGGTGGTCAGGACCTGCTCCTGGGCGATGGCCCGCATGGACAACCCGGGCTCGCTCGCCCGCCCGAGGATCAGCAGCACCTCGAAGACCAGGTGGCTGATGCCGCACTCCACCTCGAGGGCCCGGCCGAGGAGGTACTCCAGCCGGTTCGCCGCCCCCTGCAGTCGCCCGAAGGCGAGGATGAGCTCATGGTCGGCGGCCTCCTTCGCCGTCCTGATCTCCGGTTCCTCACCCATGGCCGCGCCGCCCCTTCCGTCGTCCCGGCACCACCGTACCGATCACGGACGTGTCGCCTCACCCTTGATGGCTCCGGTGAGCATGCTCCTGGCGAAGTGCTTCCGCGCAACGCGGAAGGCCCTCCTGCCGGATGCGGAGAGCGGGCGTGCCGGGGAACGCCGCCGGGGCCTCCTGACGCCCGGTTCGCCTCGCGGTCCCGCGCCGGCAGGAGGCCCTTCGTCAAGTCGTTCAGTTGATGCGGACGATCCTCCAGAACTGGTCGTCGATGTTCAGGTCGTTCCACTGCACGACCGCTGCGCCGTCGCTGGTGGAGGACTGGGCGACGGCGGCGTTGAAGCCGCTGCCCACGTTCTTGAGTTCGTAGAACCCGTTGCCCGCGTCGGTGAGGGTCCACTTCTGCGAGTTCGCGGTGGACGCCGTGTTCTGGACGACGGCGGCTCCGGCGGTGGTGGAGCCGTTACGGATGTCCAGGTTCAGGTTGCTGTTGACGTTCCTGATGGTCCAGGCTCCGCCGCCGGCGGACCGGAAGGTGAACAGCTGGCAGAAACAGGCCGAGTTCTGCCACTGCTGGGTGGCCGTACCGGTGGCGGTCGAGCCCTGCGGGATGTCCAGGTACTTCCCGCTGTTCTTGTTGACGAGGACGTACTGCCCGGTGCCCAGCGGCGGTGGAGCGGTCTGGGTGACGTTCCAGCGCTGGCAGGCGCAACCGGTGGCGCTCCACTGATCGGCGACGGTGCCGGTGGGGGTGGAGGCGTTCGGGATCTCCAGGTACTTGCCGGTCACACGGTTGATGAGGTGGTAGCCGCCGGCCGGGCTCGGGGCGACGGCCCACTCGTGGTCCAGGGTGCCGTTGTCGTCCCACTGGAGGATCCTGGCTCCGTCGGCGGTGGACTGGTTCTCCACGCCGAGGACCTTGCCGCTGGCGACGTTGAGGATCTTGAAGTAGCCGGAGGTCTGCTGCACGAAGCGCCACTGCTGGTCGGTGGCGTTGTCGGCGTTCTGCTGGGTGGCGTCGGCGCCGTTGGCGGTGGAGCCGCCCGCGATGCTCAGCATGAGGTTGCCGCCCGCGTTCGACACGGTGTAGGTGGCGCCGTCCGAGATGCCGCCGCCCAGGTCGATGGTGCTGTAGGTGACGGGGTTGGAGAGGTTGCTGCCTCCGCTGCCGCCACTGAGCACGAGCAGGCTGTGGCCGTCGGGCAGGGGCACCATGCCGCGGCTGTAGCCACCGGCGACGCCGGAGCTGATGCGCGTCCAGGTGTTCGCGGCGCCGTTCTGGGTGTTGAGGAACAGGTCGCTGGTGCTGTAGGCGCCGACGACGAGCGTGCCGTTCGGACCGCCGGTGGGCAGCCACGTGATGTACGGGGTGCTGGTGGGGACCACGCCGTCCGTCGACCGCAGGGGGATGCCCGTGACGGAGTCGAAGGCCTCCGGATCGGCGGAGATCTTGTAGTAGACGGCGAAGTTGCCCGAGGGGGAGCCGCCGTACTCGTACGTCATGACGTAGGTGCCGTTGGGCAGTTTCGCGACGGTGGGCATACCCGGGCGCTGGCTGTAGGTGGGCATCGCCACGTCGTCCACGACCGGGCCCCAGGTGCGGAGGTCCGTGGTCACCTGGTGCACGACCTTCTGGCCGTGGCCGGGGTCGCGCTGGTCGGAGTAGTAGACGATCAGCTTGCCGTTGGCGTAGAGGAAGAACGGCTCCCATACGGGGGTGTTGCCGTTCGTGTCGAACGCCGGGCCTCCGGTGGCGATGTTGCTGACGAAGGTCCAGGTCTGTCCGCGGTCGGTGCTGGCGTAGACATCGATCTTGATGGCCGAGCGGTCGGAGGGGACCGAGGCGCCGGCGGCCAGGATGGTGCCGGCCGGGAAGCCGCCCACCGCCGTGGGCAGCTCGAACAGCTCGGGCTCCCAGCGCATGCCCCAGCCGTTCTGGGTGTCGGCGACCTCGGAGATCTTCGACCAGGAATTGCCGTTGTCCGTGCTGCGGTAGATCGGCAGGACCGGCGTGCCGGAGGTGTACTGCTCGAAGGTCGCGAGGAGGGTGCCGTTGGCGGAGCCGTTGTGCTGCATCCGCACCGCCCTCGGGTAGAGCGACCCGGGCGAGGGCGCACCCGACGGCGGGGTGTACATCGTCTGCGAGGGACGGGCCAGGGCGTCCGCCCGGCCGGCGGGCATGACCATGGCCATGGCCGCGACGAGCAGGATGAACGCCAGGGACAGGAAGGGGACGGGACGGGAACGCGGAGCGGCGCCGGGTCTGGCGCCTGTCTGCGCAGGGGACATTGCGACTCCCAGGGGAAGGTGTGTTTCGGTGTCCGCCGGCGCGGAACGGCTCGGAGTGACGCGGCGGAGTTCGTTGGGCGTGGCCCGGGGGAACAGCCGGGCGACACTGCCGGGCGCGGCTCGCGAGCGCGGAGGGGGCGGGACGCGACAGGCGCGGAACGGTGAAGGTGGAGTGCCCCGGCGGGTGGGTGCGCCGGAGCAGTGGGACGGGGCGGGGCGGGGTGGGTCAGAGGGAGGACGGAGGCGCGGTGGAACCGCGGACGATCAGTTCGACGGGTGGCTCGTTCACCGGCGGCAGTTCGGTGTCAGGCCTCTCCATGGCGTGGAGGAGAAGCCGGATTCCTTCGCTCGCCGCCGCCTCGAAGGGCTGACGGACCGTGGTCAGGGGCGGGGAGACGTAGGCGAAGACGGGGTTGCCGTCGAAACCGACGACACTGACGTCTTCCGGCACGCGGCGCCCGCTCTCCCGCAGGCCGTGGATCAGTCCGATGGCCATCTCGTCGCCCGCGGCGAACACGGCGGTCACCGAGCGGTCCGAGGCCAGCCCGAGGCCCGCGGCGTACCCGGAGGCCGCCGACCAGTCGCCGTTCAGCACGGGCGGTTCATGCGCGCCCCGGGCCGCCAGCGCCGCCCGCCACCCCTCGATGCGGTCCTTGGTGGCGTACCACCGGCGAGGACCGGCGAGGTGATGGACGGTCGCGTGTCCCAGGTCCAGCAGGTGTTCGGTGACCGCGCGGGCCAGCTGATGGGCGCCCACGCCGACGGTCAGTGTCCGGGCGGCGGTGAAGGCGGGCGGCGCACCTATGAAGAGGACCGGCACGTCGACGCCGAGCGGGACTTCGCCCTCGACGATGGGTACCGAGACGACGATGCCGTCCACGCCCTGCTCCAGAAGTGATTCCAGCGCGCCGGCGATGCTTTGCGGGTCGCCGTCCGGGGTGTTGACCACGCGCAGCGCGTAACCGGCGTCCCGTACGGCCTGTTCGATGCCCACGAGCAGGGAGGCGGTTCCATATCCGGCGGTGCCCAGGGCAACCACACCGATCGACCGGGTACGGCCGGAGGCCAGTGATCTGGCCGCGTGGTTCAGCCGGTAGCCGAGTTCCTCGGCAGCCGCGAGGACACGTCGGCGGGACTCGTCGGAGACGTACGGCTCGTTGTTGAGGACCCGGGAGACGGTCTTGCGGGAGACGCCGGCCAGCCTGGCCACGTCCTCACTGCGCGGCGCGGAGGAGCTCGCACTGCGCTCCAGCCCTGCTGTCATGGAGGCTCCTCATGGCCGTGTGTTCTTCATCGAACGGGTCAGTCACCTGACCGCGCGGTCTGACCGCGCGGTCAATGTGTACGCATCCGCCGAGCGCGCGTCAAGAGTTCACACAAAGCCGCTTGTCTCCGGCGCCACCGACGCTGGGACCCACGGCCTGACGGAGCGGGGCGTCGCAGGCTTCCCAGGAAACCCGCCAGGCAGGCGTTTCTGCAGCTCAAGCGCCGTTCAGCAGGATCGGGGTGATCCGGTGGCCGGCTATGTCAGCCCCATCCGTCCGCGGTGATCGAGGCTTCCGGCCGAACCGGGCGCATCGTGGATTCCCGGACGGAAAGTCTTGACAGCGAGTCCACGGAGCGTTCACGCTTCCTGGCGTCCGACGATCGTGTTTGTTTGGTCGTGTTGGATTCTGGTTCTCGACTGACCCTCAGGTGGTCCCTCGACAACCCACTCCTCGCCACACCCCCGTCCGGCTGACGTGCCACATCTGGGCACCGCCAGCCCAGTAGGAGCCGAAATGCACCGTTTCTTCCCCGGTCAGTCCATGCCTGGAACCACCCGCCGCACCGTGCTCCGCGGACTCGGCGGAGCCGCGGTACTGGGCGCCGGCATCCCTCTCCTGAGTGCCTGCGCCGGCAACTCCGCCTCGTCGGACACCAAGACCGTCACCGTCGGCTCCAACGCCTCCGACGCCGTACCGAAGAAGGCGTACGGCGACGTCTACGCGGCCTTCACGAAGCAATCGGGGATCGAGGTCACCCTCAACACCAAGGACCACAACACCTTCCAGGAACAGATCAACTCCTACCTGCAGGGAACGCCGGACGACGTGTTCCAGTGGTTCGCCGGCTACCGGATGCAGTTCTTCGCGGAAAAGGGTCTGGCCACCCCGATCGACGACGTCTGGAAGACGATCGGCGGCAACTTCCCGCCGGCGATGCACGATCTGAGCAAGGGCCAGGACGGCAAGTACTACCTGGTGCCGCTGACGACGTCGCCGTGGGCGGTCTTCTACCGCAAGAGCGTCTTTGAGAAGCACGGTTACGAGGTCCCCACCACGTGGGACGCGTACGTCGCCCTGTGCAGGCGGATGAAGAAGGACGGCCTCGTCCCGATCGCGTACGGCGACAAGGACGCCTGGCCGGCGATGGGCTCCTTCGACCAGATCAACTTCCGTCTCAACGGCTACGACTTCCATGTCGAGCTGATGGCGGGCAAGGCCTCGTGGACCGACGCGAAGGTCCGCAAGGTCTTCGACACCTGGGCCGAGACCCTCCCCTACCATCAGGAGGGCGCGGTCGGCCGTACCTGGCAGGACGCCGCCCAGACGCTGGTGGCGAAGAAGGCCGGCATGTACATGCTCGGCATGTTCGTGGCCCAGCAGTTCACGGACAAGGCGGACCTGGACGACCTGGACTTCTTCGCCTTCCCGGAGATCGACCCGGCGTACGGACAGGACACCGTCGAGGCGCCGACCGACGGCATCATGCTCAGCAAGAAGCCCAGAAACCACGCCGGTTCCGTCAAGCTGCTCGAATTCCTCGGCACCCCGCAGGCCGAGGAGACCTACCTGAAGGCCGACCCGAGCCTCATCGCCGCCTCCTCGAAGGCTGACACCTCCGCGTACAGCGCCCTCCAGAAGAAGGCGTACGCGATGATCAGCGGCGCGAAGCACCTCACGCAGTTCATGGACCGTGACAGCCGCCCGGACTTCACCTCCACGGTGATGCAGCCCGCGCTCCAGAAGTTCGTCCGCGACCCCAAGGGGATCGACGGCCTGCTCTCCTCGATCGAGCGCCAGAAGAAGACGATCTTCGCGTCCGGCTGACACCGACTCCCCCTCCGAAGCGGATGAACACCGACACCATGAGCTCCGAAACGACCACGACGATCCCGCAGGCGGCCGCCGAGCCGCCTTCGGGCCCCGCGACCCCGAAGAAGCGCGCTCCGCAGGGCCACCGGCGCCTGCTGACCCGCCGTGACCGCATCACGCTAGGCCTGATGGCCGGCGTGCCCACCGTTCTGCACGTGGCCCTGGTCTGGGTCACCGCGCTGGCCTCGATCGCCCTGGCCTTCACCAGCTGGGACGGCATCGGCTTCGGCTCCATCACGTGGGTGGGGCTCGACAACTTCAAGCAGTTGTTCTCCGACAACCCGCAGTTCTGGCCCGCCGTCCAGCACAACGTCATCTGGTTCGTCGTGCTCATCCTGATCCCGACGCCGTTCGGGCTCTTCCTCGCGGTCCAGCTCGACAAGAGGATCCGGTTCAGCCGGGTCTACCAGACCGCCTTCTTCCTGCCGGTCGTGGTCTCGCTGGCCGTGACGGGCTTCGTCTGGCAGCTGGTCTACAACCCGGACACGGGCCTGATCAACAGCCTCGTCGGGGCCAACGAGCCGGGCCACTACATCGACTGGATCGGCGACCCCGACCTCAACCTCTGGGCCGTCCTCGTCGCCGCCTCCTGGCGGCACGCCGGCTACATGATGATCCTCTACCTGGCCGGCCTGAAGAGCGTCGACCCGGCCCTGCGGGAGGCTTCGGCGCTGGACGGCGCGAACGAGTGGCAGACGTTCAGGAACGTCGTCTTCCCGACCCTGCGCCCCACCAACACCGTCGTCCTGGTCGTCACGATCATCGAGGCGCTGCGCGCCTTCGACCTGGTCTTCGTCTTCAACAAGGGCGCCCAGGGGACCGAGCTGCTCTCGATCCTGGTCACCAACAACATCATCGGCGAGTCCAGCCGCATCGGATACGGATCGGCCATCGCCGTCGTCCTGCTGGTCATCTCCCTGGCCGTGATCGTCCCGTACCTGATCGCGACCTTCCGGAAGGAGCGGCGAGCATGAGCGCGACCCTCGCGGCCAAGCAGCGCACCCCCGTCCGTCCCGCCCGGGTCCTGCTGCACACGTTCCTCGTCGTGACGTCCCTGGCCTGGCTGGCACCTCTCCTGTGGGCTGCCTTCTCAGCGCTGAGGCCCTACTCCGAGACCAGCGAGAAGGGCTACGTGTCCTGGCCCGACAAGCTGAGCCTCGACAACTTCACCCACGCGTTCGAGCAGTCCGACATGCTGCACTACTTCGGGAACACCCTGCTGATCGCGGTCCCGGCCGTGCTGGTGACCCTGCTGCTGTCCTCGATGGTCGCCTTCTGTGTCAGCCGCTTCGACTTCCGGCTCAACCTCGCGCTGCTGCTGGTCTTCACGGCGGGCAACCTGCTGCCGCAGCAGGTGATCATCACCCCGCTGTACCGCCTGTATCTGCTGGTCGACCTGCCTGGCATCACCGTCAGCGGCAAGCTCTACGACTCCGCGCTCGGCCTGGTCCTGATCCACGTGGCGTTCCAGTCCGGCTTCTGCGCCTTCGTACTCGCCAACTACATGCGCTCGCTGCCGCACGAGCTGACCGAGGCCGCGCTGGTGGACGGCGCGTCCGTCTGGCGGCTGTACTGGCAGATCGTGCTGCCGTTGTGCAAGCCCGCGATGGCCGCCCTGGCGACCCTGCTGTCCATCTGGATCTACAACGACTTCTTCTGGGCGATCGTGCTGATCTCCACCGGCGACAACATGCCGATCACCTCGGCCCTCAACAACCTGTCCGGCCAGTACTTCACCGACCCCAACCTGGTCGCCGCCGGCGCCCTGCTCACCGCGATCCCCACCCTGATCGTCTACTTCGCGCTCCAGCGCCAGTTCGTCAGCGGTCTCACGCTCGGCGCCAACAAGGGCTGACCCACCCGCACTTCTCCCTCCCCTACACCCCTCCCGGAGCACCACCAGTGAGTACCGCACGCCGTCTCCGCATTCCTGGAATCGCCTACGGCGGTGACTACAACCCCGAGCAGTGGCCCGAGGAGGTCTGGGCCGAGGACATGCGCCTGATGCGCGAGGCCGGGGTGAGCATGGTCAGCGTCGGCATCTTCTCCTGGGCCCAGCTCGAACCGGCCGAGGGCGTCTACGACTTCGCCCGCATGGACAAGGTCCTCGACCTGCTCCGGGAGAACGGCATCGCCGCCGACCTGGCGACACCGACGGCGGCCCCGCCGGCCTGGTTCTTCCACGAGCACCCGGAAGCGCTGCCGGTCGACCGGGACGGCCGCGGACTGTCGTACGGCAGCCGCCAGACGTTCTGCCCGAGCAGCCCCGCCTACCGCCGAGCGGCGCTGCGCATCGCCGGAGCGCTGGCCGAGCGCTACGCCGACCACCCGGCCGTCGCCATGTGGCACGTGCACAACGAGTACGGCTGCCACAACGACGCCTGCTACTGCGACACCAGCGCCGCCGCCTTCCGCACCTGGCTGCGCGCCCGCTACGACGACGACCTGGACGCCCTCAACCACGCCTGGGGCACCACGTTCTGGAGCCAGTGGTACCACTCGTGGGATCTGATCCTGCCGCCCCGCACCACATCGGCTCCCCCGAACCCCACCCACCAGCTCGACTGGCGCCGTTTCTGCTCCGACGAACTGCTCGCCTTGTGCACCGCCGAACGCGAGGTCCTGCGCCGGGCCGCTCCGGACACCCCCGCGACCACCAACTTCCTGGTGCTGCGCACCATCGACGCCCTCGACTACTGGCGCTGGGCGCCGGAGCTGGACATCCTCTCCAACGACCACTACCTGCTGTCCGACGACCCGGAGGCCGAGGTCGACATCGCCCTCCACGGCGACCTGATGAGGTCGCTCGCGGGCGGCCCGTGGTTCCTCATGGAGCACTCGACCGGCGCCGTCAACTGGCAGCCCGTCAACCGAGCCAAGCGGCCCGGGGAGATGCGCCGCAACGCGCTCGCGCACGTCGCCCACGGTGCCGACGGCATCGCCTTCTTCCAGTGGCGGGCGGCGAAGGCGGGCGCCGAGCAGTGGCACTCGGCGATGCTGCCGCACGCCGGCACCGACAGCCAGATCTGGCGGGACGTCGTCCAACTGGGCGCGGATCTCGCGGCGTTGGGCGACGTGCGGGACTCCACCAGCACGGCGCAGGTGGCGATCGTATGGGACTGGGACGCCCGCTGGGCACTGGAACTGCCCTCCCAGCCCAGCGGCGAACTGCGTTACCAGGACCTGGTCCGGGACTGGTACAGCCCCCTGTGGCGGGCCGGGGTCGCCGTCGACTTCGTGCGCCCCGACGACCCCCGACTCGACCGCTACCGGCTCGTCCTGGCACCCTCGCTGTACCTGGTCACGCAGGCGGCCTCGGCCAACCTCGCCCGGTTCGCCGCACGCGGGGGAACGCTGGCCGTCGGCTTCCACAGCGGCATGGTCGACGAGAACGCCCATGTGTACCTGGGCGGCTACCCCGGCGCGTTCCGCGATGTCCTCGGCGTGGTCACCGACGAGCTCTTCCCCCTGCTGCCGGGCGAGACGACCGGTCTGACCGGCGACGTGGCGCCGGGCGCCACGGCCGACCTCTGGTCGGAACGCATCCGGCTCACCGGCGCGCGGGCCGTCGCCTCCCACGCCGACGGACCACTGGCCGGCCACCCCGCCGTCACCCGTCACCGGCACGGCAACGGCACCGCCTGGTATCTGGGCACCCACCCCGACCGGGACACCCTCGCCGCCCTGCTCCACCGCATCCGTCAGGAGGCCGGCGTCACACCGGAGCATGACGCACCCGCCGGGATCGAGGCAGTCCGGCGCCGCGGCGCGCAGGCCGACTACCTGTTCCTCATCGACCACACCGGCAAGGGCGCCGAAGTACCCGCCGACGGCGTCGAACTCCTCACCGGCACACCGGTCACCGCAACCGTCACCGTCCCACCGGGAGGAGTCGCCGTGGTCCGCGAACCCCGCTGACCCGTCCGGCGACGTGAGCGGACCGCGGCACCGGGCCAGGCGCGCGGCCCGGTTCCTTCCGCTGCGCCGGAGCCGCCGAGCAGGGTGCAGAAGTCGCCGGCTGAGCCCACCCCTGATGTCACTCCGCGGACGAGCACCCGCCCCGAACAGCCGGTTGCCCCCGCCTCTTCCGTGAGGCGGAAGAGGTGTTGCGGCCCCGTGACGTCGTTCCGGACGATGTCGCCATCACCCAACGACGGGAGCCGCAACGATGCCGCACACGACCGCGTTCGCCAGGAACCAGTGGTACGTCGCCGCCTACAGCACCGAGGTGGGCCGGGAGGAGTTGCTCGGCCGGACGATTCTCGGTGAGCCGCTCGTCTTCTACCGGACCGAGGAGGACGGAAGGCCCGTCGCGTTGCACGACCGCTGCGTGCACCGCCGCTTCCCCCTGTCGGAGAGCCGGCTGGAAGGCGACCGCATCGTGTGCGGCTACCACGGCTTCACATACGACACGACCGGCGCCTGTGTCTACGTGCCGGGTCAGAAACGCGTCCCGCGCACCGCCCGGGTCACCGCCTACCCGGTCGTCGAGCAGGACTCCCTGGTGTGGGTGTGGATCGGCGACCCGGCACTCGCCGACCCACGGACGATCCCGCGCGCCCGGCACCTCGACTCCCCCGGCTGGACGACCGTCCAGGGCATGGAGCCCATCGACGCGGACTACGGGCTGCTCGTCGACAACCTCCTCGACCTCTCCCACGAGACGTATCTGCACGGCGGTTACATCGGCACCCCCGAGGTCGCCGAGACGCCGATCACCACCGAGGTCGACGAAGGCGCGGGGATCGTGCGGGTGAGCCGGCACATGGACGACGCCGAGTGCCCGCCGTTCTACGCCCGGTCGACCGGCATCGAGGGCCGGATCACCCGCTGGCAGGACATCGAGTACCACGCGCCCTGTCTTTACCTGCTGCACAGCCGTATCGCGCCGGTGGGTGTGCTGCCCGAGGCGGACGGCAGCGACCCGAACGGCTTCCACACCGAGATCACCTACGCGATCACGCCCTCCGCCGACGGCAAGGTGTACGACTTCTGGATGGTCTCGCGGGACTGGGCCACGGACGACGACGAGGTCACCGCGTTCCTGCGGGACAACAACCACACGGTGGTCATGCAGGACGTCGACGCGCTCAACCTCCTTCAGCGCACCCTCGGTTCGGAACGGACCGGGTACCAGGAGCTGAGCATCAACATCGACACCGGCGGGCTGGCCGCGCGCCGGATCCTCGCCCGGCTGGTGGAGGAGGGCGACAAGCCCGTGGAGAGGGCGCTGTGAGCACCGGTCCCACCGGCGAGATCTACCGCGTCGACTGGCTGCCGGGCACCGACGTGCTGCACGGTACCTGTCACTGCGGCGCCGAGCACACCTCGCAGGACCCGATCGAGATGTGGGAGTGGATGCTCGGCCACCCCGAAGGACACCGGCCGCGAGGGAACGAGTCATGAGCGGTGACGAAGCGGAACTGGTCGTCGAGCGGCGCGAGTTCGCGGCCGACGGGGTGCTCGCCCTCACCCTGCGCCATCCGCTGGGCGAGCCGCTCCCGGCCTGGGAGCCGGGAGCCCATGTGGATCTCGTCCTCGGCCCGGGGCTGGAGCGCCAGTACTCGCTGTGCGGCGATCCGGCCGACCGTCGCACGTGGCGGATCGCGGTACTGCGCGAGCCGGCCGGACGGGGTGGATCCGCCCATGTGCACGAGCGGTTGCAGCCGGGCGACAAGGTACGGGTGCGGGGCCCGCGCAACCATTTCGCGCTGCGCCCGGCCGAGCGCTACCGCTTCGTCGCGGGCGGCATCGGGATCACCCCCGTCCTGCCGATGCTGGCGGCGGCCGAGGCGGCGGGCGCCGAGTGGAGCCTGCTCTACGGTGGCCGTACCCGCGCGTCCATGGCCTTCGTCGGGGAGCTGGCACGGTACGGCGACCGGGTGACCATCGCCCCGCAGGACGAGACCGGTCTGCTCGACCTCGGCGCCGTGCTCGACGCGCTGCCCGAGGGCACCCTCGTCTACTGCTGCGGCCCCGGTCCGCTGCTGGACGCCGTGGAGGAGCGCTGCCCGGTCGGCGCGCTCCGGGTCGAACGGTTCCAGGCCAAGGAGCAACCGGTCGAGGAGGGCGGCGAGTTCGAGGTCGAGCTCGCGCGGAGCGGCCGGACGCTGACCGTCGCGGCGGGGGTGTCCGTGCTGGACACCGTGCGGGCGGCCGGCGTCGAGGTCCTCTACTCGTGCACGGAGGGCACCTGCGGCACCTGCGAGACCGACGTGCTGGAGGGCACTCCGGAGCACCGGGACTCCGTCCTCAGTCCGCAGGAGCGGGAGGCCGGGGAGACGATGATGATCTGCGTGTCCCGGTGCCGGGGGCGGAAGCTCGTCCTGGACCTGTGACCGGATCCGTGGCCCGAGGTGCGGCGGCGCCGCCCGCCGGGTCGGTGATCCGCAGGTCGGCCTCGATCCGTGCCACGGCGGCCAGCAGCGGTGGCAGCAGATCTCGGCGGACCGCGGCCACCGAGGTGCGGCCGGCGTGGACGGCTATGTTCACGCCGGCCACCACCGTTCCGTCCCGGCCGCGCACCGGGGCGCCCACCGACCGCAACCCCTCCTCCAGTTCCTGGTCGACCAGGGCGTACCCCTGTCGCCGTACCCGTGCCAGTTCCGCCCGCAGATCCTCCGGCGAGACCAGCGTCCGCCCGGTGAGCGGGCGCAGCCGCGCCCGGCCGAGGCGGAGTTCGAGCTCGTCGTCCGTCAGGGCGGCGAGCATCACCCGGCCCACCGAGGTGACGTGCGCCGGGAAGCGGGTGCCGACGGTGATGACGGCCGACATGATGCGGGTGGTCGGCACCCGGGCGACGTAGACGATGTCGTCGCCGTCCAGGACGCACAGCGAGGAGGATTCCTTCACCTGTGCGACGAGATGCTCCAGATGCGGCTCGGCGACCTGCGGGAGCGTGAGGCCGGCCAGGTAGGCGTAGCCGAGTTCCAGCACCCGCGGGGTGAGCCGGAAGAGCCGTCCGTCGCTGTGGACGTATCCGAGATCCGCGAGGGTGAGCAGCAGGCGCCGGGCGGCCGCCCGGGTCAGCCCGCAGGCGCGGGCGACGTCGCTGAGGGTGCGCGCGGGGTGCTCGGCGTCGAAGGAGCGGATCACCGCGAGGCCCCGCTCGAAGGACCTCACGAAATGCGGTGCTCGGGCCACGGCGGTCATGCCGGCCTCCCAACTGTCAACAATTTCGTCAGCTAAAAGCATTGACCCCGTCGGACGGCGGGCTCTACGTTCCCTGCACGCCAATTGAGCACTACTGTGCGGTGTGCGCACAGCCTGTCGGAACACCGTTGTCTGCACAGGAGGAGCCTTGCGTCGTCTGTTCGCCGGTCTCGCGGCCGGCACCTTCCTGCTCGCCACGGCGGCCTGTGGCTCGTCCGACGACTCCGGTACGTCCACCGGGAGTTCGTCGTCCACAGGCACCACGACCGTCGAACTCGGACTCATCCCCATCGTCGACGTGGCGCCCGTCTATCTGGGGGTGAAACAGGGTTTCTACGAGAAGCACGGCCTGAAGCTGTCGATCACCACCGCGCAGGGCGGCGCGGCGATCGTGCCCGGAGTCGTCAGCGGCCAGTTCCAGTTCGGCTTCAGCAACATGACCTCTTTGATGGTCGCGCAGTCCAACAGCGTCCCCGTGCAGGCCGTTTCGAACGGCATCGCCTCAACGGGCGTGCAGGGCAAGGACTTCGGGGCGATCACGGTGAAGAAGGGAAGCGCTCTCAGGTCCGCGAAGGACCTCGAGGGCAAGAAGGTCGCCATCAACACCCTCAAGAACATCAACGAGACCGCCGTGCGCGAGTCGGTGCGCAAGGCGGGCGGCGACCCGGACCGGGTGAAGTTCGTCGAGCTGGCCTTCGATCAGATGCCCGCCGCCCTGGACGGCGGGCAGATCGACGCGGCCATGGTCGTCGAACCGGCCCTGGCGACCGTCAAGAGCCAGGGCGGTGTGGAGATCGCCTCGCCGCTGGTGGACGTGGCCCCGGACCTCACCGTCGCCATGTACTTCACCTCGACGCAGTACGCGCAGAAGAACCCTGAGGTGGTGAGGAAGTTCCAGGAGGCCACCGCGGAGTCCCTCGCCTACGCCGACGCGCATCCGGACGAGGTCCGCGAGGTCGTCACCACCTACACCAAGATCCCGGCGTCGGTGCTGGCGCGGGTGACGTTGCCCAAGTGGCCCGCCGAGGCGAACCGTTCGTCGATCGAGGCACTGGAGAAGCTGGGCGAGCAGGACGAGCTCTTCACGTCGCCCCCGGACCTGGAGAAGCTGCTGCCGTGAGAGGCACGAACCTCGCCCTCGGCGCCGCCGGGCTCGCGGCCTTCCTCGCCCTGGGCGAGGCGGTGCCGCGGCTCGGGCTGGTCAAGGAGGCCTACTTCCCGCCGACCAGCCGCATCGCCGGCGCGCTGGGCGACGAGCTCGCCGACTCCGCCTTCTGGACGGCGCTCGGCGACACCCTCACCGGCTGGGCCCTGGGGCTGGCGATCGCGGTGGGCGCCGGGATCGTGGCCGGCGTGGTCGTCTCGGTCGTCCCGTACCTCCGCGAGGCCACGGCCTCGACCGTCGAGTTCCTGCGCCCGATCCCGTCCGTGGCCCTGATCCCCCTCGCCGTGCTGCTGTACGGCACCGAACTGCGCTCGGTCCTGCTGCTGGTCGTCTACGCCTCCTTCTGGCAGATCCTGATCCAGGTCCTGTACGGCGTCCAGGACGTCGACCCGGTCGCCGAGGAGACCGCCCGCTCCTACGGACTCGGCACCTGGGCGCGGATCCGGCATGTCCTGTGGCCGACCGCGCTGCCGTACGTCATGACCGGGGTGCGGCTCGCCGCGGCCGTCGCGCTGATCCTCGTCATCACCGCCGAACTGGTCATCGGGGCGCCGGGGCTGGGCGCGCGGATCGCCGTCGCGCAGACCTCGCAGGCGGTGCCGGAGATGTACGCCCTGATCGTCGTCACCGGCGTGCTGGGCCTGCTGATCAACGTAGGGGCCCGGACGGTGGAGCGGCACGCGCTGGCCTGGCACCAGTCGGTGCGCGGGGAGGTGGCGGTGTGAGCGGGACCTCCCCTTTCCGGGCGGGTGCCGGAGCCTGGCGGCGCGTCCTGCTGCGGTTGCTCCTCACGCTCGCCCTGCCGGCCGTGCTGCTCACCGCGTGGTGGGTGGCGTCCGACGGCAGTACGAACGTGTACTGGCCGCCGCTGCGGACGATCGTCAAGGCCTTCCCCGACGTGTGGACGGCGGAGCGGCTGCGCACCGACGTGCGGCCGAGCGTGCTGCGACTGCTCGGCGGGTACGCGACGGCGGCCGTCGTCGGGGTGGCGCTGGGCACGGTCATCGGCTCCTACCGGCGGGTGCGGGCGGTGTGCGAGCCGGTCCTGGAGTTCCTGCGGGCGGTGCCGCCGCCCGTCCTGGTTCCGGTCATCATGCTGTTCGCGGGCATCGGCGACACCATGAAGGTCGTCGTCATCGCGAGCGGCTGCGTGTGGCCGGTCCTGCTCAACACGGTCGAGGGCGTACGGGCGGTGGACCCGGTGATGGCGGAGACGGCGCGGTCGTACGGCATCACGGGGCTCGCCCGGTTGCGCGGCGTGGTGCTGCCCTCGGCGAGCCCGCAGATCTTCGCGGGACTGCGTCAGGCGCTGTCGATCGGCATCATCCTGATGGTCATCAGCGAGATGTTCGCCGCGAGCAACGGGCTCGGCTTCACGATCGTGCAGTTCCAGCGCGGTTTCGCCATCCCCGACATGTGGACCGGAATCCTGGTGCTCGGCCTCCTCGGCTTCGTCCT
The DNA here is from genome assembly GCF_030815485.1 of Streptomyces rishiriensis. NCBI lineage: Bacteria > Bacillati > Actinomycetota > Actinomycetes > Kitasatosporales > Streptomycetaceae > Streptomyces > Streptomyces rishiriensis. The sequence continues at coordinate 7,055,355 of NZ_JAUSWV010000002.1, read as the reverse complement.
GTCGGTGCTCTTCCAGGTCGTCGAGCGTCGCGTGCTCGGTTGGTACCACGGTCTGCGCGCATCCACCCGGCGGTCCCCGTGACCCTCGCGAAAGGGCCTTCCATGCACCCGCGTCTTGCAGTGTCCGGCCTGCGGAAGGTCTACGAGGGGTCCGGGCGCCGGGTCGAGGCGGTGCGCGACCTCACCTTCACCGTCGAGGCGGGCGAACTCGTCTGCCTCGTCGGCCCGTCGGGCTGCGGCAAGACGACCCTGCTGAAGTGCATGGCCGGACTGCTGACGCCGACCTCCGGCGAAGTGCTCCTGGAGGGGCGGAGGGTGACGGGGCCGCCACCGGACATGGCGTTCGTCTTCCAGGAGTACGGACGGAGCCTCTTCCCGTGGATGCGGGTCGGCGAGAACGTCGAACTGCCGTTGAGGCAGAAGCGGTTGTCCAAGGGCCGACGGCGCGAGCTGGTCGCGGACGCCCTTCGTTCGGTCGGCCTGGAGGACGCGCACTCCGCGTACCCGTGGCAGTTGTCGGGCGGGATGCAGCAGCGGGTGGCGATCGCCCGGGCGCTCGCCTACGAGCCCCGGGTCCTGCTGATGGACGAGCCGTTCGCCGCCGTGGACGCGCAGACCCGCGCCGACCTGGAGGATCTGGTCCGGGGGCTCTGGCGGGAGCGCGGGATCACCATCCTGTTCGTCACGCACGACATCGACGAGGCCGTCTACCTCGGTGAGCGGGTCGTCGTCCTGTCCGCTTCCCCGACGGTCGTCCGCGAGCAGCTGAAGGTCGATCTCCCGCCGGAGCGCGACCAGTTGCACACGCGGGTGGCCCCGCGCTTCGCGGAACTGCGGACCCACGTGTACGAGCAGATCCAGGCGGCGAAGCGAGGGACTCCGGTGGACCGCCTCACGAAGTCGGACGCCCCTCCGTCGCACTGAGCGTGCGCGCGGTGCCGACCAGGCGCCGTCGGCGACCTGAACGCCGACGGTGCCCGGTCAGGCCTCGGGGGCCGGGACCACGCTGAGGTGGCTCGCCGTACGGCGCGCGGCGCGCGTCCTTCGGGGCACGGGGGCGGGGCGGCTGGTGCGCAGCACCATCGTCAGCCGGGTGTACCCCATGTCGTGCAGGGTCCTCGGGGTGTCGTCGACGATGCGGCACTCCGTGGCGCCCCAGCGCGGATCGGGGTGCAGCAGGGACCGGACCGCCCCGTCGTGCTCGACGGCCTCCTCGCCGACCGCTCGGATCCAGTGCGGCAGCCCGTGGCGGTAGGCGGCCTCCATGATCGGATCCTGGGCGATCTCGCGGCGGATCGCCTGGAGCCCGTGGTCGTGACCGTGCCGCTCCACGGCCGCGGCGAAGCGGGCGAGCATCGGCAGGCACCAGCCGGCCTCGTGGTCCCCGAGGACCGAGGGGGCGTCCGGATGGAAGAGGACGAAACGCAGGAAGTTGTCGCCGGGCAGGGCCGTCGGATGCGGGCCCACCTCCCGGAAAAGTGACGCGAAAGCGTCGTTGGAGAGAACGACGTCCCAGCGGTGGTCGAGGACGACGGACGGGAAGGGGACGGCCTCCAGGTATGCGGCGTAGTCGTGCAGGTACGCCTGGGCCTCGAGACTCTCGGGGACGGGCCGCGGTACGGACCGCTGCCCTCCTGCCTGATGTGCCATCGGGAGGTCACCCCTCTTGCCTATGCGGCCTTCACGCGGCGCCCCGATCCTGCTGCCCCGACGCGAGCGGTGTCAACTATCGTGGCATTCCGTGCTGGTTGACGGCTGAAATTGGCCACAGTTGTGGCGAGACCTGGATGTGAGTTCGAAAGACCGGTTACTCTCCACGCAGTTCACGGCGACCGTCTGTTTTGGTGATCGTGTGCCTGTGAGAGGGACGTGAGAGACCTAGGAGACCTGTCGGTGTCGGGAGATGGCTTCGAGGTTCCGGGCGCCGCGGCGACGGTGCTGATGTCGGCCGTCGTCGCCCGTGTCGCCGCGCTCGCCGACCGGCTCGGCGTGCCGCACGCGGAGGTCTTCGGCACCGGTCGGCTGTCCGTCGCCTCCGGTGTGCCGGAGTCGGTGGTCAAGGCCCTGCTGAGCGGCCGGCCCGCCGGTGAGCCCGATGTGCAGGCCCGCTTCCTGCAACGCCTGGACCTGCTGCGCCGTACCCGGCTGAAGCCGAACGGCCGCAAGTACACCCAGCAGGAGATCGCCGACGGCGCCGGCATGTCGCGCCAGCAGGCGGGCGCCCTCATCAACGGCGACCGGCGGCCCACCATGGAGCACTGCGACGCCCTCCAGCGCTTCTTCCGGGTGCACGCCGGCTTTCTCACGGCCGAGGACCCCGAGGCGCTCGCGGGGGCCCTCCAGCACATCGAGCAGGAGCTGCTGCAGAAGCTCGCCGCACGGGAGGCGGCCGCGACCGCCGAGGACCCGCTGGAGCGGCTGCTGCAGGACCACGGCGTGCGCGGAATCGCCTGGCGGGCCGCCCAGCTGCCCACCGACCAGCACCGCGACAAGGTCGCCGAGTGGCTGGACATGCTCCTGGAGAGCGTGAAGCGGCCCGAGTCGTGATCCGGGGGAGAACTGTGAGCATCGCCAGGGAAATGCGCCGTCTCAGCGGCGAGTTGGTCGCGGAACTGACCCTGCCGGCCCCCGCCGTGCCGGCCGACCTGTACACCGCCCTGTGCGACGGGATGAGCAGACGGCGGGGCCGCCCCGTGCACTTCCGCATGGCCCCCTTCCCGGCCGACACCGCCAGCGGGCTGTGGCTCGACATGGCCGACCAGGACCTCGTCGTCATCGAGGAACGCACCGCTCCGGAGCACCAGCTGGTGATCCTGGGCCACGAGCTGTGGCACATGAAGGCGGGCCACTGCGGCCATCACGTCGAGGGCGCCGCGGTCGCGGCCCGTTTACTCAGCGACGGCGCGGATCTCCGGGCGACGGTGCGCAGCGTCGCCGCGCGCACCCGTTTCGACCTGACGGACGAGAGGGAGGCCGAGAGCTTCGGCCTGCTGCTGGCCAGCAAGTGCCGTACCTGGCTCCCGGGTTCGTCACCGCGGGAGCGGGGCCAGCGGGACCACCTGGCCGGCCGCATCGAGGCCTCGCTGGGCTATCTGGGGCCGTAACACCGCCCCTTCCGGCCGCCCGGACGTCGACCGGCCTCCCCGGTACGGCCGTCACTACGGTCGTCGCGTACGGCCGTCACGTCGCGTCGCCCACGGTCGTCAGGTCGCGCTGCGCTCGCTCGCCTCCCGCAGGTCCCGTTCCGTGCCGTCCGGCGCACCCGTCGTCCCCGTCTTGGGCCTGCCCTCGCGCAGGAGCCCGCGCCAGTGGTCGCGGTTCCAGTGAGCCGGGGCCGTGGAGCGGGTGAACTCCTCGACGAGGGCGCGGAACCGGGCGGGGTCGCTGTGGAACGGGAAGTGGCCGGCCCCCTCGAAGATCTCCAGCCGGCTGCCCGGCATCGCCTCGTGGGCCTCGTACGCGTGCCGCACCGGCACCACGCTGTCCCGGTCGCCCCACAGCAGCATCGTCGGCATGCCGGCCGTCAGATAGCAGCGGTCGAGCATGGTCACGACCTGGCCGCGCCAGTCGACGACCGCGCGCAGGGTGCGGACGAAGGCGTTGCGCGCGGTCTCGTCCGGCAGGGCGTCGACGAGGTGGAGCAGGTCGGGGGCGTCCTGGCCGAGACCGGTGTCCAGCAGTCTCATCAGGGAGACGGCGAGACCGACGTGGAACCGCGCCCCCGGCAACCGGAGGGCGGACAGCGCGAGATGGGCGCCCGGCAGCGAGACCAGCCGCAGCGCGGGGTTGACCTCCCGGCCGACTCCGCCCGCGCTGACCAGGATCAGCCGTTCGGTGCGTTCGGGGAACTGGTAGGCGAACTGCATCGCCACTCCCCCGCCCAGCGAGTGCCCGACCAGGGTCGCCGACTCGATGCCGAGCGTGCTGAGCAGATCGCGCAGGCCGTTGGCGTACGCGGCCACCGAGTAGTCGGCCCGGGGCTTGTCGGAGGCGCCGTGGCCGAGGAGGTCGGGGGCGATGACGGTGTGGGTGCGGGCCAGGTCGGGGATCAGTTCCGCCCAGGTCCGCGAGGAGTCGCCGATGCCGTGGACGAGGACCAGCGCCGGGCCCTCGCCGGCCATGCGGAAGGCACGCCGGTATCCGTGCACGACCCGGTGCCGCAGCTCCGGTTGCGCTTCGCCCACCGGGCGCGGCCGGGTGACGCGCGCCGGGCGCCACCGCGGGACATCGACCACCTGCTCGCCTCCTGCACGCCTGGCCGCCGGCGGTCCGCCGAAAGCTCTTCATCTCAGCGTAGAACCCCTTCCCGCCAGGGGATTTCAAGGAGGTTTCACCTCCGCTAAGCGGGCGAACCGAGGCCGGGTCAGGCCGGATTGTCAGTGGTGGGCGGCAAGCTGGGGGGTGCGCCAGCCGCATGGGGGCGTACGCGCCGTCGGGCGCGGGGGACACGACGCCGACACGGGGAGAGCCGACCGATGCCCACTGCCGTACTGACCGACCGCGAGCGCACCGCCGTACAGGCCTACCTACGGCTGCTGCACACCGTACGGGCCGCCTTCGGCGACGAGGGGGACGGCGAGAGGGCCGGCGCCCAGGATCCGCCGGAGGACCGGCTGCCCCCGGTGGTCCCGCCCGCCGTCCTGGCCGAGGCGGAGCAGGCCCTGGCCGCCGCGGGACTTGCGGGCAACGAGGAGGAGTTCTTCCGGCTGCTGCACAACTGGTGCCCGGGCCGGTGACCGCCGGGGGCGGACCTCGCCCCGGTCGTGGTGCACGGTGACCCGCCGGGGGCGGACCTCCCTCGCCTCAGTCGTGGTGCACGGTGACCGCCGGGGCGGACCTCGCCTCAGTCGTGGTGCACGGTGACCGCCGTGGCCACCAGCCCCCGCCGGACGCTCCAGCGGCCGTCGAAGTGCCCGAGCCGGTGGCCGCCGACCACCGGCCCGGGGACGAGCAGCCGGGCGCGGAAGACGCCGTGCGAGCCCCCGGCAGCCCCGGTCGCGGAGGCCGGGGCGGGGGCCGGGGCGAGATCGATGTCCGCCTCACTGAAGTCCAGCCACTTGCGGGTGAGCGGGAACCACGCCTTGTAGACGGACTCCTTGGCGCTGAACAGCAGCCGGTCCCAGTGCACCTCGGGGAACTCGGCAGCCTGCCTTCCCAGCCGCTCCGCCTCGGCGGGCAGGGCGACGGCGGACAGGACGCCGTCGGGCAGCGGCTCGTGGGGTTCGGCGTCGATGCCGAGGGAGGCCAGGTCGGCGGCGCGGACCAGGGCGGCCGCGCAGTAGTCCGCGCAGTGGGTCATGCTGCCCGTCAGGCCGTCCGGCCACTGCGGGGCGCCGCGCTCGCCCGGCAGCACGGGCTGCGCGGGCACGCCGAGCTTCTCCATGGCGCGCCGGGCGCAGGAACGCACGATGGTGAACTCGCGGCGGCGCTTGGCGACCGCCCGCGCCACCAGTGCCTCCTCCTGCGGGTACAGGGGCGCGTTCCCGAACTCGCGGACGCCCTCCTCGCCGAAGGCCTCGACCGCCACGACCGACTCGGGCAACAGATCCCCGATCACTCGGCTCCCGCCTCCCCGGGCAGGATGCGGCGCAGCCGGCCGGGCGGCTGCGCCCGCTTGCGCCATTCGCGGGGATAGCCGACCGACACCTCCTCGAAGCGGACGCCCTCGTGCCAGGTGGTCCGTGGGATGTGCAGGTGGCCGTAGACCATGGTCTCGATCCGGAACCTGCGGTGCCAGTCCGCCGTCAGAGCGGTGCCGCACCACATGGCGAACTCGGGGTGCCACAGCACGTCCATCGGGTGCCGGTGCAGCGGATAGTGGTTGACGGGGACGACGGGCACGCCGTCGGGGATCTCGGCGAGCCGCCGTTCGGTCTCGGCGACGCGCGCCCGGCACCAGGCCTCACGGCTGGGATACGGATCGGGGTGCAGCAGGTACTCGTCGTTGCAGACGATGCCGGTGCCCTTCGCGTAGGCCAGCCCCTCCTCCTTGGTGGCGCAGCCGGCCGGGAGGAACGAGTAGTCGTACAGCAGGAACAGCGGCGCGACCGCCACCGGACCGCCGGGGCCCTCCCAGAGCGGGTAGGGGTCCTCCGGCGTGGTGACGCCCAGGTCGCGGCAGACCTCGACGAGGTACTCGTAACGGGCGACTCCGCGCAGGGTGACCGGGTCCGTGGGAGGGGTCCACAGCTCGTGGTTGCCGGGCGCCCAGACGACCCTGCGGAAACGGCCGGCGAGGGTCTTCAGTGCCCACCGGATGTCGGCGACGTTCTCCGAGACGTCACCTGCGACCAGCAGCCAGTCCTCGTCCGACTCCGGGGCCATGGCCTCGACCAGCGCGCGGTTCTCCGGATAGCCGATGTGCAGATCACTGATGGCCAGCAGCCGCCCGGCGCCACCGGCCGTCGACGTCACCTTCCGCCCCCGCTCACGAGCCCACTCCCCCGCATCCTCACGCATACACCTGGGCCACCACGAGAACACATTCGCGCGCGCGGTACAAGGACGGTCCGGGTCCTCCGCCGGACCCGGACACGGCTCCACCTGCGCCGTGGCGCCCCCTACCCGAACACGCGCCCCACGTGAACAAGATCGGAAAATCCGTAACACGGGCGTTGCACGCCGCACCCCCGGGAAGCCGTATGATCGCCCCAACACCACCGCCATGGACGACCCTTCCACAGGGCGGTTTGGTGACCCTCCAATCCCCCTGCCCGGGCCGGGCCCGCTTTGCCCTGCCCGCGAACCGTGAAAGGCGGCCTGCATGGTCTCTCGCGTACGCGTCTGGCTCAACCGCACGTACGCGGAGAACGTGTTCTTCACGGATCAGCTGCGACGAAATCCCAGTGACCGCGCGGTCGAGATCCACGCCACGCACGGTGACGCCGACTCCCCCGTCCTGGCCGCCGCCGACACCGCCGAACTGGAGCCGGAGGGCCTCTCCCCGGCCGCGTACGTCGAGTACGCCCTCGCGCAGTGCAGGCGCCGCAGTATCGACGTGTTCGTGCCCCGGCTGCACCAGGCGGCCGTCGTGGCGCACCGGGCCGACTTCGACGCGGTCGGCACGGCCCTGCTGGCGCCGCCGCCGGAGGCCGTCGCCGTCTTCCACGACAAGGTGATCGCGTACGAGGCCGTGCAGGCGATCGGCGTGCCCGTGCCGCCATGGTTCCGGGTCCGGACGGCGGAGGAACTCGTCGCCGCTGTAGGGGAGTTGGAGGAGGCGGGGCACCGGGCGTGCTTCAAGCCGGCGTCCGGTGCGGGCGGGGTGGGTTTCCGCATGATCACCCGCACCCCCTTCTCGCTGACGCACCTCAGCGGCTTCCCGAGCCCGTACGTCCAGCTCGACATGGTGGTCGAGGCGCTGAAGCGGGCGGAGGACCAGGGTGAGGAGCAGATCGACTGGCTGGTCATGCCGCGCCTGGAGCAGCCGGAGGTGTCCGTGGACTGCCTCACCGGTCCGGACAACATCCTGCGGATGGCCATCGGCCGGACGAAGAACGGCCGCCGCCGGGGCTTCACCCTGCACGAGCAGTGGCTGGAGCCGGCGCGTCTCATCGCGGAGGGCTTCGGCCTGCACTACCTGTCCAACATCCAGTTCCGGATGTTCGGCGACCGGCCGGTCCTGATGGACGTCAACACCCGCCCGGCCGGCGGGCTCCACCAGCTGTCGCTGTGCGGTGTCAACGCCCCTTGGGCAGCTGTGCAGTTGGCGCTCGGCGAGGACCCGGGCGAGATCGTGCCGCGGTTCCTGGGGCAGGACTACACGGTGGTGTCGGGGCCGCGTCCGCTGCGCGCGGTCACGCTGCCGCACCAGCGGGTGGAGGAGACCGCCGAGCCGCTGCTGCCGGCCGTGCCCGCACCCGCGGACTCCGTCGAGGTGACCACGGCGGGCGCCGCGCAGGCACTGCCGCTCTAGAGAAGACGGCTCCCGGAGAGCTCGAGCTGCGGGAAGACCGGGCCCGGAAAGAACAAGTAGGACATTCCACCCACCGGTATGGACCAATTCCGTCTTCCGCCTTGACAGGCGGATTGGTCCATACCAACTTTGTTGCGCACCCCCTTGCACTCCCCTGCACTCCCGAACACCCCCATTCCTTCAGGGAGAACGCGTGCGCACCAGACCCTTCGGACGCCCATGGCGTCGCTTCCTCGCCCTGCTCGGCACCGCCGGTCTCGCCCTCGCCGGGGCCGTCGCGCTGCCGGGCACCGCCCAGGCGGCCAACATCCTCACCAACCCCGGTCTCGAGTCGGGGGCCCTCTCGCCCTGGTCCTGCACCGGCAACCTCGGCTCCGTCGTCTCCTCACCCACGCACGGCGGCTCCAAGGCCCTTGCCGGGGCGGTGAGTTCGAGCGACATCGCCAAGTGCAGCCAGACCGTCCCGGTCCAGCCGGGCACCACGTACGCGCTCACCGGCTGGGTGCGCGGCTCCTACGTCTACCTCGGTGTCGACGGCGGCGCCTCCACGTGGACGTCGTCACCGTCGGCGTACAGCCTGCTGTCGGTGTCCTTCACCACCGGGGCCTCGCAGACCAGCGCCACCATCTACACGCACGGCTGGTACGCCCAGGGCACCTACTACGCCGACGACGTCAGCCTGGACGGACCGGGCGGCGGAGGCGGGTCGGACACCCAGGCGCCGACCGCGCCGGGCGCTCTGACCTCGACCGGCAAGACGTCCTCCAGCGTGTCGCTGTCCTGGAACGCCTCCAGCGACAACGTCGGCGTCACGGGATACGACGTGTACAGCGGGTCCGCCAGGGTCCTCACCGTCTCGGGTACCTCCGCCACGGTCAGCGGACTGTCCGCGAGCACCGGGTACACGTTCACGGTGAAGGCACGCGACGCGGCCGGCAACACCTCCGGGGCATCCAACTCCGTGAGTGTGACGACGAACGCGGGCGGCGGTGGCGGGACCGGCTTCAAGCAGGCCGCGCCCTATCTGTTCGAGGGCTGGGGCGACCCGCCGAGCGTGTCCACGGTGATGAGCTCGACCGGCATCAAGTGGTTCACGATGGCGTTCATGCTGGACGGCGGCGGGTGCAACCCGATGTGGGACAGCAACCGGCCGCTGACCGGCGGGGTCGACCAGAGCGTCATCAACCAGGTCCGCTCGGCGGGCGGCGACATCGTCCCCTCGTTCGGCGGCTGGCAGGGCAGCAAGCTCGGCGCCAACTGCTCCTCGGCGAGCGCGCTGGCGGCCGCGCTCCAGAAGGTGATCGACGCCTACTCCCTCAAGGCGATCGACATGGACATCGAGAACACGGACGAGTTCGAGAACGAGGCCGTGCAGGCGCGGATCCTCACCGCGCTGAAGACGGTCAAGGCCAACAACCCCGGTCTGAAGACCATCGTCACCTTCGGGACGTCCACGACCGGGCCGACCTACTACGGCAACCGTCTCATCGAGCAGGCCAAGTCGCTCGGCGCCGACATCGACGTCTTCACCATCATGCCGTTCGACTTCGGCGGCGGTGCGGACATGTACGGCAACACCGTGAACGCCACGGAGGGGTTGAAGAACAAGCTCAAGTCGACCTTCGGCTGGGACGACGCGACCGCCTACGCCCACATCGGCATCTCCGGCATGAACGGCCTGTCGGACCAGCAGGAGAACACCACCCCGGCGATCTGGACCCAGATCCGTGACTGGGCCAACTCCCACCACATCGCCCGGCTCGCCTACTGGGCCGTCAACCGCGACCGGCCCTGCCCGGGCGGTGGCGTGGTGAGCAACTGCTCCGGCATCAGCCAGAGCACCTGGCAGTTCACCTCGATCACGGCCGGCTTCACCGGCTGAGCGTCCCGGACGCGCGCGGAAGTCCCCCGGACCACCGTCCGGGGGACTTTTTCGGCTCAGGGTGTATCAGGATCCGGGGGGCTCGCTCTTAAGAGTGAAGGGCCCCACGGGGGAGCAACCGGGGAAGCACGGGGCTCCAGGGGGAAGCACAGGGATCCACGGGGGAAGTCCGGGAATCGACGGGGGGTTCCCGGCGGTACGGGGGATCGGGTCGGTTGGCCGCTGTCACGGGGAGCGGCCGACCGGCCCGAACAGCTGTGCCCCGCCGGCGCTGTGCCCCGCCGGCGCTGTGCCCCGCCGGCGCTGTGCCCCGCCGGCACTGTGCCCCGCCGGTCGTATCGCCGACCCGGCAGCCCCACGCGATCCCGGCCCGGCCCGGCCGGACCCGGTGCCGTGCCGGTGCAACCCTGGTTCACCGACCGGGGCGGGCGCGCACGGGATCGCGCCCGCCCCGGGGCCGTCACCGACGGCCGTCGGCGGCGCGCTCCAGACGGAGTGTCAGGATCTGGAACGGCCGCAGTACGACGGCGATCGTGCCGTCCTCGCCGACGGCCGCGGGCTCCAGCGGCCGTTCCAGCAGGTCGGTCACCTGGGCGGCGGCCAACGGGAAGCCGGTACGCAGGGTGCCGGTCGAACGGCCGCCGCGCGACTCGTAGAGCCGGACGACGACATCCCCGGACTCGTCGTCGGCGAGCTTCACCGCCTCGACGGTGACCCCGGCGCCGTCCACCGACACGACGGGTTCGGGGGTGGTGTCCGGCGCGTCGGCCACGCGCAGCGGGAGGTTGAGGGAATAGCCCTCGGCGACCGCGTCCTCGATGCTCGCGCCGGGGAGCAGCGCGTAGCTGAAACGGTGCCTGCCCTGGTCGGCCTCGGGGTCCGGGATCCGCGGCGCGCGGACCAGGCTGAGGCGGACGGTGGTGGTCGTGCCGCCGTCCTCGCGGACCGTGCGGGAGACGTCGTGGCCGTAGGTGGAGTCGTTGATGACCGCGACGCCGTAACCGGGCTCGCCGATGTGCACCCAGCGGTGACCGGAGACCTCGAAGCGGGCCGCCTCCCAGCTGGTGTTGGTGTGGGTGGGGCGCTGGATGTGGCCGAACTGGATCTCGGCGGAGGAGTGCGGGGCCCGGATGTCCACCGGGAAGGCCGCCTTGAGGATCTTCTCGGCCTCGTGCCAGTCGATGTCGGTCTCGAAGTCGACGCGGGGGCTGCCGGCGCGGAGCGTGATGGTCTGGGTGATCGTCGAGCCCTTGCCGAAGGAGCGCGTGACGCGGATCGCGCCGACGAGCGGGTCCTCCTCGACGACGGTCACCTCGTCCGGCTCCAGCAGGTCGGTGTACCGGTTCCGGTAGTGCTTGTCGATGTCCCAGGCGTCCCAGCAGTTCGGGAGGTCGGTGTGCAGACGCAGCAGGTTGCCCTGGCCGGCGAGGACTTCGCGGTCGGCCCTCAGGTCGTACACGGACGACAGTGTGCCGTCCTGCGCGACCTGCACGCGGACCAGCCCGTTGTCGAGGACCCGCCCGGAGACCGTCACCGGCCGCGGGGGTTCCGCGCCGGTCAGCGGCGCGCTGCCGCTCGCGGGCACCTCCACGTAGGCCGGCGCGCCCTCGGGCGTGCGGACCACCTCGGCCCGGCCGCAGGGACTGGTGTTGAACACCCGGAGCGAGCCGTCCCGCCGTCCGCCGTCCCGCCGTCCGCCGCCCAGCGCGGCGACCGCCTCGGCCGTCAGCGCCTCCAGCTCCTCGGCGACCCGCGCGTACTCGGCCTCCGCCTCGCGGTGCACCCAGGCGATCGAGGAACCCGGCAGGATGTCGTGGAACTGGTGCAGCAGCACCGTCTTCCAGAGCCGGTCGAGCTTCGCGTACGGGTAGGCGTAGCCCGGCGCGTGCAGGGCGGCCGTCGTCGCCCACAACTCCGCCTCGCGCAGCCTGTGTTCGCTGCGCCGGTTGCCCTGCTTGGTGCGGGCCTGGGTGGTGTAGGTGGCCCGGTGCAGCTCCAGGTAGAGCTCGCCGACCCAGACGGGCGCGTCCTGGTACTCCGCTCGGGCCTTGGCGAAGAAGTCGTCGGGGTGCTCGACGACGACCTTCGGCGAGCCCTCCAGGTCGGCGAGCCGGCGCGCCCGTTCCATGATCTCGCGGGTGGGGCCGCCGCCGCCGTCGCCCCAGCCGAAGGGGGCGAGGGAGCGCGTACCGCCGCCCTTCTCCGCGTAGTTGCGCACGGCGCGGTCCATCTCCTCGCCGCTGAACCGCGCGTTGTAGGTGTCGACGGGCGGGAAGTGCGTGAAGATGCGGGTGCCGTCGATGCCCTCCCACCAGAAGGTGTGGTGGGGGAACTTGTTCGTCTGGTTCCAGGAGATCTTCTGGGTGAGGAACCAGTCGTTCCCGGCGAGCTTGGCCAGCTGCGGGTAGGCGGCGTTGTAGCCGAAGGAGTCCGGCAGCCAGACGCCCTTGGTCTCGATGCCGAAGTGCTCGATGAAGAACCGCTTGCCGTGGACCAGCTGGCGGGCGATCGCCTCGCCGCCGGGCAGGTTGCCGTCGGACTCGACCCACATGCCGCCGACCGGGGCCCACTGCCCCTTCTTCACCGACTCCTGGATGCGCGCCCACACCTGCGGGTAGTTGTCGCGCACCCACTCGTACTGCTGGGCCTGCGAGCAGGCGAAGATGAAGTCGTCGTACTCCTCGGCGAGCGAGGTGACGTTGGAGAAGGTGCGGGAGGTCTTGCGCTTCGTCTCGCGGATCGGCCACAGCCAGGCCGAGTCGATGTGCGCGTGACCGACGCCGGAGATGGTGTGGGCGCTGGCGTGTGCGGGGCTGGCCAGCACCGGCGCGAGGACCTCGCGGACCGCCGCGGCGCTGCCGGAGACGTCGTCCAGGTCGAGGGCGTCCATGGCCCGGTCCAGGGCGTGCATGATCTCGTGCCGGCGCGGCTCGTGCTCGCCGAGGTGGACCATGAGTTCGCGCAGCACCTGGAGGTCCAGGTCGAGGTGCCAGACGTCCTCGTCGAGAACGGCGATGTCGGCACGGCGGAAGGTGTACAGCGGCCGGTCGCCCGCCGTCAGGACGTCGCCCAGCAGGGTCGGGCCCGCGAAGTCGTTCGCCAGGATGTCCGGGTTGGAGGCCGCCTCGACCAGGTAGTCGATGCTCTCCCCGCCCGTCGCCGGGTTGCCGATGGGCACGTACTGGTTGAGCGGGTTGACCGCCTTCAGCGGCGTTCCGTCGGCGAGGTGGACGAGGGCCTCGGCCTGGTTGCCGGGCCAGTCGCCCACGAAACCGAGGTCGATGACGGCCTCGACGCGCTTGCCGGCCCACTCGGCGGGCACCTGCCCGCGCATCCGGAACCAGGTGGTGCCCCAGGGCGGGCCCCACGGGGTGTCCATCGTGAAGGGCTCGTAGGCGGCGGCCGCGGCCTCCGCGAAGGGGACGGGCTCCCCCGGCGCCTGCCAGGCCTGGACATCGAAGGGCACGCGGGCCGCGTAGATCGCGGGCTTGACGCGCTGGTTGTGGACGCGCTCGACGCGCTCCTCGATGCGGCGGCGTTCGTCATGCATGGCACATCTCCAGACAGGGACCACGAGGGGCGGGGAGGCCCTGGGGGGCCGGGGGGCGAGCTGGTCAGGGGGAAAGCGGGGAAAGCGCTTTCCCCCTGGGCTCACCTAAGGTACGCCAGCCCTGGATGGACGTCGGTGTAGCCCTCGACCAGCTTGCGGGCGACGTTCACCGAGTCCACCAGCGGATGCAGCGCGAACGCCTTGACGGCCGTCGCGCGGGACCCGGACGCGGCGGCGGCCAGCACCTCGCGCTCGACGCCCTTCACCGCGCAGACCAGCCCGGTGGCGTGGTCGGGCAGCGGGGCCACGGCCACCGGATGGGCGCCGTTGGCGTCCACGAGGCAGGGCACCTCGATGACGGCGTCCGCGTCGAGCACCGCGAGGGTGCCCTGGTTGCGGACGTTGAGGATCAAGGTGGTGCGCTCGTCCCGGGCGATGGCCCGCATCAGGGCGAGGGCCACCTTCTCGTAGCCGCCGGAGAGGTCGTCGGCGTCGCGCTCGCCGGCGCCGGCCGTCTCCCGGTTCTCGGCCATGTAGGTGGCCTCGCGTTCGGCGCGGGTGCGGTCCCAGGCGGTCAGGGCCGCGGCGTCGGGGCGCTTCATCTCCTCGTAGAAGCGGGCCTGCTGGTCGGCCAGGAAGGCGCCGCGGGTCTTCTCGACCTGCTGGTAGGCCCGTACGGCCTCCCGGTTGAAGTAGTAGTAGTGCAGGTACTCGTTGGGGATCGCGCCGAGGGACTGGAGCCAGTCGACGCCGAACAGCTTGCCCTCCTCGAAGGAACCGAGCAGGCCGGGGTCGGCGAGCAGCCGCGGGAGTTCGTCGCGACCGGCGACCCGCAGCCCGCGGACCCAGCCGAGGTGGTTGAGACCGACGTAGTCGATCCACGCCTCTTTCGGGTCGGCGCCGAGCACGCGGGCGATCCGGCGGCCGAGCCCGACCGGAGAGTCGCAGATGCCGATCACCCGGTCGCCGAGGTGCCGGGACATCGCCTCGGTGACCAGGCCCGCCGGGTTGGTGAAGTTGATGACCCAGGCGTCGGGGGCCAGCCGGGCCACCCGCCGGGCGATGTCGACGGCGACGGGGACCGTCCGCAGACCGTAGGCGATCCCTCCCGCGCCGACCGTCTCCTGACCGAGGACGCCCTCGGCCAGGGCCACCCGCTCGTCGTTCGCGCGGCCTTCGAGGCCGCCGACCCTGATCGCGGAGAAGACGAAGTCGGCGCCGCGCAGGGCCTCGTCGAGGTCGGTGGTGGCGGTCACCCGGGGCGCGTCCGGGACGACGGCCGCCTGCTCGTCCAGTACACGGGCGACCGCATACAGCCGGCTGTCGTCCAGATCGTGCAGAACGACTTCCGTGACCCGGCCCTCGGCGCGGTCCGTCAGGAGCGCCCCGTACACGAGCGGCACCCGGAATCCGCCGCCGCCCAGAATCGTCAGTTTCACGCTTGCACCTTTCCTGCCACGACCACCTCGACGCCCGCCTCCTCGAAGGAGGACCGGGTCGCCGGATCGACCGGCGTGTCCGTCACCACCACGTCCAGGTCCTCGGGACCGCAGACCTTCGCCATGCCGGTACCCGGGAACTTCGCCGAGTCGGCGAGGAGGACGACCTTGTCACCGGCCTTGATCATGGCCCGCTTCACCGGCACCTCGACGACCGTCGTGTCCATCACCTGTCCGCCCGGCCGCACTCCACTGGTCCCGAGGAAGACCCAGTCGGCATGCAGCTGCCGCAGGTTGTCCTCGGTGAGGAAACCGACCAGTGAGCGGTACTCGCGGCGGACCATGCCACCGAGCAGGACCAGCTCGATTCCCTCGTCGTCGGCGAGCTCCTCGTAGACCACGAGGTTGCTGGTGACGACCGTCAGCCGGCGGCCGTGCAGCTGCCGGGCCAGGCGGTAGGCGGTGGTGCCGATGTCGAGGAGGATCGACTGGCCGTCGGCGACCATGGCCGCCGCGTGGGCGGCTATGGCGTCCTTCTCACCCACCCGTACCTCGGCGACCTCGGCGAAGGGCTGGTCGCCCTCCTCCGCGACGGCGCCGCCGTGCACCCGGGTGAGCAGGCCGTCCTCCTCCAGTTTCACCAGGTCGCGCCGGATGGTGGCAGGGCTCACACCCAGCTGTTCGGAGAGATCGGTCACGGCCGCGGGACCACCCGAGCGCAGGGCCCGCAGGATGAGTTGATGTCGTCGTTCTGCCAGCACGACGTGAACACTACTCGTCATCTTCAATCAAATCCATGCTCACTTCTGCTGAGGTATTGACCAATGCCGCCGAGGGGCGCACGATTCCGGTCACCGAATTGAAGAGGTATGACGAGCTCCCCCGACAGGACGAGCTCCCCCGACGAGGGAGGATGTGTGGTGGACGACGACCGGCCCGAGGTACTGCTCACCGGGCTGCTCTTCTACGACCTCGTCCTCACGGGGCTCGGCAGGCCGCCGACGCCGGGCGAGGAGATCTGGACGGCCGGCATGGGCTGCGGCCCCGGCGGCATCGCCAACCTCGCGGTGGCCGCGTCGCGCCTCGGCCTCAGGACCTCGCTGGCCACGGTCTTCGGCGACGACTTCTACGGCGCGCACTGCCGCCAGGTCCTGGCCGGCCAGGAGGGCGTCGACCTCACCCTGTCCCGGGTGGCGGACGGCTGGCACACGCCGGTCACCGTCGCCCTCGCGCACGGCCACGACCGGGCCCTCGTCACCCACGGCCAGGAGCCGCCGTACTCGCAGGACGTGCTGATGGGCAACCCGCCCGAGGCGTGCACGGCCCTCGTCCACCTGGAGGCCGAACCGCGCGCCTGGCTCGCCGAGGCGGCCGCGAACGGCACCCGGATCTACGCCGACGTCGGCTGGGACCCCACCCGGCGGTGGTCCACCGACCTGCTCGACCAGCTCGCCCTGTGCCACGCCTTCCTGCCCAACGAGGCCGAGGCGATGGCGTACACCCGCACCGACAGCGCGCTCGCCGCGCTCGGCACCCTCGCGGAACTGGTGCCGGTGGCCGTGGTCACCCGGGGGGCCGACGGAGCGATCGCGGTCGATCAGGCGACCGGGGAGTATGCCGAGGTCCCGGCTCTTGACATCGATGTCCTGGACGCGACGGGCGCCGGTGACGTGTTCGGCGCGAGCTTCGTGGCGGCCTCGCTCGGCGGCTGGCCGCTGGCGGAACGCCTGCGGTTCGCCGTCCTCGCCGCCGGGCTCTCGGTGCAACACCACGGCGGGGCGCTGGCGGCCCCCGGCTGGTACGGCGTCGACCGCTGGTGGCGCTCGCTGCGGGATCCCGGACTCAAACGGGAGTACGCCTTCCTCGCCGACCGCATCCCGGCGGACGTGGGCCCACCCGTGCGGCACGCGCCGGTCACCCCGCCCGCCCCGCGGCCCTGACCGCGCCCGCATCCAGAAGACAACCCCCGCATGCCCCTCGAATGGCACCCCGTCTGCGAAGACGCGAACAGATCCGAAAGGCGGTGGGAGCTGTGCGGCTCTCACGTAGAGGCCTGCTCCGTGCGGGCCTGGCCGGTTCGGCCGCCACGGCGCTCGGCGGCCTGGCGTCCGGCTGTGCCGTTCCGACCGGTTCGACCGGCCGGAACATGGTCCTGTGGTACTGGGACGGAGGCCTGGGCGACACGGTCGTCAAGAACGCCAGGGCCCGCTACGACAGCTCGGTCGACCTCCAGGCCATCAAGATCGGCGGCTACTACCGGTCGAAGCTGATCACCACGATGGCCGGGCGCGCCCACGTCCCCGACATCGCGGGGCTGAAGGGCGAGGACATGGCGTCCTACCTGCCCAACGCCGACCAGTTCGTGGATCTGCGCACCCTCGGCGCGCAGAAGTACGAGTCGCGGTACCTGCCCTGGAAGTGGGAGCAGGGCATCGCGGACGACGGCAGGATGGTCGGCTTCCCGATCGACTGCGGGCCGGTGGCGCACTTCTACCAGTACGCGGTCTTCCAGAAGGCGGGCCTGCCCTACGAGCCCGCCGACGTGTCCGCCGAACTGGACACCTGGGAGAAGTTCTTCGCGGCGGGCGAGCGGCTGCGGCAGCGGATTCCGGGGACCTTCCTGCTCACCGACGTCAACAGTGTCTTCGAGAACGTGGTCCAGCAGGGCAGCGAGCGGTACGTCGACAAGGACCGCCACTTCATCGGCGACCGGGAGCACGTGCGCGGCGCCTGGGCGCTCGCCGTGGAGGCCACACAGCGCAAGATCGTGTCCAACCTGGTCAACGGCACCCCGGACCAGCTGTCGGCCGTCGAGGACGGCAAGCTGCCGAGCCAGCTGGGCGCCTCCTGGGCCACCAGCGACCTCAAGAACGGCGTGCCGAAGACCAAGGGCCGGTGGCGGGTGGCCGACATGCCCGTGCGGCCCTCCAACAACGGCGGCTCCTTCCTGTCCATCACCAAGGCGTGCCGCGAACCCGAGCGGGCGTTCCGGATCATCAGCTGGATGCTCGACGCGGGGAACCAGGCGCAGGGGTTCGTGGACGCGGGGCTCTTCCCGTCCACCCCGGCCTCGTACGACCTGAAGCAGGTGCGCGAGCCGGACGAGTTCTTCGGCGGGCAGGTCACGATGGACGTCTTCGGCCCGGCCGCGCAGAAGATCGTGGTCGCCTACAACAGCCCGTTCGACGTCGCACTCGGGCAGCCCATCAAGGACGAGATCAAGAACGTCGGCGTCCTCGGCAAGGACCCGAAGCAGGCCTGGAGTGACGCCATGAGCAAATGCCGGCGCATCGCGAAGCACCTGGGGGTGAGCTACTGATGGCCACCCTCCCCGCGCTGGAGACGCCCCCGGCGGTCGTGGCGGACGTCCCCGTCACCCGGCCCCGGACGGGCTTGCGGAAGTACTGGCACCTGTACGCCGCGATCTCCCCCTTCTACCTGCTCTTCCTCTGCTTCGGCCTGATCCCCGTCGGCTTCTCGCTCTACCTGTCCTTCCACCGGTGGGACGGCCTCGGCACGATGGAGTGGGCGGGGCTGTCGCAGTACCGGTACCTGGTGAGCGACTCAGAGTTCTGGAGCTCGATCGGGACCACGCTCGTCATCTGGGCCCTGGCCACCTTCCCCATGATCTTCCTGGCGATGGTGACGGCCGTGATGCTCAACTCGGCGGTCCGTTTCAAGAACCTCTACCGCGTGGCGTACTTCCTGCCGAACGTCACCTCGGTCGTGGCGATCGCGATCATCTTCGGTTCGGTCTTCTCGACCAACTTCGGCCTCGCGAACGCGTTCCTCCAGGCGATCGGTCTCGACCAGATCGCCTGGCTGAACACCCCGTGGGGCATCAAGATCGCCATCGCGACGCTGATGACCTGGCAGTGGACCGGTTACAACGCGATCATCTTCCTCGCCGGCCTGCAGACCGTCCCGGGCGAGCTGTACGAGGCGGCGCGCATGGACGGCGCGGGGCCGGTGCAGACCTTCTTCCGGATCACGTTGCCGATGATGCGGCCGGTGCTGCTGTTCGTGCTCGTCGTGTCCACGGTCACCGGTCTGCAGAGTTTCTCCGAACCCCAGGTGCTGCTCCAGAACACCTCGAACGACTCGACGTTCTCGGGCGGTCCGGGTCACGCCGGCCGGACGATGGTCCTCTACTTCTTCCAGCAGACCTTCGACAACAACGACTTCGGCTACGGCGCCGCCGTGGCGTGGGGCATCTTCCTCGTCGTCGTCCTCTTCTCGATCATCACTGGCGGCTGGTGCAGCGCCGGGGCGAAGAATAGGGAGGCCCGCACCATGGCATCCACCCGAGAAACCCGGCGCGCCAGGAGGATCGACGGGTCCCGCCGCAGAGGGATCGGACTGCACGCCGCCCTCGTCGTCGGCGTCCTGCTCTCGGCCTTCCCGTTCTACTGGGCCGTGATCATGTCGACGCACGCGTCGTCGGAGATCTTCTCCTACCCGCCCGAACTGCTGCCGGGAACGCACTTCCTGGAGAACGTCCGCAGTCTTTTCGACACCATCGACTTCTTCGGCTCGATGTTCAACTCCCTGCTGGTGGCGGGATCGGTGACCTTCCTGGTCCTGTTCTTCGACTCGCTCGCCGCCTTCGTCTTCGCCAAGTTCGCCTTTCCGGGCAAGCGGTTGCTGTTCGTCCTGCTGATGTTCATCTTCATGGTCCCGGCGCAGCTCCAGGCGATTCCCCAGTTCGTCATCATGGCGAAGCTCGGCTGGATCGGCTCGATGACGGCGCTGATCGTGCCGGCGGCCGCCAACGCCTTCGGCATCTTCTGGATGCGCCAGTACATGAAGGGCGCGATCCACGACGAACTCCTCGACGCCTCCCGCATCGACGGGGCGAACTTCCTCCGCCAGTACTGGCACGTGGCCCTCCCGGTGGTCCGGCCCGGCCTGGCCTTCCTCGGCATCTTCACCTTCATGGGCCAGTGGAACGACTACGCCTGGCCCCTGATCGCCCTCACCAACCCGGACAACGTGACCCTCCAGGTCGCGCTGTCCCAGCTCAACGGCACTCACGGAACCACGGACTACGGAATGGTCATGACCGGCGCACTGCTCGCCCTCGTCCCCCTGCTGATCGTGTTCGCGATCGGCGCCCGTCAGATGATCGGCGACCTCGCGAAGGGAGCGATCAAGTGACGGATCCGCTGCTGACACTCCGCCCCTGGGAGGCGCCCGAGGTGACCTCGTGGGGACGGCTGCCCATGAACGCCGTCGACCGGCGCTCCGGAGCGAACTCCCTGGACGGCGACTGGCGGTTCCGGTTGCTGTCCGCTCCGGACGCGCCGGTCGTCGGTCCCTGGTCGACGGCGGTCGTGCCCGGCGTATGGACCATGCAGGACACGGACGACCTCCCGCAGTATCTGAACATCCGTATGCCGTATGCGGAATTCCCCCCACTGTCGCCCGCCGACAATCCGACGGGTGTGTACGAGCGGGAGATCGACGTCCCCGCCGAGTGGGCCGGGCGCCGCGTCGTGCTCCAGGTCGGGGCCGCCGAGAGCGTGCTGCTGGTGCATGTGGACGGACGGCCCGTCGGCATCTCCAAGGACTCCCATCTGGCGGCCGAATTCGATCTGTCGGGCGTGGTGCGTCCGGGCGGCCGGTCCGTGGTGCGGCTGACGGTCGTCAAGTGGTCGGACGCCTCGCACATCGAGGACCAGGACCACTGGTGGCACGCCGGGATCACCCGCTCGGTGCTGCTCTACGCCACCGACCCGCTGCGGCTGGCCGACGTGAGCGTGCGGGCGTCGCGGGACGGCGAACTGCGGGTCGACTGCCAGGTGCGGGACTCGGGCGGGGCGCTGCCCGCGGGCTGGTACGTCAGCGGGGAGCTGGACGGGCTGCCGCTGGCACGGGACGCCGGGTTCGACCTGGCCAACGCGGAGGAGGAACGGGTGTCCGCCTTCCTCGGCGAGGCACGGCTGCGCGCGCGGGTGCCCGAGGTGCGCACCTGGACGGCCGAGACACCCGAGCTGTACGGCCTGACGGTCCGGCTGCACCGCGCCGACGGCACCGTCGCCGACACCTCCCGCCACCGGGTCGGCTTCCGCGACGTGGCGATCGTCGGCCGGGACCTGCTGGTCAACGGCGAGCGGGTCTTCATCCGCGGGGTCAACCGGCACGACTTCCACCCCCTGACGGGCCGGACGGTGTCGTACGACGACATGCGCGCGGACCTGGTCCTGCTGAAGCGGTTCGGCTTCAACGCGATCCGCACCGCGCACTACCCGAACGACCCCACGCTGTACGACCTCGCCGACGAGCTCGGCTTCTACGTCGTCGACGAGGCGGACATCGAGTCCCACGACCACGCCCACGAGATCGCCGACGACCCGCGCTATCTGAACGCCTTCGTGGACCGGGTGTCGCGGATGGTGCTGCGGGACAAGAACCACCCCTCGGTCATCATCTGGTCGCTGGGCAACGAGTCGGACTACGGCGCCAACCACGACGCCGCCGCGGGCTGGGTGCGCCGGCACGACCCGACGCGGCCCGTGCAGTACGAGGGGGCCGCCAAGCGCGGCTGGGCCGATCCCGAGGTCGCCTCCGACATCGCCTGCCCGATGTACGCGCCCCTGGAGGACTGCGTGGCGCACGCGCTGTCCGGACAGCAGACCAAGCCGCTCATCCAGTGCGAGTACTCCCACGCGATGGGCAACAGCAACGGCACGCTGGCCGACCACTGGGCCGCCATCGAGACCACCCCGGGTCTTCAGGGCGGGTTCATCTGGGAGTTCTGGGACCACGGCATTCTCCAGCGTGTGAACGACGGAAGACCGGTCGGGCGTGGGGGCGCCGGGCTCTATGACAACGCTGTCGCCGCGCCCGGTCACCGCTGGGCGTACGGCGGCGACTTCGGCGAGAAGGACCACGACGGCGCGTTCATCGCGGACGGCGTCGTCTTCCCGGACCGCACCCCGAAACCGGTGCTGTACGAGCACCGGGAACTCTCCGCACCGGTGCGGCTCCAGGGCGCCG
This sequence comes from Streptomyces rishiriensis, assembly GCF_030815485.1. Lineage (NCBI taxonomy): Bacteria > Bacillati > Actinomycetota > Actinomycetes > Kitasatosporales > Streptomycetaceae > Streptomyces > Streptomyces rishiriensis. The sequence goes on along the minus strand of NZ_JAUSWV010000002.1, from coordinate 7,033,570 downwards.
GGCCGGAGGGGGTGACGGTCTCCAACCACCAGCACTTCCGGGGCCTGGAGTGGCTCGCGGGCGAGTGGGAGCTGTCGCTCGCCGACGGCGCGACGCTCACCGCGCCGGCCGAGCTGCCCGACCTGCGACCGGGCGGGACGGCCGTGGTGCCGCTGCCGTTCGCGTTGCCGGACGACGACGGCGAGGCGTGGCTGACCCTGCGGGTGACGACGGCACAGGATCTGCCGTGGGCTCCGCGCGGCACCCGGGTCTGCACACCTCAGGTGCGGCTGCGGGCGCCGGTGCCGGTGCCGGTGCCGGTGCCGGTGCCGGTGCCGGTCGAGGAGCCGGCGGGTCCCGGCCACGTCGAGATCGACGCCGACGGACTTCTCGTCCACCCGCTGCTGACCTCGGCGCCCGCGCTGTCGCTGTGGCGGGCACCCACCGACAACGACGAGCTGGGCGGCATGGCGGGGCGCTGGCGGGCCTGGGGCCTGGACGCCCTCGTGCGCAGGCTGGTGTCCGTGCGCCAGGAGGGCGACGGGGTGAGCGTGCTCTCCGAGTACGCCGGCACCACGGGCGTCGTCCGGTACCGGCAGGTCTTCACGCCGGTCACGGGCGGCATCCGGATCGACGAACAGGCCGAGCTGCCCGCGGAGTTCGACGATGTGGCGCGCGTCGGCTCGGTCTTCGAGACGGTGGCGGGACCGGACCGGCTGGAATGGTTCGGACAGGGTCCGTGGGAGTCGTATCCGGACCGCAGCGCGGGCGCGCCGGTGGGCCATCACCGCGCCCGGGTCGACGACTTGTTCACCCCGTACCTGCGTCCGCAGGAGAGCGGCGGCCGGCACGGTGTGCGGCGCTTCACGCTCTCCGCGCCGGACGCCACGGGCCTCTCCGTCACGCTGGACGAGCCGCGCCAGGTCTCCGTCACGCGCTACCGGGCCGAGGACCTGACGGCCGTCGCGCATCACGACGAACTCGTCCCGCGCGACGGCTGCGTGGTCCACCTCGACGCGGCGCACCGCGGCCTCGGCACGGCGTCGTGCGGTCCCGACACCTTCCCCTCCTACCTCGTCGCACCGGGCGTCCACCGCTGGAGCTGGACCCTGCGCGTCCTGTGAACCCCCGTTCTCCGCAACGGACCTACCTACGGAGCACACGTGTGTACTTCGCATGCCCACGAACAGGGCGAGGCCGCGCGGGCCGGTGCCGGAAGACGCGGTTTCCTCCGGGCCACCGCGCTGCTCGGCGCGGCCGCCACGGCCGGGCTCGCGCTGCCGGCCACCGCCGAGGCGACCTCCGCCACGTGGCGACCGGACCCCGAGAGCCGCCGTTTCACTCTGGCCGTCATGCCCGACACGCAGTACCTCTTCGACGGCCCGAGCATCGACAGGGCACCGGTCGAGGCGTCCCTGCGCCACCTCCTCGACCAGGGCGCGCACGACAACCTCGTGTTCCTGTCCCACCTCGGCGACCTCACCCAGAACGGGGCGAAGGACGAAGTCGGCGCGATCAGCGAGGCGTTCGGGCTGCTCGACCGGCGCGGGATCGGCTACAGCGTGCTGGCCGGCAACCACGACGTGAGAGCGTCGACGACCGACCAGCGCGGCGCGACCCCGTACCTGGACGCCTTCGGCCCGCAGCGCTTCCAGGGCAGGCCGACCTTCGGCGGGGCCTCACCCGACGGCTACAACACCTTCCACCTGTTCCGGGCCGGCGGCCGGGAGTGGATGGTGCTCGCGCTGGACTGGCGGCTGTCGGAGAAGGGGTACGCCTGGGCTGCCGACGTCCTGGCCCGGCACCCGAGGACACCGGTCGTCCTGACCACGCACGAACTGGTCGTCGGGGACGACTCCCTGTCGGCGTACGGGCAGCAGCTGTGGGACCGGCTGATCGAGGACCACGACCAGATCTTCCTCACCCTCAACGGTCACTACTGGCCCGCCGGCCGGGCCACGCGCGAGAACGCGGCCGGGCATGAGGTCCACCTGCACCTGACGAACTATCAGAACCGGTACTTCGGCGGCGCGGCGATGATCCGCCTCTACCGCTTCGACCTCGACCGGAACGTCATCGACGTGGAGACGGTCTCCCCGTGGATCCTCGGCCGGGCCGCGAAGGGGCTCAACGAGCTGGAGCGGCAGGAGAGCGAACTGAGCGGCGACGCCGACCGGTTCACGGTCGGCATCGACTTCGCCGAGCGCTTCGCGGGGTTCGACCCGGCGCCCGCGCGTGCTGCCCGTCCCGCGTCGGGGATGCTGGTGCGCGACACGGTCGCCTACTGGCGGTTCGACGGCCACGACGACGGTACGGCGGTCGGCGGCACCGTCCGCGACCTGTCCGGACGCGGCAACGACCTCGCTCTCGTCACGGTGGGCGGGGGTGTCCTGACCTGGTCCTCCGACCACCACCCCGACCAGCCCGGCCACGGCAGCCTGGAGTTCCAGGGGTACAAGTCCCCGCTGAAGGGCGCCTACCTGCGCACGGTCGACGGCGCCCCGCTCAACTCGGCCACCTTCGGGACCGGTTACACCATCGAGGCGTTCTACCGGCTCCCCGCCGACTGGGACCCCTCGCACCATGCCTGGTCGGGACTGGTGGGCCGGACCGGAACGGGCGGCGCCGCGGGCAGGACCGGCGACGATCCCGACGAGCCGCTCGCCACCCTCTCCCTGTCGGACGACCGGGAGCCGCAGTGGGCGATGCGTCCGCTGAACCAGGAGGGCATCGCCACCAACTGGGGCCAGGAGACCCCGCTGGAGACCTGGTGGCACCTCGCGGTCGTCAACGACGGCAGGCGCACCACGCTGTACGTCGAGGGCTGCCCCGTGGTGCGCAACCCGACGGCGGCGGCCGTCGGCATCACCTCCGTCGGGCTGCCGTGGCTGCTCGGCGGCTACGAGTACGGCGGACGGATCGACCAGATCCTGCACGGCCGCCTCGGCGATGTCCGGATCGTCTCGCGGGCGCTGCCCGTCAGCTCCTTCATGAACCACTGACTCCCTCGACGAGGATCACCGTGACCGAGCAGCAGCTGCCCTCCTGGGCCGATCCGTCCGTCCCGCCCGCCGCTCTCGACGCCCAGGGCGTGTCGCGGCGTGGACTCCTGCGCCGTGCCGGCCTCTTCGGCGCCACGTTCGCTCTCGGCGGTGCGGCCACTCCGGCCGTCGCCGCCGGCGGCCGGGGCCACGGCGGCGAGGACCCGCGTCTCGCCTATCTGGTGGGCGACCACCACGTGCACTCCGTCTACAGCCACGACGCGAAGTACACGTTCTCCCAGCAGGCCGGGGCCGCCGCCCGGTACGGCCTCGACTGGATGGTGTTCAACGAGCACTCCAACTTCGGGCACGCCTCGCACGGTGCCGCGCTGGAGCACCAGGAGATCCTGAAGGCCCGCGCCGCGAACCCGCGCCAGCTGATCTTCCAGGGCCTGGAGTGGTACATCCCGGCCGCCGAGCACTGCACGGTGTTCGCCGCCCCCGGCCCGCACGAGGCCGAGCTGCTCACGCGGTTCGAGCTCACCTACGACGGCAAGCTACTCGGCTACACCGAGGGCGCCGCGGGCGCGGCCGACACCGCCCGCAACGAGGCGCACGCCGTCAAGGCCGTCCGATGGCTGGCCGAGCAGCGCCGCAGCGGCTACGTCGACGACGTCCTCGTCCTCGCCAACCACCCGTTGCGCCTCGGTATCGACTCCCCGCACGAACTGCGCGACTGGCGCGACGCGGCGCCCGAGATCATGGTCGGCATGGAAGGCGCGCCGGGCGCCCAGGGCGCGGCGATCCCCGGCCTGCGCGGTGCCGCGTCCATCCGCGGCGAGTACGAGAACAAGCCGTCCGCGCAGTCCTGGGCGGGCTATCCGGCCGACGCCTTTGTCACCTACGGCGGCTTCGACTGGGCCACGGCGACCGTGGGCGGCCTGTGGGACTCGATGCTGGCCGAGGGCCGGCTCTTCTCGGTCACCACCAACTCCGACAACCACCGGACCGTCTTCGACACCTGGAAGAACGGCGACTGGCCCGCCGGAGCGAACTTCGACGACACCGGCAGGCTGCCGGACCCGGTGAACACCGACACCCCGCAGCCCGGCAGCGACTTCTGGCCGGGGCAGTTCAGCCGGACCCACGTCGGAGTGACCCGCTACGGCTACCGCGCGGTGATGACGGGGCTGCGGGAGGGCCGGGTCTGGCTGGACCACGGGCATCTGCTCGACGGCCTGGAGGTCAGGCTGCGGCGGGAGCACGGCGACGGCCGGGGCGTCACGCTCGGCGGCCGGCTCCGGGTGCGCAAGGGCGAGAAGCTCATGCTGGAGATCACCGTCACCAGCGCGTCGCGCCCCAATCCCCAGGGGATCCTGCCGCGGTTGGCACACGTGGACGTGATCCGTGGCGCGGTGCGCGGGGCGGTGTCCGACCGCGACACCTGGCGGGCGCCCGACACGAAGGTCGTCCGCACGACGGACGTGAGCGGCCGCAGAGGGACCTACACCCTGCGCGTCCCGGTCGCGGTGGGCGACGAGTCCTGCTACCTCCGCCTGCGCGGCAGCGACGGCAACCGGAACGGAACCGGTTACCTGGGCGCTTCCGTGGATCCGCACGGCCCTGTCCCGCACGAGCCGGGCAACGGTGATCCGTGGGCCGACACCTGGTTCTACTCCAACCCCGTCTTCGTGGACGTCGTGAGCTGAGACGCCCCGAGGGCGTAGGGAACCGCGGGACCGGTCGCCACCGGCCCGCGGTTCCCCGTGACGTCGAGCCCTACGGCGTTCCGGGGAACACGCTCACGCGTAGAAGCGCGACAGGCTCTGCAGCACGGCCGCGGGCTTCGCGGCGCCCTCGATCTCGATCGCCCCGTCGACGGTGATCTGCACCCCGCCCGGCACCTCCTCGACCTCGGTCAGCCCGGCGACCAGGCGGATCCGCGAACCGACCTTCACCGGCGAGGGGAACCTCACCTTGTTCAGCCCGTAGTTGACCTTCGTCGTGACGCCCTGGACGTCCAGCAGCCCGGTGAAGAGCGGGATGAACAGGGAGAGTGTCAGGTACCCGTGGGCGATCGGCGCTCCGAAGGGCCCGGCGGCCGCCCGCTCCGGATCCACGTGGATCCACTGGTGGTCCCCGGTGGCGTCCGCGAACGTGTCGATGCGCTGCTGGGCGACCTCGATCCACTCGCTGGTGCCCAGGTCGCTCCCGGCCAGCTTCTTCAGCTCGTCGAGACCGTTGACGGTGATGCTCATATGCCGTTCCTCACAGGTGATGTGGCGGGAGACGTTCACAGGGTGTCGCTCACGGGAGTCGCTCAGGAGCCGGTGCCGAACCGGGAGCGCACCCGCGACTTCAGAAGCTTTCCGGAGGCGGTGCGCGGGAGTTCGTCCGCCACCACCACCGACTTGGGGATCTTGTACTTGGCGAGCCGCCCGGACAGCGAGGCGAGCACCTCGTCGGGGTCAAGCGAAGCGCCCTCGCGCGGCACGACGACCGCGCGCGGCACCTCGCCCCACTTGTCGTCGGACACGCCGATGACCGCGCACTCCACGATGTCGGGGTGGCCCAGGAGCAGGTCCTCGATCTCGGCGGGGTAGATGTTCTCCCCGCCCGAGATGATCATGTCCTTGATGCGGTCGACGATGTGCACGTACCCGTCCTCGTCGACCCGGGCCGCGTCCCCGCTGCGGAACCAGCCGTCGGCGAAGGAGGCGGCCGTCTCCTCGGGCAGCCCCCAGTAGCCGGGCATCACGTGCGGACCGCGGACGACGACCTCTCCGGTCTCGCCGACCTCGACGGGTGTGAGGTCGGGTCGCAGGACGCGTACGTCGCTGAAGAAGTGCGGGACTCCGGCCGAACCCGCCTTGCTGACGGAGTGCTCGGCGTCCAGGAACAGCGTGCCGGGGGACGCCTCGGTCATGCCGTAGCCCTGGAGGAAGGTGAGCCCGCGTTCCTGGTAGGCGGCGATCAGCGGCGTCGGCACCGGGGAACCGCCGCAGGTCAGGATCCGCAGACTGGACAGATCGGCGTCCGCCCAGCGCGGGTGCCTGGCCACCTGCTCGAACATCGTCGGCACGCCGAACATGAAGGTGATCCGGTGCCGCTCGATCAGGGCGAAGGTGGCCTCCGGGTCGAAGGCCTCGACCAGGACGCAGCAGCCGCCCTTGAGGAGCACCGGCAGCGTCAGCATGTTCAGGCCGGCCGTGTGGAACAACGGCGCGGAGACCAGGGCGCGTTCGTCGGCGGTCAGATCGGTGTCGACGAGGACGTTGACCGCGTTCCAGGTGAGGTTGCCGTGCGTGAGCATGGCGCCCTTGGGGCGGCCGGTCGTGCCCGAGGTGTACATGATGATGCAGGTGTCGTCGGGGGTGACCGGCGTGTCGATCGGCTCCTCGGAGGCGGCGGCGAGCTCCCCCTCGTACTCGGGGCCGACCTCGAGGTACGTCCGGACGTCCGTGTTTCCGGGCAGTCCGGCGACCGGTCCCGCGTGCGAGGGACCGTAGACGAGCGCCTTGGCGCCGGAGTCGGCGAGCTGGTAGGCGATCTCGGGCCCGGCGAGACGGGTGTTGAGGGGGACGAACACCGCGCCGAGGGCGCCGGCGGCGAACAGGGTCTCGAGGTAGGAGGGGTGGTTGGGGCCGAGGTAGGCGATGCGGTCACCGCGCCGCACGCCACGGGAGCGCAGGGCGTGGGCCAGGCGCATGGTGCGTGTATGCAGTGTGCGATAGTCCGTCGACTGCTCACCGTGGACCAGGGCCGTGCGGTGCGGGGTCTTGCGGGCCCGGCGTGCGGGCCACGACCCCAGTCCCTCGTTGCGCATCTTCCACGCCCCTTACGGTGTCGTCAGCCCGAGCAGACGGGCGGCGTTCTCCTTGAGGATCTTCGGCTTCACCTCGTCCTTGATCGTCAGCTTGTCGAAGTCGGCGAGCCAGCGGTCGGGGGTGAGGACGGGGAAGTCGGAGCCGAAGAGGACCTTGTCCTTCAGCAGCGTGTTGGCGTACTGGACGAGCTGCGGCGGGAAGTACTTCGGCGACCAGCCGGACAGGTCGATGTGCACGCCCGGCTTGTGCGTGGCGACGGCGAGTGCCTCGTCCTGCCAGGGAAAGGACGGATGCGCCAGGATGATCTTGAGGTGCGGGAAGTCGGCCGCCACGTCGTCCACGTGCAGCGGGTTGGAGTACTTGAGCCTGATCCCGCCGCCGCCCGGCACTCCGGCGCCGATGCCCGTCTGACCGGTGTGGAACAGGGCGATGGTGCCCGTCTCCTCGATCACCTCGTACAGGTCGTACGCCACCGAGCGGTCGTTGGGGAAGAAGCCCTGGATGCTGGGGTGGAACTTGAAGCCCTTCACCCCGTACTCCTCGACCAGGCGCCGGGCCTGCTTCACGCCCGCCCTCCCCCGGAAGGGGTCGATGGAGGCGAAGGGGATGAGGACGTCGGCGTTCGCGGCGGCGGCCTCGGCGACCTCCTCGTTCGGGACCGGCGCCGTGCCGGTGGCGGACTCGGCGTCCACCGTGAAGATCACCGCGGCCATCCTCCGCTCACGGTAGTAGCGGGCCGTCTCCTCCAGGGTGGGCTTCCGTTCGCCCTCGACCCCGAAGTAGGCGGAGGAGGCGGCGTGCAGGTCGTCGTCGAGCGAGGAGTGACCCCTGGAGGACACCTCGGCGTGGGTGTGGACGTCGATGGCGACCAGTTCCTCGACCTTCATGGAGGGGGCCGCGGCGGGGGTCGTGGCGGGGCTCATCACGCCTCCGGGAACGTGGGGGCCGGGATGCCGACCGTCTGGAGTTCGGCACCGACCGAGGTGGGGAAGGCGTCGGCCAGGGTCTCGGGCGTCCAGCCGCCGTCGGCGTAGGCCGCGCGGATCTCCTGCGGATGCGACCAGAGTGCCACCTTGTCGCCGCCGATGCCGATGGCCTGGCCGGTGATCCCCCGGGCGGCCTCGGACGCCAGGAAGGGCACCAGGGCCGCGCAGTCCTCGGGGGTGCCGAAGCCCTCGCCCTTGCGCAGGAAGTCCGGGAACGGCTCGCCGTTCTTCAGCGCCTCGACGTACGGCGCGAAGGCGGGGATCGTCTCGGTCATCGCGGTCGCGGCGACCGGGACGATCGCGTTGACGGTGATGCCCGCGCGGCCCAGCTCCATGGACCAGGTACGGGCGAAGGCGGCGATGCCGGCCTTGGCGGCCGCGTAGTTCGTCTGGCCGAAGTTGCCCCGCTGACCGGCCGGTGAGCCGACGAGGATCAGCGTGCCGCCCTCGCCCTGCTCGCGCATCCTTACGGCGGCGGCCCGGGCGCAGGTGAAGGTGCCCTTGAGGTGGGTGGCGATCACCGCGTCGAAGTCGTCGTCGGTCATCTTCCACAGCACCCTGTCGCGCAGGATGCCCGCGTTGGTGACCAGGACGTCGAGCCGGCCGAACTCCTGCACGGCACGGTTCACCAGCCGGTCGGCGGCCGCCGTCGTGCCGACCGGGACCACCTCGGCGACCGCCGTGCCCCCGGCCGCGACGATTGACTTCACGGCCTGCTCGGCCACGGCCTCGTCGACGTCGTTGACGACCACGGACGCGCCGCGGGCGGCCAGGGCATGGGCGTAGGCGAGGCCGAGGCCCCGGCCGCTGCCGGTGACGACGGCGACCTTGCCGGTGAGATCGATGCTGGGCACGACGGTGTCCCTTCACATGGGGTGCGCGGGGTGCTGACTACGAGATCGAAGCTAAGAGCAATAATTGTTGTCGTCAATAGTTGTTGTCGTCCTACGGGTGCGTCATGCTGGAATCTGTACGGAGAACCACCCCCGGAAGGGGACCTAGCCCAGGGAGCCCGCCATCGCCCGCCAGGACAACGCCAGTAGCACCGCCCCGATCGACGCGGACGAGCCGTGGATGCGCGGGCTGCACGCGGACACGGGTTACCTGCTGTACCGCCTGGGACTGCGCTCGGGTCAGTTGTTCAACACGTTTCTCCAGGAGTCCGGGGTACGGCTGCGCCACTACGCCGTGCTGCGCTTCCTGGCCACCGCGGAGGGCGCCCTGCAGCGGGAGCTGAGCGCACGGCTCGGCTACGACCCGAGCGCGATCGTCGGCCTCGTCGACGACCTGGAGAAGCTGGGCTTCGCCGAGCGCCGGCCGGCACCCGACGACCGCCGCAGCCGGATCGTCGCCCTCACCCGGGACGGCCGCGCGTTCCTGCGCGGCACCGAGGAGGCCGGCCTGCGGGTGACGGACGACCTGCTGGCGCCCCTCGACCCGGCCGAACGCGAGACGCTGCACACCCTGCTTCGGCGGATCGCCGAGGACGGACTCACCTGACGCCGTGAGGAGTACCGGATGGACCAGGGCGCCCTCGGCGTGACCGCCCGCTCCGCGCCCGGCCGGCTGCTGGCCGTGCTCGCCGCGTTCGACCACACGCACCCCGCGCTCTCCCTGACCGACATCAGCCGCCGCGCCGGCCTGACCCTCACCACCGCGCACCGGCTGGTCAGCGCTCTGACCGAGTGGGGCGCCCTGGAGCGGGACCCGTCCGGCGCGTATCACGTGGGGCTGCGGCTGTGGGAGGTCGCGGCGCTGGCGCCGCGCGGTCTGGCGCTGCGGCAGGTGGCGCTGCCGTTCCTGGAGGACCTCTACGAAGCCACGCACGAGAACGTCCAGTTGGCGGTGCGGGACGGCTCCGAGGTCGTCTACACCGAGTGGCTGTCCGGGCGTTCGGCCGTCGGTGTGCACATCCGGGTGGGCGCCCGCTGGCCGCTGCACGTCACCGGCGTGGGGCTCGCGCTGCTGGCGCACGGCGACATCGGACTCCAAGAGGCCTACTGCTCGGCGCCGTTGGCCTCCTACACCGCCCACACCATCACCGATGCGGTGCGGTTGCGCCGGGTGCTGGCCGAAGTCCGTCGCTGCGGGGTCGCGGTGAGCAGTCGTCAGGTGACCGAGGACGCCCTGTCGGTGGCCGCCCCGGTGCGCGGACCGGGCGGTGCGGTGACCGCCGCGGTGTCGGTCGTCGTCCCGTACGCCGACGCGCAGGTACCGGTGCTGGCACCGGCCGTACGCCTCGCTGCGCGCGGCATCTCCCGGGCCCTGGGCTGGCAGCCGGAGGGCCGCCCCGGGTGACTTCCCGCACCACGCGGTCGCCGGCTCGCGAGGCCGTAGCGGCCGTGCGCCCGGCGAGTCGGAACCTGCGGACGGGTGCGGACGCGGACGGCGATCCGCGCGCGGCACCCGGCGGGCGACCCGGGGAGCCCACCGGGTGGACTGCGTCTTCGTGACGGAGACCGGTCCACCGGTCCACTGGACGGTGCCGACGCCGATCCCCCGCCGACGAGCCCGCGCGCTGTTTCCTGCGGCGATCCGGTGCCGCCACCGACGCACGGGGCCGGGAGACGCCGCCCCGGCGGACGGCGGCGGCACTCAGGTCGTCCTCACAGGAATCTCAGGTTGTCACCCGGTGATTCACAGGATCGCCCCATGTACGAGGCGCAGGATGCACGCGCAAAGGTGGACAACTCAGGAAGGCGTGCCGTGGGCGTGTCGCACATATCGAACCGGTCGGAACAGCAGCCGGAGGGCTGGTCCCGGCGCGGGATCCTGGGCGTGCTCGGGGCCGTCCCTGCGGTCGCGCTGACCGGGTGCAGCTCCGGGTCGGCGGACGCCTCGGAGAACACGACGGCCAGGACCGCAACGTCGGGTCCCGCGTCCACGAACGCCTCACCGGCCGCCAAGCAGCCGGTGATCTCGGTCACCCCCGCCGACGGCACCAGGAAGGCGGCCTTCACCAGCCCTGTCGAGGTCACCGTGACCGACGGCACTCTCGCCTCCGTGAAGGTGACGGGCAACGACGGCTCGACGCTCGCGGGCTCCCTCGACGACGCCGGGACCACCTGGACGTCCACGGCCGACCCGTACTCCGGGACGAAGTACACGGTCACCGCCCGGGCGGAGGGCGCCGCCGCACAGACGGCCACGTTCACCACCAGGTCCCCGGGCGAGACCTTCGTCGGCTACTTCACCCCCGAGGCCGGCTCCACCTCCGGCGTGGGCATGCCGGTCTCGATCAACTTCTCGCACGCCGTGTCCGACAAGGCCGCCGTCGAGAAGGCGATCACGGTGACCGCCGATCCCGCAGTGGAGGTCGTCGGACACTGGTTCAGCGACACCCGGCTGGACTTCCGGCCGAAGACGTACTGGGCGGCCGGGACGACGATCACCCTCGGTCTGCGGTTGAAGGACGTCGAGGGATCGAAGGGTGTCTACGGTGTGCAGTCGAAGGACGTCACGTTCCACATCGGCCGCGCGCAGATCAGCACCGTGGACCTGTCCGGCAAGAAGATGACGGTCGAGCGGGACGGGGCGACCCTCGCCACCTATCCCGTCTCCGGCGGCGACTCCGACCACACCACCTGGTCCGGGATCATGGTGATCAGCGAGCGGTTCAAGCAGACCCGGATGGAGTCCTCCACCGTCGGCCTCGGCGACGAGTACGACATCTCCGACGTCCCGCACGCCCAGCGCCTGACCACCTCCGGCACCTTCATCCACGGCAACTACTGGGCCTCGACGTCGATATTCGGCAACCAGAACACCAGCCACGGCTGCGTCGGCCTGCACGACGCCAAGGGCGCGAACGACAGCTCCGTCGCGGGCTACGAGTTCTACGCGAGTTCGATGCTCGGCGACGTGGTGGTCGTCGAGAACTCGGGCGAGCGGACCGTCGACGCGGCGAACGGCCTCAACGGCTGGAACCTCTCCTGGAGCGACTGGAAGTCGGGCAGCGCGCTTTTAGCACGTTTGCGTGGTTCAAGCCGTGAACTTCCCTGCCCTGGAAGGAGTTTCCTTGCTTTAAGTCTTGACGGCCTCCGGGTCGGAGAGCACATTGGGCCCACTTTGAGAGCGCTCTCAAAGGCTTTCGAAGACACCCGCGCCCATCACTCCGTACCCGAGAGGCACCCCTCCCATGAGCGCAACCTCCGGCATACCCAGACGGCGACGCGCGCTCGTCGCCGTGCTCAGCACCCTCGGCCTGGCGGCCGCCGCCGCGGCGGCCGTCACCCTGCCCGCGAACGCCTCGGCGCCCACGCCCCCGAGCGGCTGGACGCAGGTCTTCCTCGACGACTTCACCGGCGCCGCGGGCACCGGGGTGAACACCTCCAACTGGCAGTACAGCACCGGTACTTCCTACCCCGGCGGGCCCGCCAACTGGGGCACCGGCGAGGTCGAGACGATGACCAACAGCACCAGCAACGTCTCACTCGACGGCAACGGCAATCTGCGCATCACCCCGCTGCGCAACTCGGCGGGCGCCTGGACCTCGGGCCGCATCGAGACCACCCGCACCGACTTCCAGCCGCCGTCCGGCGGCAAGTTGAGGGTCGAGGCCCGGATCCAGATGCCGAACGTGACCGGCACCGCGGCCGAGGGCTACTGGCCCGCGTTCTGGGCGCTCGGCTCGCCCTACCGGGGCAACTACCAGAACTGGCCCGGGGTCGGCGAGCTGGACATCATGGAGAACGTCCAGGGCTGAACAAGGTCTGGTCGACGATGCACTGCGGCACCAACCCGGGCGGCCCGTGCAACGAGACCACCGGCATCGGCAACTCCGTCGCGTGTCCCAACACGACCTGCCAGTCCGGCTTCCACACGTACTCGATGGAATGGGACCGCTCGGTGTCCCCCGAGGCGATCCGGTTCTACGTCGACGGCGTCAACTACCACACCGTCACCGCCGGCCAGGTGGACGCGACGACCTGGACCAACGCCACCAACCACGGCTACTTCGTGATCCTGAACGTCGCGATGGGCGGCGGTTTCCCGGACGCCTTCGGCGGCGGGCTGGACGGCGACACCGAGCCGGGCCACCCGATGGTGGTGGACTACGTGCAGGTGCTCCAGGCCGCGGGCGGTGGGAGCGGTACCACGCCCCCGCCGTCCGGCAGCCGTGACGCCTACGGCACGATCCAGGCCGAGTCGTACGACAGCCAATCCGGCACGATCACCGAGACGACCACGGACACGGGCGGCGGCCAGAACATCGGCGCGCTCGCGAACGGCGACTACGCGCTCTACAAGGGCGTCACCTTCGGTTCGACGGCGGCGACCCAGTTCCGCGCACGGGTCGCGAGCGGGGCGGCCGGCGGAGTCAGCGGACTGGTCGAGGTGCGCCTGGACAGCCGTACCGCCACACCTGTCGGCAGCTTCGCGCTGGCCAACACCGGCGGCTGGCAGTCGTGGCGGACGGTCCCGGCGAACATCAGCGCCGTCACCGGCACCCACGACGTCTATCTGACCTTCACCAGCGGCCAGCCGGCGGACTTCGTGAACGTCAACTGGATCTCCTTCGGCCACTGATCGACGGCCACGCGGCGCCGGGCGGCCGACCTCCGTGTACGGGTCGGCTCCCGGCGCCGCGTGCGCGACCCGTTCCCCGCCGGTCGGAGCGCACCCCGGTCGCCTCAGCGCAGTTCCGCGCGGAAGGCCACCGGGGTGTTCCCCGTGTGCAGTTGGAAGTACCTGGAGAAGTTCGCCGGGTCGGGAAAGCCCACCGCCGCCCCCACCCGGCCGATCGGCAGGTCCGTATGGGCCAGGAGCCGCTTCGCCTCCAGGACGACCCGCTTGTCGATGAAGCCCTTCGGCGTCTCGCCGGTGGCGGCGCGGACCGCGCGCACCAGGGTGCGGCGGGAGTAGCCGAGCGCGTCGGCGTAGGCGCTGACGCTGTGGTTGGTGGCGAAGTCCCGCTCCACGGCGTCCCGGAAGAGCGTGAACGTGGTGTCGGCCTGGCCGCGTGCCGCCTCCGCGCTGCTCGCCGCCAGGTGCGCCAGCCGCAGCAGGAACGCGGTGAGGGAGTGCCGCAGCACCGCCGTGTGCAGACTCAGGGGCAGCGTGCCGCCGGCGCCCCCGTCGTCGTACTCCCCCCGCAGATACGCCAGCGCCGCGCGCAGGCCCGCGAGCTGCGGCGCGTCCGGGTGCAGCAGCGGCGGCAGGTCGTAGCGGTACAGCCCCGCGGCCTCGACGGTGGCGCGCGGCAGAAAGCCGGGCTGCATGGTCAGGACCGTTCCGCGGTACTCGCTCGACTTCGAGAAACGGTGGACCTGGCCCGGGCGGATCCACAGCACGTCGCCGGCCGCCGCCTCGTGTTCGGCGAAGTCGATCATGTGGCGGACGGGGCCGTCGTCGAAGAGCATCACCACGTGGAAGTCGATGCGGTGCACCCGGTCCAGCGGCGCGTCGGTGCGCCAGGGGCGGCCCGCGCCCATCGGGCCCACCTGCATGCCGACGCCGCCGACGCTGAGTTCGACGGGAAAGGGGAAGGTCGTGATGCCCTCACCGGCGCCGTCTTGGGTACGTGTGTCCACCATGTCCGTCTCATGCCGCCCAGTTGCCGCCCGGCGGGCTCATGTGTCGCCCGCGGGTGTCCCACTTTCACCACAGGCTGACACAGGAAGACCTTCCCCCTTAAAAGTCAGACTTTTAGGTTTGAACACATCAGGCAGCCGACCCCGCTCCTATCGAGGACTTCTTGAAGATGAGCATGCAGACGCCGAACGGCTTCGAGTGGACCGAACGTGACCGGCGTGCCGTCGACACCGCGCGTCTCCTGGCGGCGGATGCCGTACAGCAGGTGGGCAACGGCCACCCCGGAACCGCCATGAGCTTGGCGCCCGTCGCGTACACGATCTTTCAGAAGGTGATGCGACACGACCCGGCGGACCCCGAGTGGACGGGTCGTGACCGCTTCGTCCTGTCCCCCGGCCACACCTCACTGACGCTGTACACCCAGCTCTTCCTCGCCGGCTACGAGCTGGAGCTGGACGACGTCAAGCGCTTCCGTACGCACGGCTCGAAGACGCCCGGTCATCCCGAGTACGGCCACACCGCCGGGGTCGAGACCACCACCGGACCGCTCGGCCAGGGCGTCGCCAACGCCGTCGGCATGGCGATGGCGGCCCGCTACGAGCGCGGCCTGTTCGACCCCGACGCCCCGCAGGGCGAGTCGCCGTTCGACCACACCGTCTGGGGCATCGTCTCCGACGGCGACCTGGAGGAGGGCGTCTCCGCCGAGGCCTCCTCCCTCGCCGGCCACCAGAAGCTCGGCAACCTCGTCTTCGTCTACGACGACAACCACATCTCCATCGAGGGCGACACCGCCACCGCCTTCTCCGAGGACGTGCTGAAGCGGTACGAGGCCTACGGCTGGCACACCCAGCGCGTCGAGCCGACCGAGGACGGCGACGTCGACGTCCCCGCCCTGTACGCGGCCCTGAAGGCGGCGCAGGCCGAGACCGGGCGCCCCTCGATCATCTCGCTGCGCACGATCATCGCCTGGCCCGCGCCGAACGCCCGCAACACCGAGGCCTCCCACGGCTCGGCTCTCGGCGCGGAGGAGATCGCCGCCACCAAGCGTCTCCTCGGCTTCGACCCGGAGCGCGGCTTCGAGGTCTCCGACGAGGTCCTCGCGCACACCCGCGCCGCCCTCGACCGGGGCGCCGAGGCCCACGCGGCCTGGGACCGGGAGCTGGCGAAGTGGCGCGACGCCGACCCCGGGCGCGCCCAGCTGTTCGACCGGGTCCTCGCGGGCCAGCTGCCCGAGGGCTGGGAGGACGCGCTGCCGGTGTTCGAGCCCGGCAAGGCGGTCGCGACCCGGGCCGCCTCCGGCAAGGTGCTCCAGGCGCTCGGGGCGGTCCTGCCCGAGCTGTGGGGCGGCTCCGCCGACCTCGCGGGTTCCAACAACACGACGATCGACAAGACCTCCTCGTTCCTCCCCGAGGGCAACCCGCTGCCCGAGGCGAGCCCGTACGGCCGTACCGTCCACTTCGGTATCCGCGAGTTCTCGATGGCCGCCGAGATGAACGGCATCGCGCTGCACGGCAACACCCGCATCTACGGCGGCACCTTCCTGGTGTTCTCCGACTACATGCGCAACGCCGTGCGGATGTCGGCGCTGATGCAGCTGCCGGTGACGTACGTGTGGACGCACGACTCCATCGGCCTCGGCGAGGACGGCCCCACCCACCAGCCGGTGGAGCACCTGGCCTCGCTGCGCGCGATCCCGGGCCTGAACGTCGTACGGCCGGCCGACGCCAACGAGACGGCGATCGCCTGGGCCGAGATCCTCAAGCGGCACGCCACCCGGCCGGCCCCGCACGGTCTGGTGCTCACCCGGCAGGGCGTGCCGACGTACACGCCGGACCCGGACGCCGCGAAGGGCGGGTACGTCCTGGTGGAGTCCTCGACCGCCACTCCCGAGGTCGTCCTCCTCGCCACCGGCTCCGAGGTGCAGCTGGCCGTGGCCGCGCGCGAGGCGCTCGAGGCCGAGGGAACCGGCGTCCGGGTGGTGTCGATGCCGTCCGTGGAGTGGTTCGAGGAGCAGCCGCGCGAGTACCGCGACCGCGTCCTGCCGCCGTCGGTGAAGGCCCGCGTCGCGGTGGAGGCGGGCATCGGCCTCACCTGGCACCGGTTCGTCGGGGACGCCGGACGCATCGTCTCCCTCGAGCACTTCGGCGCCTCCGCCGACGCGCAGACCCTGTTCACCGCATACGGCTTCACCGCCGAGAACGTGGCCGCAGCGGCCCGGGAATCACTCTCCGCCGCGCGCGGTTGATCCGACCGCCAGAAAGAAGATGATCGAAGTGACCGAAGCAACCGCGACCGCGGGAGCACTGGAGCGCCTGTCGAACGAGGGCGTCTCCGTCTGGCTGGACGACCTGTCACGCAAGCGGATCGCCTCCGGCAACCTCGCCGAGCTCGTCGCGACGAAGCACGTCGTCGGCGTCACCACCAACCCGTCCATCTTCCAGGCGGCGATCGGCTCCGGGGAAGGGTACGAGGAGCAGCTCGCCGACCTGGCGGTGCGCGGCGTCACGGTCGACGAGGCCGTCCGGATGATGACGACCGCGGATGTGCGGGCCGCAGCCGATATCCTGCATTCCGTATACACCGCGACGGGCGGTCGGGACGGCCGGGTCTCCATCGAGGTCGACCCCCGGCTGGCCCATCACACGGCCGCCACCATCGCCGAGGCCAAGCAGCTCGCCTGGCTGGTCGACCGCCCCAACGTCATGATCAAGATCCCGGCGACGCGGGCCGGTCTCCCGGCGATCACCGAGGTCATCGGCCTCGGGATCAGTGTCAACGTCACGCTGATCTTCTCGCTGGAGCGCTACCGCGAGGTCGTCGACGCCTACCTGGCGGGCCTGGAGAAGGCCGCGGCCAGGGGCCTGGACCTCTCCACGATCCACTCGGTGGCCTCGTTCTTCGTCTCCCGGGTGGACTCCGAGATCGACAAGCGGCTGACCGTGCTCGGCACCGACACGGCCCGCACGCTGAAGGGGAGGGCGGCGCTCGCCAACGCCCGGCTGGCCTACCAGGCGTACGAGGAGATCTTCGCGGGTGACCGCTGGACCGCGCTCGCCGCGGCCGGGGCGAACAGGCAGCGTCCGCTGTGGGCATCCACCGGTGTGAAGGATCCTGCCTACAAGGACACGCTGTATGTGGACGATCTGGTCGCACCGGGCACGGTCAACACCATGCCCGAGGCCACGCTGAACGCCACCGCCGACCACGGTGACATCACCGGTGACACGGTCACCGGCGGCTACGCCCGGGCGCGAGCCGACCTCGACGCCATCGAGGCGCTCGGCATCTCTTACGACGAGGTGGTCACCCGTTTGGAGGACGAGGGTGTCGCCAAGTTCGCGGTGGCGTGGCAGGACCTTCTGGACGCGGTCACGAAGTCGTTGATGAGCAAGGGAGTTGACGCGGAATGAGCACCAGCAGTCTCGGCGCGGCCTGGGAGAATCCCCTGAGGGACGCCCGTGACCGGCGCCTGCCCCGTATCGCGGGCCCTTCCGGCCTCGTCATCTTCGGCGTGACCGGAGACCTGTCCCGCAAGAAGCTCATGCCGGCGGTCTACGACCTCGCCAACCGCGGTCTGCTCCCGCCGGGCTTCTCGCTCGTGGGCTTCGCCCGCCGCGACTGGGAGGACCAGGACTTCGCGCAGGTCGTCCACGACGCCGTGCGTGAGCACTCGCGGACCCCGTTCCGCGAGGAGGTCTGGCAGCAGCTGGCCGAGGGCATGCGGTTCGTCCCCGGCGACTTCGACGACGACACGGCGTTCAAGCAGCTGCGGGACGCCGTCGAGGAGCTGGACTCCTCCCGCGGCACGGGCGGCAACTTCGCCTTCTACCTCTCCGTACCGCCGAAGTTCTTCCCCAAGGTCGTCGAGCAGCTCAAGAAGCACGGGCTGGCGAAGGGGCCGGAGGGCTCCTGGCGGCGGGCCGTCATCGAGAAGCCGTTCGGGCACGACCTGGCCAGCGCGCGGGAACTGAACACGGTCGTGCACGACGTGTTCGAGCCGGACCAGGTCTTCCGCATCGACCACTACCTGGGCAAGGAGACCGTCCAGAACATCCTGGCGCTGCGCTTCGCCAACACCATGTTCGAGCCGATCTGGAACCGGTCGTACGTCGACCACGTGCAGATCACCATGGCCGAGGACATCGGCATCGGCGGCCGGGCCGGCTACTACGACGGCATCGGCGCCGCCCGTGACGTCATCCAGAACCATCTGCTCCAGCTCATGGCCCTCACCGCGATGGAGGAGCCCGCCGCCTTCGACGCGAACGCGCTGCTCACCGAGAAGCTCAAGGTGCTCAGGGCGGTGAAGCTGCCCGACGAGCTGGGCAAGCACACGGTGCGGGGGCAGTACGCGGGCGCCTGGCAGGGCGGTGCGAGGGTGAGCGGCTACCTGGAGGAGGACGGCATCGACCCGGCCTCCACGACGGACACGTACGCCGCCGTGAAGCTGAACGTCGACAACCGCCGCTGGGCGGGCGTGCCGTTCTACCTGCGCACCGGCAAGCGGCTCGGCCGCCGGGTCACCGAGATCGCGGTGGTCTTCCAGCGCGCTCCCCACTCCCCCTTCGACTCCACCGCGACCGAGGAGCTCGGCCAGAACGCCATCGTCATCCGCGTCCAGCCGGACGAGGGCATCACGGTGCGGTTCGGCTCCAAGGTGCCGGGCACCTCGATGGAGATCCGGGACGTCACGATGGACTTCGCCTACGGCGAGTCCTTCACGGAGTCCAGCCCGGAGGCGTACGAGCGCCTCATCCTGGACGTGCTGCTCGGGGACGCCAACCTGTTCCCCCGCCACCAGGAAGTGGAAGAGTCCTGGAAGATCCTCGACCCGATCGAGGAGTACTGGGCGCGGCACGGCAGGCCGGCGCAGTACGCCTCGGGAAGCTGGGGACCCGAGGAAGCCGACGAGATGCTCGCACGAGACGGACGGAGCTGGCGCAGGCCATGAAGATCGACCTGACCGACACCACGGCAAGCAAGATCAACAAGGCGTTGGTGCGGGGTCGCCGCGCCATCGGCACACCGGCCGTGGGCATGGTCCTGACGATGGTCATCGTCACGGACGAGGAGAACGCCTACGACTCGATCAAGGCGGCCGAGGAGGCCTCGCACGAGCACCCCTCGCGCACCCTGGTCGTCATCAAGCGGCACGCCCGCAGCCCGCGCGACCGCACCAACGCCCGTCTCGACGCCGAGGTACGCGTGGGCGCCGACGCGGGCACCGGCGAGACGGTCATCCTGCGGACGTACGGCGAGGTGTCCGAGCACGCCGACTCCGTCGTCCTGCCGCTGCTGCTGCCGGACGCGCCGGTCGTCGTGTGGTGGCCGGTGGACGCGCCGGTGCACCCCGCCAAGGACCCGCTGGGCGCCCTCGCGCAGCGCAGGATCACCGACATGTACGCCGTCGAGCGGCCCCTGACGGCCCTGGCGGCGCGCGTGAAGTCGTACGCGCCCGGCGACACCGACCTCTCCTGGACCCGGCTCACCCCGTGGCGCTCGATGCTCGCGGCGGCCCTGGACCAGGCCCAGGTGCCGATCATCTCGGCGGCCGTCGAGAGCGAGGCCGACAACCCCAGCGCCGAGCTGCTCGCGCGCTGGCTGGAGGCCCGGCTGCACGTCACGGTCGACCGGGTCGTCACCGCGGGCCCCGTCGTCACGGCCGTCCGGCTCGGCACCGCGAACGGCGAGATCGTCATCGACCGCCCCGAGGGCCCGCTCGCCACGCTCACGCTGCCCGGCCAGCCCTCGCGCACTCTCGCGCTGAAGGTCCGCGCCACCTCCGAACTGATCGCCGAGGAGCTCAGGCGCCTCGACGCGGACGAGATGTACGCCGTCGCCCTGCGGGGCGAGGGCACCAAGGAGACTCCCGCCCATGTCTGACACCCCCCGGCTCGACCAGCGGCCCGAGTGGACCGCACTGAAGGACCACCGCGCCCGGTGGCAGAAGCACCTGCGGGAGCTGTTCGCGGCGGACCCGCAGCGCGCGGAGCGGTACGTCGTGCGCGTCGGCGACCTGCGCATCGACTACTCCAAGAACCTGGTCACCGACGAGACCCTCGCCCTGCTGCGCGAACTCGCCGCGGCCACCGACGTGTTCGGGCTGCGCGACGCCATGTTCCGCGGCGAGAGGATCAACATCACCGAGGGCCGCGCGGTCCTGCACACCGCGCTGCGGGCCCCCGCGGACGCCGTCGTCGAGGTCGACGGCGAGAACGTCGTCCCCCAGGTCCACGCCGTGCTGGGCAGGATGAGCGGTTTCGCCGAGCGGGTGCGCTCCGGTGAGTGGACCGGTCACACGGGCCGCCGTATCCGCAATGTCGTCAACATCGGCATCGGCGGCTCCGACCTGGGGCCCGCGATGGCCTACGAGGCGCTGCGGGCGTACACGGACCGCTCGCTGACCTTCCGGTTCGTCTCCAACGTCGACGGCGCCGACCTCCACGAGGCGGTCCACGGCCTGGACCCCGCCGAGACGCTGTTCATCGTCGCCTCCAAGACCTTCACCACGATCGAGACGATCACCAACGCCACCTCGGCCCGCACCTGGCTCCTGAAGGGGCTGGACGGCGACGAGAAGGCGGTCGCGAAGCACTTCGTCGCGCTGTCCACGAACGCCGAGAAGGTCGCGGACTTCGGCATCGACACGGCCAACATGTTCGAGTTCTGGGACTGGGTCGGCGGACGCTACTCCTTCGACTCGGCGATCGGGCTGTCGCTGATGATCGCCATCGGCCCGGAGCGGTTCCGTGAGCTGCTCGACGGGTTCAGGATCGTCGACGACCACTTCCGCACCGCGCCCGCCGAGTCCAACGCGCCGCTGATCCTGGGCCTGTTGGGCATCTGGTACGGCAACTTCTTCGACGCGCAGTCGCACGCCGTGCTCCCCTACAGCCACTACCTGTCCAAGTTCACCGCCTACCTCCAGCAGCTCGACATGGAGTCCAACGGCAAGTCGGTGGACCGCGCGGGACGGCCCGTGCAGTGGCAGACCGGGCCGGTGGTGTGGGGCACTCCCGGCACCAACGGACAGCACGCCTACTACCAGTTGATCCATCAGGGCACCAGGCTGATCCCCGCCGACCTGATCGGCTTCGCCCGTCCGCTCGACGAGCTGAGCGGCGAACTCGCCTCCCAGCACGACCTGCTGATGGCGAACCTGTTCGCGCAGGGGCAGGCCCTCGCCTTCGGCAAGACCGCCGAGGAGGTCCGCTCGGAGGGCGTGCCCGAGGAGCAGGTGGCGCCCCGCACCTTCCAGGGCAACCACCCCACCACCACGATCCTCAGCCCCGAGCTGACCCCCTCGGTCCTGGGTCAGCTCATCGCCCTCTACGAGCACAAGGTGTTCGTGCAGGGCGCCGTGTGGGACATCGACTCCTTCGACCAGTGGGGCGTGGAGCTCGGCAAGGTGCTCGCCAAGCGCGTCGAACCCGCCCTCACCGAGGGTGCCGAGGTGCCCGGCCTCGATCCCTCCACCGCCGCTCTCGTCGCCGCCTACCGCGAACTCAGGAAGTAGTGAACTGACATGACATCGATGCAGCTGGGCCTGATCGGTCTGGGCAAGATGGGCGGCAACATGCGCGAGCGCATCCGCCGCGCGGGCCACACCGTCATCGGCTACGACCGCAATCCCGAGGTCTCCGACGTCAGCGGTCTGGCCGAACTCGTCGACAAGCTCGAAGCGCCGCGCACCGTCTGGGTGATGGTCCCGGCCGGCCCCGCCACCCAGTCCGTCATCGACGAGCTCGGCGGCCTGCTCCAGCCCGGCGACACGGTCGTCGACGGAGGCAACTCCCGCTGGACGGACGACGAGAAGCACGCCGCGGAACTCGGCGCCAAGGGCATCGGCTTCGTCGACGCCGGTGTGTCCGGCGGCGTCTGGGGTCTCCAGAACGGCTACGCCCTGATGGTCGGCGGCGAGGCCGAGCACGTCGCCAAGGTGCAGCCGATCTTCGACGCGCTCAAGCCGGAGGGCCCGTACGGCTACGTCCACGCGGGCAAGGTCGGCGCCGGCCACTTCTCGAAGATGGTCCACAACGGCATCGAGTACGCCATGATGCAGGCGTACGCGGAGGGCTGGGAGCTCCTCGAGAAGGTGGACTCGGTGGAGAACGTGCGCGAGGTCTTCCGGTCCTGGCAGGAGGGGACCGTCATCCGGTCCTGGCTGCTCGACCTGGCCGTCAACGCCCTCGACGAGGACGTGCACCTCGACAAGCTGCGCGGCTACGCGGAGGACTCCGGCGAGGGCCGGTGGACGGTCGAGGCCGCCATCGACAACGCCGTGCCGCTGCCCGCCATCACCGCGTCCCTCTTCGCCCGCTTCGCCTCCCGCCAGGAGGACTCGCCGCAGATGAAGATGATCGCGGCGCTGCGCAACCAGTTCGGCGGCCACGCCGTCGAGTCGGCGAAGAAGTAGGCGCGGCCGTGGGGGATCTGCTGCTGGTCCGTCACGGGGAGACGGAGTGGAGCGCGTCGGGACAGCACACCAGCTTCACCGACCTGCCGCTCACCGAACTCGGCGAGCGGCAGGCCAAGTCGCTCGCTCCGCTCCTCTCCGGCCGGAGCTTCTGCCTGGCCCTGACCAGCCCGCTGCAGCGCGCGGTGCGCACCGCCGCACTCGCGGGCGTCACCGGGGCCGTACCCGAACCCGACCTGCACGAGTGGGACTACGGGGCCTACGAGGGCATCACCACCGTCGAGATACACCGGACCCGTCCCGACTGGGACCTGTGGACCGACGGCGTGCCGCCCGGCCGGGACGGTCGTCCCGGCGAGTCGCCCGAGGAGATCGGCCGGCGCGCCGACCGGGTGCTGGCGCGGGTGGACGCGGCCCTCCAGAACCGCGGCGGTGACGCCGTACTGGTCGCGCACGGCCACTTCCTGCGCGTCCTGACCGCCCGTCGGCTCGGGCTCCCGGCCGCACAGGGCCGGTTGTTCCAGCTGGCGACGGGCACGGTCAGCCGTCTGTCGACGGAACACGGGCGGCCCGTGATCGCCGAATGGAACGTACGGGCATAGTCGGTTGACACCGCTCGGCGAGGCCCGCCAGAGTCGCGGCTGATGGAGATCGACGATCTGACACCGGCCGAAGAGCGACTCCGGCGGGCCTTCGCCACCGGGGCGACCGTGGACTTCCGGGGCGAGGGCGAGCCGAACGGCCCCGAACGCACCGTACGGGCCGCGGTGTTGCGGGCGCTGCTCCTCAACGGCCCCCGTGAGGCGGGCGAGATAGCCGCCCTCAAGGCCGTCGGCGCGCGCGTCACCGGCGTCCTCGACCTGCGGAACGCGGTCGTCGACAGCATGGTCCGCCTGATCCACTGCCGTTTCGACGAGGCGCCGCGACTGGTCGGCGCCCAGCTCGCCTACGTCAGCCTGCGCGACTGCGAGCTGCCCGGTCTGGACGCGTCGCACGCCCGCGTCGACGGAGGGCTGCGGCTGACCCGCTGCCGGATCGGCGGCCCGGTGCACCTCAGCAGAGTGCGGATCTCGGGGGCGTTGTACCTCGACGGCGCGGAGGTCACCGCGGCGGATCCCGCACAGCCCGTCCTCCAGCTCAACCAGGCGTTCATCGACAACGACCTCTGCGCCCGCGGCCTGCGCACCCAGGGCCTGATCCGGCTCGACGGGGCCTCCGTCACCGGCTCGATCGACCTGGAGGACGCCGAACTGAACAACCCCGGCGCGCAGGTGCTGACCGCGGAGTCCCTCGACGTGGGGGCCAACCTGCTGGGGCGGCGGCTGCGCGCGCACGGCCGGATCGATCTGCGCGGCTCCCGCATCCCCGGCCGGGTGGATCTGCTGCATGCCTCCCTGTCCAACCCGGGCGGCACCGCGCTGCGGGCCAGCAGCTGTGTCATCGGGGAGCTCTGGCTGCGCGAGGGCGCCCCGATCGAAGGCCGGCTCAATCTGCGGCGCGCCGAGGTGGGCCGGCTCCAGCTGGAACCGGAGATGCTGCCCGACCAGGTGCGGCTGCTCGATCTCACCTACACCTTCCTGACCCCGCACGAGCCCGCCGAGCGCCGGTTGCCGATGCTGGAACGCGACGACGGCGCGTTCGACCCGCACGCCTATGAGCAGCTGACCGCCGCCTACCGCCGTATCGGCGACGACCGGGCGGCCCGGGCGGTGCAACTGGCCAAGCAGCGCCGGCATCGCGGCACCCTGCCCTGGTACGGGCGGGCGTGGGGCCACCTCCAGGACGCGGCCGTCGGCTACGGGTTCCGCCCGCTGCGCGCGGCCGTCTGGCTGCTGTCCCTGCTGGCCGTCGGCTCGATCACGTACGCCGGACACCATCCGGCGCCGCTCAAGGCGGGTGAGGCGCCCGACTTCAACCCGGTCTTCTACACCCTCGACCTGCTGCTGCCCGTGATCTCCTTCGGGCAGGAGAGCGCGTTCGCGCCGCGGGACGGGTATCAGACGCTGTCGTACGTCCTCATCGTGACCGGCTGGATCCTCGCCACGACGGTCGTCGCCGGCGTGACCAGGACGGTCAGCCGGCAGTAGGTCAGCGCGCGGCGCGCTGGGCGGCCAGCCGCACCGGCGCGTTGGCGGCGCCGTACCCCTGGTAGCCGCCGTCGCGCTGGACGAGTTCGAAGAAGACCCGGCCGACGGTGTGCGTGTAGCAGTGCCGGAAGACACCGTGCGCGTCCCGGTCGTAGAGGATGCCGAGGTCCCGGTAGATCTCCAGCTCGCCTTCGGCGAACTCGAAGCGGGCCGCGAGGTCGTCGTAGTAGTTCGCCGGGATGGGCAGCAGCCGTCCGCCGGCCCCGGTGAAGCGGCGGGCCGCGGCGACCACGTCCCCGACGGCCAGCGCGATGTGCCGGGCGTGCGCGGTGTCGTCACCGGGGGCCGCGCCCACGGTGAGCGGGAACCGGACGCTGCCGTCGGCGTTGGCGACGGCCCGACTGCGCAGCAGCCCGTAGGGGTCGGCGACGTCGACGCTCTCCTGGGCGCCGAGACCGAGGACACCGCGGTGGAAGAGGACCGCCTCGTCGAAGTGGTGCCAGGGCTGGGTGAGCGCCACATGGTCGATACGGACGGCGCCCGAGGCGGCCGGGGCGTGCGGCACGTCCGCGAAGTCGGCACGCCAGTCGGGCAGTTCGGGCCGGTTCGTGGCGCACAGGAAGAGCTCCGTGCCGTCGGGGGCGGCGACGGCGTCGAGCGGGGCGTCCTCGGCGCCGCGACGGCGGGGCAGGACGGGGGCGAGCAGCGCCTCGGCGCGGCGGGCGGCCGCCGCCGGGTCCGGTGACTCCAGGCCGATCGCGGTGAGGACGGTGCCGTCGACGGGAGTCCCCGCGCGCGAGCGGAGCCGAGAGGGGGAAAGCGCTGCCGGACCGGTGTTGACGAGGACGCGGGCCGCGCCCTGCTCCCACAGCTCGACCGGCTTGCCGCGGTGCCGGGCGGTACGGGCGAAGCCGAGGCCGGACAGGAGGGCGGTGACGGGTTCGGCGTCCGGGGTGAGCAGTTCGGCGAAGGCGACCCCGGTGGGCGCGGCGGGCGCGGGCAGGGCCCGGATGCCGGTCTCCTCCTGGAGGATCAGCAGGGAGCGGCGGGCGTCCACGGCCGTCGGACCGGCCTCGGCCTGGCGGAAGACGTCGTTGAAGACCTCGAGCGAGAGCGGTCCGTCGTAACCGGTGCGCAGCACGTGCTTCACCAGCCCTGCGACGTCGAAGCCACCCTGACCGGGGAAGCAGCGGTGGTGGCGACTCCACTGGAGGACGTCCATGCCGAGCAGCGGGGCGTCGGCCAGCTGGAGGAAGAAGATCTTCTCGCCGGGGATGGCCCCGATGCCTTCGAGGTCCTTCGGACCGGAGCTCCGGGACAGGATGTGGAAGCTGTCCAGGCAGGTGCCGAGCGCGGGGTGGCCCGCCGCCTCGACGATGCGCCAGGCGTGGTCGTAGGTGCTGACGTGCCGACCCCAGGCGAGCGCCTCGTAGGCGACGCGGATGCCGAAGTCCTGTGCCAGGTCGGCGAGTTCGCTCAGCTGCCCGGCGGCGAGCGCGTCGTCGTCCGCCGCGAGCGGGGAGACGCTGGAACAGACCAGCACGGTCTCCGCGCCGAGCCTGTCCATCACCTCGAACTTGTGCCGTGCGCGGCGCAGGTTGCGGGCGAACTCCTCGGCCGGCACCGCCTCGATGTCCCGCATCGGCTGGTAGAGATCGACGGTGAGACCGAGATCGGCGCAGCGGGCGCGGATCTCCTCCGGGGCGAGGGGGCTCGTGAGCAGGTCGTTCTCGAAGATCTCGACGCCGTCGAACCCGGCCCGGGCGGCGGCCGTGAGCTTCTCGGTGAGGGACCCGCTGAGCGAGACGGTGGCTATGGACGTACGCACGGTCGTACTCCTTCGGAAGCTGTGGCGCGCCCCGTAAGAGGCGCTGGGCGTGACATCCCGAGGCTGCGCCGGGTGGGCGCGACCGGCCGCGGCCGGCTCGGGACCGTCGCAGTACGTGCCGCGACTGTCATACGGCGTGGTGGTCCGGGTTGTCATCCGGCGTGACCCCGGCTGTCATACGGCGTGACCCGGGTTGCCGTACGGCGCGATCCGGGCCGTCAGACTGTGTGACCTGGGCTGCCGTACGGCGCGATCCGGGTGGTCACAGGGCGCGGCCGGCCGAGTGTTCCGCGCCACGGGCCATCTCCGCGAAGTCGGCCAGCATGCCGACGCTGTCCGGCTCGCGGCCGGTGAACAGACGGAAGGCGTCCACGGCCTGGAAGACGGCCATGCCGCCCCCGTCCAGAGTGGCGCAGCCGACCGCGCGCGCGGAGCGCAGCAGCTCGGTCTCCAGTGGACGGTAGACGACCTCGGCGACCCACAGATCGGGACGCAGCAACCCGGCCGGGAAGGGCAGGCCGGGATGGGCGGCCATGCCCGTGGGGGTGGCGTGCACGACGCCGTCGGTCCGCGCCAGCAGATCGGCCAGCCGGTCCGGACCCGCGGGGGCGGCCCGGCCGGGACCGAAGTGCCGGCTGAGGGAACCGGCGAGATCCGCGGCCCGGTCGGCCAGCGCGTCCACGACGGTGACCTGCCCGGCGCCCAACGTGAGGGTGGCGTGCGCGACGGCCGCGCCCGCGCCTCCGGCGCCCAGCTGCACCACACGCTCCAGCGGGACGTCGGGCAGGCCCCGCGCGAAGGAGGCGGCGAAACCGGTTACGTCGGTGTTGTGGCCGACGGCCCGGCCGTCCTCGAAGACCACGGTGTTGACCGCCCCGAGCGCCTCGGCCCCGGGGGCGAGCGCGTCGAGGTGCGGGATGACCAGTCGCTTGCACGGATGCGTGATGTTGAGCCCGTCGAAGCCGAGATCACGGGCCGCGCGCAGCAGGTCGCCCACCGCCTCGGGTCCGACGCCCAGCACGTCGATGTCGATGAGCCGGTACACGTACCGCAGACCCTGCCGGGCGGCCTCCCGCTCGTGCAGCGCCGGGCTGAGGGACGGACCGATACCGGAGCCGATCAGTCCGACGAGATACGAGTCCTTGGAGACGACGGCCACGGCGGACCTCCTGATCGGCTGGCTAATGTACGAACTGGTGAGTTAGTCATAGCATCAGGGCCGACCCTGGGGGAAGCCCTCTCACGTCACGGGTCGGGGGCGGGCTTCTAGAATCGCGGCACTGCACCCACGCCGCCCGAAGGAACCCGGATGACCAGCGTCGACGAACCGGCACGACCTCACGGCAACGGGCGCTTGCGCGACGCCGCCCGCACCCGGGCCGAGATCCTCGACGTGGCGACGCTGGAGTTCGCCCGGGTCGGCTACGCCGGGGCCCGGGTCGACGACATCGCCGCCCGCACCAGCACCACGAAGCGGATGATCTACTACTACTTCGGCGGCAAGGAACAGCTGTTCACCGCCGTCCTGGAGCGGGCGTACGGCGTCATCCGCGAGGCCGAGCAGCAGCTCGACGTGGAGCATCTCGACCCGGTCGCGGCCATCCGCCGACTGGCCGAGCTGACCTTCGACCATCACGAGCAGCACCCCGACTTCATCCGACTGGTGAGCATCGAGAACATCCACGAGGCCGAGCACATCGCCGGCTCGGAGAAGCTCGGGCGGATCGGCTCCCCCGCGCTCGACGTGATCGGCCGCATCCTGGCCTCCGGGCGGGAGTCCGGCCTCTTCACGGCCGAGGTGGACGCCGTCGACCTGCACGCCATGATCAGCTCGTTCTGCTTCTTCCGGGTGGCCAACCGGCACACGTTCGGCGCCCTGTTCGGCCGCGACCTGGTCGACCCGGCACAGCGGGAGCACTACCGCGCCATGCTCGGCGACATGGTGATCGCCTACCTGACGGCGGAGCGAACGGCGGACTGACCCGGCGGACCGGTGCGGCCGACCGGCCGCTCCGGTCTGCCGACGGCCGTCCGGTGCGCCGACCCGGCGGGCCGGTGCGATCGGCGGGCCGCTGCGGCCGGAGGACCGACCCCGCCGGAGGACCGACCCCGCCGGAGGACCGACCCGGCGGGCCAGTGCGGTCGACCGGCCGGTGCGGTCGGCCGACGGCCGTCCGGTGCGCCGACCCCGCGGGCCGAGCCGGAGGCCGAGCGGGTGGGCCGAGCGGGGCCTCACGGCGGGCCGGCCTCCGTGGACGGCGCGGCGCCTCCGGGGAAGTCCCTACGCCGCCCCCTATTGACAGCGGAGAAACATCGGCGCAACATCCCTAGCCATCCGCTACTAACTACCCAGTGGGTTAATTAGCCGGTCACGCACCCGGCGCAGCCGCCCCGCACCCCAGGGAACCGGCCCTACTCCCCTTGCCTCACTCCACGTACGTTGGAGTTCCCTCGAAGGAGCACGCCGTGTCCGTCCCCGCAGCACCTGCCGGCCAGCCGAAGAAAGCCGCCGCGGCGGCCTGGATCGGCAGCGCTCTGGAGTACTACGACTTCTTCATCTACGGCAGCGCGGCAGCACTGATCTTCCCCGAGGTCTTCTTCGACGCGTCCGACCCGGCCACCGCGACCCTGCTGTCGCTGGCCACCTTCGGCGTCGCCTACGCAGCCCGGCCCGTCGGCGCCCTTTTCCTCGGCCACTTCGGCGACCGGGTGGGCCGCAAGAAGATCATGGTCTTCACGCTCGTCCTGATGGGCGTCTCGACGTTCCTCATCGGCTGCCTGCCCACTCGCGCGCAGGTCGGCACGCTCGCGCCGGTCCTGCTGGTGCTGTGCCGCGTCCTCCAGGGCATCTCCGCCGCCGGGGAGCAGGCCAGCGCCAACTCCATGACGCTGGAACACGCGCCGTCGCAACGCCGGGGTTTCTTCACCAGCTTCACCCTCAGCGGCACCCAGGGCGGGCAGCTCCTCGCCACGCTGGTCTTCATCCCGATCGCGGCGCTCCCCGAGGAGCAGTTGCTGTCCTGGGGCTGGCGGGTCCCGTTCTGGCTGAGCATCGCGGTCGCCGTCGTCGGCTACGTCATCCGCCGCAAGCTGGAGGAGACCCCGGCCTTCGCCGCCCAGCAGGCCACCGGTGAGGTCGTCAGGCTGCCGCTGGCGGTACTGCTGCGCGACCACTGGGCGGACGTCCTGCGGGTGGTCGCCGGCGCGCTCGTCGCCTCGGTCAGCACCATCTTCACCGTGTGGGCGCTGGCGTACGCGACCAGCGACGCGGTCGGGATGAGCCGCACCTCCATGCTGTGGGTGGGCGCGCTGGCCAACGTGGTCGCCCTGGCCGCCATCCCGGCCTGGGCCACGCTCTCCGACCGCGTCGGCCGCCGTCCGGTCTATCTGATCGGCGCGGCCGGCAGCGCGGTGATGATGTTCGCCTACCTGTGGGCGATCTCGACCGGCTCCTACCCGCTGATCCTGCTGCTGGGGATCGCCACCTTCGGCGTGGTCTACAGCGCCGCGAACGGCGTGTGGCCCTCCTTCTACGGTGAGATGTTCTCGACCCGTGTCCGCCTGTCCGGCATGGCGATCGGCACCCAGATCGGCTTCGCCGTGGCCGGTTTCGCGGTCACCTTCGCCGCGCGGATCGCGGGTCCGGACGGCGACGGCTGGTCCTCGGTGGCCCTCTTCACGGCGGCACTGTGCGTCCCGCCGGTGATCGCGGTCCTGTCGGCGCGGGAGACCGCGAAGATCCCGACGGAGGAGCTGGGCGAGCGGGGCGCGCGCAAGGCCCCGCAGCCGGAAACGGTTACCGCCTGATCCCGTGTCCACCCCGGGAGCCCACCCCGGTACCCGGTGACTGCGCGACCGGGCGGGACGCCCCTACCGCTGGGCAGCGCCGCTTGCGACGGCCGCGTCCAGCAGGGGCGCAAGTTCCGTCGCGACGGTCGTCAGCGCCCGGACGTCCCGTTCCGCCCGGGCGATCAGGATCGCCCCTTCCAGGGCGCTGATCATGAGGGTGGCGAGTGAGCCGGCCCGGGCCGCCGGGACGCCCAGGCCGGTCAGAGCCTCGGCGACCAGGCCGGTCCAGGTGGCGAACGCGGCGGCCGCGGCCTCCCGGGTGGCGTCGCCGGAGGCCGCGCAGTCGACGGTCGCGGCGGCGACGGGGCAGCCCGCGGCGAACCCTGACGCCGCGTACTCGTCCGTCCACTGGCGCACCATCGCGGCGAAGAGCCCGGCGGGAGTGGGCTCGCCGGCCTTCGCCGACTCGTCCAGGAAACGGGCGACGCGTCTGCCGGCGTAGCGGCCCGCCCATTCCACGGCCTCGTTGACGAGTTGCTGCTTGCCGCCGGGAAAGTAGTGCTGGAGCGATCCCCGGGGCGCACCGGCGTGGGCGGCGACCTCCCGCATGCCCGTCGCGCCGACTCCGTCACGGCGGATGAGCTGGGCCGCGCTGAAGACCATCCGCTCCCGGGGTCCCCGTTCGGGCGCCGGCATGGTGGGCCTCCTCCGAGCTGTGACACGCGCGAATCCTCTGTCCGAGAATCCTATGACCGGCGTCATAGCACTCGCTACTATGACCAGTGTCATAGAGCTGCCTGGGGCTGTCATGGAGCCGTCGTGCAGCCGTCGCGGAGCGCAGGGAAGGTGGCCGCCGTGCAGGTCGGATTCATCGGTCTGGGTGTGATGGGCCGCCCCATGGCGCTACGACTGGTCGGCGCCGGGACGCCCCTGGTGGTGTGGAACCGTACGGCGGCTCCCGCCGAGGCTCTGCGCGTGGCAGGCGCCGAGGTCGCGGCCGGCCCCGCCGAGGTGTTCGCGCGCGCCGACGTCGTGTTCCTCATGCTGGCCGACGGGACCGCCGTCGACGCCGTGCTCGGCCGCGGCACCCCCGACTTCGGCCCGCGGGTGACCGGGCGGGTGGTCGTCACCATGGGCACGACCTCGCCCGGGTACTCGCGGGCACTGGAGGGGGACGTGCGCGCGGCGGGCGGCCGGTACGTCGAGGCGCCCGTGTCCGGTTCGCGGGTCCCGGCCGAGCAGGGCCGCCTGGTGGCGATGGTGGCGGGCGAGGAGGCGGCCGTGGACTCCGTACGGCCGCTGCTCGCCCCGATGTGCCACGAGGCGTTCCGCTGCGGCCCGGCGCCCGGCGCGCTGCTGATGAAGCTGGCGGTGAACCTGTTCCTGATCACACAGGTGACCGGCTTCACCGAGGCCTTCCACTTCGCGGAGCGGCAGGGGCTCGACCGTCGGTTGTTCCTGGACGTCGTGGCCGCCGGCCCCCTGGCGAGCGGGGTTTCCCGGATGAAGGCTCCCAAGCTGCTGACGGGCGACTTCGCGGTGCAGGCCGCCGCACTGGACGTCCTGAAGAACAACCGCCTCATCGCCGACGCCGCCCGCGCGTCCGGTCTGGCCTCCCCCCTCCTCGACACCTGCCATGCCCTGTTCGAGGAGACGGTGGCCCTGGGTCACGCGGGCGCGGACATGGTCGCCGTCCTGCACGCCCTGGAAGCCCGCAGCGACGCGGGTGACGCCGACGCGGCCGACGACGGGGCCGCCGCTTAGGCGTCGCCGGCGCCCTTGGGAATGCCGTACGCGCGCTCCACTCGCAGGCGCAGCACCAGGCGGCGGTCGCGGACCATGGCGGCGCGGAAGTCGTCCCAGTCGGGATGCTCGCCCAGGACGTCGCGGTAGAGACGGACGAGTTCCTCGACGGTGGCGTCGTAGGGATCCTTCGCGACCGGCGAGAGGTCTGCGGTGGCCTCGGCGACCGTGT
Organism: Streptomyces rishiriensis; assembly: GCF_030815485.1. Taxonomy (NCBI): domain Bacteria; kingdom Bacillati; phylum Actinomycetota; class Actinomycetes; order Kitasatosporales; family Streptomycetaceae; genus Streptomyces; species Streptomyces rishiriensis. Next base: position 7,001,168 of record NZ_JAUSWV010000002.1, on the reverse strand, counting down.
AGGCGCGGCGGTCGGCGGCGGTGACGTGGTACGAGGCCCGGGGGTCGCGCCGCAGGTTGCGGGTCTTGGCGCGGTCGTCCGTGACGGAGATCCGGATGACGTGCTCGTCCGGGTAGTAGCGGTGGGTGACGTTCGACAGCTGGGGGCGGCCGTCGCGCTTGAGGGTGACCAGTACCCCACCGCGGCCCTCGGAGAGCAGTGCGAGCAGTGCGTTCTGTGTCGTGTCCTGAGTCATGTCGGCACAACCGGCGCCGCCCCGGGCCGCATTCCCCGCAGGCCACGCTCCCCGCCTCGATCCACGCTCCAGAGTAGACACTGTCTATTCGTACCTGGTAGACAGTGTCTATGAGTGGCTCGGAGAAGACGGACCCGGAAAAGACGGACCCCCCCGAGGCGGACTCCGGGAAGCCGGACGCCGAACTGCGGACCCGCCTCGTCGACGTGGGCGTGGACCTGGTCTCCCGGGAGGGCGCCGGAGCGCTCACCCTGCGGGAGATCGCGCGCCGGGCCGGCGTCTCGCACGGCGCGCCGCGCCGCTACTTCCCCACCCATCTGGAGCTGCTGTCGGCCATCGCCCACCGCGGCTTCGCCCAGCTGGGCACGCGTGTGACGACCGTCCTCGGCGACGACACCGCCGGCCCTCGCGCCCAGCTCACCGAACTGGCGCACACCTACCTGGACTTCGCACTCGGCAACCCAGGCATGTACGAGCTGATGTTCCGTCACGACCTGTTGGAGAGCGGCCACTTGCGGCTGCGGGACACCAGCCTGCCCCTGTTCGGCGTCCTGGTGGACCTGGTCGGCCGGGTCCGGCCCGGCAGCGACGCCCGGTCGGTCGCGGGCGCACTGTGGGCGAACCTGCACGGCATCGCCCAGCTCTGGCGCTGGGGAAGCCTCCCCCTCGCCACCGGCGCCGACGACGTCGTACCCCTGATGCGAACCGCTCTGGACGCGCATCTCGGTCCGGAGGCCGACCGGTGAGACCTTCCCGTCCCTTTCTCACGCTGGCGAGCAGCGTGGCCGGTGCCATGGTGGTCGCCCTGGACGGCACCGTGCTCACCGTCGCGCAGCCCACCCTGCGCCGTGACCTGGACGCCTCCCTCACCCAGGTCCAGTGGACCAGTACCGGGTATCTCGTCGCGGTGGCGAGCCTGCTGGTCCTCGCCGGGCGGCTCGGGGACCGATACGGACACCGGCGCACCTTCGCGCCGGGCATGCTCGGCTTCGGCGCCGCCTCGGCGGGCATCGCGCTGGCGCCGGACATCGGCTGGGTGATCGGGCTGCGGATCGTGCAGGGGGTCTTCGGAGCGCTGTTGCAGCCGGCCACGCTGGGGATGCTGCGGGCCGCGTATCCGCCCGAGCGGCTGCGGACCCCGATCGCCGTGCGCACCGCGTCCATCGGGGTGGCCGCGGCGGCCGGACCGGTGGTGGGCGGTGCGCTGGCCACCGAGTTCGGCTGGCGGGCCGTGTTCCTCCTCAACATCGTGCCCGCCCTGGGGTTCGGCCTGCTCGCCCTCGCCTCCCGGGAGCGCCGGGACGGTCGGGACGTGACGGAGCGTCCGCCGCCGGTCGCCGGCGCCCCGCTCGACCTGCCCGGTGCCCTGCTGCTCGCCGTGACCCTGGCCTGTCTGGTGCACACGCTCGTCGGCCTGCCTGGCGTGACGTGGTCGGCGCCGGTCGCCCTCCTCGCCGGCGCCGCCTTCGTACGGCACGAGCGCCGGTCGAGCTCTCCGCTGCTGCCGCCGGAGGTCGTGGGCTCGCCAGCCGTGGGCGCGGCGCTCGGCGTGCTCGTCATCGCGTCGGCGGTCCTCAACGGCGGGCTGCTGACCTGCGTCTACGTACTCCAGGACGACCTGGGGACGACCCCGCTGCGCAGCGCACTGCTCAGCCTCCCGCTGGCCGTGCTGCTGGTGGCCGCCGCTGCGGCGTCCGCCGTCCTGCTGCGCCGGTCCGGCGCGCGCGCCACGGTCGCCGCAGGGATGGTCGTCCTCGCCGCCGGGCTCCTCGTCCTCGCCGGGGCCTCGGCGCCGGTCCCTCTCTGCGCCGGGTTCGCGCTGGTGGGCGCCGGGTTCGGGACCGTGATGGTGGCGGCGACCCATGTCGTCGTACGCCAGGCCCCCGCGGCGTCGGCCGGGGTGGCCGGCGCACTGCAGCAGACCGCCATGAACGTCGGGCCGGTGGCGGGGGTGGCTGCGGCGACCGTGCTCATGGACCTCGGCGCGGCGCGCTCGCCCCTGGTCGTGCTGGCGTTCACGGCCGCCGCGGCGCTGCCGGTCTGCCGGGCGCTGCCTACCGGTCCGCGCCCCGCCCCGGTCACCCCCGCTTCGGGTACCTCGGCTGGTCCGAGCGACGCAACGCACACCGATCATGGCGCCGAAAGGGGTCCGGACACGCGTTCCCTGCGCGACCATGGGGTCTGAGGTCGTCCGGGCGGGGTAGGCCGGGACCGCACCTTGAACGAGCGCACCGGAGGAAAACCATGGCACTGCTGCGGCAAGAGGTCGACCCGAGCGGGGTCGGGCTGGACGCGAAGGCGCTGGACCGGCTCGACCAGCACCTCGCCCACCTCGTCGACGAGGGGCGCCTGCCCGGGTTCCTCGTGGCCGTCTCCCGCGGCGGCCGGGTCGCCCACCTCACCGCGCACGGCCACCGCGACATCGCCGCCGGGCTGCCCGTCGAGGCCGACACCCTCTACCGGATCTACTCGATGACCAAGCCGGTCACCTCGGTCGCCGCGCTGATACTGGTCGAGGAGGGCCGGCTGCGCCTCGACGATCCGGTCGCCGACCACCTCCCGGCCTTCGCGGACCAGCGGGTGTACGCGGGCGGTTCGGGCGCCGACCTCACCACCCGCCCGGTCGGGCAGCCCCTGCTCGTGAAGCACCTGATGACCCACACCGCGGGCCTGACCTTCGCCTTCTACCACTGCCACCCGGTCGACGCCCTGTACCGCGAGGCCGGTCTGGAGTCGGCGGTGCTGCCGGGCTCGGACCTGGCCGGGACGGTGGAGGCGTACGCGCGGCTGCCGCTCCAGTTCGAGCCCGGCACCCAGTGGAACTACTCGGTGGCCACCAACGTCCTGGGCCGGATCATCGAGGTCGTCTCCGGTAGGCCGCTGGACGAGTTCGTCGCCGAGCGGATCCTCCGCCCGCTCGGCATGCCGGACGCCGGCTTCCAGGTCACGGACGAACAGGCCGGCCGGCTGGCGGAGCTGTACGGCGACGCCGACGACGGCGGGATCGAGCGGATCCCGGGCCTTCCGCTGTCCGGCCGTCCCCGGTTCCTGTCGGGCAGCGGCGGTATGGTGGCGACCGCATACGACATCCACCGCTTCAGTGAGCTGCTGCGCCGCCGCGGCGAGCTCGACGGCGTACGTCTGCTCGAACCCGAGACCGTCGACCTGATGACCCGCAACCATCTCCCCGGCGGCGCCGACCTGCGCGCCTTCGGCAGTCGCCCCGCCCACGACGAACCCGGCAACGACGGTGTCGGCTTCGGTCTCGGGGTCTCCGTGGTGACCGACCCGAGCCGCACCCAGGCGCCCTCCGGGCTCGGCACGTACGGCTGGAGCGGCGTCGCCACCACGACGTTCTGGGTCGACCCGAGCCACGATCTGAGCGTCCAGTTCCTGACCCAGCTGAGGCCCAAGAGGTCCCTGAAGCTCTACCCCGACCTCAAGCGGCTGGTCCACGAGGCGATCACCGGCTGACCGCCCGTCAGCCCTCGGTCCGCAGCGTGAACACGAGTCCCTCGTCGCCGAGTTCACGAAGCCATTCCTCCGAGCGCGGTGCCGTCTCGGCCGCCCGGCTCAGCCCGGGTGCCAGGGAGCCGTCCAGGATGTGCCGGACGCCCAGGGCGAGCGGCCGGGAGACGCATCGCGCCATCGCGCTCTCCTTCTCGTCGCCCTCCAGGTCCAGGAGGTAACTCCCGGACCACGTCGTTCCGTTGTCGACGCCCTCGGCCCGATCGCCCGTGTCTGCGGTGTCACCCGTGCCCCTTCCCGACGCCCGCACGTCCAGTGACACGGCGAGGACCACCCGGTCGCGGTCGGTGTCCGTGGTCGGGTAGGCGGCCGCCAGTTCCCGGGCCAGCGCGGCGATCGCGGCGTCGTCGCCCGTCCTCAGCTGCTCGAAGACCGTCTCCCAGGCCCGCAGCCAGCCGTCGAGGCGCAGGGTGCCGCGTACGAAGGTGAGCGGCTTCCAGGCCCGCGGCAGCCCGTACTGCTCGATGAACGGAACGCTGTCTCGGTTGGGGTAGACCTCGAAGGTCTCACCGTGGACGAGATGCTCGCGCGTGGCCTCCCAGGGCCGGCCGACCACCGTCTCGGCGCCGTTCTCGACGTAACGCGCGGGCGAGCGCAGGGCGTTGAGGACGCCGAGCGGCGCCCAGCTGAAGCGGTACCTGAAGTCGTTGGGGACGGCCGGGACGCCTCCGCAGTACGAGGTGAGGCGGTACGAGGCCGCCGTGTGGTCGCCGATCGCCCGTCGGGCACGCGCCACGAGGCTGTGCGCGAAGAGGTGGTCGACGCCCGGGTCGAGCCCGGCCTCGGCGAGGACGACGAGCCCGGCCCCCGTGGCCGCGGGTACCTGCTCCAGCACCGCGTCGGAGACATAGCTGGAGCACGCGAAGTGGGCCCGTCGGGTCACGCACGCCGCCAGCAGCGCCGCGTGCTCGGACGCGGGCAGCATCGACACCACGACGTCCCCGGGCGCCAGTCGGTCCATCAGCGCGCCGAGGGTGTAGGCGAGCGGCTCGGCGCGTCCGGTCAGCCCCAGCCGGTCGAGGGTCTCGGCGGCCCGCTCCGCCGTACGGTGCCACAGCCGTACTGCGTCGGTGTGCTCGCACAGGGCGGCCAGGCCGCTGCCCGTGGAGAGGCCGGCGCCCACCCAGTGGACGGTGCCGGTCGCCGGAACCAGGTCAGCCACGGCCGAACTCCTGCTCGTCCGGACCGAGTTCGCGGCAGGCCCGGTGGAAGCGGTCCAGGGAACGGCCCCACGGCCCGGCGGTGCCGAAGTCCATCAGCAGGGGCGTCAGCTCCGCCGAGAAGTCGACGCTGGCCTCGCGCGGCAGCAGGGACGGCAGGTTGTCGATGGCGATCAGGTCGAGCGGGGGCTCCTTGCGCAGCCGGCGCACCGGGTCCGCCCACTCGGTGGTGCGGTCGTAGACCGGCAGGACGTTGAGGGGCGAGCCCACGTCGCAGGTGACGTCGGAGAGGGTGCGCAGCCGGCGGGCCGGGTCGTCGAGGTCCTCCTCGCGGACGAACGGCGGCACCGGGGTCGTGGCGAGAACGCAGTTGACCATCACGTCGTGGGCCAGCAGGGCGGCGCGGTCCAGGTCGCCCGTCTCCGCCAGGTCCCAGCAGGTGGGTCCGACGCCGGCCGTGGCGAACGCGGCCCGGGCACCCCGGCCGCTGCGGCCCAGCGCGCCGACGACGAGGGCGGTGAACTCCTCGTCACCGGGTGCCGGACGCAGCGCCTCGTCCAACTCGTCCTTGCCGGTGGGACGCAGGGGGGCCGTCAGCCGGCCCCGGTGCTGGAGGACCGCCAGGGCCGCGCCCAGGTAGCCCGCCCAGAAACCGAAGGCGGCGAGGCGGCGGCCGTCGTCGTCGACCAGGTACTCCAGGTCCAGGAGCGCCCCTCCCCCGGCGGCGAACCGGCGCAACAGGTCTACCGCACCCGGCTGTTGTTTGTAGGCGTGCCCGAAGAAGACATGACGGTGCCTCAGTTGAGCCGGCCGGTCCGGCAGTTCCTTCAGGCCGAGGACGACCGCCTCGGACGGCGCGGACACCCAGGAGCCCGCGGGGGCGATCCGGGCGCCGACGGTCTCGTACTCCCGCGTCGGGAAGACGCGCTGCGGGGAGTCCTCGACGGTCAGCTCCACGCCGGCCTCGACGAGGCGGCGGGCGTCGTCGGGGACGACCGGGGTGCGCCGTTCGGTGGTGCGGACCTCGTGCCGCAGCCACAGGTGCAGTTCGGTCATACGCGGTTGACCTCCGGACGCGGGGCGTCGGCCGCGAAACGGTCGGCGCTCAGGGGGGTGACGTCCACGAAGGGTACGCGGCCGAGAATCAGGTCGCGGACGACCTCGCCGACGGCCGGACCCTGGAGGAAGCCATGACCGGAGAAACCCGTCGCATACAGAAAACGGGATACCGAAGACGCCTCGCCGATCAGTGCGTTGTGGTCCGGGGTGACCTCGTACAGCCCTGCCCAGCCACCCGTGCGGCGCAGGTCGAGCAGGGCGGGGGCGCGGCGTTCCATGGCCGCGGCGAGGCGGGGGATCCACCGGTCGTGGGTGTCGGTGGCGAAGCCCGGCCGTTCGTCGGGGTCGGACATGCCGACGAGCAGACCGGGGCCCTCGCCGTGGAAGTAGAGGCTGCTGGTGAAGTCGATGGTCATGGGAAGGTCGGGCGGCAGGCCGGGGACCGGTTCGGTGACCGCGATCTGGCGGCGCAGCGGCTGCACCGGGAGCTCCACGCCGGCCATCGCGCCGACGGCCCTGGACCAGGCGCCGGCCGCGCAGACGACGGTGTCGGTGGTGATGCGGCCGAGGGTGGTCCGCACGGCGGTGATCGTGTCGCCCCGCCGTTCGATGCCGGTGACCGCGGTGTGCCGCAGGATGCGTGCCCCGTGCCGGCGGGCGGCGGCCGCGTACCCGTGGACGACGGCCTCCGGGGTGCAGTGCCCGTCGTCCGGCGAGAACGCGGCCGCGAGTAACCCGTCGGTGCGGATCAGCGGGGAGAGGCGCCGCGCCTCGGCCGGATCGATCATGCGGCTGGGCACCCCGAGCGCGTTCTGGAGCCGCACGCCCGCCTCGAAGGAGGCCACCTCCTCGGGCGTGGACAGCAGGAAGAGGTAGCCGACGCGCCGCAGCCCGATGTCGTAGCCGGTCTCCTCCTCGAACCGCCCGAAGCTCTCCAGACTGCGGGCCCCGAGCCGGATGTTCAGCTCGTCGGAGAACTGGGCGCGCACCCCGCCGGCGGCTTTGGAGGTCGAGCCCGCGGCGAGTTCGTCGCGCTCCACCAGCAGGACGTCACGGACGCCGGCGGCGGCGAGGTGACAGGCGATGCTCGTGCCCATCACCCCGCCGCCGATGACGACCACCGAAGCATGCGTGTTCACCGAGCGGCTCCTTGTCACGGCGGCACCGGCCCGTACGCCGGGGCCGGGGCTGTCGTACGCCATGGCCGCCGTGATCCCTACCCACGGGGGCGGCGGTGCCGAACCCGATCAGGACCAGTGGGCCACCGCGTCCAGGTGGGGCAGCCGGTGGTCCAGGCGCTCCCGCTTGGTGCGCAGATAGGTGATGTTGTTCTCGCACGGCTCGATCAGCAGCGGAACCTCTTCGGCGACCCTGATGCCGTTGTCCACCAGCGCCTCGCGCTTGCGCGGGTTGTTCGACATCAGGCGGACGGATTCGACGCCCAGGTCGCGCAGGATGTCGGCGGCCACCTTGTAGTCGCGGGCGTCGACCGGGAAGCCCAGCGCGACGTTCGCCTCGACGGTGTCCAGTCCCTCCGCCTGCAGCGCCATCGCCCGCAGCTTCCCGAGCAGCCCGATGCCCCGGCCCTCGTGCCCGCGCAGATAGACGACTATGCCGCGGCCCTCGGCGACGACCGCCCGCAGCGCGGACGCCAGCTGGTCGCCGCACTCGCAGTGCTGGGAGCCGAACGCGTCGCCGGTCAGGCACTCCGAGTGCAGCCGGGTCAGCACGTTCTCGGTGCCGATCTCGCCGTAGACCAGAGCCACTTGCTCGTCACCGCGGTCGTGGTCCATGTAACCGACCGCCTGGAATTTCCCGTACACGGTGGGCAGGGGCGCATTCACCACGCGTTCCACACCGGTGCGCTGCGGGGTCTTCGTGCCGAGTACGCCAATTTTTTCTGTCATGATCTGGTTCCTAAGCAGAGACGAAGGGCCGGGAAGAAATGAGTGGTTCGGAAATACGGTCGGCGGCGTACGGAACGGTGCCGACGGACACGTCCGAAGACGTACGCACCCGGGGCGCCGGCGTCGCGACGCAGGTGGCGGTCCTGCCCGTCGGAAGCTTTGAACAGCACGGACCGTACCTGCCGTTGGCCACCGACACACTGGTCGCCTGTGCCATCGCCCGGGAGATCGCCGGGGCGTACCCGGTACACCTCCTCCCGCCGGTGACCATCGCCTGCTCGCACGAGCACGCCGCCTGGCCGGGAACCGTCAGCATCTCCTCCGTGACCCTTCACGCGGTGGTACGGGACATAGCGGCGTCGCTGCGCCGCTCGGGCGTCGAGGCCTTGGTGCTGGTCAACGGACACGGCGGGAACTACGTCCTGGGCAACGTCGTCCAGGAGTCCTCCGCCGCAGGTGAGCGGATGGCGCTCTTCCCGTCCGCGGAGGACTGGGAGGCGGCGCTGGAGCGGTCCGGGGTGTCGACCTCGCTGCTCACCGACATGCACGCCGGGGAGATCGAGACCTCGATCCTGCTGCATGCCCACCCCGAAGTCGTCCGGCCCGGTTACGAGTCGGCCGATTTCGTCGCGGACGACCGCCGTCATCTGCTCACGCTGGGAATGTCCGCCTATACCGATTCGGGCGTCATCGGCCGTCCTTCCCTGGGGTCCGCGGAAAAGGGGAAGGAACTCCTGGCGAGCCTTGCGGATTCCTTCGGCGCGTATTTCTCCTTGCTGTCCGCGGGTTCTCCGGCGGCTTCGGGAACCGAATCCCGTATCGCCGCGACGGGTGAGTCCGACGCCGCTGACGACTTCGGAGCGGGTGCCCCGACGTCGTCGTGACACCGCTCGTCGACCCCGGGGCCCGTCTTTCCGGCGGCCCCGGCCCGCAGCCCCGCGTACCAGCGGACGACCAGCACGACCGCCCCCGGCAGCGCCGCCACGAAGCTGAGCACGCCGTACACGACGGCGACCGCGAGACCGGTGCTCGCACCGAGCCCGGCGGCGCCGAACGCCCAGGCGGTGACGCCCTCGCGGGGGCCCCAGCCGCCGACGTTCAGCGGCAGGCCCATGGCGAGCAGGGCGAGGAAGGCGATCGGCAGCAGCTCGAGGACGGAGGCGCCGGAGCCGGCGACTCGCGCGGCCACGACGAACATCGCGAGGTGCCCGGCCAGGACGACCGCCGACGACACGGCGACGCCGGGCCCGTTGCGCCGCGACAGCAGTCCCTCGCGTGCCTCGGCCAGTCCCGCCCGCAGCCGGCCGCCGCGCCGAGGAGCCGAGGAGTTCATCCGCACGGCGAGGACGACGGCGAGTGCGCCCACGCCGACCAGCAGGACCGGCGGGACCACGTGCCGTACGTCCTGCATGACCGGGGAGGGCAGGGTCAGCAGGACCGTTACGCCTGCGACGGCCAGCACGAGCTGTCCCGCGGTGCGCTCCAGCACCACGGCCCGCACGCCGCGTGCGACGTCACCGGCGCTCTGCCCGTGCCGTACCGCACGGTGCACGTCACCGAGGACGCCGCCGGGCAGGGCAGCGTTGAGGAACAGGGCCCGGTAGTAGTCGGTGACGGCCGGCAGAAGCGGCAGGCGGATGCGCAGCCCGCGGGCCACCAGCGCCCACCGCCAGGCGCTGAACACCGTGGTGACCGCGCCGATCCCGAGCCCCACCAGCAGCGTCGGCGCGTCGATCCGGCGCAGGCCGTCCAGGAAGACGCCGGTGCCCAGCCGCCACAGCAACACGCTGAGGATGACGACTGCGGCGACCGTCCCGAAGTGCGTGCGGACGGCTCGGTTTCCGAGCAGGGCGCGCAGCGGGGAGGACTTCCCCGCCCGCGGCTCCGTCACGACGACACCGATACGGGCCTCGGACACGGCGGCGCCGGTGCGGGCCGGCGCGGGGCTGCTCGGGGGCCGGTGCGCGACCGCCCTGGCCGCTCCCTCCGCCCACACGGCCGGCGGCGCGGGCGTCACCCGGGGGCTCACCGTCTCCGCGCTCATCAGGCCGCCCCGCCCGTCGGCCTGGCCAGTGCCAGCAGGTCGCTGTGGTGGACGGTGACCTGCAGTTCACCCGCGGCGCAGGCGGCGAGCCGGGCGGCCAGATAGGCCTCGGCGCGTTCGGCCAGCGCGGGGCGCTCCTCCACGGCCGCGCCGACCCAGCCGCGCAGCCACTGGGCGGTCAGACCCACGTTCTCGGGGCCGAGCCGCCACGGGCTCGGGTGCACCTTGACGGTCGCGCCGTGGGCGGCGAACGCCTCGCAGGCCACGGTCACCGAGTCGGGACCGAGGAGGCCGCCGCGCCGCTGGTGGTCGTTGAAGGCCGCGGCGATCTCGTCGTCCAGCGGGTCGGGCACGCTGAGTTCGATGCGTCCGGCGACCGACAGTGTCAGCAGCGCAGGGCAGCCCGCGCCCGCGCAGGCCGCGGCGAGCGTCTCGACCTCCTCGCGGGTGAGGACGTCCAGCAGCGCGGACGCGGTGACCAGCGAGGCGCCGAGCAGGGCGTCCGGGGTGAGCCGGGCGACGTCGCCGCGCCGTGTCTCGACGGTGACCCGGCTGCCGTCGGCGGCCGCCCGGGGAGAGGCGACGGCCGCGAAGTGCAGGAGGTAGGGGTCACGGTCGTGCAGGATCCAGTGCTGGGCGCCGTCCAGGCGCGGGGCCAGCCAGCGGCCCATCGAGCCGGTGCCGCACCCCAGGTCGTGGATGGCGAGACCGCCGCGCCCCGGCAGGTTGGCGAGCCGGATCCGCAGCGGGTCCAGCAGCTCCATCGACCGGGCGGCGGCGTCGGCGGGCTCGCGCAGCTCCAGCCACTCGGGGGCGTAACGGGGCTGCTCGTCAGGACCGACGTCCCGCAGCCGCACGGTGGGCCGTTCGCCGGTCCCGCTCACCGGCCCGGCGCCGGCGATGACACCGCCCGCCGCAGCGTCGGCACCGGAAGCCACCGGCTCCACCGGGGACTCCGCACCGCCGGCCACGGGCTGCGGTACCGGACCGGAAGCCGGGCCCGTACCGGAGGTCGCTGCCTGCGCCGCGGATTGCGCGTCCGCGACACGCGCCCCGAAGCCGGAACCGTTACCAGTACCGGTACCGGAACTCACCGTCCGCGTCACGGACTCCGGGCCCGGCGCCACCGCACGTGCCGCCGAACCGCCGTCGGGGATCAGGGAGTCCACCACGGAACCAGCCTCCTTCCGGACCGGCTGCGCCGGAATGCCGCCCACGCGTCGTGCCAGATCGGCCGGGGTCGCCGTCGTCTTCCTCATGCCGCCCTCCGGGGGTCGCCGGGAAGCCGGCCGAGGACACCGGCCAGGCTCTGGGCGGTGGTCGCCCAGCCGTTCAGGGCCGCCCGGCGGCCCCGCGCGGCGGCCTTGAGACGACGTCGTACGTCTGCCTCGCCGAACCAGCCGCGCAGCTCGACCGCGAGGGCGGCCGGGTCCTCCGGCGGGACGAGAATGCCGGGGACACCGCCGTCGGGGGCGCGGCCGACCGCCTCCGGCAGCCCGCCGACGTCCGTCGCGAGGACGGGGATGCCGCGGGCGAGCGCCTCGGTGACGGCCATGCCGTACGTCTCCGCGTAGGAGGTGAGGACCATCAGGTCGGCGGAGGCATAGGCGGCGTCGAGGTCGGCGCCGGTCTTCGGTCCCGCCAGCTCCAGCCGGTCCTGTAGGCCGTACTCGGCGATCAGGCCGCGCAGATGGGCGACGTACTCCGGGTCCTGCCCGAGTCCGCCCACGCACACGCAGCTCCACGGCAGGTCCCTCGCCGCGGCCAGCGCCTCCACCAGCCGGTGCTGGCCCTTGCGCGGGGTGACGGCTGCCACGCACAGCAGGCGCGAGACGCCGTCGGTGCCGGAGGCGAGGGGGGCGATGTCCGCGCCGGGGGCGGCGACATGGACCCGGTCGGGGGCGAGCCCGTGGTGGGAGACGAGACGGCGGACCGCCCAGTCGCTGGTGGCGATCACCGCGGGGACGGCCCGCAGCACCTCCCGCTCCTTGGCGTCGAGCTCGGCCGCCACCTCGGGCGCGAGACCCCGCTCGTCGCCCAGCGGGAGGTGGACGAGGACGGCGAGCCGCAGCCGCTCCGCCTCGGGGGCGATGATCTCCGGCACCCCGCAGGCCACGATTCCGTCGAGGAGGACGACCGTGCCGTCGGGGAACTCACGCAGCGTCCGCGCCAGTTCCGCGCGGGCGGCCGCCTCCGGGCGGGGCCAGGACCCGGACACCCGGTGCTTGTGCACCTGCCAGCCGAAGCCGGGCAGATCCAGGCACAGGCGCCGGTCGTAAGCATTGCCGCCGCTCGGGTTCGCCGGGTCGTCGACACCGCCCGGCATCACGAACTGCACGGAACGCAGGGACATGGGGATGATCCCGCCGATCTTGGGAAGCGTGGCCTGCGCGGGCACGTACGCCAGCGGGGCCTTGGCCACGGCGGCCTTCTCCATGGTCACGTCGGTCACAGCGCACGCTCGTAACTCGCCCAGGCGACGTGCGACTCGTGCAGGCTGACGGCGATGGCGGCGATGCCCCGGGCGCCCTCGCCGAGCGCGCCCTTGTGGATCCGCTCCGCGAGCCGGTCCGCGACGACCTTCGCCAGGAACTCGGTCGAGGTGTTGACCCCGGCGAAGTCGGGCTCGTTGTCGAGGTTGCGGTAGTTCAGCTCGCTGACCACGGCGCCGAGCTCCTGCGTGGCCAGCCCGATGTCGACGACGATGTTGTCGTCGTCCAGCTGCTCGCGGCGGAAAGTGGCGTCCACGAGGAACGTCGCTCCGTGCAGGCGCTGCGCGGGTCCGAAGACCTCGCCGCGGAAGCTGTGGGCGATCATGATGTGATCGCGGACGGTGACACTGAACAACGGACGACCCTCCAGGTGCGGCGCCTCTGCTCCCCCCGGCCGTTGGCCGCCCGGGGGATGCCGTGTAGTACGGACCTTCACTTCCCCTTGTTCAGCCCGATCTCACTCTTTTCTCAGGTCAGGCGCTCCGGCTCGTACCTGACGCGGTGACACAGGGCCGGAATCTCGCCCGACGCGAGCTTCGGCATCACCTCCGGCAGCTCCTCGAATGCGCTGTCTCCGGTGACGAGGGCGTCGAGCGCCGGGTCGGCCAGCAGCTCCAGGGCGAGCGCCAGCCGGTCGGCGTACGTCCGGCTGGCGCGGCGGGCCGGGGAGACGGTGCCGACCTGGCTGCTGCGGATGACCAGCCGCCGGGAGTGGAAGTCCTCGCCGAGCGGGAGGGAGACCTTCCGGTCGCCGTACCAGCTCAGTTCGAGGACGGTGCCCTCGGCGGACAGCAGCTCCAGGGAACGCGCGAGCCCCTGCTCGGTGGCGCTGGCGTGCACGACGAGGTCCAGACCGTCGCGCGCGTCCTCGGGAGCGGCGAAGTCGACACCGAGGGCCTCGGCGACCTTGGCCCGCGCCGGGTCGGCGTCCACCAGTTGCACGCGGACGCCGGGGAAGCGGGCGAGCAGCGCGGCCACCGAGCAGCCGACCATGCCCCCGCCGACCACCGCGATCCGGTCGCCGACCAGCGGCGCCGCGTCCCAGAGCGCGTTGACGGCCGTCTCGACGGTGCCGGCGAGGACGGCCCGCGGTGCGGGCACCGAGTCCGGTACGACGGTCACCGCCGCCGCCGGGACGACGAACCGCGTCTGGTGCGGGTAGAGGCAGAAGACCGTGCGCCCGACCAGCGCCGCCGGTCCCCTCTCCACCACTCCGACGTTGAGGTAGCCGTACTTCACGGGCGCCGGGAAGTCGCCCTCCTGGAACGGCGCGCGCATCGCCGCACGCTGACTCTCGGGCACCCCGCCGCGGAACACGAGGGTCTCCGTGCCACGGCTGACGCCGGACCACGACGAGCGCACCAGCACCTCGTCCTCGGCGGGGTCGGGGACGACGACCTCGCGGATCTCCCCCTCGCCCGGAGAGCTGACCCAGAACGCACGAGCGGTGACGGACATCGGCATTCTCCTGAACGATCGGCAACCGGCCCACGTACCGAGGTGTGCACAGTCCGCGCACAGTACGCGGCACTGATCATCTTTGTCATCTGGCCGGAGGAATGTGCGGTGGCCCTGAACAACACTTACGACGCGAGGCTGGTTCAGCAGGAGACCGCTGTGGGAGCGGGCGTTCAGATCCTGTTGCTGGCTCTGCTCGGCTCGGCGATCGGCCTGGGGCCGGCGGGCTGGGTGACCGGCCTCGTCTTCGCCATCGCCACCTGGGGGGTGCTCTCCCGGGCGCTGCACCGCTCCAGTCTGCGCTCGTTCGGCCCTGCCAACCGGGTCACGCTCGGCCGGGCGACCCTGGTCGGCGGGGTGACCGCGCTGGTCGCGGACTCCTTCGAGAGCACGCCTCCGGTGACGCTGCTGGTCGGTCTGACGGCCGTGGCCCTGATCCTCGACGGCGTCGACGGCAAGGTCGCCCGCCGCACCGGCACCTCGACGGCCCTGGGCGCGCGCTTCGACATGGAGGTCGACGCGTTCCTGATCCTGGTGCTCAGCGTGTACGTCTCGATGGCACTGGGCCCGTGGGTCCTTCTCATCGGCGGCATGCGCTACGTGTTCGTCGCGGCGGCCCGCGTCGCCCCCTGGCTCAACGCCCCGCTCCCGCCGAGCACCGCGCGCAAGACGGTCGCCGCGCTCCAGGGTGTCCTGCTGCTGCTGGCGGGCGCGGACCTGCTGCCGTTCGCGGCCAACTTCGCCGTCGTCCTGCTGGCGCTGGGCTCGCTGGTGTGGTCCTTCGGCCGGGACGTGCTGTGGCTGTGGCGGACCTCGCGGATCGCCGCGCAGACGCCGGCGCCGAAGCTGCTGGAACTCGTGTAGCTCCTCTCTCCCATGGGGCAGGGCCCGGACCGGTTTCACGGTCCGGGCCCTGCCCCATGGGCTTTCCCGCGTTCTACGACCGTGCCGCTCCGCGTCCGTACGACGGCGAAGGCGGCAGCCGCGAGGCCCAGCACGCCGACGACGCACTCATGGTGACGGGTCCTCCCACGTCCGACCGATACGGCGGCCGGCGCTCCCGCGTTCACGTTCTTCCGCTCTCACGTCCTCCCACCGGTACGCCCCATCGCGGACAGGCGCTGCCGCGTGCACGTTCCTCCGCGTACACGCGTCCCACCGGTAGGGGCTGTCGCGTCCCTGCGCCGCCCCGTTCAGCGCTGCCCCGTTCAGCGCTGCCCCGTTCAGCGCTGCCGCGGTCGCGGCCGCCGGGGAAGGAGCGCGACGGCCGCGGCCGGTACGGCGGCCAGGAGGAGCCAGGGGACGGCCGGGGGCAGCCCCGCGTCCAGGAGAGTGCCGGTGGCAGCGCTGCCGAGCAGCACGATCAGCCCGGAGACGGAGGACAGCGCCCCGGTGTACAGGCCGAGCCGGCCCTCCTCGGCGAGGTCGGGCACCCAGGCGCGGGCGGCGGGGACGACGAGCATCTGACCGAGCGTGAGCAGCAGGACGAAGCCCGTCGCGGGCAGCAGCCCGGCCGTGCCGGTCCTTCCGGCGGGCAGGGCGGCGGCCACGACCGCGAACCCCGCGGCGATGAGCGCGAGCCCGGCCGCCATGGAGCGGCGCAGGCCGATCCGCTCCCCCGCCCACCGCGTGACGGGCAGCTGGGCGGTCACGACCAGCAGCGACGACAGGGCGAACAGCCAGGCCAGCGGCGCCTGCGAGGCGGCCGCCCGCTCCACCTCGGCGGGCAGGGCGAGGTAGAGCTGGTTGTAGGCGAGGAGATAGGCGCCGTACGCGCAGCACAGGGCCAGGAAGCCGCGGTTGCGGAGCAACGGGCCGACACCGCCGCGTACCTGGATCCGGGAGCGGCCGGGGATGTGCTGCGGCAGCAGCCACGCGTGACCGGCGAGGACGAGGACGAAGACACCGGCTCCGGCCAGACACACCGTGCGGAAGTCGACGGCGAGGAGCAGCGCGCCGAGCAACGGCCCGACGAACGCCCCGGCCTGCCCGGCGACGGTGAACAGGGCCAGCACCCGGGTCCGCGGCCCACCGCCCGCTTCCTCGTGGACGACGGCCTGCCGCGCCACCTCGGACTCGACTGCGGGGGAGAACAGCGCGGCCGCCAACCCGATCAGCAGCACCGCCCCGACGACCGTCCAGGTCCGCTCGGCGTGACCGAGCCAGCCGAACCCGGCGATGCGCAGCGCGCACCCGGCGAGCACGACGGGACGGACGCCGTACCGGTCGGCGAGCGCCCCGCCGACCACGAACAGCCCCTGCTGGCTGAAGGTCCGCAGCCCCAGCACGAACCCGACCAGCCAGCCCGCCATGCCGATCGCGTCGCCGAGATGCTCGGCGAGGAAGGGCAGGACGGCGAAGAAGCCGACGTTGAAAGCGAGTTGGGTGAGGATCAGCAGACGTAGAAGGGGAGAGAGCGGGGGCGCCCCCTTCGCGACGCGGCGCGGGAAGAGGTGTGTCACCGTCATGCGGTCACCGTCGACTCGGCTGAACGGGACGGCTGTTCGTCGGCGACCGGGTCTGCCGTACGGGTGGGCCGTGGCCTCGGTCGTCGCAGTCCGCCGGCCGCGGTCACCGCAAGTGCGCCGAGAAGGGCGAGGACGGCGGCGGGGGCGAGCACGGCCCAGGGGGCGCGTTCGGCGTAGGGCTGGTTCTCGGCGAGGAGCAGGCCCCACTCCGGGGACGGCGGCTGGGCGCCGAGGCCGAGGAAGCCGAGCGAGGCCAGGGCGAGGGCGATGCCGGGCAGCCGCAGAAGGGCGTGCCGGGCGACGGGCGGGAGGACGGCGGGCAGCAGCTCGTTCCTGAGCAGGTACCCGGGACCGGCGCCGAGGGCGCGGGTGGCGGTCAGGTGGAGGGTGGCCCGTTCCTGCCGCAGCAGCGCGGACGTGTGCGCGGCGAGCGGCGCCCAGGCCACGACGGCCACGGCGAGAACGGGCGTCGTGGGTCCGCTGCCCCACACCGCGGCGACGAGCAGCGCGGCCAGCACCGGCGGTACGGCGTTCACGGTGTCGACCAGCGGCCCGGACAACCGGGGCAGCAGCCCGAGCAGGACTCCGGCCGTCAGGCCGATCGCGCTGATGGCGAGGGCGAGCAGGAGGGTGTCGAGGGCGCCGTGCGCGACCCGGGCGAGGACGTCGCGGCCGAGCGCGTCGGTGCCGAACGGATGGGCGGCGGAGGGCGATCGGAGGCGGGCCGCGGTGTCGAGGGCGAGCGGATCGCGGGGCAGCCCGAGGAGGATGACGACGGACAGTGCGAGACCGTAGGCGACCGGCAGGATCCTGCGGACCGGCGGCGACGGCCGGTGGAGCGTGTGCAGCGCGCCGTCGCGCAGCGCGGGACCGATGAGCAGCCGGGCGGCGAGGCGGGCGCCGACGGTGGTGGCGGCCGCGAGGGCGACGAGGACGAGGGTGCCGGCCTGGAGGACGGGCAGATCCTGCGCGATCGCGGCCTGGAGGGTGGTCCGGCCGAGGCCGGGGATGTCGAAGATCTGTTCCACGGCGACCGACCCGCCGGTCAGGCCCACGACGAACAGCCCGAGGTTGGGCAGCAGTCCTGGCACACAGCGGCGCAGCGCCTTGCGGGCGATGCTGCGGCCGGTCGTTCCGCGCGCGGCGGCGGCCGACGCCCAGGGCTCTGCGAAGGCCGCCGGCAGCTGGTCGTCGAGCAGGCGGCCGAGGACGGCGCCCGCGGGCAGCCCCAGGGCGAGCGCGGGCAGCACCGTCCACTGCGGGCCGTACCAGCCGACGGCGGGCAGCCATCCCCACTGCACACCGACGACGGTGGCGAGCACGGAAGCGGTCAGGAACTCGGGCAGTGCGGCGAGCACGGCGGACCCGGAACCGCCGCCGGGCCGGCCCGCCAGGCGCCGCCGCGCTCCGAGGCACAGCGTGCGGGCGCACACACCGGCGGCGGTGACCAGGGCGACCGCCGACGCGACGAGCATCAGCAGCAGGGACGCGCCGAGAGCCTCCAGGACGCCGGGCAGGACGTCGGCACCGGAGATCCACGACCGTCCGGCGTCCCCGCGCGGCAACCCCGCGAGCCACTGCCCGAGAAGGCGCAACGGGCCTTCGTCCACACCGAGTCGGGCGCGGATGTCGGCGAGCACCTCGGGCGTCGCGTCACGGTCGGCGGACCGCGCCTTCAGTACGGTCAGCGCCGGGTCGGTGTGCGACAGCCAGGGCAGCAGCCCGATGCCGCACACCAGCAGGGCGGCCAGCACGGCACGCCACAGCAGCGCGCCCAGCCTGCTCCTCATGCCGTCAGCGCCGGGTCCCGGCGCCGACGAGGGTGCGCTCGTAGGGATCGAGCAGCGCACCGCCGACCCCGGCGCCGACCCCCGTGATGACGCGCTGATGGACGAGCGGGACGACGGCGTCGGTGCCGAGGATCGCTGCCTCGGCCGCCATGGCGGCGTCCTGGCGCTCGCCGGTGTCGGAGACCGTCTGCGCCTCGGCGACCGCCCGGTCGACGCCCTTGTCGCACAGCAGGGCGAGGTTGTAGCCGCCGTCGCAGGCGAAGTCACTGGCCGGCAGGGAGACGGGGTCGCCGGTGTCGAGGAGGCTGTTGCGGGCGCCGACGAAGGCGTCGAACTTCCCGGCGAGCGCGTCGCTCTCCAGCCTCGAGTACTCACGCACCTCCAGTTTCACCCGGAAGCCGGCCTTCTCCAGTTGCTGCTTCAACACCTGTGCCACTTCCGGGAGTTCGGGTCGGTTGTCGTAGGTGGCGAGGGTGAGCGAAGCACCGTCGGGGCTACCGGCCCTCACGCGCCCGACGGGCCGGACGCGCTTGCTCTCGGCCCAGGTGACGGCGGGGCCGTACAGGCCGGCGCCGGCGTCCGCGTGACCCTCGTAGACGCCCTCGGCGAGGGCGGCGGTGTCGACGGCCGCGCGCGCGGCGGCCCGCAAGGCCGGATCCTTGAAGACGCCGGACTTCACGTTGAGAAGCAGGCTGGTGGTGCGGGTCGTGGCGGTCTCGCGGCGGGTGTCCGCGTCGAGGGTGGCGGCCTGGGCGACGGGTATCGCCTCGGCGAGGTCCACCTGCCCGGTGCGCAGGGCGTTGGCGCGGGCGGTTCCGTCGGCGATGAAGCGCACGTCGACGCCGGAGGCCTGGGCCCGGCCGCCCCAGTAGTCGTCGAAGCGGTCGAGAGCGGCGGCGGTGGCGCCGGTGACTTCGGTGAGTTCGAAGGGTCCGGTGGCGGTGCCGACCGGGTCGACGGCTCCCTTCGCGCCGTAGGCCTTCGGGGCGAGGACGGCAAGGCCGGGGCTGGACAGGCGCAGGGGCAGGACCGGGTCGGGGGCGGCGGTGGTGACCCGTACGCCGGTACTGCCCTCCGCTGTCGCCGTGAGGGTGATGCCGGACAGGGCGGCCGGGGGCGGCTCCGCCTCGGTGGCATGCGTGAGGGAAGCGGCGACGGCGGCCGGCGTGACGTCCGTGCCGTCCTGGAAAGCGGCCTCGCGCAGGGTGAACAGCCAATTGCGCTCGTCCTCACGGCGCCAGGAGGCGGCGAGCGCGGGGGCGGCGGCGCCGTTGGCGTCAAGGGTGGTCAGCCCCTCGGTGACCCCGAGACGACTGAGGATCGTCGCGTCGGCGCCGTGGGGAGAGAGGTTCTCGGCGGGCGGGAAAGCCAGGGCGACGCGCAACCGGGAGCCGTTGTCGGCGCCGGATCCCGCGCCGCCGTCACCGTCTGAGGAGGCGAAGCAGCCGGCGAGCAGCGGGGTGAGGAGGAAGGCGGCGAGGAGCCGGGGAGGACGGGCATGGCGGGGACGACGGGGGAAGCGCATGAAGTTACCGGCCTGTGGGACGAGAGCGGGAGGAAGGAGGGGCGGAAAGGGAGGGAGTGGTGGGGAGCGGGACGCCGAGGGGGACGCCGGGAGAAACACCGGAACAGACGTCGCAACAGACGTCGGATCAGATGTCGAGAGGGACGTCGAAGTGCACGATGCGCTGGCCGCCGGTCAGTTCCTCCCGCTCGTCGTGCACGACGGTGCCGAGCGACCGCCAGAACCCCTCCGCTCCCTCCACGGCCGGGTCCGTGTGCAGGTAGACGGACCGATAGCCGCCGTCCGCGGCCGCGAAGGCGAGGAGTTCGGCGACCAGCCGCCGCGCGATGCCACGCCGCCGGTGCTCCCGGCGGACGTAGACGCGACGCAGTTGCGCGGTCGTGCCGGAGGGGTAGCGCTCGGCGACACGGCGTGGGTTGGGCGGATGCGCGGGACCACGGGAGTCCAGGGCCGCCGTGGCGACGACCTCGCCGTCCTCGCCGTCCTCGCCGTCGAGCGCGACCAGCAGGACGTGGCGGGCCGGGACGAGGTAGGCGGCGACGGGGTCGATGATGTCGCCGTGCCAGCGGGGCACGTAACCGGTTCCGAAATCGCGGTAGACGGTGTCGAGCATGACGGCTCGGGCGCCGTCGAGGTCCTCGGGGCCCGCGGGCCTGATGCAATAGTCACGCACTTGCACATTATATGCATTAAGCGAGCAAAGTTGATCACTTGACCATCACTCCCGGATTTGACAGAGGTCGCGGCGCGCCCCTAAATCTAGCCACATGACATTCATTTTCAACAAGGGGGTGCTGTGATGCGCGTCGCGTTCGTGGGGAAGGGCGGAAGTGGCAAGACGACGCTGTCCGCTCTGTTCGCCCGGCAGTTGGCGCGATCCGGGGCACCGGTGCTGGCCGTGGACGGGGACATCAACCAGCATCTGGCCGAGGCGCTGGACCCCGCGGCGGACACGGCGCCCTTCGAGGCGCCGCCCCTCGCCGCGCATCTGAGTGACCTCAAGGACCTGCTGCGCGGTACCAACGCCCGGATCGCCTCCCGCGAGGCGATGGTCAAGACGACCCCGCCGGGCCGCGGCTCCCGGCTGCTGCGCCTGCTGGGCGACGACGAACTGCACACGCGGCACGTCCAGCGGGTCGGTGGCGTGCCGCTGATGGTGACGGGCGAGTTCGACGAGAGCGACCTGGGGGTCGCCTGCTACCACTCCAAACTCGGCGCGGTGGAGCTCTATCTGAGCCATCTGGTGGACGGCCCGGGCGAGTACCTGGTGATGGACATGACGGCCGGCGCCGACGCCTTCGCCTCCGGTCTCTTCACTCGCTTCGACATGACGTTCCTGGTGGCCGAACCCACCCGCAAGGGCGTCTCCGTCTACCGCCAGTACCGCGACAACGCACGCGAGTTCGGCATCCCGCTCGCCGTGGTCGGCAACAAGGTGACCGGCGAGGACGACCTGCTCTTCCTCAAGGAGGAAGTGGGCGACGACCTCCTCACCCACCTCGTCGTCTCCCCCTGGGTCCGCTCGGCCGAACGGGGTCGCCCACAGGGCGAGTTGGAGGAACCCAACCGTCACGCCCTCAGGCTGCTGCGCGAGACGGTCGACGCCCGCGAGAAGAACTGGCCGGCAATGCACCGCCACGCCGTGGAGTTCCACCTCCGCAACGCCCGCGCCTGGGCGGACGCTGCGACGGGCCAGGACCTGGCCGCCCAGGTGGACCCGGAGTTCGTCCCGGGCCCGGCATCACTTCACTGACCTGAGTGCCAGTCCCTCGCCGCTCAGGCGGGGTCGGATCACACCGGAACGGCGGCACCGCCCGTGAACGCCTTCACGTTCGCCACGAACCGCACGGCATCGTCCCGCCAGGGAAAGTGGCTCGCTCCCGGCTGCACGATGAGTTCCGCGTTCGGGAACAGTTGCGCGAACTCCCTCATCACCGGTGGCGGAGCCGCCGGGTCCGTCTCCCCCGCCAGGAGCAGGACCGGCGACGAGAAGGCCGTCAGCGCCTCACGGGTGGCAGCCGGGGAGAAGGCGCCCTGGGCCATGTGCGCGGGAGCAGCCTCGTGGTTCTTCGCCCGGTCTCCTGCCTCGTCGAAGGCGCGGGCCGCCTCGTCCCAGCGGGCGTGCCAGAAGGGGGCGACGGCGGCCCAGGAGTCGGCCGTGGCGCGCCCGGCGGTAACCGCTTCCAGCGCCGCGTACGCAGCGGCGAACCACGGTTCGTCCCGACGCAGACGGGCCGTGGCGAGACGGTCCTCGGCGGTGATCTGGAGACCGACGGCGTAGACGCTCGGGGTGATCAGCAGGAGTCGGGCGACGCGATCGGGGTGGCGGGCGGCGTAGAGCACCGCGAGGTTGGCTCCGGCGGAGTGCGCGAGGAGATCCATCCGGTCGAGGCCGAGATGCCCACGCAGGGCCTCGACGTCGTCGACCAGGCGATCGCACCGGTACGACGCCGTGTCCCGCGGAGTCGCCGACTCCCCCGTGCCCCGCGGATCCAGCCCGATGAGCCGGTGATGCGACGTGAGCCCGCCCAGGTCGCCCAGGTAACCGGCGGACTGCAAGGGCCCGCCGGGCAGACAGACCAGGGGCGGCCCGTCTCCCGACTCGTGGCAGGCGAGGCGGGTTCCGTCGGGGGCGGTGAAGGTGGACATGCGCCCGAGGGTCGCAGGACCGCGGGGGCGGATCAAGCGGATTCGGCTGCCCGAAGCCCGGATCCGCCCCTCGCGCCCGTGCACGCTACTGGCTGATGATCACGTCCTGTCCGGTGGCTCTCGCGAGCACCGTGGAAGTCCTTCGTCCGTGGATCCCCGCCGCCGACGGCGGACGCCCGGCCCGATGCCGTCCCAGGACGGGCCCCCAGCCGTTCGGGGTGTTCCTCGGTCCGGCCGCCACCGGCATGTTCGCGGCCCCGGACGCCTCGGTGACCGTGGTCGCCCGGGTCACCTCGGGCGTCGCCACGGTCCTGCTGCCGGCCGGCACCGGCCTGCAGCAGACGAGTAGGCGGTACGGCGGCGTCCCGGCGGCACACACGACAGCGTCGCCGCCGGGACACAGTGGCTCGGGCCTCCGCCACGAACGCACGCATTGACGAACACACGAACCCGCGGATCCGGTCCGCCTCCCCTCGACCGGGATCGCCCGCGGCTATCCCTTCTGCTCCACCCGCACCCAGTCCACCTCCGCCTGCACTCCCCCGCCGGCGATCCGGTCCACGCTCGACTGCGGCAGGCCCCAGTAAGGGCTGGTCACCTGGTTCCAGCCCGCCGGGTACGCGCCGCCGAGGGCGAGGTTGAGGATCACGTACTGGTTGTGGCCGAAGACCCACTGGCCACGGGTGGACTCCAGCTTGTTGCGGGTCGTCTCCTGGACGAGGCGGTCGTCGACGGAGAAGCGCATGCCGGTCGGCGTCCACTCGACCGCGTACGTGTGCCAGGCGTCGGCGCGGCCGCCGCTCGGGTAGGTCTGGCGGGCGCCGATGTTGCCGTCCGCCGAGTAGCCGGGGCCGTGCAGGGCGGAGCTGGTCCAGTCGGCGTAGCCGATGTTCTCCATGATGTCGGTCTCGCCGGAGGCCGGCCAGGACACGGAAGGGTCGTCGACATCGCTGCCCAGCAGCCAGAAGGCGGGCCAGAAGCCGTCGCCGACGGGCAGCTTCATCCGGGCGCTGACCCGTCCGTAGGTGAAGTCGAACCTGGTGTGGGTGTCCACGCGGCCGGAGGTGAAGTCGTAGGTGCCACCTGCCTGGGTGCAGCCCTTGCAGTACTTGGCCCGCAGGACGAGGGCGCCGTTCTCGGTGCGGACGTTCTCGGTGGAGTCGACGTACGCCTGTGCCTCACCGTTGACGGAGCCCATTTCCGTTCCGGTGCGTACCACCCGCCACTTGGAGCGGTCGAGGGAGGCGGTGGTGAAGTCGTCGAAGAACGCCGTCCGGTACGTGCCCTGTTGCTCGCCGGAGAGGGCGGGGTAGGCGGCGGAGGCGCTTCCGCCGGTGCCCCAGACCTCGAACTCGTAGAGGGAGTAGCCGAACTGGGCGGTGGCGGGTGCCGGGTTGTAGAAGGAGCGGCGCTCCTTGCCCAGCATGCGGACGTAACGGCCGGTGGCGGGCTGGGAGAGTCTTACGCTGTCGCGCAGACCCACCGCCTCCGACGGGGACTTGACGTTCGCGCGGCGGGCGGCGACCTCCGCCGCCGACGGCTGGTACACCGTGCGCCAGGTGCGGTTGTCGTCGGAGACCTGGAGTTGGTAGTCGACGGCGTAGGCCGCCTCCCAGTAGAGCTCGACGGTGTCGATCGTCGACGTCGCGCCGAGATCGACGGCGACCCAGCGGTCCGCGTTCCAGTCGCTCGACCAGCGGGTGGCGTCGTCCTTCAGGTTGGCCGGGTGGCCACCGTCCGTGACGAACGCCGGTGAACCGCCCGCGTGTTGGTAGTAGTTCGTGTAGGCCGGGTGGTTCAGGGCGAGGTTGGAACGCGACGTGGAGGCGGGGGCCGGTTCGCCGCCGAAGACCTTGAGGGAGTAGAGCGAGTAGCCGTACGGCGTGGCGCGTTCCAGGCCGCGCAGACGCAGGTAGCGGCCTGTCGCCTCCTGGGGATACGTGTGCGCGGTGACCGTTCCCCCGGTGCCGGCGGTCTCCGTGTAGAAGGGCGTCCAGTCGGTGCCGTTCTTCGACACCTCCAGGACGTAACGCTTGCCGTAGGCGGCCTCCCAGTCCAGGACGACGCGGTCGACGCGGATCGTGGTACCGAGGTCGAGCCGGATCCAGGCGTCGTCGGCGAAGTTGCTGGACCAGCGGGTGGCGGCGTTGCCGTCGAAGGCGAGTCCGGGGGCGGTGCCGCCGTTCTCGCTGCCGGAGGCGGTGACGGCAGCCGCGCTCGCGGCGTACGCGGCCGCGGCGCGGTCGGCGTCCCAGGCGGGTGCCTCTGCGGCGGGCGCCGCGGCCGCGCCCGGTGCGACGAGGGCCGGACCCGCGCTCAGCAGCGCCAGGGCGGCCACGGCGGTCAGGACGGTACGGGGAGTGCGAGCGGTGCGTGGTGACATGCGGCTCTCCTCGGTGGAAACAGATGATACCGATGTGTGATGTCGTGCTCATGACATTCATGGGGATGGGGCGCGGCGGGCGCGCGCTCCCGCACCCGCACCCGCCGCGCCCTGCCCTCAGGCGGCTTTCGCCACCCCTTCCCGGTGCCGGCGGATGATCTCCGCATAGTGGCGACCGGTGCCCTTGATCGTGCGGGCCTGCGTCCGGTAGTCGACGTGGACGAGGCCGAAACGCTTGTCGTAGCCGTACGCCCACTCGAAGTTGTCCAGCAGGGACCAGGCGAAGTAGCCGGCCAGGGGGGCGCCCTTGCGTGCGGCGGAGGCGCAGGCGGCGAGGTGGCCGGTCAGGTAGGCCTGACGCTCGGGGTCGTCGACGGTGCCGTCGGGGCGGACGATGTCCGGATACGCGGAACCGTTTTCCGTGACGTACAGCCGACGCGCTCCGTACTCCTCGGTCAGACGCAGCAGCAGTGTCTCGATGCCGCTCGGGTCGACCTCCCAGTCCATGCCGGTGCGCGGGACACCGTCCCGGCGGACGGAACGGGCGTGCGGGGCGGGCCCGTCGGGGTCGTCGCTCACCGTGGCCGGGAAGTAGTAGTTGAGACCCAGCCAGTCCAGCGGTGCGGCGATCGTCGCCAGGTCGCCCGGCTGTTCCGGGAGTTCCACGCCGTACACCTCGCGCATGTCGGCCGGGAAGCCCCGACCGTGTACCGGGTCGAGCCACCAGCGGTTGGTGTGGCCGTCCATGCGGCGGGCGGCGGCCACGTCCTCGGGCCGGTCGGTGGCGGGGTGGACGGTGGAGAGGTTGTTGACGATGCCCACCTCGGCGCGCGGGACCGCCGCCCGGATGGCCTGGACGGCGAGTCCGTGGCCGAGGAGCAGGTGGTAGGAGGCGCGGACCGCCGCCGTCAGGTCCGTGAAGCCGGGTGCCATCTTGCCTTCGAGGTGGCCGATCCAGGCCGAGCACAGGGGTTCGTTCAGGGTCGCCCAGTGGGTGACGCGGTCGCCCAGCCGTTCGGCGACGACCGACGCGTACGCGGCGAA
This sequence comes from Streptomyces rishiriensis, assembly GCF_030815485.1. NCBI lineage: Bacteria > Bacillati > Actinomycetota > Actinomycetes > Kitasatosporales > Streptomycetaceae > Streptomyces > Streptomyces rishiriensis. The sequence continues at coordinate 6,975,426 of NZ_JAUSWV010000002.1, read as the reverse complement.
GTGCTCGGCGGTGTCCCGCTCGGGCCAGCCGCCGCGGTCCTGGAGCGCCTGAGGAAGGTCCCAGTGGTAGAGGGTGACGGACGGGGTGATGTCCGCCTCCAGCAGACCGTCGATCAACTTGTCGTAGAAGTCGAGGCCCCTGAGGTTCACCGGACCGTCGCCGCCGGGCACCACACGGGGCCATGCGATCGACAACCGATAGGCGTTGGCACCCAGTTGGCGCATCAGGCCGATGTCCTCGCGCCAGCGGTGGTAGTGGTCGCAGGCGACATCACCGTGGTCGTCGCCCGCGATCTTTCCGGGTGTGTGCGAGAAGGTGTCCCAGATCGACGGCGAGCGGCCGTCCTCCGCCACGGCTCCCTCGATCTGGTACGCCGAGGTGGCGGTTCCCCACAGGAAGTCCTGGGGCAGGGCGGCGAAGTCGATGCTCACTGAGGTCCTCTCGGAAACGGGGTGGTTGCTCACTTCACGGCTCCGGCCGTCAGTCCGGCGACGAGATACCGCTGGAGCAGCAGGAAGCCGGCCACCACCGGCACGCTGACGACCAGCGAGGCGGCCATGATCTGGTTCCAGTAGACGTCGTTGAGGGTGGAGTAGCCCTGGAGTCCGACGGCGAGCGTGCGGGTGGTGTCGTTGGTCATGACGGAGGCGAACAGCACCTCGCCCCAGGCGGTCATGAAGGCGTAGACGGCGACCGCCACGATGCCGGGGATCGCGGCCGGTACGACGATCCGGAAGAGCGCGCCGAGCGGACCGCAGCCGTCGACCAGAGCCGCCTCGTCGAGATCGCGCGGCACCGAGTCGAAGTATCCGATCAGCATCCAGATGGAGAACGGGAGGGAGAAGGTCAGATATGTCAGGATCAGGCCGCCGCGCGAGCCGAACAGCGCGATGCCGGTGGCGTTGCCGATGTTGACGTACAGCAGGAACAGCGGGAGGAGGAAGAGGATGCCGGGAAACATCTGCGTCGACAGCACGGTGACCGTGAAGGCCCGTTTCCCACGGAAGTCGTAACGGCTTACCGCATAGGCGCTGAACACGGCGATCACCACGGAGCAGACCGTCGCCGCGCCCGCCACGACCAGCGAGTTCACGAAATACCTGGCGAGCGGGACCGTCGACCAGATGTCGATGTACGGGCGGATCGTCAGACCGCTGGGCAGCCAGCGGAACTCGCCGGTGACGTCGGCAAGCGGTTTCAGCGAGCTGGAAACCATCACGTACACCGGCAACAGCACGAAGCCGGTGAGCAGGGTGAGGAAGACCCGCCGGGACCAGAGGAACGAACGCGGTGGTGCCATGGGGGAGTCAGCGGGCATGCGAGGCCCTCCGTCCGCGCGAGGTGACGGCCAGGTAGACGCCCGTCACGGCCAGCAGGAAGAGCAGCAGCAGGACCGACATCGCCGAACCCGTGCCGAAGTTCCAGGTCACGAAGGACGCTTGGTAGATGTGGACCGAGATGAGATCCGCGGCTTCCGGAGCTGCCCTGCCGAACAGCACGAACGGCGTGTTGAAGTCGTTGAACGTCCAGAGGAACAGAACCAGGACCAGGACCTGGTTGACCGCGCCCAGGGACGGAAGGGTGATGCGGCGGATCTGCTGCCACATGCCCGCACCGTCCAGGGCGGCCGCCTCGTAGAGCTCGCCGGGGATGTTCTGCAGGCCGGCCATCACGATGAGGAAGGCGAACGGCCAGCCCTTCCACACCGAGACGGTGAGCAACGCGTAGAAACTGTTGTCGCCGATCAGCCAGAAGGAGGGCTTGTCGGTGAGGTGCAGCTGATCGTGCAGGACGTGGTTCACCAGGCCGTTGTCATGCTGGAACATGAACACCCAGGTGATCACGGCCGCGTAGACCGGCAGGGCGTACGGCACCAGGAAGAGCGCCCTCAGCAGCCCCCGGCCGCGGAAGGTGTCCTGCATGAAGATCGCCGCCGCGGTGCCGATCAGCCAGCACAGCCCCACCGAGAGCAGGGTGAAGCCGACGGTGACGAGGAACGAGTGCAGCAGGGCCTCGCCGACGGGAGCGTCGAAGTCCACCGACACCCGGTAGTTGTCGAGGCCGGACCAGGGGGCCGTGCCCCAGTCGCGGATGTAGAACTGGGTGAGCTCCTTGAAGCTCATCACGATGCCGATCACCATCGGCACCAGGTGAACGAGGAGTTCGAGGATCAGGGCGGGCAGGAGCAGCAGGTAGGGCAGTCCGATACGGCGGATCCGGCCGGGGCGCGGGCGCGGGGCCCGGCCGGTGCCAGGACGTGCCGGAGGCTTTTCGACCTCGGTGGTGATGGTCATCTGGCTCACTTCGTCGGCATCTGCTGCTGAGCCTTGGCGAGCTTGGCCTTCACCGACTCGGCGGTCACCGCACGGCCGGCGGCCGCGTCGGCGAACAGTTCCTTGACGGCCGTACCGATCACTGTCTCGAACTGGGACTCGTCGGCGACCTGCGGGAGCGCGGCGGCGCTCTTGGCGAGCGTGTCCTTCAGAACGGCGTTCGCCGGGGAGTTGAACCCGGGGTCCGACTGGGCGGAGGCGACGGGCGGGATGGTGCTGTAGGCCTTGTTGAGGATCTTCTGCTCCTCGTCGCCGGTCATGAACTTCACGAACTGGGTGGCGCCGCCGAGGTTGTCGGTGTTCTTGAAGACCGCCAGGTTGATGCCCGCGACCATCGAGTTGACCTGGGCGCCGGTACCGGGGGTGCCGGATTGCACGGGCACCGGGGCGATGCCGTACTTGTCCTCGCTCATGCCCTGGGACTTGAGGTTGGCGGACGCGGTCTGCCACAGCAGCATCGCGGTCTTCCCCTTGGCGAAGTCGCTCACCGACTGGTTCTGCGCGTACTCGGCGTTGCCCGGCGGGATGGCCTTGTCCTTCGCCATCAGGTCGACGTACTGCTTGACCGCAGAGACGGCGCCGTCGGAGGTGAAGTCGGGCTTTCCGTCGGCGGTGAAGAAGTCGGCGCCGTGCTGCTTCGCGAAGACGAAGACGTGATGGACGTTTTCCGAGACGTTCGCGCCCTCGGCGCCCAGGACCTGCTTGCCCTTCGCCTGGATCTTCTTCCCGTCGGCCACCAACTCGGCCCAGGTGACGGGCGGTTGAGCTATGCCGGCGTCGGCGAAGATCTGCTTGTTGTAGTAGAGGGCGTACGCCATCGAGTACAGCGGCACCGCGGCCGGGTCCTTGCCCTGCGCTCCGGTCGAGCCGAGCGCGGAGTCGACGAAACGGTTTCTGCCGCCGATCTTCGCGAAGTTCGCCTCGTCCCAGGGCAGCAGCGCACCTGTGGCCTGGAGCGAGGCCGACCAGGTGTTGCCGATGTTGAGGACGTCGGGACCCTGGCCGGATGTGGTCGCCGTGAGGATCCGGTTCAGCAGGTCCGACCAGGGGACGACCTCCAGCTTCACCTTGATCCCGGTCTGCTTCTCGAACTTGTCGAGTTCCGGCTGGAGGACCTTCTTGTCGACCTCGATGCTCGCGCCCTGGTTCGAGGCCCAGTAGGTCAGGGTCTTCGGCGACTTGTTGGAGCCTTCGCCGTCCGTCGAGGTGCCGCCTCCGCAGGCCGTGGCCGCGAGGGCGAGTGACATGACGACGGCGCCTGTGGCCGCGGCTCGTATGGTGCGCATGGGTCGGCTCCCGGTGTGTCATCAGGACTTAATTTAGGACGTGAGTTAAACCCCGGAAGAGGGCCGCGTCAAGTCTTCCGGCACAGTCCGGGGAACTCGGCTCCCCCTACTTGACGCGCACGTTCGGACAGTTGAAGCATTCAACGCCGAGAGAGCGCTCTCAGCTCAGCGATCGTTCACTTCCTTAAATCAGCCGCTCACTGCGAGCGGCCTGGACCGAGGAGAGCCGCCCATGCCCCACACTCCGTCGTCGGAGACGCCCGCCGTGCGCCGCAGAGCAGTCCTCGCCGCAGCCACCGCCGCGGCAGTTCCCGCCGTCGCCGGACTCACCGCCGCCCCGGCCTCCGCCTCCTCGCGTGGAAAGCGTTTGCGCGCTCTTCCCGGCGGTGGCGACCTCGGCCCGAACGTCCTTGTCTTCGACCCGTCCACCCCGGACATCCAGTCCCGGCTGGACGCGGTGTTCCGGCAACAGGAAGCGGCCCAGTTCGGCACCGGACGCTACGCGTTGCTGTTCCGGCCCGGCACCTACCACGGCCTCAACGCCCAACTCGGCTTCTACACCTCGATCGCCGGCCTCGGCCTCTCCCCCGACGACACGACCATCAACGGGGACGTGACCGTCGACGCGGGCTGGTTCGGCGGCAACGCCACGCAGAACTTCTGGCGTTCGGCGGAGAACCTCGCGCTCGTCCCGGTCAGCGGCACCAACCGATGGGCGGTCGCCCAGGCGGCGCCGTTCCGCCGGATGCACATACGCGGCGGCCTCAACCTGGCCCCGTCCGGCTACGGCTGGGCCAGCGGCGGCTACATCGCCGACAGCCGTGTGGACGGCGAGATCGGCCCGTACTCGCAACAGCAGTGGTACACCCGGGACAGCGCGATCGGCAGCTGGCTCAACGGCGTGTGGAACATGGTGTTCTCGGGTGTGGAGGGCGCACCCGCCCAGAGCTTCCCCGACCCTCCGTACACCACGCTGCACACGACCCCGGTCTCACGGGAGAAGCCGTTCCTGTACGTCGACGGCGCCGGCGCCTTCCGGGTCTTCCTGCCCGCCAGACGCACCGACGCGCGTGGGGTCACCTGGGGCAACGGCACGCCCCGCGGCAGCTCGCTGCCCCTGTCGCGGTTCTACGTCGCGAAGCCGGGCGTCTCCGCCGCCACGCTCAACCAGGCGCTCGCGCAGGGCCTGAACCTGCTGCTGACGCCGGGCATCTACCACCTCGACCGGCCGATCCAGGTGAACCGCGCCGACACCGTCGTGCTGGGCCTGGGCTACGCCACCCTGATCCCGGACAACGGCGTCACCGCGCTGAAGGTGGCCGACGTCGACGGAGTCCGGCTGGCGGGCTTCCTCGTGGACGCCGGACCGGTCAACTCCCCGGTCCTGCTGGAGGTCGGTCCGGCCGGCGCGTCGCGCGACCACTCCGCCAACCCCACCACCGTCCAGGACGTGTTCGTCCGGATCGGCGGGGCGGGCGCCGGAAAGGCCACCACCAGCATGGTGATCAACAACCGGCACACGATCGTCGACCACACCTGGGTCTGGCGCGCCGACCACGGCGAGGGCGTCGGCTGGGAGACCAACCGGGCCGACTACGGCGTCGTCGTCAACGGCCACGACGTACTGGCCACCGGGCTGTTCGTGGAGCACTTCAACAAGTACGACGTGTTGTGGAACGGCCAGCGCGGTCGCACGATCTTCTTCCAGAACGAGAAGGCGTACGACGCGCCGAACCAGGCGGCGATCCAGAACGGCTCGGTGAAGGGTTACGCCGCCTACAAGGTCGGCGCCCACGTCACCGCGCACGAGGGCTGGGGTCTGGGCAGCTACTGCTACTACAACGTCGACCCGACGATCGTCCAGCACCACGGCTTCGCCGCCCCCAACGTTCCGGGTGTGAAGTTCCACGACCTGCTGGTGGTCTCCCTGGGCGGCCAAGGCCAGTACGAGCACGTCATCAACGACCTCGGGGCGCCGACTTCCGGCACCTCGACGGTGCCGTCGACCGTGGTGTCGTATCCCTGATCCACCCGCTGTCCGCGATCCGGCCCTGAGGGAACGGCCCTGAGGAACGCGGCCCGCGCGGCACGCGCCGGAGGGGTGACGCGCGGCCCGCGCCGCACGCGCCGGAGGGGCGGCATGAGCCTTCGGTCCGTGCCACGGACACCAGGTGTTCGTGGCACGGACCGACGAGGTGGCGTGCGGTCCACTGCCTCGCGGTGAGGCCCGGGCCTACCGTGCCGTCGCCGGCGCGGGCGCCGAGGAGGGCGCCGGGGCGTACCCCGTCGGCCGGGCCGAGAAGGTGCCCCGGCCCTGGGTGCGGCTGCGCAGCCGGGTCGCGTAGCCGAACAGTTCGGCCAGCGGCACGGTGGCGGTGACGACCGCCGAACCGCCGCGCACAGTGGAGTCGGTGACCCGCCCGCGCCGTGCGGCCAGATCGCCGAGGACCCCGCCGACGGCGTCCTCGGGAACGGTGACCGTGACCTCGACAACCGGTTCCAGCACGACCATCGCACAGCCGCGCAGGGCTTCCCGGAGCCCGAACCGGCCGGCCGTCCGGAAGGCCGTTTCGGAGGAGTCCTTCACATGGGTCGCCCCGTCGGTCAGGGTGACCCGCAGCCCGGTGACCGGGTGTCCGCCCACCGGACCCTCGGCGAGGGCGTCCCGGCAGCCTGCCTCGACCGCGCGGACGTACTCCTGCGGCACCCGTCCACCGACCACGGTCGATCGGAACGCGAAACCGGTTTCTGCCGCACCTCCCGTCTCATCGGCGCGGAGCGGCTCGACATCGAGCACGATCTGCGCGAACTGCCCGGCGCCCCCGTCCTGCTTGACATGCCGGAAGACCAGACCGGACACGCCGCGGGCGACCGTCTCGCGATACGTCACCCTCGGACGCCCCACGGTGACCTCCAGGCCGAGGCTGCGGCGGATCTTCTCCACCGCCACCTCCAGGTGCAGTTCACCCATGCCCGACAGCACGGTCTGCCCGGTCTCCGGATCGGTCCGGACGACCAGCGAGGGGTCCTCCTCGGCCAGCCGGGCAAGAGCGGAAGCCAGCCGGTCGGCGTCGGCGCTCGTGCGCGCCTCGACCGCCACGGAGACGACCGGATCGGTGACCCCGGGCGGTTCCAGGACGACCGGCGCACCCGGCGCGCTCAGCGTCGATCCCGCACGGGCCGACTTCAGCCCGATCACGGCCACGATGTCCCCGGCGACCGCGCGTTCCAGCTGGGCATGCCGGTCGGCCTGCACCCGCAGGATCCGGCCGATCCGCTCGGTGCGCCGTGCGCCCGACTCCCATACCGCGTCTCCCTTCCGGATCGTGCCCGAGTACACCCGCAGATAGGTGAGCCGGCCCGTGGGGGTCGCGACGACCTTGAACGCGAGCGCCGCGAACGGTGCGGCGGGGTCGGCGGCCCGTCGCTCGCCGGTCTGCGGCATACCGTCGACGCCCTCGCGCATACCGCTCTCGGCATTTCGCATACCGTCGCCACCGCCAGGCACACCGCATACAGGCGGCACGTCCAACGGCGACGGCAGATAGGCGACGACGGCGTCGAGCAGCGGTTCGATCCCGCGGTTGCGGTAGGCCGAGCCGCACAGCACGACCACTCCGTCGCCCGTGCGGGTCAGGTCGCGCAGCGCACCGGAGAGGGTCTCGGCGGAGAGCGTCTCCCGGTCGCAGAACTCCTCCAGGGCGGCCGGGTGCCGCTCCGCCACGGCCTCCTCCAGCAGCCGACGCCTGCGCAGCGCTTCCTCGCGAAGATCCTCCGGCACGTCGTCCTCGACGGCCGTCTCGGCGCCGTCGCTCCAGGTCAGCGCCCGCATGCGCAGCAGGTCGACGACGCCGGTGAAGCCGTCCTCCGTGCCGATCGGCAGGTGCACGACCAGCGGGACCGGATGGAGCCGTTCCCGGATCGACGCCACCGCGGTGTCGAGGTCGGCCCCCACCCGGTCCAGCTTGTTGACGAACGCGATCCTCGGTACACCGTGCCGGTCGGCCTGGCGCCACACGGACTCGCTCTGCGGTTCCACGCCCGCCACGGCGTCGAACACCGCCACCGCACCGTCGAGCACCCGCAGGGATCGTTCCACCTCGTCGGCGAAGTCGACGTGGCCCGGGGTGTCGATCAGGTTGATGTGGTGACCGTCCCAGTCGCAGCTGACGGCCGCGGCGAAGATGGTGATGCCACGGTCGCGCTCCTGGGGGTCGAAGTCGGTGACGGTCGTGCCCTCGTGGACCTCGCCGCGCTTGTGCGTGGTCCCGGTGGCGTACAGGATCCGCTCCGTGACGGTGGTCTTGCCGGCGTCGACGTGGGCGAGTATGCCCAGGTTGCGCACGGCGGAGAGCTGACGGTCGAGGTGGTTGCGCACGGCCCTTGGCCTTTCGGGGTGTTTCCGAGAAACGGGCGGCGCGATTTTCCGGACGAACACCGAGACACGTCGGTCGACGTGCGAGTGTGCCGACGCTCCGTAAGTTATCGGCGCATCGGCGGGGGCAACGCGGTGATCAGGCGGTCGTCAGGACATCCGGTGCCGGCCGCGCAGCGAGCACCGGACGGACGGAGACACGAGGATCACCTCGTAGCGGGATCGGGGAGCGACGGCAGCGGTGTGGTCACGCATGGCCGGGCCCCCCTCGTTCGTCTCGGTACCGCGCTGCCCGTGTCGTGGGCGGCGCTCGGTTCTGGCGAGTGTAGGGGCGACGAACTCCCGCCGCACGGGATTATTCGCACCGTCCCGCCGACCGGGCCGGCGCCCGCCTGTCCTCCGGCCCGGCGGGAGCGTCCGTCGGTCACGCGGGAGCGGCCTGCTCCGCCGGGTAGAACTGCCTGCGCACCCGCCGCAGCCACGCGTCGGCGGCCGTTTCGTCGGGCTGTTCGGGCAGCGCGCTGCGCGTCGCGGCGAACGCCTCCTCGAAGCCGCGCAGCAGCGGCAGGGCGGCTTCGGGATCGGCGGCGACCCGTTCACCGAACGCGTGGTAGCTCTCGGGGTCGTCGACACGGATCGTCAACCGCCCTGTGGCGTACAGCTCGTAACCCTGGGTGCACAGCCGCTTGAGGTGACGCGCGTGCTTGGCGGTCCGCTTGCGGGTGTCCGCGGCGAGGGGCCCTTCGCTGCGGTTCCGCAGTCTGCGGAACTGCTGCGTGGCGTAGCCGAGATAGGCGTCCCGGACCCGGCGGGCGCTGAGCAACGTCCCGCGCAGGGCTATGAGTTCGTCGCCGAGCGGGGACCGCACCTCGTACAACTCGTCAGGCAGCCAGACGAGTTCCATCACCGTCGGGTTGCCGCCCAGGGCGAGCCGGCACCACTTCGCGGCCTCGTGCAGGGTCCGGTCGGGCGCCGTGCTGACGTGCGACTCCGTCGGCCGGTGCAGGCCGTGCAGATCCTCGGTGGGGGCGGCGAACATGCCGAGACGGTCCACGTCGGAGCCTTCGCGGGCGAGCCCGTAGGCGGTCGAGCCGACGATTCCCGACAGCAGGATGTTGGTGACGGTCACAGGTGCCCCCGGTCGTTCCCCGATGGTGATCCCCCGCCCCCGTGGACGGGCGGCAGAACCGCCATGATGCCCCGGCCCCGACCCGGACCACCTCGCATTTTCCGGCCCGACGGGCCGCTCCACCGGCGCCCGGTCGCTCGCTCCGCCCCTCCCGCCGTGTCACCCGTACGGATCAGTGCGCTGGTAGAGCGGCCCGGCCGGTGGTGCCGTGTAGGGGCAGAGGCAGCACCAGCAGAGCCCACGGGGTGCCCGGCAAGCACCCAGGTCGACGAGAGGAATCCCTCGGGAACCCGCCCGGGGCGCGCCCACGCGGGGACCGGCCCCGTCCCGCCCCGTCCCCGAACCGTCCTCAGGAGGTATTCGTGACCAGCCCTCGCCTGTCGTCCCGCCCGTCCACCCCGCCGCGTCCCGCCGGGCCGTCCGGTCCGGCCGGCCCGACGCGTCCGGGCCGTCCGACCCGGCTGCTGGCCGTCGCCCTGACTGTCGGAACGCTGCTCGCCACGGCCGCCTGCTCCGACGACGGGGACGGCAGCGCGTCGAGCGACCCGAGCACCACCGCGACCCCGTCCGCCGGCCGACGGACCGCCACCGCGTCCCCCACCATCACGCCGCTCACCTCGGCCGGCGCGCAGACGGCGCTGATCACCGCGGGGGACCTCGAGGACAACTGGACGCAGGTGAAGACCGCGGCCGGCTGGCGGAACCGGCTGCTCATCGGCACGGTCGACGCCGCCCAGTTCCTCACCGGCAAGACGCAGGCGGCGGACTGCCAGCGCCTCCTCGACGGGCTCTACGACGAGGACCTCCTGGGTGCCCCGCCCGGCCCGTCGGCGCTCACCGGCTTCACCGAGGGAGACTCCCGGCTGCTCTACCAGGTCGCCGCCTACCGGTCGACCGCCCTGGACCAGTCGTTCGACTGGCTGAAGACGCTGCCGACCGCGTGCGACCAGTTCAACGCGGTCGGCTCCGACGGCTCCACCCGCACCGTGCAGGTCGTCGAGGCCTCCCTGCCCGAGGTGGGCGACACCCGGCAGGGCCTGACGGTGACGGTCGCGGGCCCCTCCGGCGGCACCCCGGTCACCCTCACCATGGACGTCGCCGTCGTACGGGTGGGGGACGACGCGATCACGGTCACCAACGGCGGTTCCGACGGAGCGGACCACGACAGCACCGAGGACGCGGTCAGCCACGGCACGACGCGACTCAAGGACGTACGGGAAGGGCGCACACCGGCGCCCGAGCCCAGCGAGTTCGACTGAGCGGCGGCCGGTTGCCACCTCTCTCCGGCCTTCTTCCGCCGCCTGGCACCAGGTACACCGCGGCGGTGGCGGGCGACCTCATCGCCTACGTGGAGGCCTACACCCGGTTCCACCTGGGCCTTCCCGCGCCGGCCGGCAACGCCCATCTCGCCGAGGTCGTCCGCGAGCTGCGCGGCCGGGCTCGCCCGTACGGCCTGACCGCGCTCACTCTCCGCCTCGGGCCGCCTGCTGGCCTCCGCCGAGGAGCAGGTGGAGCTGCTGGACGCCCTGCTGTCCCGTGACGAACAGGCCGTGCGTGCGCGGTGATGACCCGACACCTCGGCCATGTGCGGGGGCTGTGGGCCGCCGCCCGCGAGTGGCGACTCGTCCCGGAGTGGGCGGCTCGCCCCGTGACGTCCCCACTACCCGTCCCCTTTCCCCCTGCCACCTCGGGCCTCGGATCCCGCCTGTGATCCTTGTCGCGGGTGTGCGACGCGTGGGGAGAGTGCCGCACGGGCATTCAACTGCGCGTGTGCGTAAGGATGGTGTCGATTCCGTGGGGGAACGTGTGAGCCTGTGTCTGATCGGTGCGGGTCTGTCCGGGCTGGCCACGGCACACGCCCTGAAGTCCGAGGGCCTCGACTTCGTCTGCCTCGAGAAGGCGTCGGACGTGGGCGGCCTCTGGCGGCAGCCTGGGGCCGGCGAGCGCGGTCCGGGCTATCTGTCGCTCCACCTCAACACCAACAAGCAGCTCACCGGTTACGCCGACCGTCCGATGCCGGCCGGGTATCCGGTCTACCCCTCCCACAGCCAACTCGCCGCGTATCTGCGCTCCTTCGCCGAGTGGGCCGGCCTGCTCGACCACATCGAGCTGGAGACGACCGTCGAGTCGGTGCGCCGGGCGGCCGACGGGTCCTGGACGGTCGTCAGCCGGGATGCGCACGGTACGCGCACCACGCGGGACTTCAGCCAGGTGATCGTCGCCTCCGGACACAACACCGAGCCGGTCCTTCCTGTCCCCGCACCCGGTTCCGAGACCTTCAAAGGAACGATTCTCCATGCGCTGGACTACCGCGACGGCAGCGACTACGCGGGACAGCGTGTCGTCGTCGTGGGACTCGGGGCCTCGGCGGTGGACATCGCCGCCGACCTCTCCAGATACGCCGCCCAGACCGTCCTCTCGGTACGCCGGGGCCTGCACATCCTGCCCAAGCAGCTCTTCGGCATACCCCTGGACGACGTCGCCGAGGCTCCCTGGTGGACGACCATGTCCCTGGCGGAGCAGCGCCGGTTCATCGAGCAGGCCCTGCTCGTCGCACGCGGCAGGCTCTCGGACTACGGCCTGCCCGAGCCGGACCACCCGGTCTTCGCCTCGGCCGTGACGATCTCCGACGAGATCCTCACCCGCATACGCCACGGCGGGGTCGTCCCCAAGCCCGCGATCGACCTCGTCGACGGCGGCCGGGTCGTGTTCACCGACGGCACCTCCGTGCCCGCCGACGCGATCGTCCACTGCACCGGCTACCGCATGGCCCATCCCTTCCTGCCACCGGACTGCCCGATCGGTCCGCAGGGCTCGGTCGAGCTGTACAAGCGGGTCGTCGCGCCCGGCCACCCCGGGCTGCACTTCATCGGCCTGGTGCGCCCGCACGGTTCCGTCACCCGGCTCGTGGAGGCCCAGGCCCGCTGGGTCGCCCGGCTCCTCGTCGGCAAGGCGACGCTGCCGGAGCCGGAGGTCATGCGCAAGGAGATCGACGCGTACCTGGGGGGCGTCGCGGGCCAGTACGGCCGGACCCAGGGCGCGTCGATCCAGGTCGATGTGGCGCCCTACCTGGAGGAACTGCGCAACGAGTGACGGCCCGTCGCTGACGCGAGCCGGCCGCCGGATCGGCCGCGGATCGCCGCCGCGCGTCGAGAGGCCGCCCGGGCGGTCTGGGCGGCTGCGTGCGCGCTGCTCGTGGGACGAGGGGAGCGGTTCGACGACGTCGGCGTACGGCTCCCCCCGAGGTTCTGTTCCGCGGGGTGCGGTGGTACCGCTGCTGCTACGGGTGGCGCTGTTCTACGGGTGGCCGTGTTCTACGGGTCGCGCCGTTCCATGGGTGACCGTGTCTACGGGTGGCGCTGTTCCACGAGATCCGCGGTTTCATGAAGTCCGATGTTCCACCGAAGCCGCCGTACGGGTCCCGGCGGTCCGCGGACGGTGCTGGTCCATCGGTCGTGCGGACGGCTGTCGCCCGGTCACCGCCGCGGCCGACAGGGAGACGGTGGGCGGCGCCGGGGTGGACAGGGCAGCGGCGGGCACGGCGGCCGTCGGCGGCCGCACCTCGTACGCCTCCGAGGAGAGGTAGGTGAGGATCCGCGGCGGACGGCCCTGCTGATGGGCCAGGCCCAGATAGGCGACCAGCCCCACACCGTCCTCCGGCCGCCGCGAGGTGACGGCGGCGGCGGCGCGCAGCACCGGTGCGGGGTCGATGCCGTAGTGACCGAGCAGCGCCGTCGCCCGGTCCAGGGCCTCGCCGTCGTGCCGGGCGTAGTCCCGCACCGGGATGTAGAGGGTGAACCCGCTCGGCACACCGGTCCCCGTGTCGGTCAGGGCGTGGCAGGTCTGGACGGGCCGGCGCGCGAGCCGCGGCTCCCCTCCTCCCCCGGCCCCCTTCCCGGCTCCCTGTACGGCTCCGGCGCCCACTCCCCCTCGGAGGCCGTCGGCATCGGCGCCGGGCCCGGACCCGGCCACGATACGGAAGAACTCCTCGACCTCCGCACGGCCGGGGCCGCCGTCCATGCGGGACAGGGTGCACGCCTGCGCGGCCGAAAGGTCGTGATGCGCGAGGTAGACCTTGACCCGCGGCTCCGTCCAGTCGCCCAGGTCCAGGGCGAAGAACACGTGACGGTCCCCTTCGGGGAGCGCGTCGAACGCCTCCCGGTGCCCCAGTCGCTTCAGCGCCTTCCGTACGGTCTTGGCGGCACGCTTCTCGCCGGATGCCGCGGGATTCAGATAGACCTTGACCTTGGGGACGCCACCGGGACGCAGCTCCAGCGCGCACCACAGCGCCAAGGGGCCTTCGGGTGCGGACGGGAAGAAGAGGTCCGCCAGGTCGTCGAGCCGATCGGTGGCGAAGCCCCAGCGCCGCCCCATCTCGCGCACCACGGCGAGGCCGGTGCGGCCGTCCTCGGCCAGGTCGGCGGCGCCGGCGCCCGGCTCCAGCAGGACCCGCAGGGTCGGTGCGGCCCCCGGTTCGCAGGAGAGGGAGAACTCCACCGGGGTGTGGTCGTCGGAGAGAAAGCTGTGGCCGGGCGGCGGCAGATCCAGGGACCGCTGCGCCACGGGCCCCAACGCCTCGACGAGGGTCCGCGCGTAGAGCGTGGAGTCGGCTCCGGACAGGCCCGCGACCTCGGCCAGTCGCAGCAGCTGACGGGCCGCGTGACCGCCGAGGGTCTCCCGGCCCGCAGTGCCCGGAGCCTCGGCACCGGTGGCGGTCATCGGGCCTCTCCCCGGGGGGCGGGGCGGGCAAGAAGATACCCGCCTGGTGAGGCGGGTATCTGGGGGTGCACGACGGTCGGATGTTGTCTGAAATCGGCGTCGGTGGATATGTGGTCCACGACACCTCCTCTGGTGTGTGAGCAACACGGAATGCCGCGTTCCTCACTACCCGCGAGGTTGAAATGTCATGCAGTGGTGAAGAGTTGACGGGTGTTGCGTGAATCACCTCGTCAGCCAGTTGAGGAACTGGCTCCACACACCCGCGCGTTCACCCCTGCCACCCGTCGTGGTCGGTGCCTGACGCACGGGTGCCTCGGTGCGCGTCGGGGCGGACCTGTGCGCGATCTGCACCGGCGTGAATTTGGCGGGCAGCACGGTGAGTCCGCGGTTGAAGGGGCCCGGCCGCCAGGTCAGGCTCTCCGTCGGGACGGCGAGTTCGACGTCCGGAAGCTTGTTGAGCAGGTTCTCGATGGCCGTCACGGTGATCTGCCGGGCCGGCTCCTTGGACGGGCAGGCGTGCGGGCCCGCGCTCCACGCCAGATGGGCGCGGTTGCTGCCCGCCTGCCGGGCCGCCGTCAGTGCCGGGCCGGTGTTGGCCGCGGCGAAGCTGACCAGCAGCAGGTCGCCGGCGTGCACCTTCTGGCCGGCGAACTCCATGTCCCCCGCGGGGTAGTGCGGTGCGAGATTCTGCATCGGCGGGTTCTCCCACAGCGTGTCGTCGATCGCCTCGTCGATCAGACCACCCTGGTGGGCGTACGTGTCGTGGGTGAGCAGCCGGTGCAGGGTGTTGCCTATGAGGTTGCGCAGCGGCTCGTTGCCGGCCACGAGCAGAAGAGCGATCTGGTGGACCAACTCCTCGTCGGTGAGCTTGGCCGGGTGTTCGATCAGCCAGGAGGGGACGTCGTCGCCCGGCTTGGCCCGCTTGAGAGCCACCAGCTCGCCGATCGCGCCGAACATGACCCCGACCGCCTGCTCGGCGTTCACACCGTCGAACATGCCGGTGATGCCGAACACGACGCGGTCACCGATGTCGGCGGTGCAGCCGAAGAGTTCGTTGAACACGAACAGCGGCAGCTGCTTGGCGTAGTCGCCGAGGAGGTCGGCCGAGCCACGCGGACCGAACTGCGATATCAGGTAGTTGGAGACCTGCTCGGTGGTCCGGCTCAGCTTGCGCGTGTCGACGCGCGCCATGCTGTCCGTGATCGCCTGACGGAGCCTCAGGTGCTCCGCGCCGTCGCTGAACATGGCGTTGGGCCGGTACGACAGCAGGGGCGCGACCGGGCTGTCCGGGGGCACCCGCCCTTCGTTCAGGTCGCGCCAGCGGCGCGCGTCCTTGCGGAACGCCCCGGAGTCCTGAAGCAGTTGGAGTGCGACGGCGTAATCCGTGATGAGGGTCGCCTCGACTCCAGGAGCGAGTTCGACCGGCGCGGTCGGCCCGAAGTGACGCAGGTAGGTGTAGTAGGCCTGCGGGTCGGCGGCGAACTCCGTGCCGTACAGAGGCACTCTGCCGCCGGCCTGGTGCGCCGGGCACCCGGGCGGGGGCACGGGTGCGGTGGGTCGGTCCATGTCTCTCCTAGTGTGCACGGTCCTGGAGGTGGCGGACGAGGGTGATCAGCGCATCGGCCGACGACCGCTCGTCTCGCGCGTCGCAGGTGACGACGGGGGTGTCGTCGAGCAGGTCCAGTGCGTCGCGCAGAGCCATCTCGTCCCGCAGGGGGGTGCCGTCGAAGTGGTTGACGGCGATGGCGTAGTCGAGTCCGTACTGCTCGATCAGGTCGATGACGGCGAAGGAGTCCGCGAGCCGCTCGGGGTCCACGAGCACCAGCGCGCCGAGGGCGCCGCGCGCCATGTCCTCCCACATCTGGACGAAGCGCTGCTGCCCCGGCGTTCCGAACAGGTACAGCACGACACGGTCGCTGATGGTCAGACGTCCGAAGTCCATGGCGACCGTGGTGGTGGTCTTGCCCTGGACCCCCTTGAGGTCGTCGACCGACTCGGCTGCCCGCGTCATCGTCTCCTCGGTGGTCAGCGGCTCGATCTCGGAGATCGCCCCGATGAACGTGGTCTTGCCGACCGCGAAGTGACCCACGACGAGGATCTTGACCGCCGTCTGGGTGGCCCCGTCGCGGACGTAGGCCTGCTCATCCAAACTTGGCCCTGAGACCATTCAGTACCTCCTCCAGGATGTCCCGGTCGGCGAGGGGAGCCCGCTGCACCGGTGGGCGGGTGATGAGATAGCCGCCTTCGGTGAGGGCGGCGAGGAGGATCTTCACCACGCCCAGGGGCAGTTGGGTGTGCCCGGCGATCTCGGCGACCGACAGGTAGCCCGCCGAGCACAGGTCGAGCAGGTTCTGTTCCTCGGGGGACAGCCGCGTCGGCCGCTGCTCGCGATCGGCGGCCGCCGTGACCAGGGTGATGAGGGAGAGCTGTCCTTCGTCGGGCAGCCCACGGCCCTTGGTGATGACGTACGGACGCACTAACTCCGGCGTGTGCGGCTCGAGTTCGTCGAAGCCGTTCATGAGCGCGCGCCGAGGTTCTCGCGCGGCGGCGTCGTCAGGGCCTTGCCGAGCTGACCGACGAGCTGCTGCATCCGGAAGCTGATGTCCGCCATGTCGACGTCCGGCGAGGCGGAGACGCCGAGGTAGGCGCCTTCGCCGGCGGAGATCAGGAAGACCCATCCTCCGTCGAACTCGACCAGCGTCTGCCGCCACCGCATCTGCGGGTCCTCACAGAAGAACGCGAGCGAGCGGCTGAGCGACTGCACCCCGCTCATCGCGGCGGCGACCCGGTCCGCGTCGTCCTTGTCGAAGTCCTGCGTCCGCGCCATCAGCAGGCCGTCCGCGGAGATGAGGACTGCATGCAGGGCCCCAGGTATCTCCAAGGCGCTGTCAAGCATCCATGACAGATCGTCGTTCACGAGATCTCATGCCCTTCGCTGCCAGCACCACGGGTGCTGCTCGACTTTTCCGCGGGACTCGCAGGCGTGGCCCGGCCCGACTGGGTGCCCCGCTGGAAGGCGCCCATGATCGCCGCCGTCTCGGCGCCCGAGCGGGCGGGAGTGGACGCGGACGCGCTGCCGGGCACGATGGCCATGGGCCGCTTGCGACGCCGTTTCGGCAGGCCGTCGGCGGTGGTGCCGGTGGAGAGCCCGCCCTCGGGGCCGCTGCGGGCCGTGGCGGCGGCGGGAACGACCGGCACCGGATCCTTCTGCTCGGGCGCGTTGGTGAGCAGGTCGTGCGGCAGGAGGAGGACCGCCCGGACGCCTCCGTAGGGGGAGGTGGAGTCCACCGACACCTCGAAGCCGAAGCGCTCGCTGAGCACACCGATCACCGCGAAGCCGAACTGCGGCGGGTTCCCGAGCGCGGATACACCCGAGACCCGCTGACTCGACAGGAGTTTGTCGGCACGGGCGCGCTCTTCGTCGTTCATGCCGACACCGGCGTCGTCGACGACGATGCAAATACCCTTGGGCACCGTACGAATGTTGATTTCGACGACGGTGTCCGGGCTGGAATAGCTCGTCGCGTTGTCGAGCAGTTCGGCGAGGGCCAGTGCGACCGGTTCGACCGCCCGGCTCGTGATGCCGAAGTCGACCTGCGACAGAATTTCCACCCGCCGGTAATGACGGACCCTGCCCTGTGCGCTGCGTACCACGTCGTACACGGACGCGACATCTCGGGCGCGCCCCAGCCAGCCGTCGCAGAGAACGGCGATGGACTGGGCCCGACGGCCGAACTGCGAGTTCGTGTGGTCGATCTCCAGAAGGTCCTGGAGAATAACCGACTCGCCATATTTGTTCTGCAGCCGGGAGACAATCAACTGCTGTTCCGCGGCAAGGCCCTGCAGGGTCCGCATCGCGGACTTGAGGACCGTTTTCGTGGCCTCTTCGGCCTGTTCCTGAGCTGCCTCGACGGATTGCGCGTACTCGTTTTCCAACGCGGAGTAGTGAGACCTGAGCCCCGCGATCTCCTGCCTCAAGGCACGCGCCGCCCTGCGCTGGCGAACAATGAGGGCGACGGCGACGAGTACGGCCACGAGGAGAGCCCAGAGTACCGGGTTCTGTATGTAATGCGTCATAAGACTCTCTTCAGGCGACTGACGGCCAGTTGCTGAATTCCCGTCAACGCGGGTGGACCGGCGGACCGCCCGCATCGACGGGTGACCGCCCGGACTGTCCCCGTAGTCGGAGATGTCGTCTTGCACCCATCCGCCCGCTCTACAAGCGAGCGTGATCGTATCACCACAAGATGGGGCCACAGACCGTCAATATGGTTACGGAGATGAACATTGACGGATCGTCAGTGGTCCCGGCGGCGGCTTCGGCAGGCGACGACGGAGTGACCGGTAAGTGCCGCCTCGAACGGAATGCCGGACATCCCGACAGGACAACCGATAAACGGGCTTCCGCGACATTCCGGAGACAATGGATACGGAAACAACAAAACCCGCATCCGGCGAAAGCCGAATGCGGGCAATTGACCGATCACCGAGCGGAATCCGCTCGATACGGAGGGTGAGAGTGTCCGAGGGGGGACTTGAACCCCCACGCCCGATAAAGGGCACTAGCACCTCAAGCTAGCGCGTCTGCCATTCCGCCACCCGGACCAGGTGTTGCCGCTGCGCGAGATCTCCCCGCGGCGACAGGCACAACAATACCAAGCTTTCGCAGTGCGTCTCACCTGCATATCCGCTGGCCGAGCGGGTGCGGGCCGGCCGCACGGGACGCCTCACAGCGGGTGACCGGGCGGTCACTTCGCCGCCGGCTCCTCGGCGACGAGCAACCGCAGGGCCCGCAGCAACGCGGCCGCCGCCTGCTCGTCCAGCGGGGCGAGGAAGCGGCGCTCCGCGGCCCGGCGCGCCGCCTCGGCCCGCTCCAGGCAGACCAGGCCCGCGTCCGTGAGCCGGACGATGTTCCGGCGGCGGTCCCTGGGGCTTCGTCGCCGTTCCACCGGGCCGTGGTCCTCCAGTCCGTCGACGAGCGCCGCCGCCGTGGTGCGATCGACGCCGAGCCGCCGCGCCGCCTCGGCCTGCGACAACGTTTCTTCATCGGCGAGCACGACCAGGACCGCCAGTCACGCCCGTCCACTCCGTACGGGACGAGCGCCTCCGCGGATCACCTGGCCAGTCTGGCCTGCGCGTGCCGGAGGAGGTGGCCGAGCCGGTACTCGAGGGGCCCCGACTGCACTGCTCGGTCACTCCCCATACGCCGAGCGTATCGATGCGTACCCACCGCTGAGCTCCTGCCGTCCGGCGCCTTGTACGTTCATCCGGTCATCCCGTCATCCGGTTCCGGTCATCCGGTCATCCGGTCATTCGGTCGTCGGACCGTCCTCTCGTCCGCTCTCCGCCCGTGTGCGTCCCGCCGGCCGAGACTCGGTCGCCGCCTCGGTCGGCGGTCCGTCCGGCGTGGTCAGGGCATCAGCTGGTAGTCCGGGAAGTTTCCGGGCAGCCTCTCCCCCGTCGGCCCCAGCGTCACCGCGCGCACCAGCAGCTCCCCGCCGACGAACGCGCCGCGCCACGACGCGCCGAATCCGCCGAAGAGCTCGTCGCGGTCGCCGCGGGAGCGGGCTGTGCCGTGGCCGACCTTGAACGCGCGGATCTGCGGGGCCAGTCGGTCGTAGGTGCTCCGTTCGTCCGTGGACAGCGTGGCGACGAGCGCACCGTTGGACGCGTTCATGGCGGCCAGAAGCTCCGCCTCGGTGTCGACCAGGACGATGGTGTCGACCGGGCCGAACGGCTCCGCGTGGTACAGCGGAGAGGACGGCGGCGGTCCGAGGAGCGTGACGGGCTGGACGTACGCCGAGGTGTCCTGGCCGGGCAGGAAGCGGGCGTCGGCCGGCCTGCCGCGGTGCAGCGGGACCGCGCCCCGGTCGATGGCCTCGGCGATCTGGTCGTGCAGTTCCTTGGCCTTGGCCGCGTTGATCACCGGCCCGAAGTCCAGCCCGGGACAGGGATCGTCACGCTGCTCCACGGCCAGCGGGTGCCCGACGGTCAGCGTGCGCACCGCTGGGAGGTAGGCCGCGAGGAACTCGTCGAACAGCGCGCGCTGGACGACGAACCGCGGGTACGCGGTGCACCGTTGTTTGCCGTAGTCGAAGAGCTTGGGCACGACGGCGGAGAGTGTGTCCCAGTCCGAGTAGTTCCAGATTCCCCAGGTATTGAGTCCTTCCTGCTCGAGTACGTGCCGCTTGCCGAGGTCGGCGACGGCCGTGGCCACCGCGGCGCCGGTGTCGCGGCCGCCGACGAAGGAGACGCAGCCGATCTCGGGCGCCCGGACCAGCGCCGGGGACAGCTCGCCCCCGCTGCCGCTGACGAGGGTGATCGGGACGCCCTCGCGGGCGGCGAGCGCGCAGGCCAGCGTCAGACAGGCGACACCGCCGTCGGTCGGGGTCTTGGCGATGACCGCGTTGCCTGCCAGAGCCTGTACCAGCAATGCGTGGACGAGCACGCTCATCGGGTAGTTCCAGCTCGCGATGTTGGACACCGGTCCGTCCAGCGGCGCCCGCCCGTCCAGCATGGGTTCGATGCCGTCGACGTACCAGCGCACGCCGTCGACCGCCCGGTCGACGTCGGCCTGCGCGAGCCGCCAGGGCTTGCCGATCTCCCAGACGAGGAGGAGGGCGAGGAGTTCGCGGTGTTCGGCGAGGGCGTCGAGCGTGGCGGATATGCGGGCGCGGCGCTCCTCGATCGGAACGTGCCGCCAGGCGCGGTGCTGGTCGAGGCCGGCGCGCACGGCTCGGTGGGCGGTGACTCCGTCCAGCCGGGGCGGGCCGGCGATCGGGCTGCCGTCCACCGGGCTGACGGCCGGCAGCGTCCGGCCGTCGGCCTGCCAGGAGGCGTCCCAGAGGTTGAGGACGTGGTCGTCGCGGAAGGCCTCGGGGGCGACCGCGAGGCAGCGTCGCCAGGCATCGGGCCAGGACGTGCCGGATTTGAGGGTGAGGGTGGTTGCCATCAGGGCTGCTCCGCTCTCGGTGCACAGTCGGGGGCGGCGGGGTGGTGCGTGGGACTCGGAGGTCGCCGACGAGTCACGACGGCCTTGCCGAGTGACGGATCGTCACTCTCCGGCAGAATCAGGAGTTTTCGTCCAGTACGGCGAGTGCGAGACGCGCGGTCTCGGTCGGCGTGGCTCCCACCCGCACCCCCGCCGCTTCCAGCGCCTCCTTCTTCGCCCTTGCGGTCCCCGAGGAACCCGAGACGATCGCGCCCGCGTGTCCCATGGTCTTGCCCTCGGGCGCGGTGAAGCCGGCGAGGTAGCCGACGACGGGTTTGGTGACGTGCTCGCGGATGTGGTCGGCCGCGCGCTCCTCCGCGTCACCGCCGATCTCGCCGATGAGGACGATGAGATCGGTGTCGGGGTCCTCTTCGAAGGCGGCCAGACAGTCGATGTGGCTGGTGCCGACGACCGGGTCGCCGCCGATGCCCACGCAGGTGGAGAAGCCGATGTCACGCAGCTCGTACATGAGTTGGTAGGTGAGCGTGCCGGACTTGGAGACCAGCCCGATGCGGCCCGGCTTGGTGATGTCGGCCGGGACGATGCCCGCGTTGGACTGGCCGGGGGTGATCAGTCCGGGGCAGTTGGGGCCGATGACGCGCGTTCCGCGTGCCGCGGCGTGGGTGGTGAAGGCGACGGAGTCATGGACCGGGACGCCTTCGGTGATGACGACGGTAAGGCCGATGCCGGCGTCGGCCGCCTCGATGACGGCGGCCTTGGCGAAGGCGGGCGGCACGAAGACGACGGTGACGTCCGCGCCGGTCGCCCGGACGCCGTCGACCACCGAGCCGAAGACGGGCACCCTCGCCGGGGCGCCTCCCGGGCCGTTCACGCACTGGGGGACGTCGAAGCCGACGGTCCGGCCCGCCTTGCGCGGATTGACGCCGCCGACGATGTTCGTGCCGGCCGCGAGCATGCGACGGGTGTGCTTCATGCCCTCGGCGCCGGTCATGCCCTGGACGAGGACCCTGCTCTCCTTGGTGAGGTAAATGGCCATGGCGTCGTCTCCTCAGACTGCGGTGGCGAGTTCGGCGGCGCGACGGGCGGCGCCGTCCATGGTGGTGGCCTGCTGGACCAGCGGGTGCCGGCGGGCGTCGAGGATCGCCCGCCCGCGGACCGCGTTGTTCCCGTCGAGCCGGACGACGAGCGGCTTGGTGAGCCGTACGGTGTCCAGGGCGCGCACGATGCCTTCGGCCACCGCGTCGCACGCGGTGATGCCGCCGAAGACGTTGACGAGGACCGACTTCACGGCGGGATCGGAGAGGACGACCGACAGTCCGTCCGCCATGACCTCGGCGGACGCGCCGCCCCCGATGTCGAGGAAGTTGGCCGGGCGGGCGCCGCAGCCCGCGACGACGTCGAGGGTCGACATGACGAGCCCGGCGCCGTTGCCGATGACGCCGACCTCGCCCTCCAGTTTCACGTAGTTGAGGCCCTTGGCCGCGGCCGCCGCCTCCAGCGGGTCGCCGTGTTCCGCGGCGTCGGCGCTCCGACGTGACTGGCGGAAGGCCGCGTTGTCGTCGAGGGTGACCTTGCCGTCGAGGGCGAGGATCTGCCCCTGGCGGGTACGGACCAGCGGGTTGACCTCGACGAGGAGGGCGTCCTCCCGGACCAGCACCTGCCACAGCCGGACGAGTGTGTCCGCGGTCTGCGCGGGCAGACCGGCCGCGGCGGCGATTTCGCCCGCCTTCGCCGGGGTGACGCCCTCCGCCGGGTCGACGGGGATGCGGGCGACCGCTGCGGGCCGGGTGGCGGCGACCTCCTCGATCTCCGTCCCCCCTTCGGCGGAGGCGATCGCGAGGAAGCGGCCGGCCGCGCGGTCCAGCACATAGGAGACGTAGAACTCCGCCTCGATGTCCACGGGTTGGGCCAGCATCACCGTGCCGACCGTGTGTCCCTTGATGGTCATACCGAGGATCTGCCGTGCCGTCAGTTCGGCCGCGGCGGGATCGGCGGCGAGCCTGACGCCGCCCGCCTTGCCCCGGCCACCCGTTTTGACCTGGGCCTTCACCACCACTCGCCCACCGAGCCGACGAGCGATCCCGCGGGCTTCCTTGGGCGAGTCGGTCACCTCGGCCCGGGGGACCGGGATGCCGTGTTCCGCGAAGAGTTCCCTTGCCTGGTGTTCGTACAGGTCCATCCCGGCTCCCGTCTGTGAAGTCGAACCCGGAGTCCGCCGAGCCGTCGAAGAGGCCGATCTCCGCTGACCGAAAGTGCGGCACACCCCCTGGACACCACCCACCGGATGCGGGATAACAAGTCTTCATACAGTATTCGTCGACTGTATGCAATGTACCGCGACAGCCTTCCACCCCCCTACGAAGGGACGGGACTTCGCCATGCCCGACGGCACCCAGGACGTGATTTCCGGTGGTCATCTCGTTGCCAAGGCACTCAAGGCAGAGGGGGTCGACCGCATCTACACCTTGTGCGGCGGCCACATCATCGACATCTACGACGGCTGCGTCGACGAGGGCATAGAAGTCGTCGACGTACGCCACGAACAGGTCGCCGCCCACGCCGCCGACGGCTACGCGCGCATCACCGGCAAGCCCGGCTGCGCGGTCGTCACGGCGGGCCCCGGAACCACCGACGCCGTCACCGGTGTCGCCAACGCCTTCCGCGCGGAGTCCCCGATGCTGCTGATCGGCGGCCAGGGGGCGCTCACCCAGCACAAGATGGGGTCGCTCCAGGACCTGCCGCACGTCGACATGATGACGCCGATCACCAAGTTCGCCGCGGCCGTACCGGACACGGCGCGCGGTGGCGGACATGGTGTCGATGGCGTTCCGCGAGTGCTACCACGGCGCGCCCGGCCCCGCCTTCCTGGAGATCCCGCGCGACGTCCTCGACGCCAAGGTGCCGACGGCGAAGGCCCGGGTGCCGCTGCCCGGCGCCTATCGCGCCTCGACCCGCTCGGCCGGCGACCCCGCGGCGGTCGAGAAGCTCGCCGACCTGCTCGTGCACGCCGAGAAGCCCGCGATCCTGCTGGGCAGCCAGGTGTGGACGACCCGGGGTACCGCGGCCGCCGTCGAGCTGGTGCGCGCCTTGAACATCCCCGCCTACATGAACGGCGCCGGCCGCGGCACCCTGCCCCCGGGCGACCCCCACCACTTCCAGCTGTCGCGCCGCTACGCCTTCTCCCACGCCGACGTCATCGTGATCGTCGGCACGCCCTTCGACTTCCGCATGGGGTACGGCAAGCGGCTGTCGCCGGACGCCACGGTCGTCCAGATCGACCTCGACTACCGCACCGTCGGCAAGAACCGCGACATCGACCTCGGGATCGTCGGTGACGCCGGGCTGGTGCTGAAGTCGGTGGCCGACGCCGCGACCGGGCGGGTCGACGGAGGTGCCTCCCGGCGCAAGGAGTGGCTCGACGAGCTGCGCGCGGCCGAGCAGAGCGCCCTCGACAAGCGGCTGCCGCACCTGCGGTCGGACGCCTCCCCCATCCACCCCTACCGCCTGGTCAGCGAGATCAACGACTTCCTCACCGAGGACTCGATCTACATCGGCGACGGGGGCGACATCGTCACCTTCTCCGGCCAGGTCGTGCAGCCCAAGGCGCCGGGCCACTGGATGGACCCCGGTCCGCTGGGCACCTTGGGCGTCGGCGTCCCCTTCGTGCTGGCGGCCAAGCAGGCACGGCCCGACAAGGAGGTCGTCGCCCTCTTCGGCGACGGCGCGTTCTCGCTCACCGGCTGGGACTTCGAGACCCTCGTGCGCTACGACCTCCCCTTCGTCGGCATCGTCGGCAACAACTCCTCCATGAACCAGATCCGTTACGGCCAGGCCGCCAAGTACGGCCCGGAGCGCGAACGGGTCGGCAACACCCTCGGCGACGTCCACTACGACAAGTTCGCCCAGCTGCTCGGCGGCCACGGCGAGGAGGTGCGCGACCCCGCCGACATCGGACCCGCGCTGCGGCGCGCCCGCGAGTCCGGGAAGCCGTCGCTGATCAACGTCTGGGTCGACCCCGACGCCTACGCCCCCGGAACGATGAACCAGACGATGTACAAGTGAGTGAGGTGCCCCCGATGACAGGAACTGCCGGCAAGGCTCTCGAAGGCATCCGCGTCCTCGACATGACGCACGTCCAGTCGGGCCCGTCCGCCACCCAGCTGCTCGCCTGGCTCGGCGCGGACGTCGTCAAGCTGGAGGCGCCCTCGGGTGACATCACGCGCAAGCAGTTGCGCGACCTACCGGACGTCGACTCCCTCTACTTCACGATGCTCAACTGCAACAAGCGGAGCATCACCCTCAACACCAAGACCGAACGCGGCAAGGAGATCCTCACCGAGCTGATCCGGCGCTCCGACGTCATGGTCGAGAACTTCGGTCCGGGCGCGGTCGACCGCATGGGGTTCACCTGGGACCGCGTCAAGGAGATCAATCCGCGGATCGTCTATGCCTCCATCAAGGGGTTCGGGGACGGCCCGTACACCGACTTCAAGGCGTACGAGGTCGTCGCGCAGGCCATGGGCGGGTCGATGTCGACCACCGGTTTCGAGGACGGGCCGCCGCTGGCGACGGGGGCCCAGATCGGGGACTCGGGGACGGGGGTGCACGCCGTGGCGGGGATCCTCGCGGCGCTGTTCCAGCGGGAGCACACCGGGCGCGGGCAGCGGGTCAACGTGGCCATGCAGCACGCCGTACTCAACCTGTGCCGGGTGAAACTGCGGGACCAGCAACGCCTGGCACACGGACCGCTCGCCGAATATCCCAACGACGACTTCGGCGACGAGGTTCCCCGGTCCGGAAACGCGTCCGGCGGCGGCCAGCCCGGCTGGGCGGTCAGGTGCGCGCCGGGCGGCCCCAACGACTACGTGTACGTCATCGTGCAGCCCGTCGGCTGGCAGCCGCTCACCGAGCTGATCGGCCGGCCCGAACTGGCCGCCGACCCCGAGTGGGCGACGCCCGAGGCCCGGCTGCCCAAGCTCGGCAAGATGTTCCAGCTGATCGAGGAGTGGTCCTCGACACTGGCCAAGTGGGAGGTGCTGGAGCGGCTCAACGCCCACAACATCCCGTGCGGGCCGATCCTGTCCACCAAGGAGATTATCGAGGACGAGTCGCTGGTCGCCAACGAGATGGTGGTCCGCGTACCGCATCCGCGGCGCGGTGAGTTCGTGACCGTGGGCAGCCCCCTCAAGCTCTCCGACTCCCCCGTCGAGGTGACCGGCTCACCGCTGCTCGGCGAGCACAACGAAGAGGTGTACGTCGGCGAACTCGGCCTCGGTGACGAGGAGCTGCGCCTGCTCAAGTCGAACGGGGTGATCTGAGGTGATGGCCGAGGACCGGATGCTCAGGGTGCGGGCGCTGCTCGACGCGGTGCGGGCCGACGGACGGACCGCGCTGACCGCGCCCGAGGGCAAGGTGGTCGCCGACGCGTACGGCATCGCCGTGCCGGGCGAGGAGCTGGCGAGGGACGTGGAGGAGGCCGTCTCGTACGCGGCGCGCTTCGGGGGCCCCGTGGTGATGAAGATCGTCTCGCCGGACATCCTGCACAAGACCGACGCCGGCGGAGTGATCGTCGGGGTGGAGGGCGCGTCGGACGTACGGGCGGCGTTCCACCGGATCGTCGAGAACGCGCGTGCGTACGACGCCGGGGCCCGCGTCGAGGGCGTACAGATCCAGGAACTGCTGCCGAAGGGGCAGGAGGTCATCGTCGGTGCGGTCACCGATCCGACGTTCGGCAAGGTCGTGGCGTTCGGGCTCGGCGGGGTGCTCGTCGAGGTGCTCAAGGACATCACCTTCCGGCTGGCTCCGGTGGACGCCGACGAGGCGCTGTCCATGCTCGACTCGATCCGTGCGGCGGAGATCCTGCGCGGCGTGCGCGGACAGGCCGGGGTGGACCGGTGGGCGGTCGCGGAGCAGATCCGCAGGGTGTCCCGGCTGGTCGCGGACTTCCCCGAGATCGCCGAGGTGGACCTCAACCCGGTGATCGCCACGGCCGAGGGCGCGATGGCCGCGGACATCCGCGTGATCCTTTCCGACACACCGGTCAAGGAGCGTCGACGCTACACGCGGGCGGAGATCCTCTCCTCGATGCGCCGTCTGATGCAGCCGCGCTCCGTCGCCGTGATCGGCGCCTCCAACGAGTCGGGCAAGATCGGCAATTCGGTGATGCGCAACCTCGTCGACGGCGGTTTCGCCGGGGACATCCACCCGGTGAACCCCCGGGCCGATGACATCTTGGGCCGCAAGGCGTACAAGAGTGTCACCGACGTTCCCGGAGAGGTGGATGTGGCGGTCTTCGCGATCCCCGCCAAGTTCGTGGCCTCTGCCCTGGAGGAGGTGGGACGCAAGAACATCCCGAACGCCGTGCTCATCCCCTCCGGGTTCGCGGAGACCGGGGAACACGCGCTCCAGGACGAGATCGTGGCGATCGGCGAGCGGTACGGCGTGCGGCTGCTCGGGCCGAACATCTACGGGTACTACTCGACCTGGCACGACCTGTGCGCCACGTTCTGCACGCCGTACGACGTCAAGGGCGGGGTCGCGCTGACCTCCCAGTCCGGTGGCATCGGGATGGCCATCCTGGGCTTCGCGCGGACCACGAAGACCGGCGTTTCGGCGATCGTCGGGCTCGGCAACAAGTCGGACCTGGACGAGGACGACCTGCTGACCTGGTTCGGCGAGGACCCGCACACCGACTGCATCGCGATGCATCTGGAGGACCTCAAGGACGGCCGCGCCTTCGTCGAGGCCGCGCGGGCGACCGTACCGAGGAAGCCGGTCGTGGTCCTCAAGGCGGGCCGCACGGCGGCGGGCGCGAAGGCAGCCGGCTCGCACACCGGGGCGCTCGCGGGCGACGACGCCGTCTACGACGACATCCTGCGGCAGGCGGGCGTCATCAGGGCGCCGGGGCTGAACGACATGCTGGAGTACGCGCGCGCGTTGCCGGTGCTGCCCACCCCCAAGGGCGACAACATAGTGATCATCACGGGCGCGGGCGGCAGCGGGGTGCTGCTGTCGGACGCCGTGACCGACAACGGCCTCACCCTGATGGACATCCCGCCGGACCTGGACGCGGCGTTCCGCGCGTTCATCCCGCCCTTCGGGGCGGCGGGCAACCCGATCGACATCACCGGGGGCGAGCCGCCGTCGACGTACGAGGCGACGATCCGGCTGGGGCTCGAGGACCCGCGCATCCACGCGCTGGTGCTCGGCTACTGGCACACGATCGTCACTCCCCCGATGGTCTTCGCGGAGCTCACCGCGCGCGTGGTGGGCGAGTTCCGCGAACGCGGCGTGGAGAAGCCCGTCGTGGCGTCGCTCGCGGGTGACGTGGAGGTCGAGGAGGCCTGCCAGTACCT
Organism: Streptomyces rishiriensis; assembly: GCF_030815485.1. NCBI lineage: Bacteria > Bacillati > Actinomycetota > Actinomycetes > Kitasatosporales > Streptomycetaceae > Streptomyces > Streptomyces rishiriensis. Next base: position 6,947,276 of record NZ_JAUSWV010000002.1, on the reverse strand, counting down.
CTACGAACGAGGCGTCGTGGCCTACCCGTACACGACCGAACAGCCGGTGGCGGTGCTCGGCGCCAAGTACCGGTGGGCGCGTGCGGCGGGACTGTTGGGGGGCGGTTCATGACGTGACCCAGGCACGGGGCCGGCCGACGGTGCGCGTCGGCCGGCCCGGGTCCCGAGCGCACACGAAAGGCATTGGACAGGGGGCGCTGGCCAGAACTTTCGACGCAAGGGGTGCTGAGCGACATGACAACCACCGACTACTCGACGACCCTCCCCTACCGGGAGGTGACCGACCGCAACGGCCGTGTGTACCGGATCGGCGAGAGCGACCGGGACATCATGGGGCGACCACGCTGGACCATGGTGCTCTTCCCCTGGATGGGCATGCTGGGCATCAGCTCCTCGGAGTACGCGTTCACATCCGCCGAGGACACACTGCACGACGCCCACCTGTGGAGCAGTGGGCACATCTTCTGGCTGATGGGCGTCTGGGTGTTCTTCCAGGCGGCCGTGGCCTTCCCGGCCGGGCAGCTGCGGGAGAGCGGCAGGCTGCCCGCGCGGTACGCGATGATGCTCGGCGCGCTGGGCACGCTCCTCGGCTATCTGTCCCTCGCGTACGCGCCGCATGTCACCGTCGCCTATCTCGGCTTCGGCATGTGCAGCGGCATCGGCGCCGGCCTCGTCTACGCGACCTGCGTGAACATGGTCGGCAAGTGGTACCCGGAACGCAAGGGCGGCAAGACCGGCATGGTCAACGGCGGTTTCGCCTACGGCTCGGTGCCCTTCGTGTTCCTGTTCACGTCGTACATGGACCTGAGCAACTACAAGGGCGTACTGGTCACGGTGGGCCTCGTCTGCTGCGCCGTCGTGGCGTTCGCGGGGTGGTTCTTCAAGGACCCGCCGAAGAACTGGTGGCCTGCGCACGTCGATCCGCTCAGGCTCACCGACGACCCGAAGATCCGCCGGGCGCTCCAGAAGAACCCGCCGGCGGTGAAGCAGTACACCCCCAAGGAGGCAGCGCGTACCCCCGTCCTGTGGATGATGTGGTTCTGTCTGCTGTGCACGGCCGGGATCAACATCTTCGGTATCGCCTTCCAGGTGCCGTTCGGCAAGGACATGGGCTTCGCCGGGGGGATCGTGGCCACGGCCATGTCCCTGAAGGCGATCGTCAACGGCACCGGGCGCGGCATCATCGGCTGGATCTCCGACCGTTACGGCCGCCGCCACACCCTGATCATCGTCTGCCTCGTGCTGGGCACCGCGCAGTTCGGTGTGCTGGTCTCCGGCCAGATGGGCAGCATGCCGTTCTTCCTGTTCTGCTCCATGGTCTCCGGTTTCGGCGGCGGGGCGATCTTCCCGCTGTTCGCCGCGATGACCGCGGACTACTTCGGGGAGAACAACAACGCCAGCAACTACGGCATGGTCTACAGCTCCAAGCTCGTCTCGGGCCTCGTGGGCTCCGGGGTCGGCTCGATCGTGGTCGGCGTGTGGGACTACGAGGGCGCGTTCGTCCTGGCGGGCTGCATCGGTCTCGCCTCGGCGGTACTTGCGATCTTCCTGAAGGCTCCCGGCAGGCCGACGGCCGGTCGTCGGATCGTCCCCAACCCGCAGCCGCTCGGCGAGGAAACGGCCTGACATGACGGCGAAGAGCGACTTCGGCCCGCTGGTGGCGTCGGCGTCGGCACGGGTCACGACGGTCACCGACGGCATCGGCCGCGGTGCCGTGGGCTGACGACGTACGCGCGCGTGGAGGCCCACCCCGTCATCTGCCGGGGTGGGCCTCCACGCGCGCGTGCGCCCGCTCAGCGCATGGTGCGCCGGGTACTCAGCACTTCTCGCGCAACGAGTGCAGGTGCGCGCTCGACTTCCGTGCGAAGGCGAAGGACTCGACCGGGTTGTCGTGCTCGGCCTGCCAGTGGTGGGCCAGGCGCTCACCGCGCAGCCGGGTGACGGCGGAGAGGAACCGCTGGTAGTCGATGTCGCCGTCCCCGACGTCGGTCATCCGGTATCCGAACTCGTTGGAGGGGTCGCTGACTCCGTCCTTCACATGGAAGAGCGGATAGCGATGCGGCTGCCGCAGCACGTAGTCCAGCGGCTCGAAGGGCGCGGGCGTGCCGTCGGCCCGCCTCGAGAACCGGAACCGGCCGGCGTACGCCCAGAAGATGTCCATCTCCAAGAACACCAGGTCGGGGTCGGTCTCGGCGAGCAGCACGTCGTAGAGACGGACCTTGGGATTGTCGGTCGCGAAGCCGAACTCGTCGGAGTGATTGTGCTGGTAGAACTTCATGCCGCGGGCCCTTGCGGCCGCTCCGTACGTGTTGAACTCCTCGGCCGCGCGCTTCCACGCGTCGACGGTCGAGCCGTAGCGGAACGGACCGGAGGCGGTGCCGATGTGTGGGAGACCGAGGGCCTGCGCGTCGTCGAGGACCTTGGTGAGGTTCTGGGCGAACGTGTAGGCGTTCGGGTCGCTGGAGTAGTAACCGACGTGGCTGCCGATCGGCGTCAGACCGTGCCGGCGCGCCAGCCGCTTGAGCTGGGCGAGGGTGATGGGGCCCGCGGAGCCCTGGGTGTAACCGGCGAACTCCACCTCGTCGTACCCGTACTTGCTCAACTCGGCGAAGACGGGGGCGAAGCCCAGCGTCGAGACCTTGTCGCGCAGGCTGTAGAGCTGGATCCCGAGACGGCCGGGGGGCAGGACGGGACGGCCGCGGCCGGTCGCGGAGGCATCGGTGCCGGTGGCGGGTGCCGCGCCGGCCGGCGCGGCGGCGGCCCCCAGCAGCGCGGCCGCGGTGGCGCCCGCGGCGACGCCGAGCATGCCTCGTCTGGTCAGCCGGTGGGTGAGTTCGGGGTCGATGTCGGAGATGCGGCTCATGTCTGGAACCTCTCGGGATCACGGGGCGTTGTCAGTGGTGAGTGCTTCACTGATGACCGGTCGGCAATCCGTCAGGAAAGACCGGCCAGTCGGAGCAGCAGTGCTTTCACGTCGGTGGCCGCGACGCGGTCGCCGAGCGAACGGGGGGTGGAGCAGATGAGGAGCGGACCGTCGTCGTCGCTCGCGGGAAGGCGGCCGTGGCTGCCGCGCACCGGGGAGGGATCGAGGGGCACCACCGCCATGCGGTAACGCATGCCGAGCTTCTTGCGGGCCAGGGCGGTGGCCGCCTTCACCTTCACGTAGGGGTCCAGGGGATCCATGAACAGCTCGGCCGGGTCGTAGCCGGGCTTGCGGTGGATCTCCACCAGCTGCGCGAAGTCGGGTGCGCGGGCGTCGTCGAGCCAGTAGTAGTACGTGAACCAGGCGTCCGGCTCCGCCACGGCGACGAGTTCGCCGGAGCGCGGGTGGTCGAGGCCGTGCCTCTTCTTGCCGCCGTCGCCCAGGACTTCGTCGACACCGGGCAGTTCCTCCAGCACCTCCCGCACGCGGGGCAGGTCCTCGGGACGGCGCACGTAGACATGGGCGAGCTGGTGATCCGCGACCGCGAAGGCACGGGACGCCATCGGGTCGAGGTACTCCATGCCGTCCTGCGTGTGCACTTCGAGCAGGCCGGCCCGGCGCAGGGCGCGGTTCACGTCGACGGGCCTGCTCACCCGGGTGATGCCGTACTCGGACAGGGCGACGACGGTACGGCCCTGTGTCCGGGCGTCGGCCAGGAGGGGAGCCATGGCCGCATCCAAGGCGGCGGCCGCCCGGAGGGAGCGGGGGTCGTCGGGACCGAAACGCTGGAGGTCGTAGTCGAGGTGAGGGAGGTAGCACAGGGCCAGGTCGGGGCTGCGGGTGCGCAGGATGTGGCGGGTCGCGCCGATGATCCACCGGCTGGAGACCAGGTCCGCGCCCGGTCCCCAGAAGTGGAAGAGGGGGAAGGTGCCGAGCTTGTCGGTGAGTTCGTCGTGCAGGGCCGCGGGACGGGTGTAGCAGTCGGGCTCCTTGCGGCCGTCGGCGTAGTAGACCGGACGAGGAGTGACGGTGTAGTCGGTGTCGGCGCCCATGGCGTACCACCAGCAGATGTTGGCGACCGTGTAACCGGGATGGGCCCGCCGCGCGGCGTCCCACACCTTGTCACCGGCCACGAGGCCGTTGTGCTGGCGCCACAGCAGTACGTCGCCGAGCCCGCGGAAGTACCAGCCGTTGCCGACGATGCCGTGCTCCGCGGGGAGCGTGCCGGTGAGGAAGGTGGACTGCGCGGCACAGGTGACGGCCGGCAGGACGGTCTCCAGCGGGGCCAGGTAGCCCGCCTGGGCGAGGGTCTTGAGATGGGGCATGTGGTCGAGCAGACGGGGGGTGAGACCGACGACGTCGAGGACGAGCAGGGGCACGGGTGCCGTGCGGGCAGGGAGGGGGGCGCCGGGTCCGGACCGGTCGTGCGGCCCGGGGTCGCCGGAGGCCGGGCTGCTCATGGGAGCTCCTTGAGTCCGAGATCGGTCAAGAGGTCGCGTGCCAGGACGAGTTCGGCGGCGATGCCGTCGGCAAGCTGGGCGCGGACACGGGGCCGCAGCTCGGGCGGGAGGGCCTGCCAGGTGTAGGTCTCGACCTCCAGGTGCCGGGTCAGCGGGTGCGGACCACCGACCAGGCGGGTCAGCGCGGCTTTCAGCACGGGAAGGGTGGAGGTGAGGGGCGCGGCGGGGGCCGCGTGCAGCGGGACGTGGAAGTGGGCGCGCCAGGGCCCGGTGTCGGGCAGAGCCGAGCCGGTGAGCGCCTCGTCGAGGTCGTCGGTGCCGTGCAGGCCGCTGGCGGTGAGGGTGCGGGTCTGGTGCAGGAAGCGGGGTTCGTCGAACGCGGAGAGGGCTTCGCGGACGGCGGCCAGACGGGGGTGTTCGGCGTGCAGGGCGACCGACAGCTGGGATTTGACGACGGGGACACGTGCTTCGGCGAGTGCGTCCAGGGCAGAGTCCGGGTCTTCGAAGGAGGTGGCGAGATGGCAGGTGTCGACACAGACACCGATACGGGGGTGGCCGACGGCCGCGAGCGGCGCGAGGGCGTCGGCGGTGGTCTCGACGATGCAGCCGGGCTCCGGTTCCAGTCCGACTCGGATGGAGCGCCCGGTCAGTTCCTCCAGCGCGTCCAGGCGCTCGGCGAGCGTGCGCAGGGCGGAGTGGGCCGTCGCGGCGCGCGCCTCGTTCCAAGCGGTGCGCCAGCCCAGCGGAAGGGTGGAGATGCTGCCTTCGGTGACATCGTCGGGCAGCAGTCCGGCAAGGACACGGGCCAGCGCGGTGGTGAACGCGAGGCGTTCCCCGTCGGCCCAATCGGGCTTGTAGACGCGGTACTTGACCTCGTCGGCGCCGAATCCCTCGTACGGGAAGCCGTTCAGGGTGACGACCTCGAGACCGCGCCGGTCGAGTGCGGCGCGCAGGCCGCGCAGGGCCGACGGGTCGGTGTCGAGGGCGCGGGCGGCCTCCCCGGCGAGCCACAGGCCGATGCCGAGCCGGTCGCGGCCGAGGCGGCGCCGGACGGGTTCGCAGTGGTCGCGCAGTTGCGCGAGGACTCCGTCGAGGGTTTCGGCGGGGTGGACGTTGGTGCAGTAGGCGAGGTGAACGGTGGTGCCGTCGGGGTGACGGAAGCGCATCGCTCACTCCCCGCCGCGCAGGATGGAATTGCCCTCGTGGGTGGGGTCGGGGACCCTCGTCTCGAGGGCGAGGCGGCCGCTGAGACCGTAGAAGGCGACGGGGTTGCGCCACAGGACGAGATCGACCTCGTCCTCGGCGAAGCCCTCCGCGAGCATCAGGTCGGCGACCCGCCGGGTCTTGAGCGGGTCGCTCCTGCCCCAGTCCGCCGCGGAGTTCACGAGGACGTTCTCCGGCCCGTACAGGCGGAGGATCCCGATCATGCGCGTCTCGTCCATCTTGGTGTCGGGATAGACGGAGAAGCCCAGCCAGACGCCGGCGTCCTTCGCCTCCTTCACGGTGGTCTCGTTGAGATGGTCGAGCAGCACCCGGTCCGGCGGCAGGGCGGATTCACGGACGACGTCGAGGGTGCGGCGCAGCCCGGCGAGCTTGTCGCGGTGCGGGGTGTGCACCAGGGCCGGCAGGGCGTGGTCGGCGGCCAGCTGGAGCTGTGCGGCCAGGGCGGTGTCCTCGGCCGGGGTCATCGAGTCGTAGCCGATCTCGCCGACGGCCACGACGTGGTCCTTGACGAGATAGCGCGGCAACTCCTCCAGGACGGGGGTGCAGCGCGGGTCGTTGGCCTCCTTGGGGTTCAGGGCGAGCGCGCAGTGGTGGGCGATGCCGTATTGCGCGGCCCGGAAGGGTTCCCAGCCGAGAAGGGAGTCGAAGTAGTCGAGGAAGGAGGCGGTCGAGGTACGCGGCTGCCCCAGCCAGAAGGACGGCTCGACGACGGCGCGGACGCCGGCCTCGCGCATCGCCTCGTAATCGTCGGTCGTGCGCGAGGTCATGTGGATGTGGGGGTCGAAGATGCGCATCAGGACTCCTTGCCGTGGGGGCGGGCCGGGCGGCGGTGGGAGCTGCCCGGGCCGGAAAGGTCCGTGCGGTGGCGATCCGGGGCGGCTGCGCCCGGATCCGTCGAGGGCGGAGCCGTCGGATCGGCCAGAATCTGCACGCGTCGCAGATCGCCGGGTACGGGGCGGCCGGCGGAGGTGCGTTCGGCGGCGTAGTCGCCGAGCATGCGGGCCAGTTCGGCGTCGGCGCGGGCGCGCTGCTCGAGGCCCGCCACCTCGGCGACGGGCACTCCGGTGAAAAGGCACTTCAGGACGGCGTGACGCCAGGCATGCGCGTCGAGATGGCGAGCGGCATAAGGGCCGACGGCGGCCGCGAGGAGCCGGGTGTCATGGGTGCGCAGGGCGTCCTCGACCAGCGGGAGGGCCTCGGGGCCGGACACGAGGTGGGGCAACGCGTGCAGGACCGCGCGACGTTCCTCGGCCGTGCCCTGGAAGTACACGCGGGCCAGGGACTCCGGGTCTGCGCGGGCCGCGTGGAGGATGAGCACGCGGGCGGCGTCGGCGTAACGGCTGCCGCAACGGCGCCCGGCTTCGGCGAGGCGCAGCTCCCACACCGAGATGGGGCCATGAGTACCGGGGTGGGCCGCGGCCTCGGCGAGAGCCCGGTGGAACCAGACGCGCGCGGTCGCCTCCAGGTGCGTGTCGAGATGGCTGCGCAGGACGTCGAGGGGAGCGCGGGCCGGGGTGGTGCCCGCGCGTTCCGCTTCCGGGGTCACCGGTGCGACGTCGCGGTGGGTCATGGGGTGCTCCCTTCCGGGGTGGCGGAGGGCTCGCCGGGTGGCACGACGGGCAGGTTCGCCGCCCTGGACGGGCGGCAAGGGAGGGAAGTGACGGCAGGGTCCAGCTGTCGGTCGGGAGGACCGACGGCAAGGTCGGCGGGCGGGGCGGCGGGCGGGGCGGCGGGCGCGCGGACGGTCGGGCCGACGGCGTGGCGAGCGGTCAGGACCGGGGAGGAGGGCGACTTCGACATGACGTGGTCAGAGCCGGTGCGGGTGCGGGTGTCGGCGCGCATGCGGGGGCCGGTGTCGGTACGGGGGCCGGCGAGTTGAGCGGATGCCGCCGCACGGCGGAGGAACGGGAGGGAGGCTTCGGCGTAGTGGGGGCCCGCGTGGGAGTGGCGGGGCAGTTCGACCACTGCCAGCCCCCGGTAGCCGGTGTCGGCGAGAGCGGCGAGAACAGGTGGGAAGTCGATCTCGCCGTCCCCGAAGGGAAGGTGTTCGTGGACGTCTCGGCGCATGTCCTCGATCTGGACGTGACGCAGCCAGGGGGCCGCGGCGCGTACGCAGTCGGCGGGCGGGAGCGGCTCGAGACACTGGCAGTGGCCGATGTCGAGAGTGAGGCCGAGCGGCGCCGGGTCGTCCAGGGCGCGGCGGAGCCGGTGGAAGTCGGCGAGGGTCGCCAGGAGGTGACCGGGTTCGGGTTCGATGGCGAGGGGGATCCCGGCGGACGCGGCGGCGTCCAGGACAGGGGCGAGAGTCTCGGCGAGGCGCTGCCAACCGGTCTCCGGCGCAGTGCCGGGCGGGAGCGTTCCACTGAAGCAGTGGACGGCGTGCGCCCCGAGGTCAGCGGCGATCCGGACGGCGCGCAGCAGCAGGTCGACGCGGCGGGCGCGGCCGTCGGGCTCCGGATCCAGGAGGGAGGGCCCGTGCTTGCGGCGCGGGTCCAGGACGTAGCGGGCTCCGGTCTCGATCGTGACGTCCAGCCCGAGGGCGTCCAGTCGCCGCGCTATGTGTCGGACACGGACGGCGAGATCCGGGGCGAACGGGTCGAGGTGCATGTGGTCGAGCGTCAGTCCGACGCCGTCGTAGCCGAGGTCGGCGAGCAGGGCGAGGGCGTCGTCCAGGCGGAGATCGGCGAGGCCGTTCGTGCCGTAGCCGAAGCGGAACGAGGGCGAGGGCAGGGGTGGAGGGAAGCCTGGCCGCAACGACGGCCGTCGCCCTGCGGTGATCGCGAGCGGGGTCTCCTCGTCGGACCCGTCAGACCGTACGGACCCGTCTGGCCGGTCGGGCTCGTCAGAGCCGTGGCCGTGGCTCGTGCGTCCGAGGTTCATGTGATGCTCACCCGCCTGGCGAGTCTCCGGGCGACCGGTGCCAGAGCGGCGGTGAGCAGCGCGGTGGCGGTGGCGGCGGGCGCTCCGGAACGGGCGATGAGAGCGGCCTGGAGGGGAACGGTGCCGCGGATGCCGGCGCCGACGGCTTGTTGGGTGAGAGGAGGGGACGGGTTGAGCGAAGCGCGCAGGTAGGAACGGGCCGTGGTGGTGGCGTAGGCGGAGGCGAGCGCTGCGGTCAGCGACGCGGACAAGCGGAGCGCGGCACCTGATCCTGCCCGTGGCCCTGATCCTGCCCGTGGCCCTGGCCCTGGCCTCCCACGATGAGCGGGTAACCGGCCGTCAGGTGACCGTCGGTCCGGTGGTGGAGCGGACGTCGGCCGGCGCTGCAGCCACCAGGTCAGCGCACCTGTCGTGGCCAGCGCTGCCAGGGCCGCCGTCGGCGTGCCCTCGCGGGTCTCCTGGCGGGACAGGTTGGTGACCGCGAGCGTGTGCGTGGCCAGGAGCGCAGCGGAGGGAACGGCCGCACGTGTACGTCCCGCGGTGGCCGCGGCGCCGAGGAGCAGGTCCAGGCCACGGGCGGCGGCCATCGCGAACGGTCCCGCGGGCGTGTGCTTCAGGGCCAGGTCGTAGGACCAGACGGTGGCCGCGAGCGGAGCAGCGACCGCCAGGGCCGGGCGGCCCGCCCGGTTCGCCAGGACGAGACCGGCGGCGGTGAAGGCGCAGGCCGCGGTGAAGGCGGCGGCGGGGGCCACTCGGCCGGAGGGAAGGGGACGGTGGGGGCGTTCGGCGGCGTCCTCCGTGCGGTCCGCCCAGTCGTTGAGGACCATGCCGGCCTCGTACAGACAGAGGGAGGAATCGATGGCGAGCAGGGTGCGGCGGTCGGGGCGCGCGGAGAGGGCGGCGGCGCCCGCCAGCGCGTCGCCGGGGACGGTGAAGAGGGCGGGCAACCGCAGCAGTTCGGCCCAGGCCCGCAAGCGAGGGCGGTTCCTCTCCGAGGCGGCGCCCGCCGCACCCGCCGACCCGTCCGCCGCAGCCCACCCGTCCAACGTACGCAACTCCGCAGCCACTCCTCGGCTCGACGTACCGGCCTCCGCAGTCGGTGCCGTCCGGGCCGACGTATCCGTCTCCGCGGCCGCTACCGTCCGGGGTGATGTACAGGCCTCCGCGGCCGCTACCGTCCGGGGTGATGTACGGGCCTCCGCGGTCGCTACCGTCCGATCCGACGCACCGGCCCGCGAAGTCGTCCACCCGCTCGGCGTGGTGGGTGTGGTGGGCGCAGCGGTCGCTCGTCCCTCCGGTCCACGCACCACATCGCCCCCGCTCATCGCGTTTCCTCGCCTGGGTTCGTCGCGAGATCGCCCGGCGCCCCGGGGGTGGCCCGTTCGCCGGCGCAGCCCGTCGCGCCACCACCGCCGCTCAGCCGGCGGGCGAGCCGCCCCAGTTGCGCGTGCTGCTCCGCCAAGGCCGACGGCGCGTCGCCCACGGGGTCCTTGAAGAAGAAGGCGAGTTCACTCAGCGGGCCGGACAGGCCGACCTCGTGGGCCCGGGCGGTGAGGCGGGCCAGGTCGAGGACGAGGGGCGCCGCGAGCGCGGAGTCGCAGCCCTGCCAGATGGTCTGGAGGATCATGCGGGCGCCCAGGAAGCCGTCGAAGGCCACGTGGTCCCAGGCGGTCTTCCAGTCCCCCAGTGCCGGGACGTCGTCGATATGGACCTGGCCCTCGGGAGTGCCGCCGAGGGTGTCGGCGAGAACCCGTTCCTTGCCCGCGTTCTTCGCCTCGGCGGCCGCCGGGTCGGCCAGGGCGGCTCCGTCACCGCCGCCCAGAAGATTGGTACCGGACCAGGCCCGCACGGCGAGTGCCCGCTGGGTGAACATCGGCCCCAGGACGGAACGCAGCAGGGTCTGCCCCGTCTTGCCGTCACGGCCGGCGTACGGCAGCCCGCTCGACTCCGCCACGGCCGCCAGCGCGGGGTGGTGCAACCCCGTGGACGGGGTGAAGTTCACGTACGGGCAGCCTGCCCGCAGGGCCGCGGCCGCGTAGAGGGAGCTCGGCGGCAGCGCGGAACCGGTCGCCGCCGGTTCGGTCGAGGCCACGTTCACCACCACCGCCCGCGCGAGCCCGCACCGGCGTACGAAGTCGCTGATGTCGGCGGCGAACTCACTGATCAACCGCTCGTCGCTACGGGTGTCTCCCGGACCAGGGCCTCCGGGCCTGATCTCCCGCTCGGCGGCGTCCAGTTCGGCCTCGATCGCCGAGGGGAGGCCCGCCGGGAGGACTCCGCCGGCCGCGAGTTGCTCGGCGCGTTTGGGCAGCGGGCAGCCGGTCGTGTCGTGTCCGCCGAAGACGAGAGCGGACAGGGAGGGCAAGCCGCAGTCGGCGAACGCGGGCGTCTCGGTGACCAGGCCCGTCGGCGGGTGCAGACCGGCCGTGACGGCGGCGCATCCCGCGACCACGGTGGTGGCCACGGAACCGCGGGCCCCGATCAGCCAGACGCCGACGCTCGGGGGATGGGAAAGGAACGCGGACATGGGCAGCCTCCTTGTCGTGCGCAGACCCCGGAGAACGAGGCGGGAAGAAAGGAGAGGACGAACGGCCTCACCCGGCGAGATGAAGTCGGGCGCGGCGACAGGTCGGGGTGGTGACGGCGGGCGGGGGTCCGGCGTCCCCCGCCCGCCGCCGTTCAGTCGCCCAGGACGGGCAGTTCCTTGATCCGGACGTCGCGGAAGGACACCTGGTCGTCGGTTCCGTGGTTCTGCAGGCCGAGGTGTCCGTCGCGCAGACTCCGCGCCGGGTCGGTGTTGGTGAAGTCGTTGATCTTCACGCCGTTGAGCCAGACGCGCAGGCGTTCACCCTCCACCCGGATCTCGTACGTGTTCCATTCCCCCGGCGGATTCAGCGCGCGGTCCCGCTTCTTCAGGTCGGCGGACCGGAAGCCGTAGACCGAGCCGGTGGTCTTCTCGGGGACGTCGGTGGCGTCGATCTGGATCTCGTAGCCGTTGTCCACGGCGGACCACGGGTCGTCCGACGGCGGGAAGCCCACGAACACACCCGAGTTGTCGTCGCCGGGGTCGCTCGGCCCGGCTGCTGTGGTCCTCCAGTCGAGCTTCAGGGAGTACGCCCCGAAGCTGCTGCCGGCATACCAGAGCAGACCCATCCCGCCCGTCGACGTCAGCGTGCCGTCGTCGGAGAGGGTGAAGGAGCCGGGTCCCGCCTGTTGCCAGCCGTCCAGAGACGTGCCGTCGAAGAGCGGACGGTATCCGTTCTCCGGTCGACAGTCGGCCTGCACATCGCCGGCCGCATACAGGATCCCGCCCAACAGGTGTGTACGGAACGCGGGATCCGCGTAGGACTCCTCGGTGTGTCCACCGCCGGTGTAGAAGGCGCGGCCGCCCCGGTAGTCCTGGCACCAGGCGATCGGGTGGTCGCCGTTCATGGTGCCGCCCGTGTACGACCGCTCGTCGAGCGAGGCCAGGACATGGGCCCGCTCGCGCGGGTCGGAGCGGTAGTTGTACCACTCGTCGGTGCGGTTCCAGGTGCGGGCGAGTCCCGAGGTCGCCGGGTGCGCCCGGTCCTCGACGTCGATCGTCGCCGGCTGGATCGCCGGGTGCGACCGGAACCAGGCGCCGGCGAGGCCACCGTAGAACTCCCAGTCGTACTCGGTGTCTGCCGCCGCGTGGACCCCGACATAGCCGCCGCCGTGCCGGATGTAGCCCTCGAAGGCGGACTGCTGGGCGGCGTCCAGGACATCGCCGGTCGTCGACAGGAAGACGACGGCGTCGTAGCGCCGCAGGTTCCCCGGCGTGAACGCGCCCGCGTCCTCGGTGGCGTCGACTCCGAAACCGCCCGCCGTGCCGAGCTCCCGTACCGCCGCGACGCCGTCCGGGATCGAGTCGTGCCGGAAGCCAGCCGTCTTGGAAAAGACCAGCACCCGTTTACCGCTGTTTCCCTTACCGCTGTTTCCCTTACCGCTGTTTCCCTTACCGCTGTTTCCCTTACCGCTGTTTCCCTTCTCGCTGTCTCCTCTTTCGGTGTTTCCCTTCCCGTTGCCCGTCCTTCCGCTGTCCGCGGACTGCGATGCGGCCGGGCCCGAGACACTGCCGAGGAGCAGCGTCGCGCCCACGACGATGGTGGCCAGTCGGCGGGTTGCGTGCATCACGTGCTCTCCTCTCAGCCGGTGGTGAAGGTGAAGTCGTCCACGTCGAAGAGAGCGCCGGAACCGCCCTTGAAGACGAGGTGGAGCGTGGTGGTGCCGCGCGGGGCGCGGGACAGGTCGGCGTTGACGTCCTGGAAGCTCTCCCAGCCTCCGGTCACCGGGACGGTGGCCTTGCCGAGCAGGGTGCCGGTCGGTGAGCCGGCGCGGATCTCCAGCGTCCCGCCGGCTCCGCCCGAGGAGACACGTGCCGTGATTCTCTCGGCGTTGCCGAGGACGTACGGCGTGAAGGAGATCCAGTCGCCGTTGTCGATGTCGCCGACCGTCCTGCCGCCGTGGGCGACGTCCTTGGTGATGACCGTGACGCCGGACGAGTCGCCGAAGTGCTCGGCCTGTCGATGGCGGGGCTGCAGGACGTTCTGGTCGTGCGAGGTGAGCGCGGCCTGGCCGCCGCCTCCGCCGTCGGTGTACGCGGCGTCGAGGACTCCGAAAATGTTGGCGTCCTCGTCGTGGCCGCCGTCGGCGCTCGTATGGAGGGTGCCGGTGCAACCGTTTGCCGAGGTTACCGGGTGACCGTGGCTGTCGTGGCCGAGGACGAAGGTGACCTCGACCTTGGAGCAGTCGATCGCCTTGCCGTCCTCCGGGTCGGTGACCTTCACCCTGAACGGGATCGCGTCACCGAAACTGAACAACTGGCCGTCCTTCGGTGATTCCAGCACCACCTTCGGCGCCGTGTTCCCCACCACGACCTGGACGCTCGCGCTGCCGGTACGGCCGGAGGGGTCCTCGGCGGTCAGGGTCGCCGTGTACGTGCCGTTCCTCTTGTACCTGTGCGTGGGATCGGCCGCCGTCGACGTGCCGCCGTCACCGAAGTCCCAGGCGTAGGTGAGCGCGTCGCCGTCCTGGTCGGTCGTTCCGGCGGAGGAGAAGCGCACCCTCAAGGGGGCCTGTCCCGAGGTGCGATCGGCCGTGGCCTGGGCGACCGGGGAGTGGCCGTCGGTGGCGTTCTCGATGCGGTAGAGACCGGAGTGCTCGTCACCGCCGAACCACGCGGTGCCGTAGTCGAGCACGTACAACGCGCCGTCGGGTCCGAATGCCATGTCCATCACCTGGGTGCCGGTCCACGGGACGTCGTCGATCGACTGCACGGCGCCGTTCGCGTCGCCGGCGATGCGCTTGATCCAGCGTCGGCCGAACTCACCGGCGAAGAAGTTCCCGTCGTACGCCTGCGGGAACTTCACCGGCGAGTCGAGCGAGGCGTCGTAGTGGTAGACGGGGCCGCCCATCGGCGATTCGGATCCGTCCCCGAACTCGGGTACCGACGGGCCGTCGTACGGGATCCAGGCGGGCTGGGCCGGGGGGAGGTCGGTGAGGCCGGTGTTGTGCGGCGAGGTGTTCTCGGGGGCGGCGCAGTCGAAGGGGGCGCCGGACGCACCGGACGCGAAATCGTAGGCGACATACGGATCGTTGTCGCCCGTGCAGAACGGCCACCCGAAGTTGCCCGGACCGGTGACACGTGCGAACTCCACCTGACCGGCGGGTCCCCGCGCCGGATCGGCCGCACCGGCATCGGGGCCGTAGTCGCCGACGTAGAGGATGCCGGTGGCCTTGTCGACGCTGAAGCGGAACGGGTTGCGGAAACCCATCGCGTAGATCTCGGGCCGTGTCCTGTCCGTACCGGGGGCGAACAGGTTGCCGTCCGGGACGGCGTAGGAGCCGTCGGTGTTCACCTTGATGCGCAGGATCTTGCCGCGCAGGTCGTTGGTGTTTCCGGATGAACGCCGGGCGTCGAAGGCGGGGTTGCGGTTGTCGCGCCCGTCGATGGGAGTGAAGCCGTCCGACTGGAAGGGGTTGCTGTCGTCGCCGGTGGACAGATACAGGTTCCCGGCGGCGTCGAAGTCGATGTCACCGCCGACGTGGCAGCACAGGCCGCGGGAGGCAGGTACGTCGAGGATCTTCGTCTCGCTGGAGACGTCGAGCGTCCCGTCCGTCCCGAGCACGAAGCGGGAGAGACGGTTGACCCCGTCGAAGGACGCGAAGTCGGCCGCCGTTCCGGTCTCGGGGGCGTCGCCCGCCGGCGTGTCCAACGGCGGCGCGTAGTAGAGGTAGATGAACCGGTTGGCCGCGAACTCCGGGTCCACCCCGATGCCTTGGAGGCCTTCCTCGTCATGGGAGTAGACGTCGAGCTTTCCGGCCAGTCGTGTGTTGCCGGCCGCGTCGGTGAGCCGGAGCTCGCCGTCGCGTGAGGTGTGCAGGACGGAGCGGTCGGGCAGCACCGCGAGCGACATGGGCTCGCCGACCTCGGCCTCGCCCTTGGCGAGGGTGACCTGCTGGAAGTCCTCGGCCGCGGCCACCGGGTCGGCGACGGCTGCGCCGACCTGGGGTGCGGCGAGGGTGAGCGACGCGCCGGCCAGCAGGGCGCCGCTCAGGAGGGCGACGGCTCTGCGCAGCGAAGGACGTCGTCTGCGGGTCTCGGCTCTGCGGGTGCCGGTGGTGGGGTCGTTCCCGTGCACGGATGCCTCCAGAGTGGGGCTGGTTGTACGGGCGGGTGCGAATGCCGGGATGCGCCGTCATCCCGGTGCGGATGAACAGTCGGATGAGCCTGTGGGGTGGCTCGGTCGCCTCGGTTGCCTGGTCGCCGGTCGCCTGGTCGCCGCGGTTCGCTCGGTCGGCTCCGCGGGCTCAGTCGACTCCGTCGGCTCAGTCGGCTCCGCGGGCTCGGTCGGCTCAGTCGGCTCAGTCGGCTCCGCGGGCTCAGTCGGCTCCTTGGCCTCAGTCGGCTCCGTGGGCGCGGTGGGCTCAGTCGGCTTGGTGGGCTCAGTCGGCTCCGTTGCCGAACGCCGCGTCGAAGGACGCGGACGGCGGGTCGAAGTCGTAGGCCCGAAGGCGGGTCAGGGCCTCGGGGGCGCCCTGTAGCCGGTCCATCCCGGCGTCCTCCCACTCGACGGAGATCGGGCCCCGGTAGTCGATGGAGCGCAGCATGCGGAACACGTCCTCCCAGGGGACGTCACCATGGCCGGCGGAGACGAAGTCCCAGCCACGTCGCGGGTCGCCCCAGGGCAGATGGGAGCCGAGGCGTCCGTTGCGGCCGTCCAGACGCTTGCGGGCCTCCTTGCAGTCCACGTGGTAGATGCGCTCGCGGAAGTCCCACAGGAAGCCGACCGGGTCGAGGTCCTGCCACACGAAATGGCTCGGGTCGAAGTTGAGACCGAAAGCCGGTCGACGGTCGACCGCATCCAGTGTGCGCACGGTCGTCCAGTAGTCATATGCGATCTCGCTGGGGTGGACCTCGTGGGCGAACCGCACACCCTGCGCGTCGAAGACGTCGAGGATGGGGTTCCAGCGCTCGGCGAAGTCCTCGTAGCCCCGCTCGATCATCGACTCGGGCGCGGGCGGGAACATGGCGACCAGATGCCAGATGGCGGAGCCGGTGAAGCCGATCACCGTGTCGACGCCGAAGGCGGCCGCGGCCCTGGCGGTGTCGGCGATCTCGGCGGCGGCCCGCCGCCGGACGCCCTCCGGTTCGCCGTCGCCCCAGATGCGGCCGGGCAGAATCGCCTGATGGCGTTCGTCGATGATGGCGTCGCAGACCGCCTGCCCTACCAGGTGGTTGGAGATGGCCCAGCACTTCAGCCCGTACTTGTCGAGGAGTTGATGACGGGACTCCACGTATCCGGGATCCGCGAGTGCCTTGTCGACCTCGAAGTGGTCACCCCAGCAGGCGAGTTCCAGCCCGTCGTAACCGAAGTCGCGCGCGAGACGGCAGACCTCCTCCAGGGGGAGGTCGGCCCACTGGCCGGTGAAGAGTGTGAACGTACGCGGCATGCTCCAGGCCCTCCTTGGTCCTCAGTCCGCTATCGGGGTGTAGACGGAGTTCTTCTCGGCGCTCTCCTCGACCGCCGCCAGGACGCGCTGCACCTGCAGTCCGTCGGCGAAGGAGGGTTCGGGGCGGCTGCCCTCGGCGACGGCGTGCACCAGGTCGCGGACCTGGTGGACGAACGTGTGCTCGTAGCCGAGTCCATGGCCCGGTGGCCACCAGGCGTTCAGGTAGGGGTGATCGGGTTCGGTGACGAGGATGCGGCGGAAGCCGGCGTGCGTGCCGGGTTCGGTGGCGTCGTGGAACCAGAGTTCGTTGAGGCGTTCCAGATCGAAGGCCAGCGAGCCGCGCTCACCGTTGAGTTCGAGGCGCAGTGCGTTCTTGCGTCCGGTGGCGTACCGGGTCGCCTCGAAGGAGGCGAGCGCGCCGGAGGCGAAGCGACCCGTGAACAGGGCGGCGTCGTCGACGGTGACCGTGCCGGTGCCGTCGGCGGAGGCCGCGCTCAGGCCGCTCGTCGGACCACCGGGCAACGGACGCTCCCGCACGAAGGTCTCGGTGATCGCGGAGACTCCCGCGAGCCGCTCCCCCGTCAGGTGTTGTGCGAGGTCGACGATGTGCGCGCCCAGGTCGCCGAGCGAGCCGGAACCGGCCAGTTCCTTGCGCAGTCGCCAGGTCAGCGGGAAATCGCGGTCCACCAGCCAGTCCTGTAGGTACGTCACCCGGACGTGCCGCAGCGTGCCCAGCCGGCCCTCGGCGACCATCCGCCGGGCCAGCGCGGTGGCCGGGACGCGACGGTAGTTGAAGCCGACCATCGCCAACTGTCCCCGCGAGTAAGCGGCTTCGGCGGCGCGGGCCATGGTCTCGGCCTCTTCGACGGTGTTCGCGAGGGGCTTCTCGCACAGGACGTGTTTGCCGGCGGCCAGCGCCGCCACAGCGATCTCGGCGTGGGAGTCGCCGGGGGTGCAGATGTCGATGAGGTCGACGTCGTCCCGGGCGATCAGGGCACGCCAGTCGGTCTCGGTCGCCGCCCAGCCGTGCCGGTCCGCGGCCGCCCGCACGGCGGAGGGGTCCCGTCCGCAGATCACGGCGAGGACCGGCCGGTGGGGAAGATCGAAGACCCGGCCCGCGGTGCGCCAGCCCTGGGAGTGGGCGGCGCCCATGAACGCGTAACCGACCATCCCCACCCGGAGCGGCTGCTTGCCGGCCTCCGGACCCGCTGACTGCTGCGGCTGTTCCATACGGTTGTCCTCCTCGTCGTCGTGGCACGGTGGGGGTGGGACGCCGTCGGGCACGAGGACCCGGGCCGTCCGGCGGATTCCCAGGGGGAGCTGGTGCCGCCGGACGGCGCTGGTCCCGTCCTGCGGGCGGGCTCGTCCAGGTCGAGGCTTGTGCGGACGCGGCAGGCTGTCGGGTCCCGCGTTCCTCGGCCGGTGCGGTGGACGCAAGGCGATGCGGTCGACTCCGGCGACGCGGTGGACGCCGGCGATGTGACGGGTGGGACCCACGCCCGAGCACCGACCCCTCACCGGCGGCCTTTCGCAGGGAGAGCCGACGACTGCGACAGCGCCGTGCGGGACGGGGCGGACGCGACGGGATCGGTGGCTCCGGCGTCACTCCTGTCCTTCAGGCCGCTCGGCCGAAGTGCCTGGTGCACGGGGCCTGGGGAAGCCGGCTCGTCGCGGCCGTGTCCCGTCCTTCGTGGCCCGTACGCCGGATTCCGTACACCGGATTCCGCACGTCGCATCCCGTACGTCGCATCCCGTACACCGACTTCCGCATTCCGCATTCCGCATTCCGCATTCCGCACGTCGTATCCCGTAGCCGCAGCCCGTGAGCAGCGGCCGAACCGAACCGGTGGCATGCGACCGTCCCCCCGGGCGGAGCACGCCCTACTTGAAGCCGGTGGGCATGTACTGGTCGACGTTGGTCTTGTCGACGACCGCCGAGTAGAGGGTGATCGAGGCGGGGATCTCGTACTCGGCGAGACCGCCGACGCCCTTGCCCTGGCCGAGTGCGCGGGCGAGATCGATGGCGGAGGCGGCCATGGTCGGTGGGTAGAGAACGGTTGCCTTCAGGACACCGTTGTCCTGCTTGATCGCCTGGAAGGCGGCCAGGGCGCCCGCGCCGCCGACCATCAGGAAGCCGTCGCGTCCGGCCTGCTCGATGGCGCGCAGCGCACCCACACCCTGGTCGTCGTCGTGGTTCCACAGGGCATCGAACCTGGGTTGCGCTTGCAGGAGTTGAGCCATCTTGGCCTGGCCGGACTCGACCGTGAACTCGGCGGCCTGCCGGGCGACCTTCTTGACGTTGGGGTAGTTCTTCAGCGCGTCGTCGAAGCCCTGAGTGCGCTGCTTGGTGAGTTCCAGGTTGTCCAGTCCGGCCAGTTCGATCACGCGGGCGTCGGACTTTCCCTTGAGTTTCTCCCCGATGTAGTGCCCGGCGTTGAGACCCATTCCGTAGTTGTCGCCGCCGACCCAGCACCGGTACGCCTGGGGCGTGTTGAATATCCGGTCGAGGTTGACCACGGGGATGCCCGCGCGCATCGCCTTCAGGCCGACCTGGGTGAGGGCCTTGCCGTCGGCGGGCAGCACCACCAGGACGTCGACCTTCTTGTTGATGAGGGTCTCGATCTGGCCGATCTGCTGGGCGGTGTCGTTCGACCCCTCGGTGATCTCCAGCGTCACGTCGGAGTACTTCTTCGCGCGGCTCTCCGCGTTGTCGTTGATGGCGTTGAGCCAGCCGTGGTCCGCCTGCGGTCCGGCGAAGCCGATGGTGACCTGCTTGCCGGGCTTGTCATCGGCGGCCGGCTGGTCGTTCGCGGCCGGTTCCTCGTCCTTGGAATCATTGCTGGTGCAACCCACGAGGAGGGTCCCGGCCGAGACGGCGGCGGCTCCGAAGAGCATTCCTCTGCGACTGGTGAAGCGGTTCGTGAACGGTGTCGGCTCTGGCATGACGGTGAACCCTTTCCTCAGGTCGTGCTCGCGGTACGGCGCTGGACCAGCACGGCGGCGACGATGATCGCGCCCTTGGCGATCTGCTGGACGTCGCTCTGCAGGTTGTTCAGGGCGAAGATGTTGGTGATCGTGGTGAAGATCAGTACGCCGAGCACGGAGCCGGTGATGGTGCCGCGCCCCCCGGTGAGCAGCGTGCCGCCGATGATCGCGGCGGCGATGGCGTCGAGTTCGTAGAGGTTGCCGTTGGTGTTCTGTCCCGAGCCGGACAGGATGATCAGCAGGAAGGCGGCGATACCGCAGCACAGCCCGGACAGCAGGTAGAGATACAGCCGCTGGCGGCGTACGTCGATGCCGGCGAGCCTGGCGGCCTCCGCGTTGCCGCCGACGGCCACCGTGCGGCGACCGAACGTGGTGCGGTTCAGCACCAACCAGCCGATCACCGTCACGATCGCGAAGACGATCACGAGCGGCGGCACGCCGAGCACATAGGCGTCACGCTCGCCCAGATCGAGGACGCCGTCCACGGTCACGATCTGCGTCCGGCCGTCCGTGAGCTGGAGGGCCAGTCCGCGTGCGGAGGCCAGCATGGCGAGTGTCGCGATGAACGGCACCATGCCGCCGTACGCGATGAGCAGGCCGTTGACCAGGCCGCAGCCCACTCCGACGATCATCGCCGTGAAGAGAATGCCCGCGAAACCGTATTCCTGGGTGGCGACGGTGGTCGCCCACACCGATGCCAGCGCGACGATCGCGCCGACCGAGAGGTCGATGCCCCCGGAGGTGATGACGAAGGTCATGCCGACGGTGACGACGCCGATCACGGACGCCTGGGTGAGGACGAGTTGGAGGTTGCGGGTGTCGAGGAACTCGTCGGGTTTGGTGATCCCCCCGATCACGATGAGCGCGGTGAGCACACCGAGCAGCGAGAGGGTGCGGAGGTCGGCGCGGACCATCACGGTGCGCCAGGCGGGGAGCGGGATCTGCGGCACCTTGTCGGTGCTGTCCCGCGGTGGGGAGACGGGCTGCGTCATGACGCCGGGCTTCCTTCCATGACGAGATCGAGTACGCGGTGTTCGTCCAGTTCACGGGCCGGGGCCGTGTGGACGACGCGGCCTTCGCGGAGCACCAGCACACGGTCGGCGAGGCCGAGGACCTCGGGCACCTCACTGGAGACCAGCAGCACGGCGAGGCCTTCGTCGGCCAGTCGACGGACGACTGCGTACAGTTCGGCGCGGGCACCGACGTCGACGCCGCGCGTCGGCTCGTCGAGGAGCAGGACCCGGCAGCCGCGCAGCAGCCAGCGGGCCAGGACCGCCTTCTGCTGGTTGCCGCCGGAGAGCGTGCGCACGGGGGCGGACGGATCGTCGGGGCGCAGTGACAGCTCGCGCGTCGCGGCCCGGGCCGCCCCCCGTTCCGCTCGCCGGTCGATCCAACCCCCGCGCGAGAAGCGGGACATCGAGGCGACGGAGACATTGCGGGTGACGGACTCCAGCATCAGCAGGGCCTGTGCCTTGCGTTCCTCGGGAGCGAGCCCCAGTCCGGCCCGTACGGCCGCACGCACGCTGCCGGGACGCAAGGGCCGTCCTCCGACGAGGACGTGACCGCCGCTCGGCCTCCGGGCTCCGTAGATCGTCTCCAGGATCTCCGAGCGCCCCGAGCCGACCAGTCCGGCAAGGCCGACGATCTCTCCGGGCCGCACGCTCAGGTCGAGGGGGGCGAACTCACCGTCCCTGGCGAGTCCTCGCACCTCCAGCAGCGGCGTCCCGCCCGCGGACCCGCCGCCGGCCACGTCCCCGGCACCGTCCGTCGCCCCGGTCACGCCGCCCGACGGCCGCTCGGGGAAGGCGTACTCGACGTTGCGCCCCGTCATCAACGCGACGACCTCGCGGGTCGGCGTCGTCTTCGCCGGAAGCCCACCGGCCACCGCACGGCCGTCCTTGAGCACGGTCACGCGGTCCCCGATGCGGCGGATCTCCTCCAGCCGGTGCGAGATGTAGACGACGGCCACTCCGTCGGCGGTCAGGTCGCCGACGATCCGGAACAGGTTGTCGACCTCGTCGGGGTCGAGCGCGGCGGACGGTTCGTCCATCACGATGAGCCGTACATCGTGGGAGAGCGCCCGCGCCATGGACACGATCTGTTGCTGAGCCGCCGACAACTCCCCCACCAGCCGGGTCGGTTCGATCTCGGCGTGCCCGAGCCGTTTCAGCAACGCCGCCGTAGAGGCGCGTGCCGCCTTGCCCCGTACGACGAATCCGGCGGCCGTGGGTTCATGTCCCAAGTGGACGTTCTCCGCCACCGACAGATGCTCCACCAGGTCGAGTTCCTGGTAGATGGTGGCGATGCCGAGGCGCATGGCGGCGATCGGGGAGCGCAGGGTGACGGGCCCGCCCTGCCAGCGGATGACGCCGTCGTCGGGCTGGTGCGCACCGGCCAGAACCTTGATGAGGGTGGACTTGCCGGCGCCGTTCTGGCCGAGCAGGCAGTGCACCTCACCGGCCTGGACGGCGAGGTCGACGCCGTCCAACGCCCGTACTCCGGGGAAGGACTTGGTGATGCCGGACATGCTGAGCAGGGGTGGTTCCGTTGCCATGTGGGTTCCCCTCGGCGGACGTGCGGGCCGGAGTCAGGGCAGAACAAGTCGTTGTTCTCAGGCAGAGCAGGGCGGAGCGGTGCGGGACGGAGCGGGCAGGGCGGAGCGACACGCTGTGCTGGTGTGACCGTGCCGGGTAGCGGTTACGCGGGCGAGAACAGATGGTCGCTGATCAGCCGGGCCGCGCCGATGACACCGGCGGTGGGGCCCAACTCTCCCAGGACAATGGGGAGGTTGCCGGTCGCCAGGGGCAGCGACTGGCGGTACACCTGAGTGCGGATCGCGGCGAGCAGGGTGTGACCGAGACCGGTCACCCCACCGCCGATCACCACCAGGCCGGGGTTGAAGAACGAGACGAGTGACGCGATGACCTGGCCGACACGGTTGCCGCCCTCCCGGATCATCTCCAGGGAGGTGGCGTCTCCCGCGGCCGCCGCGGCGGCGACATCGAGGGCGGTGAGGCCGCCGTGCGACGCCAGCCGGGCCGCGAGTTCCGCCGAAAGGCCCTGCTGGGCCGCTTCCAGCGCGTCCCGGGCCAGCGCCGCGCCGCTGAAGTGGGCCTCCAGACACCCCCGGTTGCCGCAGGCGCACGGACGGCCGTCGGGCACGGCCTGGATGTGCCCGATGTCGCCCGCGCTGCCGGTCGTACCGCGGTAGACCTGGCCGCCGACGACGATGCCGCAGCCGATCCCGGTGCCGATCTTGACGCAGAGGAAGTCGGCGACGGTGCGGGCGACGCCCGCGTGCTGCTCCCCCATCGCCATGAGGTTCACGTCGTTGTCGACCATCACCGGGCAGCCGAGCTCCTGGCTGAGCGCCTCCCGCACGGGGAAGCCGTCCCAGCCGGGCATGATCGGCGGCGCCACCGGCACGCCTTCGGGGAAACGAACCGGCCCGGGTACACCGATGCCGGCGCCGTCGAAGCCCTCGGCCAGTCCCGTCGCCCTCAACTTGGCGGCCATCGCCAGGACTTGCTCGAAGACCGCGACCGGACCCTCACGTACGTCGAGGGGCTGGTTGAGGTGTCCGAGAGTCTCCAGTTCGGCGTTGGTGACGGCGACGTCGACCGAGGTCGCGCCGATGTCGACGCCGAGGAAGCGCAGCCCGGGGTTGAGCCGGACGTTGTGGGAGCGGCGGCCGCCTCGCGAGGCGGCGAGTCCGTCGGCCACGACCAGCCCCGTGTCCAGGAGCCGGTCCACCTCCACGGCCAGCTTGGACCGCGACAGGTCGATCCGGTCACCCAGTTGGGCACGGGAGTTGGGGCCGCCGTCCCGGAGCAACTTGAGCAGACGGGCCTGATGAGCGTTCGCGGGTCGTGCCGTCATACGTCTCACGAGCCCCTCCCCGCCTCAGTTCGGCCACCAGTGTCGGGCTTTCGAAGGGAACGTAGCAGCGCCTGCCGAAGCTGGGAAGAAGCTGTGCACGGATTGCCGTCAACTTTCTCCACTCACAGGACAAAGGACGGAACCGACGCACCCGAAACCGGTAGAGGCCCGGTGAAGCCGCGGATCTCGGAGAGCTCAGGACGCGGGGCGGTCGTGGTACGAGCGCCGGGTGTGCTCGGTGTGTTCACGCATCAGCCGGGTGGCCGTCTGTTCGTTGTGGGCGGCGATCGCCGCGATCAGGTCGCGGTGCTCGATCCAGGACTGGCTGCCCCGCTGCCGGGCGATCGGGGTGTAGTACCAGCGCACCCGCCGGTCCACCTGGGCCGCAAGTTCGGCGAGCACCGCGTTGCCCGCGAGCTCGATGACCTTGGCGTGGAAGCGGGCGTTCAGGGCGACCGCGGAGTCCACGTCGTCACTCGCCACGGCGTGCATGCCCTGGGCCAGGATCTCGTCCAGGGCCTCGATGCCGGCCTTGTCCGCGCGCGCCGCGGCGAGCCGCGCGGCTTCCGCCTCCAGCAGTGTGCGGACGGTCAGGAGTTGATCCGCCTCGTCCTCGGTCGGCTCGTGCACGAACGCGCCCTGGGCGGGCCTGAGGTCCACCCAGCCCTCGGTGTTGAGCCGCTGGAGCGCCTCGCGCACCGGCTGCCGTGAGACGCCGAGGTGCGTGGCGAGTTCGCTCTCGACGAGGTGCTGGCCGGGCTGGAGGGCGCGGGTGGTGATGAGTTCGAGCAGGGCCTCGTAGACGCGGTCGCGCAGTGGGCCGGGGCGTTCGAGCCTGGGCACCGTGCCCTGCGGCAGTCCTGTCGACAACATCGGTCGGTCCCCCTCCTGGGCAACACCGGGCAACTGCAACCGGAAAGCCACCTGTCGATTGACGTACTCGGCTGTCCGCAGCCGGTCGACTGTCCACAGCCGAGTATCGATTGTCTTTCGTCTACAGTCTACGGCGCACAGTAGCCAGAGCCGGGCACAGTCGATCGCGTCACACTACGCCGCGCCCCACCCGCGGAAATCCGTCCGCGACGGCGTTCCGCCCCTCGCTCACGGGCAGCGCACGACCTGCCCCGCGTACGACAGGTTGCCGCCGAAGCCGAACAGCAGTACCGGGTCCCCCGCGGAGACCGCGCCCTGCTCGACGAGCTTGGAGAAGGCGAGCGGGATGCTGGCGGCGGAGGTGTTACCCGATTCGGTGACGTCACGCGCGACCACCGCGTTGACGGCGCCGATCTTCTGCGCGAGGGGTTCGATGATGCGCAGGTTCGCCTGGTGCAGGACGACGGCGGCGAGGTCCGCGGGGGTGAGGCCCGCCCGTTCGCAGGCCTGTCGCGCCAGCGGCGGCAGCTGGGTGGTGGCCCAGCGGTAGACGCTCTGCCCCTCCTGCGCGAACCGGGCCGGCTGCCCCTCGATGCGCACCGCGTGTCCCATCTCGGGCAGCGAGCCCCACAGCACCGGCGAGATGCCGGGCTCCACGCCGTCGGGACAGGCCTCGACCACGGCGGCGCCCGCTCCGTCGCCCACGAGCACGCAGGTGGTGCGGTCGCTCCAGTCGGTCACCTCGGACATCTTGTCGGCGCCGATGACCAGGGCACGCGTCGCGGCTCCCGCGCGGACGGTGTGGTCGGCGGTGGCCAGCGCGTGGGTGAAACCGGCGCAGACGACGTTGACGTCCATCGCGGCGGGCCGCGGGATGCCGAGGCGGGCGGCGACCCGGGCTGCCATGTTCGGCGAGCGGTCGACGGCCGTGGAGGTCGCGACCAGCACCAGGTCGATGTCGCCCGGCGCGAGGCCGGCCGCCGCGAGCGCCTTGGCGGCGGCGTGCGCGGCCAGCTCGTCCACCGGCTCGTCGGGGCCTGCGATGTGGCGCGTACGGATGCCCACCCGGCTCCTGATCCACTCGTCACTGGTGTCGACCAGGCCCGCCAGATCCTCGTTGGTGAGCACCTTGGCGGGCTGGTAGTGGCCGACGGCGGCGATGCGCGAGCCGTTCATTGGGGGGTCCCCTCGTTGCCTTGGGTAGCGGGATCCACCAGTCTGATCAGTGACTCACGGGTACGAGGGCGCGTGAAGCGACAGGAAACCGGTTCCCGGGTTGTCGGCTTCCCCATAGCCCTCGGACGCCCGAGCAGCCGCCGAACGCCTACCGCCGGACACCGGCCCCCCGGAACACACCGCTACCCGGTTACCCGGTGAACAGCTGCGTCGCCTTCCGTACCAGCTCGTACAGCCCGTAGACGAGCGGTGCCCCCACCCACAGCCAGGCGAAGGCGATCAGCGGCCGCCGGTCAGGCTGCGGACTCGGGCTGTTGTCGTTCGACATCGGCGGCCTCCCTCTGGGCGGGCACGTGGTGGTGGCGGGCGTGAACGGGCCGGACGAGCTCATTGGCGACGAAGCCGAGGGCCAGCAGCCCGATCATGATGAACAGTGACAGTGTGTACAGGGACGAGCCGTGCTTTCCGGCGTCCTCCTGCCGGTCGGCGATCCAGTTCACGATCAGCGGACCGAGCACGCCGGCGGTGGACCAGGCGGTGAGCAGCCGTCCGTGGATCGCGCCGACCTGGTAGGCGCCGAACAGGTCCTTGAGGTAGGCGGGGATCGTCGCGAAGCCGCCGCCGTAGAAGGAGAGGATGACCAGGGCGCACAGCACGAACAGCGGTTTCGACGAGTCACCGATCAGCGCGATGAGGGCGTACATCAGGGCGCCGACGCCCAGGTACACCCGGTAGACGTTCTTGCGTCCGATCAGGTCGGAGGTCGACGACCAACCGATCCGGCCCGCCATGTTCGCCGCGGACAGCAGAGCGACGAAGCCCGCGGCCGCCGACACCGAGACCGGGGTGGCGGTGTCGGCGAAGAAGTCCCTGATCATCGGGGCGGCCTTCTCCAGGATGCCGATGCCCGCGGTCACGTTCATGCAGAGCACGACCCACAGGCACCAGAACTGCGGAGTGCGCACCGCCCTGCTCGCCGAGACCTGCACGCCCTCGACGGCGCCGGGCGCGCCCGCGACCGGACGCGCGCCGCGCGGTACCCGCACCAGCAGGACGCCCAGCGTCATGAATACGGCATACGACAGCCCGTGCACGAGGAACGCGAGGGCTATCCCGGAACTGTCGGAACCGAACGACTCCAGCATCTGCGCCGACCAGGGCGAAGCGATGAGCGCGCCGCCGCCGAAGCCCATGATGGCGATGCCGGTGGCCATTCCGGGCCGGTCCGGGAACCACTTGATCAAGGTGGAGACGGGCGAGATGTAACCGATACCGAGACCGATTCCACCGACGAAACCGTAGCCGAGCACGATCAGCCAAAACTGTTCGGTGGCGGCTCCGAGTGCGGAGATCAGGAAGCCGGACGAGAAGCAGACCAGGGCGACGGTCATCGCCCAGCGCGGCCCGTTGCGCTCGACCAGTGTGCCGCCGAAGGCCGCGGACAGGCCGAGCATGACGATGGCGAGCTGGAACGGCAGCGCGCTCTGGGTTCCGCTGAGCCCGAGCGCGGATTCGAGCGGCGGCTTGAACACGGACCACGCGTAGGCCTGGCCGATGGAGAGATGGACCGAGAGGGCGGCCGGGGGGACGAGCCAGCGGCTCCAGCCGGCCGGTGCGACGGGGGGACTCATGAGTCCTGAACGGTAGGAACCGGCGCGGGCCTTGGAAAGGCGGCGCGTCGCCGGTATGCGGTGAACGGTATCCAGGCTGCGCCGAACGGTCGGACCGACCGGTTTTGGTAACCGCTTCCGCGTCCGCTCCGGACCAGGCCGGTTCACGTACCTCTGGGCCGCGGCGCGCCGCGTCCCTCTGGGACCGGCCGGGACGCGGATCGCCGAGAACGTCCCGGACGCTGCGCGAACCCTTGCCGCCCCAACTTCCATACTGTAGACAATATTTCGTCGACAGGATTCGACAGTTCCTCGGTACCCCCGACCGAACGGAGCTCCCTCGCAATGAAAGTCGCAGTTCTCGGCGCCGGTGCGATCGGCGCCTACGTCGGTGCGGCGCTTCACCGCGCCGGCGCCGACGTGCATCTCGTCGCCCGTGGACCGCATCTCACGGCCATGAGGAAAAAAGGCGGGACGGGGTGCGGGTGCTCAGTCAGCGCGGCGACTTCACCGCCCGCGCCCACGCCACCGACGACCCGGGCGAGATCGGCCCGGTCGACTTCGTCTTCCTGGGTCTCAAGGCGAACTCGTACGCGGCGTGCGGGCCGCTGATCGCGCCTCTGCTGCACGACTCCACCGCGGTGGTCGCCGCACAGAACGGCATCCCCTGGTGGTACTTCCACCGCCACGGCGGCCCGTACGACGGACTGCGCGTCGAGAGCGTGGACCCGGACGGCGCGGTCAGCGCGGTACTCGCGCCCGAACGGGCCGTCGGCTGTGTGGTCTACGCGGCCACCGAGCTCGAAGCGCCGGGCGTCGTACGTCACCTGGAAGGAACCAGGTTCTCCGTCGGCGAGCCCGACCGCAGCGTCTCGGCCCGCTGCCTGGCCATCAGCGAGGCCATGCAGGCCGGGGGACTGAAGTGCCCCGTGGAACCGGGGCTGCGCAACGACATCTGGCTCAAGCTGCTGGGCAACATCTCGTTCAATCCGATCAGCGCGCTGGCCCGCGCCACCATGCGGCAGA
Organism: Streptomyces rishiriensis; assembly: GCF_030815485.1. Lineage (NCBI taxonomy): Bacteria > Bacillati > Actinomycetota > Actinomycetes > Kitasatosporales > Streptomycetaceae > Streptomyces > Streptomyces rishiriensis. The sequence goes on along the minus strand of NZ_JAUSWV010000002.1, from coordinate 6,919,266 downwards.
TGTGTCTGCACGGCGGTACCCGCCGGGTCATCGAGATGATGATGCGCGAGACGCTCGCGGTCGCCGAGGCCCTGGGCTGCGAGGTGGGCGTCTCCATCGAACGTCGGCTCGCGGGCGCGGAGAAGGTCGGCGACCACCGCACCTCCACGCTCCAGGACCTGGAGCGCGGCAAGCCGCTCGAACTCGACGTCCTCCTGGCGGCCGTCGTCGAGTTGGCGGAGATCACCGGCGTGGACGTGCCCACCCTGCGCACCGTGTACGCCATCTCGGACCTGCTCGCACTGAGGAGCGCCGCATGATCGCTGGAGAGCACGCATGAGGAAACGCGACCGGACCCCGAAGACCTACACCCGGCTCACCCGACCGCTCATCAGGGACTCGCGCAACGAGCCTTTCCGAGAGACGAGTTGGGAGGAGGCCCTGGAGCGCACCGCGCGGGGCCTGCGGCGCAACCGCGGCGCGTTCGGCCTGTTCTCCTGCGCCCGCGCCACCAACGAGATGAACTACGTGGCGCAGAAGTTCGCCCGGGTCGTCATGGGCACCAACAACGTCGACTCGTGCAACCGGACCTGCCACGCCCCGAGCGTCGCCGGCCTGACGGCGGCCTTCGGCTCCGGCGGCGGGACGTCGTCGTACGAGGAGATCGAGCACACCGACGTCATCGTGATGTGGGGGTCCAACGCGCGTTTCGCGCATCCGATCTTCTTCCAGCACGTGCTGAAGGGGATCAGGAACGGCGCCCGGATGTACGCCGTCGACCCGCGCCGGACGTCCACCGCCGAGTGGGCGGACGGCTGGCTCGGCCTCAACGTCGGCACGGACATCCCGATGGCCCACGCGATCGGCCGCGAGATCATCCACGCCGGTCTCGCCAACGAGGCCTTCGTGAAACGCGCGACCGGCGACTTCGAGGCGTACAGGGCACTCGTGGAGCCCTGGACACTGTCCCTCGCGGAGAAGGTGACGGGCGTACCGGCTGCCGCCATCAAGGAGCTGGCGCACGCCTACGCCCGTGCCGAACGTGCCCAGCTGTGCTGGACGCTCGGCATCACCGAGCACCACAACGGCACGGACAACGTACGGGCGCTCATCAACCTCTCGTTGCTCACCGGGCACGTGGGCCGCTACGGCTCCGGCCTTCAGCCCCTGCGCGGGCAGAACAACGTGCAGGGGGGCGGTGACATGGGCGCGATCCCCAACCGGCTCCCCGGGTTCCAGGACATCCTCGACCCCGCTGCCCGGCTGAGGTTCGAGTCGGCCTGGGACACGGTCGTCCAGCCGCACTACGGACTGAACCTCACGGAGATGTTCGAGGCGATGGAGGAGGGCTCGCTGAAGGCGGTCTACTGCATCGGCGAGAACCCCGCCCAGTCCGAGGCGGACGGCGAGCAGGCCGTACGTCGGATGCGCTCCCTCGACTTCCTCGTGGTACAGGACATCTTCCTGACGAAGACCGCCGAGTTGGCGGACGTGGTGCTGCCCGCCACGGCCGGCTGGGCGGAGACCGACGGCACGACCACCAACAGCGAAAGGCGGGTGCAGCGGGTGCGGCGGGCCGTGACGCCGCCGGGCGAGGCGCGCGAGGACATCGACATCCTCTGCGACCTGGCGACGCGGCTCGGCCACGAGTGGAAGTACGCCGACGCCGAGGCCGTCTGGAACGAGCTCAGGTCGGTGTCCCCGGACCACTACGGAATGACGTACGACCGGCTGGAGAGGCATCAGGGCATCCAGTGGCCGTGTCCGAGCACTGACGGACTCGAACCCGCTTACCTGCACGGCCGGTTGTGGGAGGCGGAGCCTGAACGGCGTGGCAGGCTCGCCCCGTTCGGGATCGTCCAGCACGACCCGCCGGTCGACCTGACGGACGAGGAGTACCCGATCCGGCTGACGACCGGGCGGCGACTCGACTCCTACAACACCGGTGTGCAGAGCGGGAGTTTCGCCTCGCCGCTGCGGCGCGGGGAGTACGTCGAACTGTGCCCGGAGGACGCCGAGCACCACGGGGTCGTCGTCGGCGAGGAGGTCCGGGTGAGTTCGCGGCGCGGATCCGTGGTCGCGCCGGTGTGGATCGACACCGCCCTGCGGCCCGGGCTCGCCTTCATGACCATGCACTTTCCCGACGAGGTGGACACCAACCAGCTGACGATCGAGGCGAACTGCCCGATCGCGGGGACGGCGGAGTTCAAGGCGTCGGCGATCCGGATCGAGAAGCTTCCGGCCCCGACCTACGTGAGGTGATGTCGTGGACCTGCACTTCGGCGACAGCAAACCGACGGACGACGAACGGGCGGCCGTGGACGCCCTGTTCGGCCCACCCGAGTCCTCGTGGGAGGGCGCCGACCGTTGCGACGCGGACCTGCGGTGGGCGCGCGGCGGACGCGAGGCCCGGAACCGCCGCGACCTGCTGCTGCCGGGGCTGCACGCGATCAACGACCGGATCGGCTGGATCAGCGAGGGCGCACTCGGCTATCTGTGCCGTCGGCTGACCGTGCCTCCTGCGGAGGCGTACGGCGTCGCCACCTTCTACGCGATGTTCTCGGTCGAGCCGCGGCCGGCCACCGTGCTCCAGGTGTGCACGGACCTCGCCTGCGCCGCCGCGGGCGCCGCCGGACTGTGTGCCGGGATCGCGTCACGCCTGGGCTCGGACAGCGGGGTGTCCGTCGAGCGCAGTCCCTGCCTCGGCCTGTGCGAGCGGGCCCCGGCGGTGCTCGCGGTCAGGGCCGGAGATCCGGTGCGTACGGCGTTGTCGGCGCCGGCGGACGTGGAGACGGCCGTACTCGCCGCGAGCGCTCCCGGCTCGGCGCCCGAGGAGCGGCCTGCGGCGGGGGCGGTGCCTCAGGCAGGTGACGCGTCGCTGATCCTGCTGCGCCGCATCGGCGTGGTGGATCCGTCGTCGCTCGACGACTACCGCGCTCACGGCGGCTACACGGCCCTGCGCCGTGCCTTCGCTCTCGGTCCCTCCGAGGTGATCCGCGAGGTGACCGACTCCGGCCTGCTCGGTCGCGGCGGCGCCGCCTTCCCCACCGGCCGCAAGTGGCGGGCCACGGCGTCCCAGCCGGACGGTCCGCACTACCTGGTGTGCAACGCCGACGAGTCCGAGCCCGGCACCTTCAAGGACCGGGTGCTCATGGAGGGCGACCCGTACGCGCTGGTCGAGGCGATGACGGTCGCGGCGTACGCGGTCGGCGCGCACAAGGGGTACCTGTACGTGCGCGGCGAGTATCCGCGCGCCCTGCGCCGTATGCGACATGCCGTCGACTGCGCACGCGCTCGCGGTCTGCTCGGCGACGACGTCCTCGGCCAGGGCTACGCCTTCGACATCGAGATCCGACGGGGCGCCGGCGCCTACATCTGCGGCGAGGAGACGGCCCTGTTCAACTCCATCGAGGGATACCGGGGCGAGCCCCGCTCGAAACCGCCGTTCCCCGTGGAGAAGGGCCTGTTCGGCAGGCCGACGGTCGAGAACAACGTGGAGACGCTCGTCAACGTCCTGCCGATCCTCACCATGGGCGCCCCGGCCTACGCGGCGATCGGCACGCCCGGGTCCACCGGCCCCAAGCTGTTCTGCGTGTCGGGCACGGTCGAGCGCCCCGGCGTGTACGAACTGCCCTTCGGTGCGACGCTGGGCGAACTCCTCACCCTCGCCGGGCTCCGCGAGAACCTGCGTGCCGTGCTGCTCGGCGGCGCGGCCGGCGGCTTCGTACGGCCGGACGAACTGGACGTCCCGCTGACTTTCGAGGGCACCCGGGAGGCGGGCACGACGCTCGGTTCGGGGGTCGTGATGGCCTTCGACGACACCGTCCCGATGCCCCGACTCCTGGTGCGCATCGCCGAGTTCTTCCGGGACGAGTCGTGCGGGCAGTGCGTGCCCTGCCGGGTCGGGACCGTGCGGCAGGAGGAGGCGCTGCATCGGATCGTGGAGCGGACCGGCACCGACGCCGCCGACGACATCGCCCTCCTGCGCGAGGTCGGCCGCGCGATGCGCGACGCCTCGATCTGCGGTCTGGGCCAGACCGCCTGGAACGCCGTGGAATCCGCCATCGACCGTCTGGGGGCGTACGAATGACCGCGACCGTCCGCACAGGAGCCGCCGTATGACCGCGATCCCGCTGGGCGTGCCGCGTCGGCTCGTGGAGTTCACGATCGACGGGCAGGAGGCGAGGGTCCCCGAGGGGTCGACGATCCTGGACGCCTGCCGGGCCGCCGGGAAGGACGTCCCGACCCTGTGCGAGGGCGACACGCTCACCCCGAAGAACGCCTGCCGGGTCTGCGTCGTGGAGGTCGAGGGCTCCCGGACGCTGGTGCCGGCGTGCTCCCGCCGGGCGGAGGCCGGCATGGAGGTCCGCACCGGCACCGAGCGCGCCCGGCACAGCCGGAAGATCGTTCTCGAGCTGCTCGCGTCCTCGGTCGACCTGTCCACGACACCGATGGTCGCGGAATGGATCAAGGAGTACGACGCGAAACCCGATCGCTTCGGCCCCGACGCGGCCCGGCTGAACGAGGAACCGAAGATCGACAACGAGCTGTACGTACGTGATTACGACAAGTGCATCCTCTGCTACAAGTGCGTGGACGCCTGCGGTGACCAGTGGCAGAACACCTTCGCGATCTCCGTCTCGGGGCGTGGTTTCGACGCCCGGATCGCCGTCGAGCACGACGCTCCGCTGACCGACTCGGCCTGCGTGTACTGCGGAAACTGCATCGAGGTGTGCCCGACGGGAGCGTTGTCGTTCAAGTCCGAGTTCGACCGGCGAGCGGCCGGGGAATGGGACGAATCGGCACAGACGCGCACCACCACCGTATGCGCCTACTGCGGAGTTGGCTGCAACCTCACGCTCCATGTGCAGGACAATGACATCGTGAAGGTGACCTCACCGCACGACAATCCCGTGACCCACGGGAACCTTTGCATCAAGGGCCGCTTCGGCTACCAGCACGTACAGAACCGGGGCTGATCACGACATGGGACGAGTCACCGAACGACGCAAGGTGGTCCGCATCAGGGACGGGGTGGTCTCCGCCCGGCCGGACACCCTGGTCGCCGAGGAGCCACTGGAGATCCGGCTCAACGGCAAGCCGCTGGCCATCACCATGCGCACACCCGGTGACGACTTCCCGCTGGCGGCCGGCTTCCTGGTCAGCGAAGGCGTACTGGCCGCCGCATCCGATCTGCTGAACATCGTCTACTGCGCGGGCGCGACGGGCGAGGGAGGATCCAACACCTACAACGTGGTGGACGTCCGGACGGCCCCCGGCGTGACGATGCCCGACATCACCCTCGAGCGGAACGTCTACACCACCTCGTCCTGTGGCCTGTGCGGCAAGGCGAGCCTGGACGCGGTCCGCACGACGGCCCGCTGGCCCATCGCCGACACTCCCCCGCTGCGGATCGAACCGGAACTGCTCGCGAGCCTGCCCGACCGGCTTCGCGCGGCCCAGCGGGTCTTCGACCGGACCGGGGGGCTCCACGCGGCGGCCCTGTTCTCCGAGGACGGCGAGCTGCTCGACGTGCGGGAGGACGTGGGGCGGCACAACGCGGTCGACAAGCTGGTCGGACGCGCCCTGCAGAACGGGGAGCTGCCCCTGTCCCGGACGATCCTGCTGGTGTCGGGCCGGGCCTCCTTCGAGCTGGCGCAGAAGGCCGTGATGGCGGGCATCCCGGTGCTCGCGGCGGTGTCGGCGCCCTCCTCCCTGGCCGTGGACCTGGCCGCGGAGTCCGGGCTGACGCTGGTGGGCTTCCTGCGGGGCAGCTCCATGAACGTGTACGCGGGTGAGGACCGCATCACCCTGCGGACCGCGGCCGCCCAGGGCTGACCCGGTTCCCCGCGGCACGGCGGCGGGGCCCCGACCGGCGGGGAGCGCCCCCTGCGCCGCAGGGGCCCCGCCTCAGCCGCTCGTGAACCGGACGTCGGCCGCGCGCACCACGGTGCCCAGTCGGGGGAAGTCCAGCCTGACCGACGCCTCGTGTTCGGCCCTGGTGAGAGCGGACATCGCGTCCTCGACGAAGACCAGGTCGTAACCCAGGTCGCCGCCGGCACGGGCGGTGGACTCCACACCGAGGTTGGTGGCGATGCCGCCGAACACGAGGGTGGTCACGCCGTATTCGCGCAGCCGGTCGTCCAGGGCGGTACCGTGGAAGGCGCCGATCGTCCGCTTGACGATCTCCAAGTCGCCGTCATGGCGCAGCCCTTGGACCAGCCCGCTGCCGGGCGGCTGCTCGGCGACGCCGGGACGTTCGACGCGGACGAGGACGACGAGCGCGCCGACCGAGCGGAACACCGCCGCCAACTCCTCGGCGGCGGACAGTACGTCGGTTCCCTTGCGGGGTTCCAGGGGCAGGGAGACGATGCGGTCCATCAGGTCGACGAGGACGAGGGCGCTGCGCGCGGGGACGAGTGGAAGAGCTGCGGTCATGACAGAACGTTATCCGCCGTCAGCCCTCCGTACCGGAAATCCGGATCAACCTGCCCATGAAGTGGTCGCACATCGCATACTGTCGCCCAGCGACCGCTCGGTGTCGCCGCCCGACTGGCTACGGGCTACGGGCTACGGGCTACGGGCTACGACCGACTGTTTACGGCGGACCGTCGACTGTCTACCGGCGACGCCGACTGTCTACGCCGGACGGCCGACCGGCGACCGTCTCACGCCGTAGCCGACGCCCTCTCGTCCGCGGATTCCCGTGACGGCTCCAGCGGGTCCCGCGCCCGGCGCTTGGCGATGACCGCGCACACCATCAACTGCATCTGATGGAAGAGCATCAGCGGCAGCACCGCCAGCGAGGCGTGCGCGCCGAAGAGGACGCTCGCCATCGGCAGCCCGGAGGCGAGGGACTTCTTGGAGCCGGCGAACTGGATGGCGATGCGATCCTCGCGATGGAACCGCAGCGCCTTGGCGCCGTACCAGGTCAGGGCGAGCATCACCGCGAGCAGAACGGCTTCGACGACGAGCAGTCCACCCAGCCGTACGGCGCTGACCTGGTGCCAGATGCCCTGGACCATGCCCTCGCTGAACGCCGTGTAGACGACCAGGAGGATCGAGCCTCGGTCGACGAGCCCGAGCACCTTCTTGTGCCGGGTGACGAACCCGCCGATCCAACGGCGCAACAGCTGTCCCGCGACGAACGGTACGAGCAGTTGCACCACGATCTCGACCAGTGCGTCCGGCGAGAAACCGCCGCCGCTGCTGCCGAGCAGGGCCGCCGCGAGCAGCGGGGTGACGACGATGCCGACGAGAGACGAGAAGGAACCGGCGCAGATCGCGGCCGGCACGTTGCCCCGGGCGATGGAGGTGAAGGCGATCGACGACTGGACGGTCGACGGCACGAGGGTGAGGAAGAGGAGCCCCTGGTAGAGCGGTTGGGTGAGAAACACCGGGACAAGGCCGCGTGCGGCCAGCCCCAGCAGCGGGAAGACCAGGAACGTGCAGGCCAGGACGGTTGCATGGAGGCGCCAGTGCTTCAGCCCGTCCAGCGCCTCACGAGTGGAGAGCCGGGCGCCGTACAGGAAGAAGAGGAAGGCGATCGCGGCCGTGGAAGCACCCGAGGCCACGTCGGCGGCGGCGCCGCGCGCCGGGAGCAGCGCCGCGAACCCGACGGTGCCGAGCAACAGCAGGATGTAGGGGTCGACCGGCATCCAACTCGGCCAGTGCAGGCGTTTCACGGTGCTCCACGTGCGGTTCGACGGGCGTGCCTCCGGGCTCGGAGAGCCCCTCCCCATCGTCCTCCTCGGCGCCGTGATCGGGAATCCGGCATACCGCTCTCACTGTCATCGCGAACTGCGATAACCGCGCGGGGAAGGGCTACTGTGGCGGACGTGTACGAGCCCTCCCATCTGCGTACTTTCCTCGCCGTGGCGCAGACCCTCAGCTTCACGCAGGCCGCGCGAAGGCTCGGGCTGCGTCAGTCCACGGTCAGCCAGCACGTGCGACGCCTCGAGGACGCGACCGGGCGCGCGCTGTTCACCCGCGACACGCACTCCGTGGAGCTGACAGAGGACGGCGAGGCGATGCTCGGGTTCGCGCGCCGGATCCTGGACGTCCACGAGCAGGCCTCGGCCTTCTTCACCGGCAGCCGACCGCGCGGCCGGCTGCGCTTCGGCGCCTCGGAGGACTTCGTGCTGACCCGGCTGCCGGAGATCCTGGAGGGCTTCCGGTACGACCATCCCGAGGTCGACCTCGAACTGACCGTGGAACTGTCGGGCACGCTGCACGAACGACTCGCCGCCGGGAAGCTGGACCTCGTCCTGGCCAAGAGACGCCCCGAGGACCCCTTGGGCGAGTTGGTGTGGCACGACGGGCTGGTGTGGATCGGCGCGGAGCGGCTGCGTCTGGACGCCGACCGCCCGGTCCCGCTCATCGTGTTCCCGCCTCCGGGCATCACCCGCGCCCTGGCCCTGGAGGCGCTGGAGCGGCAGGGGCGGGCCTGGCGGATCGTCTGCACCAGCGGCAGCCTCAACGGCCTCATCGCGGCGGCCCGGGCCGGCCTCGGCGTGATGGCCCACTCGCGAGGCCTGATCCCACCCGGCCTGGCGCGGATCCCGGAACGGGCCGGGCTGCCGGAACTGGGGCAGGTCGACTTCGTGCTCGTACACGGACGCGGACGTCCTTCCGCCCAGGGCGCGGCGGACGCGCTGGCCGCGGCGATCCTGGCGGGCGGCGACCGACTCCACCGACGGTCGGCGGGACCCGGCCGACGTCTCGACCCGCCGGGGCGCGCCCCCGGCTGAAGGGCCCGCGCCGCATCCCGCATCCGTCGCGTATCCCGTATCCCGTATCCGAGATCCTGCCTACCGCCTACCGCCTACCGTCGACTTGCCGACCGCCGGCCGGGCACCGCCCACCGCCTACCGCCTACCGCCTACCGCCCGGCGTGCTGGTACGTCAGCTGCTTCACCCGTCGCATGAACGGCGTCGCCTCCACGTGCTGGACGCCCTCCAGGCGCCCCAGAGGCCCGCTCAGGTAGGCGTAGAGACCGGCCGTGTCCCGCACCACCGAGGTGACGACGATGTGGGAGGGGCCCGCCGTGGCCGAGGCGAAGGCGATCTCGTCGTGGGTGGCCAGCGCCTGGCCGACCGCGTGCAGGGCGGCGGGCGCCGTGGTGATCCACAGGACGGAGGCGAGGGGGTAGCCGAGGCACTCCGAGTGGTACTCGACGTCGATGTAGACGGCGCCCGAGGCGAGCAGCGCGGCGAGGCGGCGTTTGACGGCGGACTCGGAGCGCCCGGTGGCGCGTTGGAGTTCGGGATAGGTGGCTCGGCCGTCGCGTTCGAGGACGGCCAGCAGGGGTTCGTCCTCGGGCTCGATACGGGCCGGTCCCGCCGTCGGGTCCGCTTCATGGCGCGGCGCGAGGAAGGCGATCTGCTCCTCGTCCAGCGCGCCGAACTTCCGCAGCCAGCCGGTCGGACCCCCGTAGAAGCGGTGGAGGAGCTGCTGCGCGCGGATCTCCACGACACTCGGGGTGCGCGGAAGCTTGCCGAGCAGGAGGTCGTCGTGGTCTCCGGGATGCCGGGGGCGGGTCATGCAGACGATCTCGGTACCGCCGGAGCCCAGGCCGATCCAGTAGGTGTCGGGGCGTTTGGCCAGCGCGTCGGCGATGACCGTGGCGCTGTCGGGGGCGCAGCGCAGGCGCAGCATCCACTGGTCCTGGCCGAGGCGTTCCGCGTCCCGGACGGCGACGACCCGCAGGCCTGCCTCGGCGCTGAGCCGGCGGAAGCGGCGCGCGACCGTCTGGTCGGAGACGCCCAGGACCGCGCCGATCCTGCTGAAGGAGGCCCGCCCGTCCACCTCCAGCGCCGACAGCAATCGGAGATCCAGTCCGTCCAGCCCGCCACGGGCGTGGAATTCCATCTCCACGCACCCCTCCCCGTCGGATTCCGTCGGCTCAACACCCGATTCCATGGTGATCGGCCGCCACTCGGTCATCGTACGGACCACTACGCATCCGTCACAGAGGAAAGACCGAGGAGTGGGACATGCGCACATGGGGGCCGCTGACAGCGGTGTGCCTGGGCACGTTCATGTTGTTGCTGGACGTCACGATCGTGATCGTGGCGCTGCCGGACATGGCGAGGGCGTTGCACGCCTCGTTGAGCGATCTGCAGTGGGTCGTCGACGGGTACGCGCTCGCGCTGGCCGCGCTGCTGCTGGGGGCCGGGGCCACGGCCGACGTCCTGGGGCGCCGCCGGGTGCACGTGGCCGGCGTGGTGGTGTTCGCGACGGCCTCGCTGCTGTGCGGGCTCGCGAGCGGGCCGGACACCCTCGTCGCCGCCCGGGCCCTTCAGGGGGTGGGAGCGGCCGCCATGCTGGCGACGACGCTGCCGCTGCTGGGATCGGTCTACCAGGGCCGGCAGCGGTCGGCCGCGCTCGGCGTCTGGGGCGCGGTGAGCGGCGCGGCCGCGGCGGTCGGGCCGGTGCTGGGCGGACTGCTGACCGAGGGGCCCGGCTGGCGATGGATCTTCTACGTCAACCTGCCGGTGAGCGTGGCCGCGGTGTGGCTGACGCTGAGGGCGGTGCCCGAGTCCAGGGGGACGCGCGGGATGCGGGTCGACTGGGCGGGTACGGCGACCTTCGCGGTCTTCGCGGGCGGCACGGCGTACGCCGTCGTGCGGGCCGGGGAGGACGGCTGGACGGCGTCGGCGACGCTCGTCTCGTTCGGGCTCGCCGCGCTCGCGCTCGTGTGCTTCGTGCTGGCGGAACGGCGGGCGGCGCATCCGCTGCTCGACCTGTCGCTGCTGCGCAGGCCCGCGTTCGTGGGGGTGATGGTGGCCGCGCTCGCGTTCAACGGCGTGGCCTTCGGGGTGACGCCGTACCTGTCCATCTGGATGCAGACGCTGCTGGGGATGAGCCCGGTGCGCGGGGGGCTCACGCTGCTGCCGATGACGGTGGCGGCCATGGTGACGGCGGTCGTGGTGGGTAAGCGGTTCCACGGTGTTTCTGCCCGGCTGACGATCGGCGGTGGACTCCTGCTGATCGGCGCGGGCTGTTTCTGCCAGGCCGTGCTCGGCGCAGGCTCGGACTGGACGGCGCTGGTGCCCGGGTTCGTGCTGGTGGGCATAGGAACCGGTTTCGTCGCGCCCACCGTCGCGGGGGCGGCGCTGGCGGCGGTGGAACCGGCGCGGGCCGGGATGGCGGGCGGAGCCGTGAACACGGTACGGCAGCTCGGATACGCGCTCGGCGTCGCGGTCTTCGGCACCGTGGTGACCTCCCGGATGACCGACACCCTGCCGCACGACGCCGCCCACGCGCTGGCGGGCGGCGGCGCCGGTGGGCTGCGGGGCACGTTCTCCGAGCACACCCTGCGGTCGGCGTTCGCCTCCGGGCTCGACGCGGCGCTGGTGACGGCGGGCTGCGCGGGCATGGTCGCCGCGGTACTCGTCCTCGTCCTCGTCCGGCCGCCGCGTGCGGCCGTGGAAAAAACGGCGGAAACGGATCCGACCGCGCTGTCGACGCCCGGGGCGCTCCCCCGGCCCTGACGGCGCCCCCGCCCCGGGCCCCGGGAGCAGGGGGCGAGCGGGGCGGGCCGTGGCGGGTCTCGGAAGGGCGGGCAGAGTAAGCGGTACGGGCAGATTCGGTGGAGATTACGGTGCCGAAACTTACTCTTCCGTCAGTTTTTCTGTCCGACCCTTCCCCATGTGAGCCCATTTTCCGGCACTGACCAGCGCGGACGAGCGGGCCGCTCGTTTCCCTCCCCCCTCCCCTCCCGCCGTCGGGTGGGGTAGCTTTCACGGCGCTGTGCGGCCATGAGAAGCGGGGTGCGGGTTTGCGCGAGTTCACCAACCCTCCGTTGGCGTTGGCACCGCCGGTGGGCGGTCTGGCCGACGTCGTCTTCCGGCACGCCCAGGAGGACCCGCACTACGTGGCTCTCGGCCGCAAGGACGAGGCGGGCGAGTGGCGGGACGTCACCGCCGGCGAGTTCCGCGACGAGGTCCTCGCGCTTGCCAAGGGTCTCCTGGCGCGGGGCATCCGCTTCGGCGACCGCGTCGCGATCATGTCCCGCACCCGCTACGAGTGGACGCTCTTCGACTTCGCCCTGTGGACGATCGGCGCCCAGGTGGTACCGGTCTACTCGACCTCCTCGGCCGAACAGTGCTTCTGGATGCTCTACGACGCCGAGTGCACGGCCGCGATCGTCGAACACGAGGACCACGCGATGACGATCGCCACCGTCATCGACCGCCTGCCCCGGCTGCGGCAGCTGTGGCAGCTGGACTCGGGCTGCGTGCAGGAGCTGTACGACGCCGGCGCGGCCATCGAGGACGACATGGTGCACCGGCACCGGGAAGCGGTCACCCCCGACTCGACCGCGACGATCATCTACACCTCGGGTACCACCGGCCGGCCCAAGGGCTGCGTCATCTCGCACGGCAACTTCATGTTCGAGGCGGACACCGTCATCGAGCGCTGGGAGCCGGTGTTCCACTCCAAGAAGGGCGACGAGGCGGCGACGCTGCTGTTCCTGCCGCTCGCGCACGTCTTCGGGCGGATGGTGCAGATCGCCGCGATCCGCGGCAAGGTCCGCTTCGGCCACCAGCCCCAGCTGCACGCGGCCGCCCTGCTCCCCGACCTGGCCGCTTTCAGACCTTCGTTCTTCCTGGCCGTGCCGTACATCTTCGAGAAGGTCTTCAACGCGGCCCGCCGCAAGGCGGAGCGGGAGGGCAGGGCGGGACCGTTCGAGAAGGCCGTCGACGTGGCCGTGAACTACGCCGAGGCGATCGAGGCGAAGGCGTGGGGCACCGGGCCGGGCCCTTCGGCGGGACTGCGTATGCAGCACCAGTTCTTCGACAAGCTCGTCTACTCCAAGGTGCGCGCGGCGATGGGCGGCCGGGTGCGGCACGCCATGTCCGGCGGCTCGGCCATGGACCGCAGGCTCGGCCTGTTCTTCGCCGGCGCGGGCGTGCAGATCTACGAGGGCTACGGCCTGACCGAGACGACGGCGGCCGCGACGGCCAACCCGCCCGGACGCACCAGGTACGGCACGGTCGGCCAGGCGATCCCCGGTATGACCGTGCACATCGCGGACGACGGCGAGATCTGGCTGCGCGGCGCGAACGTGTTCCAGGGCTATCTCAACAATCCCAAGGCCACCGACGAGACCCTGCACGACGGCTGGCTGGCCACCGGTGACCTGGGATCACTCGACGAAGACGGTTACCTCACCATTACCGGCCGCAAGAAGGAGATCCTGGTGACCTCCGGCGGCAAGAGCGTCTCGCCGGGGCTGCTGGAGGAGCGGGTACGTGATCATCCGCTGGTCAACCAGTGCATCGTCGTCGGCAACGACCGGCCGTTCGTCGCCGCCCTGGTCACCCTGGACCAGGAGGCCGTCGAGCACTGGCTCCAGATGCGCGGCAAGCCGCAGCTGACGCCGGTCGAGCTGGTGAGCGACCCGGATCTGGAGGCGGAGGTGCGCCGATCCGTCGTAGCGGCCAACACGCTGGTCTCGAAGGCCGAGTCGATCCGCACCTTCCGCATCCTCGCGCAGCCCTTCACCGAGGAGCACGGGCTGCTGACCCCGTCGCTGAAACTGAAGCGCAAGGCCATCGAAAACGCTTACGCGAACGAGGTCGACGCGCTGTACCGGTCATGAACGCTCATGAGGTTTCCGGAGTTTTCCGGCGGCGGCTCGAGGAACACGTTTCCCCAGAGCCCCGCGGCGGGCCCCGATGCGGACTCCCCGGGCAGACTTCCGGGACGAATTCCGGGGTCAGGAATGCATCACTCGCCGTGATCGTTGACGATGGGAGTACCACTTTGACGGACAACCGAAGGATCAAGAGCTCGTGAGCAGCAAGGTCCCCCCGATCATCCTCAACAACGGCGTGGAGATGCCCCAGCTGGGCTTCGGTGTCTGGCAGGTGCCGGACGACGAGGCGGAGCAGGCGGTCTCCACCGCGCTGGAGGCCGGGTACCGCAGCATCGACACAGCGGCGATCTACGGCAACGAGGAGGGCACCGGCAAGGCCATCACCTCCTCCGGCGTGCCCCGCAGCGACATCTTCGTCACCACCAAGCTCTGGAACAGCGACCAGGGATACGACTCGACGCTCCGCGCGTTCGACACCTCGCTGGAGAAGCTCGGTCTGGACTACCTGGACCTGTACCTCATCCACTGGCCGCTGCCCTCCCGCGACGGTTACGTGGACACGTACAAGGCGTTCGAGAAGCTCCTGGCGGACGGCCGGGTGCGGGCCATCGGCGTGTCCAACTTCCTGCCGGAGCACCTGGAGCGGCTGACCGGCGAGACGTCGGTCGTCCCGGCCGTCAACCAGATCGAGCTGCACCCGCACCTGCAGCAGCACGCCTCGCGCGAGTTCCACGCCGAGCACGGCATCGCCACCGAGGCCTGGTCGCCGCTCGGCCAGGGCAAGGGCCTCCTCGAGGTCCCGGCGATCGTGGCCATCGCCCGGAAGCACGAACGCACCCCGGCACAGGTCGTACTGCGCTGGCACCTCCAGCTCGGCAACGTCGTGATCCCCAAGTCCGTGACGCCGTCGCGGATCAAGGAGAACATCGACGTGTTCGACTTCGATCTGGACACCGAGGACCTGGCGGCGATCAGCGCCCTCAACGAGGACCGGCGCATCGGTCCGGACCCGGCGACGTTCGACGTCGGCTGAGCTTTTCTCGCACGCGTCGAGGGCGCCCCCCGAGCGGGGGGCGCCCTCGACGCGTCGGCGGGCTCGTCAGTTGGGCTGCCCGATCGGCCGTACGACGACGGTGTTGATGTCGACGCCGGCCGGCTGCCCGATGGCCCACACGACGGAGTCGGCGATCTGGCCGGCGGTCAGCAGATGCCCGGGCGGCAGGCTTCCGTAGCTGTCCCAGAACGGGGTCTCCACCCGGCCGGGAGCGATCAGCGTCACGCCGACACCCCACTCGGTGACCTGGCGGCGGGTGTTCTCCGCGAGCCCGGTCACCGCCCACTTCGTCGCCCCGTAGACGTTGCCCGGGGTGGGCACGAAGCCGGCGACACTGCCGACCAGCACGATCCGGCCACGGGTCTCCCTGAGCGCCTCGATCGACGCCCGGACGAGAAGCGCGGGACCGAGCACGTTCGTGAGGACCATGTCGGTCCACCCGGCCGGGTCGCCCTCGGCGACCGAGTCGTGGGTGGCGCTCCCCGCATTGGCGACGACGGTGTCCAGTCGACCGTATGCCTCGAGCGTACGGTCGACCGCCGACCGCACGCTGTCGTAGTCGGCCGCGTTCCCGACCACTGTCAGCAGCCCCTCGGGCTCGCCGAGTTCCGCGGCGAAGGCGCGCAGCCGCTCCTCGCCGCGACCGGTGACCGTGACCCGGTGGCCGGCGTCCAGCAGCTGCCGCGCGACAGCGGCGCCGATGCCGCTGCCGCCGCCGGTGATCAGTGCGACCGGGGATCGCGAACTGCCCGGTACGTTGCTCATGTTGTGCCCCCCATGCGTCGGCCGCGCGCGTCGGCCGCGCAACGCCGACTGCGTTGCTCGCTGCTCGACGTGCGTGACGCGCGGCCCGCAGTCCATCACTTGGAGCGCTCTCCAAGTCAAGCCCGAGCGGGGTGACTCGGCAGGCCGGTCCGTCTACCGGATCGGCTTCACCGCCGTGTGCACGGTGTGCGCCGCGAGGACGAACACGTCCGCCCTGCGGTGCACGCCCGCCTCGTCCCCCGGGTCGAGCAGCCGGTCGAGCGTCGCCCGGTCGTCGGCGTCGAGGGTGTCGCCGAAGACCTCCCGCAGCCGCGACAGGAACGCGGCGACATAGGCGCGGGCCCGGTCGGAGGCGGGCGCGGGCAGATCGAGCAGGAAGCTGCGGGATCGGGCGCGCTGCAGACCGGCCGCGCCGAGCAGTGCCGCCCAGTCCTCGGCCTCCTCGACGGAGCCGGGCAGGTCGGCCCTCATCCGCGCGAACCACTCCTCCTGCAGCGCGTCGAGCCGTGCCTCCAGGCCGGGCCGGCCGAAGCCGAGGTCTCGCGGCAGGAACCGGGCGGGCAGACCGCCCTCCATGACCGCCAGCGTGCCGCCGGGCGCGAGGCAGTCCGCGAAGGCGGCCAGGGCCGCCCGCTGGTCACCCAGGTGGTGCAGACTGCGGCCGGCCCACAGCAGATCGGCCGGGTATTCCAACTCGTCCAGGACGTCGGGGAGTTCACCGGCCAGGATGTCGAAACGATCGCCGTACCCGAGCCGGTCGGCCCGCCGCCGGGCCCGCTCCAGCAGCGGAGCCGAACCGTCGACCGCCGTGACCCGCGCACCGGGGAAGGTCTCGGCGAGCAGACAGGAGACGACCCCGGGACCACTGCCCACGTCCACGATCAGCCCGGGCTCGGTCACCTCCTTCCCCAGCCAGGACAGGGCGCGCTCGTACAGGGGCGTGAACAGTTCCGCCTGGGCTTCGAGGTGCGGGGCCATCTCGGCCCAGTCGATGTCGGTGTCGGTGCCGTGACCATGCCCATGCCCGAGCCCGTGCCCCTGCGCAGGGCCGGGGACGTGGCTCCGGCCCGGGGCCTGCTGGTCGCCGTGCGATGCGTGCGGGTGGTGCGCCATGGTGTCAGCCTCTCGTCCGGTGTGCCGTCAGCGTGCGCCGACGCTCCGGTCCGGGGCCACCTTTGTTGCCGGTGCGGCAAAAGGCGGCATGCCGACGGCAAGCCGGATCGCGCCTGTCCGGTCGCTCCCGACGTGCTGGAGCGACCGGACAGGAACTGCTCACCGGTGGGGTCCGCGGCCGTCGGGGCCGGTCCGCCCCGGAAGGCCGACCACCGACCCCGACGGCTCAGCGGCGTCTCACCTCACTTGCCCGCGGACCGACCGGCGGCCGGCCCACGGGTCACCGGCCTGCCGCGCCGGCCCCCCGCCCTACAGCGGCGGGTACGCGTTCTGCATCAGCTGCTGGAACTGGGCCGAGAACCAGTGCCCGGACAGCGGCGCGTTCGGCAGGGCGCCCGACAGGTTGTTGTTGTTGCGGGGGTTGCCCGTGTACGTCGGGTCGCACATCCGGTCGAAGCCCTTGCCCTCGTCGTTCGCGATGGCGGAGCTGGAGCCGTCGGACTCACCCGGCGGCTTCATCCACACGTACGCGTCGATCCCGGCGGCCGGAGCCGCCTGCGGGCGCTCGCCGAGGCCGGCGCCGGACTGGTTGCACCAGTTGCCGGTGTTGAAGCGGCGGTCGTAGCGGCCGCCGTCGACGTAGGTGTCCACGCTGGTCGTGGCACCCGGTCCGGTGGGCCGGGCGGCGCCGCCCCAGCCGTTGCGGGAGGTGTCGATCAGCATGCCGATGTTCGACCGGAAGCCCGCCGTCACCAGCTGGTTACGGAAGGCCTGGGCGTACGACTGCTCGTCGACGTACCGGTTCCAGTCCACCCACTTGGACTCGCGGACCGACTTGCCGGCCACGGAGTCGTTGATGGTGAAGTTGTTCTCCTTCAGAGCGCTGTAGTTCGCCGTGTTGGTGATGAAGCCGTGGACGTCGTCGACGGTCGCGCCCTCGGCGGTGGCCGCCTGGTAGAAGAGCTGGGCGGAGGGGGCGAAGTTGTCGTCCCAGCCGAGCCAGCCGTGGTGACCGGCGTCGATGTAGTTGTAGACGTTGGGGATGGCGCCGAGCTTGTTCAGCGCGTAGCCGACGCCCTTCACGTAGTTGCCGTTGGCCTTCATGGTGTCGCAGGCCGGGGTGGCGGTGGCCCGGCTGCCGGTGTTGGTGACCAGGTTGGGCAGCGAGTCGATCTCGATGGTGGTGACGATCCGCAGGCCGGCGTACTTGCTGTCGGCGAGGATCGTCGCGATCGGGTCGATGAACTGCGTCTTGTACTTGTCGATCTCCGTCGGGCCGAGCTCGCCGTTGGAGGCGAGTGCCGCGCAGTCACGTCCGGGGAGGTCGTAGACGACCAGCTGGACGACTTCCTCACCGCTGCCCTTCTGGGCGAGAGCCGCGTCCAGGTGGGCGCGCAGGCCCATGCCGCCGTTCACTCCGTTGATGGCGGCGATGCGGTCCAGCCAGACGCCGGTGGGCTGGTTGGAGATGCGGCTGCCGCCCGTCTCGGCGGCGGCCTTCGCCGACCATTCGGGGTTCACGTACACCTTGGCGCCGGAGTAGGGGTTGTCGACCTTGGTGGACGGGGTGCCGGGGTCCGTCGGGCCGGGGTCGGTCGGACCGGGATCGGTGGGGCCGCCGGTCCCGCTGTCGACGTTGCAGGTCACGCCGTCAAGGGTGAACGTCGCGGGAACGGCGTTGGTGCCGCTGTAGGTGCCCTGGAAACCGAAGCTGACCGAACCGCCGGTCGCCAGCGTTCCGTTGTAGGTCTCGTTGCCGGCGGTGACGGCCGTACCGGACTGGGTGATCTTCGCGTTCCACCCGTTGGTGACCTTCTGGCTGCCGGCGTACGCCCACTTCACCGCCCAACTCGACTTGGCGGCGGAGTTGTTGGTGACGGTGACGGCGGCGGTGAAGCCGCTGCCCCAGTCGTTCTGCACTTTGTAGTCGACGCTGCACGGGATGGCGGCGATGCCCGGATCACCGGGCACGACGGCGAGCGCCGTCCCGGAGGCGCCGGCGACCAGCGCCAGCGCGGCGAGTACCGCTGTTCTGCTACGGCTCATGAGTGCGGGTTCCTTCTCGGTTGCGGGTGGTGTCCGTTTCCTCGGTGGTTCTGTCGGACCGTCGGTGGTGGTCGAACGGCCCGGGTCGGTGCCCCGCCGATCGGGCCGGTGGATCGATCGGGCTGATCGGTCGGACGGATCGGTCGGGCGAATCGGTCGGGCGAGTCGGTCGGGCGAACGGTGCGGTGGCGCCTATCCGTCGAGTGCGCGCAGATGGTCGCGCAGGCCGACGCCGTACGCCGTCGGCGTCCCGTCGTAACCGGAGATCAGGGACGGACCGGTGGAGCAGTCCCAGGTGTTCCAGGTCCAGCCCAGGTACGACAGACCGCGGTCGTCGAACCACTTCATGACCTGATCGACGAAACCGTGCGAGCAGGTGTTCTCCCCGATCTCCCCGGCCACCAGCGGAACCTGGGCCGCCACGGGGGCGAGGGTGGAGTTCCAGCAGCTCTCGTTCGCGCAGGTGTTGAAGTTGTAGACGTGGTACGCGGCGGCGAGATTGCCGGTGGGGTCGTTGGGCCGGTACGTCAGCCACTGGCTCAGGTCGTTGGAGTACGCGAGCCCGCCGGCCAGGATCACGTTCCTGGCGCCGGTCGCCCGTACGGAGTCGACGAGATCCTGCATACCGGCGACCTCGTACCCGATGCCGGGACACGTGCCGCCGTCCCGCCAGCACTGCCAGGCCTGGGTGGCCGTGGAGGTGGCGCGGTCCGGGTAGGGCTCGTTGAACAGGTCGAAGACGACGGCCTGGTCGTTCTTGAAGGTGTTGGCCACCGAGGTCCAGAACGACGGGGTGTACTGCATGTCGGGCATCGGCTTCTGGCAGCTGGCGTGCACATCCGAGCAGCCCGCCGAATTGCCCGTGTACTGACCGTAGGTCCAGTGCAGTTCGACGATCGGCGTCATGCCGTGCGCCTCGACGCGGGCCACCAGGTCCTTGACGGCGTTGACGTAGTTGCTGCCGCCGTAGGCGGATTGGATGTTCGAAAGGCCCAGCCAGCACTCCTCGTTGAGCGGGATGCGTACGGTGTCGACGCTCCAGTCGGCGATCGCCCGGACGGCGGCGTCGTCGACCGGCCCGTCCCAGATGCCGCGCCCCTGTACACACATGAACTCGCCACCGGAGCGGTTCACGCCGAGCAGCCGGCGGGTGTCTCCGTCGGCGTCCACGAGCTTGTTGCCCAGCACGTGCAGCGCGGGCGGCTCGTCACCGGTGTCCGGCGGGTCCGTCGTGGGTGGTGTCGTGGGGGTGGGCGTGGGGGTCGGTTCGGTGTCGACGTTGCAGGTCGTGCCGTTGAGCTTGAACGTGGTCGGCGCGGCGTTCGTCCTCGAGCTGGAGGCGATGAAGCCCGCGCTCGTGCTTGCGCCGGTGCCCAGGGAGCCGTTCCAGCTCTCGTTCGCGGCGGTGACGGTGGTGCCGGACTGGGACCACTTGGCGCTCCAGCCCTGGGTGACCTTCTGGCCGTCCGCGAAGTCGAAGGTGAGGCTCCAACTGCTCAGGGCCGTCGCATTGTTGGTGATCTTCACGGCGCCCTGGAAGCCGGCGTCCCACTGACCGGTGACCGAGTACTCGACCGTGCACGCGGGCACGGCTCCCTGCGCCGTGACGACCGGCAACAGGGCACCCGCAACGAGGGCGACCGTGCCGGCGACGGCTAAAAGTACTGAACGCGGGGGGTGTCGCATGAGCGACTCCTTGCAGCTCAGGCGCGTCGTGAACGGACGCGTCGACTGATGGAACCGCTCCCACTGGTGTCTCGAAGCTAGCGCCAAGTCCCGGCAAAGAACAGAGGCGTCACTGACTTTCCCTCAACATCCGTCGTCGAATCTTTTCGACTCTTCAAGCACCTTGACCGCTCCCACCCCCATCCCCACTATGGGAGCGCTCCCACTGGTTCAAGGCTTGTTGCTCCTCCCCCACTTCTCCGAGCCGCAAGGAGGAACCAGCACCATGGATCCCTCACGCAGACGCCGCGGGGCGCGGCGCCTGTGGACCGCCGCCCTGGCGGCCCTCGCGCTCCCCTTCGCCATGCTGAGCACAAGTGCGACTCCCGCCCAGGCGGCCGCACTTCAGTGCAGCGTGGACTACAAGACCAATGACTGGGGTTCAGGGTTCACCGCAGACCTGACCCTCACCAACCGGGGCACCGACCCGATCAGCGGCTGGGCCCTGACGTATTCCTACGCGGGCAACCAGAAACTGACGAACGGATGGAACGGCAGCTGGTCGCAGTCGGGTCAGCAGATCACGGTGAACAACGCCTCGTACAACGCGACGATCGCCGCCGGCGCCGCGGTCGGCACGGGCGCGCAGTTCACCTACAGCGGGACGAACGCCGCTCCCGCGAGCTTCGCGGTCAACGGCACCACCTGCGCCGGCGCGCACCAGCCGCCGGTCACCGTGCTGACCAGCCCGGCCGCGGGCGCGGTCTACACCCAGGGGAACGCGGTGCCGCTCGCGGCGACCGCCGCGGCCGCCGACGGTGCGACCATCAGCAAGATCGAGTTCTATGACGACACGACCCTGCTGGGGACGGACACGAGCTCGCCGTACACCCTGTCCGCCACCGGATTGTCCGTGGGCAGTCACTCCCTGGTGGCCAAGGCGTACGACAGCCTGGGCGCGTCGGCGTCGTCGACCCCGGTGGGCATCACCGTCGCCTCGGGACCGGCCGTGGTCGCCTCCACCAACCAACTCGCCGTGCAGCAGGGCAAGACGGGCAGCTACGCGCTGAAGCTGTCCACCCAGCCGTCGGCCAGTGTGACCGTCACGACCGCCCGCACCACCGGCAACACGGGCCTGACGGTGACGGGTGGTGCGAGCCTCACCTTCACCCCCTCCAACTGGAGCGTCGCCCAGAACGTGACGATCACGGCCAACGCCTCCGGCACGGGCGCCGCGACCTTCGAGTCGACGGCCACCGGGCACGCGAAGGCGTCGGTCACGGCCACCGAGATCGCGGGCACCAAGGCGTACGACGCCCGGTTCCTCGACCTCTACGGCAAGATCACCAACCCGGCAAACGGTTACTTCTCGCCCGAGGGCATCCCGTACCACTCGGTGGAGACGCTGATCGTCGAGGCCCCGGACCAGGGGCACGAGACCACCTCCGAGGCCTACAGCTATCTTCTCTGGCTCCAGGCGATGTACGGGAAGATCACCGGCGACTGGACCAAGTTCAACGGCGCGTGGGACATCATGGAGAAGTACATGATCCCCACCCACACCGACCAGCCGACCAACTCGTTCTACAACGCCTCGAAGCCGGCGACGTACGCGCCCGAGCTGGACACTCCGAACGAGTATCCGGCGAAGCTGGACACCGGTGTGTCCGTGGGATCGGATCCCATCGCCGGTGAACTGAAGACCGCATACGGCACGGACGACGTCTACGGCATGCACTGGCTCCAGGACGTGGACAACACCTACGGCTACGGCAACGCGCCCGGCAAGTGCGAGGCCGGCCCGACCGACACCGGCCCGTCGTACATCAACACCTTCCAGCGCGGCGCTCAGGAGTCGGTGTGGGAGACGGTGCCGCAGCCGACCTGCGACGCCTTCAAGTACGGCGGCACGAACGGGTATCTGGACCTGTTCACCGGAGACGCCTCCTACGCGAAGCAGTGGAAGTTCACCAACGCCCCCGACGCCGACGCGCGGGCCGTGCAGGCCGCCTACTGGGCGGACGTCTGGGCCGAGGCGCAGGGCAAGGGCAGTGAGGTCTCCGCGACCGTCGGCAAGGCCGCGAAGATGGGTGACTACCTGCGCTACTCGATGTACGACAAGTACTTCAAGAAGGTCGGCAACTGCGTCGGACCGACCGCCTGCGCGGCCGGCACCGGCAAGGACGCCTCGCACTACCTGATGTCCTGGTACTACGCCTGGGGCGGCGCCACGGACACCAGCGCGGGCTGGGCCTGGCGCATCGGGTCCAGTCACACCCACGGCGGCTACCAGAACCCGCTCGCCGCCTACGCGCTCAGCAGCTACGCCGACCTGAAGCCCAAGTCGGCGACGGGCCAGGCGGACTGGGCGAAGTCCTTGGGCCGGCAGCTGGAGTTCTACCGCTGGCTGCAGTCCAGCGAGGGCGGCATCGCGGGCGGGGCGACGAACAGCTGGGCGGGCCGCTACGCGACTCCCCCGACCGGCACGTCGACCTTCTACGGCATGTACTACGACGCGGCTCCCGTCTACCACGACCCGCCGTCCAACCAGTGGTTCGGCTTCCAGGCGTGGTCGATGGAGCGGGTCGCCGAGTACTACCAGCAGACCGGGAACGCGAGCGCCAAGGCGGTTCTCGACAAGTGGGTCGACTGGGCGCTGTCCAAGACCACGATCAACCCGGACGGCAGCTTCCTGATCCCCTCCACGCTCCAGTGGTCGGGCCAGCCCGACACCTGGAACGCCTCGAGTCCCGGCGCCAACACGGGACTTCACGTCACCGTCGCCGACTACACCAACGACGTCGGTGTGGCCGCCGCGTACGCCAAGACCCTGACGTACTACGCCGCCAGGTCCGGTGACACAGAGGCGAAGACGACCGCGAAGGCACTCCTGGACGGTATGTGGGCCAACAACCAGGACGCCCTCGGCATCGCGGTCCCGGAGACCCGCGCCGACTACAGCCGCTTCGACGACGGCGTGTACGTCCCGAGCACCTTCAGCGGCAAGATGCCGAACGGCGACCCGATCAACTCCTCCTCGACCTTCGCCTCGCTGCGGTCCTTCTACAAGAACGACCCGGCCTGGTCGAAGATCGAGAGCTATCTCGCGGGCGGAGCCGCGCCCGTGTTCACGTACCACCGCTTCTGGGCCCAGGCGGACATCGCCCTGGCCATGGGTTCGTACGCGGAGCTTCTCGAATAGGCCCCCGCTGAGCGCTCCGCGGGCAGGACGGGGTTCGGCTGCGGGCCTGATGTGACTGGTCCGCAGTTCCCCGCTCTCCTGGTCACCCCTCCGGTGCTCGGGGGAGCGGGGTGGCCCCCGCCCCTCGCCGGAGTGGCTCGAAGGTTCCGCGTACGTGGCCCCGTCACCTGACGGCGGGGCCCCGGGCCGGGCGGCCCCCAACCGCACCAGGGGGCCGCCCGGCCGTCGCACGTCCCGTATCCCCCCGCACACATGGCTCAGCGAGGAAGGACCCCACCGTGCGAAGAACCCGTATCCTCATGGCCGTGTCGGCGCTCGCCGCCGGCCTGATCGCGGGCAGTCCGCCCGTACTGGCCGCGGACGGCGGCCCGCAGACGACCTTGGCCGCGGAGTCGTACACCTGGAAGAACGCCCGGATCGACGGCGGCGGCTTCGTGCCCGGCATCGTCTTCAACCGCAAGGAGAAGAACCTCGCCTACGCGCGCACCGACATCGGCGGCGCGTACCGCTGGCAGGAGTCGGGCAAGACCTGGACGCCGCTGCTGGACTCGGTCGGCTGGGCCGACTGGGGGCACACGGGCGTGGTGAGCCTGGCCTCCGACTCCGTCGACCCGAACAAGGTGTACGCGGCGGTCGGCACGTACACCAACAGCTGGGACCCGGGCAACGGAGCCGTGCTGCGCTCCGCCGACCGGGGCGCGAGCTGGCAGAAGACGGACCTGCCCTACAAGCTGGGCGGCAACATGCCGGGCCGTGGCATGGGCGAACGGCTGGCGGTCGACCCGAACAGGAACAGCGTGCTGTACCTGGGCGCGCCGAGCGGCAAGGGCCTGTGGCGTTCGACGGACTCGGGCGTCACCTGGTCGCAGGTGACGAACTTCCCCAACGTCGGCAACTACCAGCAGGATCCCACCGACACCAGCGGGTACGCCTCCGACAACCAGGGCATCGTCTGGGTCACCTTCGACGAGTCCACCGGGACCTCCGGCGCCGCGACGAAGACGATCTACGTCGGCGTCGCGGACAAGGACAACGCGGTGTACCGGTCGACGGACGCGGGCGCGACCTGGACGCGGCTGGCCGGGCAGCCGACGGGGTACCTGGCGCACAAAGGTGTACTGGACACCGTCAACGGCTATCTGTACATCGCCTACAGCGACAAGGGCGGCCCCTACGACGGCGGCAAGGGCCGGCTGTGGCGGTACGCGACGACGACCGGGACCTGGACGGACATCAGCCCGGTGGCGGAGGCCGACACGTACTACGGGTTCAGCGGGCTGACGATCGACCGCCAGAAGCCCGGCACCGTCATGGCCACCGCCTACAGTTCCTGGTGGCCCGACACCCAGATCTTCCGCTCGACGGACAGCGGCGGCACCTGGACGAAGGCATGGGACTACACGTCGTACCCCACCCGTGCGAACCGGTACACGATGGATGTCTCGTCGTCGCCATGGCTGACCTGGGGCGCCAACCCGTCGCCACCCGAGCAGACGCCCAAACTCGGCTGGATGACCGAGGCGTTGGAGATCGACCCGTTCAACTCCGGCCGCATGATGTACGGCACGGGCGCGACCGTGTACGGAACGGAGAACCTGACCGCCTGGGACAGCGGGGGCCAGTTCACCATCAAGCCGATGGTGCAGGGGCTGGAGGAGACGGCGGTGCTGGACATCGCCTCCCCGCCGTCCGGCGCTCCGCTGCTCAGCGCGCTGGGCGACATCGGCGGCTTCCGGCACACGGACCTGACGAAGGTGCCGTCGATGATGTTCACCTCCCCGAACTTCACGTCGACGACGAGCCTGGACTACGCCGAGACGAACCCGAACACCGTGGTCCGCGTCGGCAACCTGGACTCGGGGCCGCATGTGGCGTTCTCGACGGACAACGGCGCCAACTGGTTCGCGGGGACGGACCCTTCGGGGGTCAGCGGGGGCGGAACGGTCGCCGCGGCGGCGGACGGCAGCCGCTTCGTATGGAGCCCGGCGGGCGCCGGAGTGCAGTACACCACGGGTTTCGGCACCTCGTGGCAGGCGTCGAGCGGCATCCCTGCCGACGCGATCGTGGAGTCCGACCGGGTCGACGCCAGGACTTTCTACGGGTTCAAGTCCGGAAAGTTCTACGTCAGTTCGGACGGCGGCGCGACCTTCACCGCGTCCGCCGCGACCGGTCTGCCCAGTGGGGACAGCGTGCGTTTCAAGGCGCTGCCGGGCACGAAGGGCGACGTCTGGCTGGCGGGCGGGGCGAGCGACGGAGCGTACGGGCTGTGGCACTCCACGGACTCCGGCGCGACCTTCACCAAGCTGTCGGGGGTCGAGCAGGCCGACACGATCGGGTTCGGCAAGGCGGCGGCGGGCGCGTCGTACCAGACCCTCTACACCAGCGCGAAGATCGCCGGGGTCCGGGGCATCTTCCGGTCGACGGACAGGGGCGCGACCTGGACCCGTGTCAACGACGATGTCCATCAGTGGGGTTGGACGGGCGCGGCCATCACGGGTGACCCCAGGGTGTACGGACGGGTCTACGTCTCGACCAACGGCAGAGGTGTCGTCTACGGCGACACCTCCGACACCGGCGGCGGAGGTACGGATCCCACGGACCCGACAGATCCCACGGATCCGACGCCCACCGGCGCCTGCGCGGTGACCTACACCATCACCAACCAGTGGTCGGGCGGCTTCCAGGCGGACGTCAAGCTCGCCAACACGGGCACGAGCGCCTGGTCCGGCTGGAACCTCGGCTGGACGTTCCCGAACGGCCAGACCGTCTCCCAGCTGTGGAACGCCGACTACACCCAGTCGGGTTCGACGGTGACGGCGAAGAACGTGGGCTGGAACGCCAACGTGGCGGCCGGTTCGTCCGTGAGTTTCGGCTTCACGGGCGGCTGGTCGGGGTCGAACGCGAAACCGGCGGTGTTCAAGCTCGGTGAACAGAGCTGCACGGTGAGCTGATGACCGTGGGTGCGCGCCCCTGGGGGACCGGGACGCGCACCCTTCGCTCGCTCAGGGCGTGTAGACCGCCGGCCGGGGTGCTGTGGGCATTCCGTTGCCGAGGAAGTAACTCGGGTGCGGGGGCTGGTTGTAGGCGGTGTTCTGCCACGCCAGGCCCGTGCGGTACATCGTGTCGTGGAGCAGGGTCGTGATGCGTGTCGTCGTCTCGTACGGCGTCGAGTAGATACGCAGGGCCGTGTTGTCGCCGGTCGGCCAGACGACCTCCTCGCGCCAGTCGCCGAAGATGTCGCCGGACAGCGACGGGGTGGCCTTGGTGCTGTTGTTGGAGTGGACGCCCGAGCCGGTCAGGAGGCGGGTGTCCGAGGACGTGCCGTACTTGTCGATGTGGGTGCCGTCGAGGAGTTCACGGACGGGGTCGGCGTCCCACCACGAGAGGAAGTTGACGGAGGACGGTTCCCGGCCCTTCGTCGCGCCCGCCTCGTCGCGGATCGAGGTGTCGGAGGCCGACCAGACCTCGGCGCCGTCGTTGCCCGCCCAGATGTCACCGGCGACTCCGCGGCCGTTGTCGCAGCAGGCGGCCAGCTTCCAGTCGACGGTGCCGTTCGCCGGGTCGATGTACAGCTCGGCGGGTTGACCGGTCGACTCCGAGACCTTGAAGTACTCCAGACCGGCGTGCGAGGGGTCGAGGTCGCCGAGGTGCTGG
Organism: Streptomyces rishiriensis; assembly: GCF_030815485.1. Taxonomy (NCBI): domain Bacteria; kingdom Bacillati; phylum Actinomycetota; class Actinomycetes; order Kitasatosporales; family Streptomycetaceae; genus Streptomyces; species Streptomyces rishiriensis. The sequence goes on along the minus strand of NZ_JAUSWV010000002.1, from coordinate 6,892,181 downwards.
GCGTCGCCGTGTCCCGTCCTGGTGGTCCACAGGCCGTTCCCGTTGTCGTCGACCGCCATCGCGCCGTAGACGATCTCGTCCTTGCCGTCTCCGTCGACGTCGCCGACGGAGAGGCTGTGCGAGCCCTGGCCGTCGTAGCCCTTGCCGGTGTTGGTGGAGGAGCTGGTGTCGAAGGTCCAGCGGCGGGTGAAGGCGCCGCCCCGCCAGTCCCAGGCGGCGATCACGGTACGCGTGTAGTAACCGCGTGCCATGATCAGCGAGGGGCGGGAACCATCCAGGTAAGCGGTTCCCGCGAGGAAGCGGTCGACGCGGTTGCCGTACGAGTCGCCCCAGGACGAGACCGTGCCGCGGGCCGGGACGTAGTCGACGGACTGCATCGCCCTGCCGCTCTGACCGTTGAACATGGTCAGGTACTCGGGGCCGGACAGTACGTAGCCGCTGGAGTTGCGGTAGTCGGCGGAGGAACTGCCGATGACCGTGCCCGCGCCGTCCACCGTGCCGTCGGCCGTCTTCATGGCGATCTCGGCCTTGCCGTCGCCGTCGTAGTCGTAGACCTGGAACTGTGTGTAGTGGGCGCCGGAGCGGATGTTACGGCCGAGGTCGACGCGCCACAGGCGGGTGCCGTCGAGCTTGACGCCGTCGACGATCGTGTTGCCGGTGTAGCCCGACTGGGAGTTGTCCTTCGCGTTGGTCGGCTGCCACTTCAGGACGATGTCCAGGGCACCGTCGCCGTCCAGGTCGCCGACGGAGGCGTCGTTGGCCTCGTAGGTGTAGGCGACGCCGTCGGGGGTCGTGCCGCCGGCCGGCGGGGTGATGGGAACGTCCTTGTACCCGGTGCGGAACTGGATCGCGTGGACGGAGTCGGCCTGTTCGACGCCGTTCACGATCGCGCGGACCGTGTAGTCGGCCTGGGCCGGGCCGCCGGAGTGGAAGTAGTTCGTGGAGCCGGTGACCGGGGCCGGGTTCACCTTGGTGCCGGCCCGGTAGACGTTGAAGGAGACGCCGTCGGGGTCGGTGCCGAGCCAGCGCCAGCTGACCAGGTTGCCGCTGTCGGTGTGCACGCTGACGACGCCCCGGTCGAGAGCCTCCACCTGACGGGCCGTGGCGGCCTGGGCGGTACCGGCGCCGAGCGTGGTCAGGCCTGCGCCGACCAGGGCCGTGGTGGCCGCCAGTGCCAAGAGGACGACCCTCAGTCTGCGGCGCCTGTGCGGAGGGGGGTCCGCGTGCGGAAGGGGGTGCGGGTGCGAACGGGGGTGCGGGTGCGGGTGCTGCACGAGACGTACCTCCTCGGAGGGACGGATGGGTTCCGCCTCTCAGTCGCCGCCGGGGACAGCCGAGTTGCCGTACAGCGCGGCCAGTTCTGTCACCGTCCGGGCGATCCGCTCGCGCAGTTCCGGTGGCCGGAGCACCTCGATGTCCGCGCCGAGCCGCAGGAAGTCGGCGTGGGCGTGCTCGACGGACTCGATGGGCACCCTGACCACCGTCCAGCCGTCGGCCCCGTCGGTTCCGTCCGTCCCGTCGGTTCCGCCGGGTCCGCTGGGCTTGGCGAGTCCACCCGGGCTGCCGGATCCACCGGGCCCTCCGGGCTCACCAGGTCCACCGGGTCCGGCGGGTTCACCGGGTCCGGCGGGTTCACCAGGTCCACCGGGTTCACCAGGTCCGGCGGATCCACCGGGTCCGGCGAGTCGCACCGCACGGGCGAGTGTCACCCCCGGGGCCAGTCGTACCACCGCCTCCGCCCTGTCCTTGTACAGGCGCTCGTGGAAACCCTGCTGATACGCCGTCCAGTGGGCGGCCAGGTCGAAGCCGTCCGGCCGGGTGAACACCTCGTCGCACGGCGTGAGTTCGAGGATCTGGTCGACCCGGAAGGTGCGCGGGCCGGGGCCGGCGACGACGTACCAGCGTCCCGCCTTCAGGACCAGGCCGTAGGGCTCGAGCCGGCGTTCGACGTCGGTGGGCTCGCGCCATCGGCGGTATACGACATGCAGGATCCTGTTGTTCCACACCGCGTCGGCGACCTCCGCCAGATACGGCGTCCCGTCCGCCCCCGCGTCCGTGTACCAGCCGGGCGCGTCCAGGTGGAAGCGGCCGCTGATCCGGTCGGCGTGGGTCCGTAGTTCCGGCGGCAGCGCGGCGCGGACCTTCAACTGCGCGGCGGCCAGGACCGGACCGAGGCCCAGCTGGGCGGCGGGGCCGGGGACGCCGGCCAGGAAGAGGGCCTCGGCCTCGTCGGCGGTCAGCCCCGTCAGGCGGGTGCGGTAACCGTCCAGCAGGCGGTAGCCGCCGGCATGACCGGCATCGCCGTACAGCGGGACACCCGCCGCGCCCAGCGCCTCCACATCCCGGTAGACGGTACGCACCGACACCTCCAGCTCCTCGGCGAGCTGGGCGGCGGTCATCCGGCCCCGGGTCTGGAGCAGCAGCAGGATGGACACGAGTCGGCTGGACTTCACTGACACAGGATGTCAGTGAAGCAGGCCTAGCGTCCTGCCCATGACCTCTGTTTCCCACGATCCGCCGACCTCTGTTTCTGAGGATCCGCCGACCTCCGTTCCGCGGGATCCGCGTCCTTCCGCCCCCTCCCCCACGCTCCCCTTCGCGGAGAAGCTGCTCACGGTGCCCCCGCCGATCGAGGTGGCGGGACGGTGGATCAAGCGTTACCACGTCACTTCCGACCCGGCGGGCATCGCGCCCGAGGTGGAGGAGGCGGCGTACGCGATCCTTCCCGGGCTGCTGCCGCCGCCGGACGGGACACCGCCCGCCACCTTCGTGGTGCTCCACCGGGGCGGCGACGACGGCGCCTACCTGAACGCCTACAGCTGGGTGTGGGACAACGTCCTGCACTTTCGGGGCGCGGCCGCGGGGCAGCCGGTGCTCGGTTGCCCGGACGACGACCCGAGCCATTTCGTCACGACCGACCGGCCCTGGATCGGCTGTGTCTGGGAGCTGCCGCCGATCCTGCACGAACGGGACGCCTGGGTACGTCACGTACTGACCCGCCGCGCCCCCGAAGTCCCGTCTCTCGACGCCTACTTGACCGATTCCCTGCCCGCGGGGACGACGGGGGACCGCTCATGAGCGGCCCGCACGACTTCGACTTCCTCCACGGCGAGTGGGAGGTCCGCCACCGTCGGCGCACCGATTTCCTCGACCCCGACAGCGCGTGGGAGGAGTTTCCGTCCACGGCCCGCTGCCGGCCGCTGTTCGACGGGGCCGCCAACATCGACGAGATCGACATGCCGCACCTCGGTGCGAAGGGGCTCACGCTGAGACTGTTCGACCCGGGAAGCGGCCAGTGGTCGCTGAACTGGGCGTCCAGCCGGAGCGGCAGGCTGTTCCCACCGGTGATCGGCGGCTTCGGCGAGAGCGACGGGAACCGCGGCGGCCGCCCCGGCCGTGGTGAGTTCCACGGCGACGACACGCACGACGGCAAGAACGTGCGGGCGCGGTTCGTCTGGTCCGCGGTGTGCGACGCCGCCGCCCGCTGGGAGCAGGCCTTCTCACTGGACGGCGGGGAGACCTGGCTGACCAACTGGGTCATGGACTTCACTCGTCCGGAAGCGGGCCGGGAACCGGTTTCCGAAACGCGCTCAGCCTGAACACCGGGTCCGGGCGGGGCCGGTCCTGGTCGGGCAGGGCCGCGAGGCGGGCGGCGAACTCGTCGGCCAGGGGGTGACGCGGCGGCAGGGTGACGAACCAGCCGCGCCGCAGGTCCGTGATGGCCCGGCGCGGGCTGCGGCCCTGTCCCCGTCCGGCGAAGCCGGCCTGCCCGGCCGGGAGCAGGCCGGCCTCGGCGGCGTACGAGGCCACCAGCGCCGCGGTGTCGGACGCCGGCCGGTGCGGGCGCGTGGACAGCACGACATCGATGTCGCTGCCCACGTTGTGGGAGGCGCCCTTGTCGACGGTGGTGATCCACACGCCGCCGGGCCGGAGCACCCGGGCGCACTCGGCGACGATCCGCCGCGCGTCCGTGGCGTCCTCGACGAGGTGCAGCAGCCACACACTGCTGACGGCGTCGAACTCCTCGTCCCGGAAGGGGAGTCGGCGTCCGTCGGCGCGGACGACCGCTCCGGGCAACCGGGCGGCGGCGTGTCCGACCATGGCCGGCGCCCGGTCCAGACCCGTCACCCGCAGGCCGGGCCGCCCGGCCGCGAGGCGCCGGGTGACGATGCCCGTGCCGCAGGCCACGTCCAGCAGGCCGCACGCCCCGGCCGGCACGAGACCGAGGACGGCCTCCGCGGCGGCCGCCGCCCTGGGCTCGCCGCCGCGCCAGGCGTCGTAGCGTTCGGCTTCCTCGTCGTAGTCCAGCACCCGCGCCCCCGTCCCGTCACCGCCGCACCGCTGCTCGTCCGGTCCCCTACCGCTCGCACCACCCCGCACCGCCCGCGTCCGCCCGTCGTACGGGTCGGGTCGGCGCGGCTCAGCGTGCTCCGTGCGCGGGGGCCACGGCCTCGACCCGGCGGGCGAGTTCGACGTCGAGGTCGGTGACGGAGCCGCCTGCGCTGTGGGTGTTCACGGCGAGGGACACCGTGCGGTAGCCGAGGGTGAGCTCCGAGTGGTGATCGAGCTCGTCCTGGATCCTCGCGACGTGGACGGCCAGGGAGGCCGCGGCGAAATGGGAGTCGAGACGGTAGGCCCGGGTGAGGCGGTCGCCGTCCAGGGACCAGCCGGGCAGCTCGGACAGACGCTCCCCGATCTCCTTCGGCGACAGCGGTTCGACGGCCATGGCACGGCTCCCTTCCTGATGTCGCGTACCTGTCCAGCGTGCCACAGGAAGGCCGTGACGGCCCTGGTCACCAGGTCGGCTGTCGGCTCAGTCGCGCAGGCATTCGGCCGCCAGGTCGTCCGCCAGCGCGGCGATCACGGCCCGGCCCTCCACCTGCTCCAGCCACTCGTGCGGCAGCGCGCCGTCGCCGTACCGCGCGCCCAGGATGTTGCCGCAGATCGACCCCGTGGAGTCACTGTCTCCGGAGTGGTTCACGGACAGGAGCAGGGCGTCCTCCACCCGGTGCGTGACCAGCGCCGCGTAGACCCCGATGGCGAGGGCCTCCTCGGCGACCCAGCCGGCGCCGAGCCGCTCCACCTTCTCGGGGGTCGGATCGCCCGCGGCGGCCAGGTCGAGGGCCTGGTTCAGGGCGGCCGACGTCTCCTCGTGGCCGGGGTGGCGGCCGAGCAGCCGCAGGGCGCGCAGGGTGGCGCCCTCGACGGACTCCCCCCTCGTCAGGTACGCCACGATCGCGGCCAGCGCTCCGGCCGCGTAGTAGCCGGTGGGGTGGCCGTGGGTCGTCTGGGCGCAGCGGGCGGCCATGCCGAAGGCGTGGTCGGCCGAGGAGTGGGCGAGACCGAAGGGTGCCGAGCGGCATCACGGTGCCGCAGCCCTTGGAGCCGGGGTTGACCGGTCCGGGCGCGCCGCTCAGCTCGGCCCACGGGTCGGGCACGTGGCTCCGGGCGAGCCCGGACAGACAGGCGTTGCCGGGGGCGCGGCGCGCGTACAGCCAGCGTTCGGCGAGGAGGCCGCCCGTGACCCCGTCGGCCGGCCCGGGCCGCTGCTGGGTCTCGAGCCAGTGTCCGTACGCCTGGCGCACCAGGGCGGTCTCCGCTCCGCCGATGCCCTTGAGCCGGGCTCTCCTGGCCGCCGTACGGAGTCCCTCGACGGTGAACAGGGTCATCTGGGTGTCGTCGCTGATCCGGCCGACCACGCCCTCGGCGTCGGGCACGAGCCGGGTCAGGCCCCTGGGTCCGTGGGCCGCGCGGATCCGGTCGAGGGAGGTGAACTCGATCGCGTAGCCGAGGGCGTCACCGAGCGCCCCGCCGAGCAGGCAGCCCCGCACCCGCGCGCGGTACACCGCCGTCGACTCCAGGGAAGACCTCCGCCGGTCGTTCATCCAAGCGCTCCTCAACTACGGTCGTACGTATGACCATTGTCCCGACCGGTACGCACGCCGCTTCCGCCGCCCCCGCCGACCGGGGCGTCGGTCCGCTGCTGCGGGGCTGGCGGGAGCGGCGGCGGATGAGTCAGCTGGAGCTGGCCCTGCGCGCCGACTCCTCGGCCCGGCACATCAGCTTCGTCGAGACGGGTCGCTCCCGGCCCAGCGAGGAGATGGTGCTGCGGCTCGCCGAGCACCTCGAGGTGCCGGTAAGGGAGCGCAACGCGCTGCTGCTGGCGGCCGGTTACGCCCCGCACTACCCGCAGACCCCGCTGGACGACCCGGCGCTGGACGCGCTGCGCGCGGGTCTGGAGCGGCTGCTCCAGGGCTACGAGCCGTATCCGGCGCTGGTGATGGACGGGCGGTACGACGTGGTGGCGGCCAACCGGGGGATCACGATGCTGTTGGAGGGCGTCCCGGAGTCCCTGCTCGCACCCCCGCTCAACGCGATGCGTCTCACCCTCCACCCGCAGGGCCTCGCACCGCGCATCCGCAACCTGCGCGAGTGGCGCGGTCACCTGCTCGCCCAGATGGAGCGGCAGATCGCCCTGTACCGATCGGCGCCGCTGCGGGAGTTGTACGAGGAGGTCGCCGCGTACCCGGTGCCGGAGTCCGGGCCGGTGCCGGAGCCCGGGCCGGTGGACGAACCTGCGGATCCTGTGCCGCCCTTCGCCCTGCCGATGCGGATCGAGCACGAGGGACGGGTGCTCTCCTTCATCTCGTCCGTCGCCACCTTCAACACCCCCATGGACGTGACGGTCGCCGAGCTGGCCGTCGAGACGTTCCTCCCCGCGGACCCGGCCACGGTGAAGTACCTCCACTCGCTCATCGGCTGACCGGGCCGCGGGCGGGAATGGAGATGAACGTTCGACTCCGTTCCTGTGAGAGTGACGCCGGGACGTGACACACTGGCCCGCGTGCCTCGACGCGTAGGGGAGACGTGGGGTGAGTGAGCGACGGCCCGCACCCACGGTGGGCCAGGTGGTCCTGGGCAGGCGGCTGCAGGAGTTGCGTGAGGCGGCCGGCCTCGGCCGCGAGGAGGCGGCCCGCGCCCTGCGCGTGGCCCCGGCGACCGTACGGCGCATGGAGACGGCCGACGTCGCGCTGAAGGTCCCTTATGTGCAGGTGCTGCTGGAGACGTACGGCGTCGGCGACGAGGAGGCCGAGGCGTTCGTCTCGCTCACCGAGGAGGCGAACCGTCCCGGCTGGTGGCAGCGCTACCACGACGTGCTGCCGGAATGGTTCAGCCTGTTCGTGAGCCTGGAGGGCGCGGCCCGGCTGATCCGCTCGTACGAGCCGCACTTCGTGCCCGGCTTGCTCCAGACGGAGGCCTATGCGCGCGCCGTGCTGGAGGCCGGGACCGTCGGGCAGACAACCCCGGAGTCGATCGAGCGGCATGTGTCGCTGCGCCTCGCGCGCCAGCGGCTGCTGGAGGCCGGCGACCCGCCCCATCTGTGGGTGGTGATGGACGAGACGGTGCTGCGCCGCCCGGTGAGCTCGGACGCCGCGGTGATGTCCGAACAGCTCGACAGGCTGGTCGAGTTCGCCGAGCGCGACCGGATCACCCTGCAGATCTCCGAGTTCGCGGCCGGTCCGCACCCGGGGACGTCCGCGCCGTTCTCGCTGTTCCGTTTCGCCGAGCCCGAACTCCCCGACATGGTCGTCACGGAGTACCTGAGCGGCGCTCTGTACCTCGACGACCGCAAGGAGGTCTCCGCGCACCTGGAGGTCCTCGACCACATGACCACGCACGCCGCGTCCGCGGAGCACACCAAGAAGATCCTGCGGGACGCCCGCGCGGCCCTTTGAGGCCCCCCGCACCGCGGGCCTCGCCCGGCCCTCGGCTGCCTCGTCCGTACTCCGGACTGCCGCTCCCGACTGCCGAACCCCTGACTCCCGACCCCTGACTCCCGACCTCTGACCCCGACCTCTGACCCCGACCTCTGACTTCCGACCCCTGGCTCCTGACTCTCCTGGAGGCGAGACCGTATGCCCGGATCCGAGGCCGAGCAGGCCCCCGCCCGCATCGACACCAGCAGGCCGCATCCGGCCCGCGTCTACGACTGGTGGCTGGGCGGCAAGGACAACTACCCCGTGGACGAGGAACTGGCCCGCAGGATCCTGGCCGTGGACGGCACCGTGCTGCGCGGTGCGCGGGCCAACCGCCGGTTCATGCAGCGGGCCGTCCGCACGGCCGCCGAGGCCGGGATACGCCAGTTCCTCGACATCGGCACCGGCATCCCCACCCGGCCCAACCTGCATCAGGTGGCGCAGGGCGTGGCCCCGGAGGCAAAGGTCGTCTACGCGGACAACGACCCGATCGTGCTGCGGCACGCGGAGGCCCTGCTGCACGGTTCGGCGGAGGGCTCCACCCGGTACGCGCACGCCGACGTCCGCGACATCGACGCGCTGCTGCACCGGGCAGCCGACACCCTGGACCTCACACGGCCGGTGGCGCTGTCGCTGGTGGCGTTGACGCACTACCTGAGCGACGACCCGGCAGGCGACGACGTGCACGGCCTGCTGAAGAAGTACGTCGCCGCGCTCGCGCCGGGCAGCTGGCTGATCCTCTCCCAGGTCACCCCGGACCTGAACCCCGCGGCCATCGAGAAGGCCGCGGAGAACTTCCGGCGCAGTGGAACCCCTTTCTACCCGCGTTCCCTGGCCGGGTTCGCGCGCTTCTTCGAGGGCCTGGAGCTGCTCGGGCCGGGCGTGATCCCGGTCTCCGGCTGGCGCCCCGAGCCGGAGGACGTGGCGGTCCAGGCGGAGGGCATCGTGCCGGTGTACGCGGGGGTCGCCCGTAAGCCCTGAGCCGGTGCGGAAACGCGTTCCCGACCGGCGGAGAGGGGTCGGGTGAAGGCCCCTGCCCGCACCGCCGGCGTCACGGCCTGCACCCCCGACGCCGCCGCCCCCTCCGGTAGCATCGGTGACGGGGAGTCGACGGTTCGTCACGGGCGGGCGCTGCGGGGGAAGCGGGCATGGTCAAGAGATACGTGGTCGCGCCGCACGGGGGTCGTGGCACCCATCCCGACATCGGGTCCGCGCTGCGCGCCGCGACCGCGCGGGGCCGGGCCGCCCGGGTGGAGATCACTCCCGGCCACTACGAGGAACGGCTCACCGTCCGGGGCGAGATCGAGCTGACCGCGCTCGGTGAGGCCGGCTCCGTGGTGGTGGGCGTTCCCCGCGGCACCGTGCTCGACGCCTCGGGGTCGGTCGTGGTCCGCGGTCTCGTGCTGGTCGGCCGGGACGCCGAGACCGGCGTCGTCGACTGCCACGCGGGAGCCCTGACCCTCGACCGGGTGGCGATCCGGGCGCACGACGGGATCTGCGCGCAGGCCCGTCCCGGCACGTCCATGACGCTGACGGACAGCGTGTTCCGGTACGGCCGGACCGTCTTCGCCGGCGCCGCCGGACACGTCGAGCGGTGCCGGTTCACGGACGCCGCCGACAACGCCGTCGCGGTGATCGAGAACGCCCGGGTGCTGGTCCGGGACAGCCGGTTCGACGGCAGCCGGATCCACGGCGTACGCGTCAGCGACGCCTGGGCCCACCTCGTCGGGTGCGAGCTCACCGGCGCCGGGCAGGCGGCCGTCATGGCGGACACACGGGCGGAGCTGACCGTCGAGAGGTGCACGGTTTTCGCCACGCATCTGGCGGCGCTGGCGTTCATCGAGCAGTCCCGGGGCTCCGTACAGGACACCCGTGTCACCGACGCAGAGAACGGGATTCTGGTGGCGAGCGGCGCCGACCCCACGGTGCGCCGCTGTGTGTTCGCCGACTGCCGCGACACCGGCGTCCACGTGCAGGACTCGGGCCGCGGCACCTTCGAGGACTGCGAGATCACCGGCGCGGGAAACGTCGCGGTGCTGTCGACCCGGGGCGGCGCCCCGCGGGTCACCGGCTGCCGCGTCTCGGCGGGCAATGTCGGCATCGCCGTCACCGACCGGGCCAGAGGCCACTTCACCCGCGTGGACGTGCACGACCTGACGGGCGTCGCGCTGCGGGTCTGGGACGAGAGCAAGGCCGAGTTCGCACAGGTCCGCGTCGAGCGCTGCCCGTTCGGTCTGGAGACGCGGGGCAACGGCGGTACGACGGCCGAGCTCACCGACGCGACGATTCTCGACTTCGACATGGCCGCGGTGGCCGCCGTCGGTCAGTCCCGGGTGACGCTGAGGGGGGTGTCGGCGCAGCGCGGGCTGCTGGGGTTCGGTGCCGGCGAGGAGTCGCAGCTGCACGTGCACGACAGCGAGGTCTCCACCGTGAGCACCGGTGGGGCCCTGGCGTTCGGCACGGCGCGGCTCGTCGCGAGGAACCTCACCGTGACCGGCGCGGAGTCGTACGGCCTGTGCGGGACGGGCTCCGCGTATCTGGACGTCGCCGACAGCCGTTTCGAGGACTGCGCGGCCACGGGCGTGCGCTGCGACGACGCGTGCGGCGGCCGTCTGGCGGGCTGTGCCGTGACCGGGACGACCGCGGTGGCCGTGCAGCACAACGGCCGCGTCAAGCTGGACTCGCTCCGGACGTCGCTGCCGGTCAGGGAGATCACGGAACCGGCCCCACCGCCCACGATCGTCAACCACTACCACGGGCCGGTCTTTGTCGAGGCGGTCCACAGCGCCCAGTTGGCATGGAACAACACCAACGTCATCCAGCAGCAGACCGACCGGAACGGCCGGAGCGACGAGAGCGAACAGGACGGAGTCGGCCCATGAACGACCCGCAGCAGGTGCACCACTACGACGGTCCGGTGTTCCAAGGGACCGTCTCGGGCGCGCAGTTCGCCTGGAACAACGAGACGGCGACCCAGAACCAGCAGCTCAACAGCACGGTCGCCGCGGGGCACGAGGCGCTCGCGACGCTGGTGACCGAGCTGCTCCGGCAGCTGCCCGCGGCCGGCCTCGGCGACCAGGAGCGCGCGGACACCGAGAGCGCCGCCCAGGAGGTCCTGGCCGAGATCACCGGCCCGGAGTCGCCGGAACCGGGCAGGCTCCGCCGCTCGGTGACCATGCTCAAGGGGGCCCTGGCACCCGTGGCGACCGGCCTCGCGGCCGGGACGGCGGTCGGGGCGCAGGAGTGGGCGCAGTCCGCGATCAGAGGGCTGACGGGACTCGTCTGAGCCGGGACGGCGCTTGTCCGGCGAGGGCCGGGCGGCGAATGGACGGGGCGCGGGGCCGGATACGGCTCCCGCGCCCCGGACCCGACGCGACGGACTCAGGCGAGCTTGGCCGACAGGGTGATGGTCGTGCCGGTGAGCGCCTGGCTGACCGGGCAGTTCTTCTTGGCGTCCTCGGCGGCGGCGGCGAACGCGTCGTCGTCGAGGCCCGGGACGGTGCCCTCCACGGTCAGGTGGATGCCGGTGATGCCCTCCCCCGGCTGGAAGGTGACGTCCGCGGAGGTGACGAGCTTGGTGGGCGGGGTGCCGGCGCCGGCCAGGCCGTGCGACAGCGCCATGGAGAAGCAGCTGGAGTGGGCGGCGGCGATCAGTTCCTCCGGGCTCGTCTTGCCGTTCGCCTGCTCGGCGCGCGAGGGCCACGACACCGGCTGCTGACCGATGCCGGAGGAGTCGAAGGTCACGACCCCGTTGCCCTCGAGCAGGTTGCCTTCCCAGACCGTGTGTGCGGAGCGCGTGGTAGCCACGGTTCTTCCTTTCGCATGAGGTTCTGCATTCGGTACCCGTGGAACGGGTTTCCGTGCCCCCCATCCGATCACACTCCGCGTCACCGCACCCGGAACACCGGCCCCCGCGCGGTGAACGGCAGTCGACGACCCTGTGGGATCAGGTAGGCGTGCTCCCGCCGTACCCGCAGTACGTCGCACCAGCCGTCGGTGATGACGAGCAGCGGCGCGCCCGGCGGGAAGTCGTCCGCGCGGTGCAGCAGGTCGATGCCGGGCTGGAGGACCGTACCGCCGCGGCCGTGCACCCGGACCCGGCCGGCGATCTCGGCGACCGGCAGATAGCCCGCGTCGTGCGCGGCCGCGTCGCAGAACACCACCCGGGCGGCCGGAACGTCACGGGCCTCGGCGTACGAGGCGATGGCGCCGAGCGCCTTGCCGAGCAGCGTGCGGTCCATGGAGCCCGAGGTGTCCAGGACGACGCCGAACGTACAGCGGGCGATCTCCTCGGGCGGGAAACGGCGGCCGGCGCGCGGGATGCCGGGCGTGGAGGCCTGGCGGCGCGCGGGACGGGCGTAGGTCCGCACCGGCTCCGGGCGTGGCACGAACTCGTCGAACCAGCGGGCCAGTCGGGCGTCCCAGGGCAGCGGAGGGTGGCTGAGGGCGCGGATCTCCTCCACCAACCCGCCGGGCAGGAAGCCCCGTTCCTGCCGCTGGTGCAGCTCGAGACCCTGGGCGAGACCGCGGCGGTAGAAGCCGTCGAGGTCGACGTGGTCGCAGGGCGGGCCGAGCGGGGCCCCGAGGATGTCACCGAGCCCCTTGCCGCGCAGTGTGGCCAGTCGCCGCATCCGGCGCAGGTCCACGGTGATGCGGTCGTAGACCTCCTCGGCGGACAGCCCCGACAACTCGGCGTCGTACAGCAGCCCTTCGGGCATGGTGCCGACCTGCATCTCGCGCAGCCAGCCGTTGATGACGTAATCGCAGGCGACGTTGAAGAGATAGGGGTCGCGGGTGCCGCAGCGGTCGCCGTGGCGCAGGGCGGCGTGCAGCATCTCGTGGGCGAGGACGAACCGCCATTCCTCGTCGTCGTAGCGGCGCAGCGGGTTGATGTAGATCTCACCCGCCTCGGCGTTGACGGCGGCGATCGAGATGCCGTGCGCGCGGGCGAGTTCGGCGTCGGCGACGAGCTCGATACCGGCCGCGAGACCGCCGAGCAGCGGGTAGGACGAGACGAACCAGCTCAGCGCGCGTTCCCAGGGGCGCCGGTCGGTCATCTCGCCGGTCAGGGACGCGCGGCGGCCGCCGGTCAGGGACGCGCGGCGGCCGCCGGCCATGTCCATCGCGGCGGACACGGTCCGGGTCAGGGCCGTGGCGAAGGCCAGCGGCCAGTCCGGCATCGGGCGCCCGGACGAGGTCCACCGTACGAGCACCTGGTCGACGGCCGTGCCCGCGGTGCCGCAGTGCTCGTAGGCGGCCGGGAGCCCGGTGCGCCGCCAGCGGCCGGCGAGCTGCTCCTCGTCGCCGCCCGGGTACGAAGCCGGCAGTTCGTCGGGGGCTCGGCCGACCGGAAAGGTCAGCAGAAAACGGTTGACGACCGTGCAGCGCGCGGCGAGGTCGTACCGGTCGGGCTGGACGCGCTCGCCCGGGGACGCCGGAAGGTGTCCGAAGCCGAGGTGGAGGGCGGCGTGCGCGAGGGACCAGGCCCAGACGGCGGGGTCGGCGATCCGGGTGGGGTGGGCGTGCAGGGTGCCGTTGGAGTCGGCGCGGACGAGGCCGTCGCGGGGAGCCATGGTGCACTCCTCACGGCGGCAGGTGCCGAAGTCGACGGCGGCCAGCGCCGGGTGCCCGCGCAGCGCCGTCCGCCCGGACTCGAACGCCTCCGCCGCGAGGTCCCGCTTCTTCGTGTCGCGGTCCTCACGTCTCACCGGCGCGCCTCCACCAGGCGGGGCATGTCCCGGGCCGCCTCGACCAGGAACCAGGCGGGCAGCACCGGGTTGCCGTCGGCGTCGGCGGCGATGACGGTCTGCGCGACCTCGACGGAGATCTCGGCGAGCTGTACGAGCAGCGACTTGGCGCGGTAGGCGGTCTGCCGGCCCTTGGCCGACATGTGTTCCCGGACGGTGGGGAGTTCCTTGACGAGCCGGCCGCGGAACGAGTCGGCGAGGTAGTAGAGCAGGTCGCGGTCCTCGACCCGGCGCGGCCAGGGGGCGTCGCCCTTGAGGACGGCCTCGATGCCGTAGCGGCTGCGGACGATCTTGACATAGCCGCGGAAGGCGGTGGCGTGCGTGGGCGTCAGCGTGCCGTGCGCGAGCACCGCGAGGGTGTCCTCGTCGAGATCGCGTCCGAAGGAGTGCAGCGCGTCGGAGAGCATGTGCCAGGAGCGGGGGGTGGAAAACGGTTCCTCGGTTTTCGGCGGCTTGGACCACAGGTGGTCGGGCCGGTCGGTGAGGTGGTCGACGACCCACGGGTGGATGTCGTTGCCCGCGGCCCACTTCAGCCAGTCCTTCGCCGAGGCCTCGAGGTGGACATGGGTGAGGCGGTTGACGAGCGCGGAGGCGATGGGCCGGGCGAGCGCGTTGTCCGTGGCCCGGTTCCCGGCGCCGATGACGATGGAGCCCCCGGGAAGTTCGTAGTCGCCGATCCGCCGGTCGAGGATGAGCGAGTAGAACGCCTTCTGGACGTCGGGCGTGGCCGCGTTCAGCTCGTCCAGGAACAGACAGTACGGCTCGTCACGGGCGATGGCCTCGGGCGGGCAGAACACCGACCGCCCGTCCCGGATCTGGGGTACCCCGATCAGGTCCTCGGGCGCGAGCTGGGTACCGAGCAGGCTCACGCACTCCAGCCCCAGCGACTCGGCGAACTCCCTGACCAGGGAGGACTTTCCGATGCCGGGGGCGCCCCAGAGGAACACCGGCCGCACGGTGGCGAGGCCGAGGAGCAGTTCGGGGATGCGGGAGGGCGTGACGGTGACGGCAGCCTGCAAGGCAGAGGCTCCTCGAGGGATGCGGAAGGGGCGCGAGTGCGCGGGATCCGGAGACGACCGGATCGGTACCGACAGTGTGTGCGTACGGCTCCCCCGGCGCAGCCGAATTTCAGGCGGCGCGCTCCTCCGGGGCTGTCGTGAGCGGTATCTGGGGGCCGTCGGACTCGCGCAGCCAGCGGCGCAGGACACGGTGCACCTGCTCCGCGCCGGTCAGTTCCTCGCCGTCCCCGACGGGTGCGGACAGCGCGAGCGGGGACAGCAGGAACGGTCTGGCCTGCGCGCCACCGAGACCGCCGTGGGAACCGATCTGCTCCTCGAAGGCGAGGACCTCGCCGTCGCCCGGGTCGTGGAACGAGTTGACCATGATGTCTGCGGTGTGCGGAAAGGAGTGGGTGCGGCGCACGGCGTCGGCGGCGGCGGGCCCGAAGGCGGCCAGCGGGCCCGGCGTCCGGTCGAGTTGGTCCAGCGGTATCTCCGCGCCGTACGCGCCGAGGACGACCCCGCCGTGCTGCTCGCTGCGGACGAGGAGGAAGCCGATGCCGGGGTGGTTGGCGAGGGTGGTCAGCAGGGCGGGGTGGCGGGCGTCGATCTCCTCCTTGCTCATCCGGTGCGGTACGTCCGGGAAGGAGATCAGGCCGAGGTTGCCCGAGGCCAGCACGATCGGTTCCGGGCGGCGGCCGGCCGGGCGGTGGCGTTCGCCGACCTCCTCGACGGGCCGGCGCAGGGCCGCGCGGACGGCCCCCCGGGCCTCGGCGCCGCTGTGGGTGCGTTCGGCCTTGCGCGGCACGGGCAGCCCGCAGCCGGCCCGCACCAGGTCGCCGAGGGTGAGGCCGTAGCGGGCGCGGAACGTCTCGCCGGGGCTCTGGCCGTGGTCGGACAGCACGACGATCCGGTAGGGGCGGGGCGCGTGCTCGGCGACGCTCTCGAGCAGTGCGAGCGCCCGGTCCAGGCGGCCGAGGACCTGTTCGGTGTCCCTGCCGAGCGGCCCCGAGTGGTGCGCGACCTCGTCGTAGGCCACCAGGTCGGCGTAGACGGCGGTGCGGCCGGCGAGCATGTCGCCCATCACGGCGGCCACCACGACATCGCGTTCGACGACCGTCGCGAAGGCGCGGACGAGCGGGTAGAGACCGCCGCGTCCGACGCGCGGGCGCTCCTTGCGCAGCCGGGCGCGGATGGACTGGCCCGTCTCGCGGCCGACCTCGGCGACGAACGACAGCGCGGTGCGCACCGCGTTGGCCGGATCGGAGAAGTAGGCGAAGTAGCCGGCCCGGGACCGTGTCTCCCGGCTGCGCCGGCGGGTGGCGATGGACAGCACGAGGGCCTGCTCGTCGGCGCCGCCGCTGAAGAGGTTGCCTCGGCTCGCGCCGTCGGCGGACAGCAGCCCGCCGTCACCGGTGCGTTCGACCGCGCGGCGCTGCAGTTCGGCGGCGCTGGTGGGACGGTTGCAGACCATCACCTCCCCGGTGTCCTTCTCGTACCAGCGGAAGGCGGGCACGTCGTGGTTGCTGCCGTGCAGGATGCCGAGCTGGCTGGCGCCGGTCTGGCTGGACCAGTCGGTGTGCCAGAGGGTGAGCCGGTGGCTGGGGCGGGGGGCGCCGCCGCCCGCGCTCCCCTGTGCGGAGGCCTGTCGCGGGGCCGCGCCCAGCCATCCGGCGACGGTCGGCATCAGGCCCTTGCGTACCGCCGCGGCCAGCACGTCGTGGCCGACGCCGTCGAGCTGGAGGAAGACGGTGCCGGGTGTGGCGGGGCAGGGGGCGCCGGCTCTTCGGCGGCGGTCGGCCAGCCGGTACAGGCGGCGGCGGTAGGCCTCGTCGTCACGTACGGCCAGGGCGCCGCCGGTCGCCGAGGCCACGGCGGACATCACGGCGGCGACGATCACGGCGGTCTCCGGGGCCACCTCGCTCTGCCCGGAGGGGTTCAGGCGCAGGGCGAGCAGCAGCAGCGAGCCGTTGAGGAAGAACACCAGCAGGCCCAGGACCAGCGCCGGGACGAGCAGCAGCAGGCGTACCAGCAGGGGCCAGGCCAGGGCCGACAGGACACCGAACACGCCGGCGCCGACGGCGGCCGTCATGGCGATGGTGGTGGCACTGTCGCCGTCGGCGGACTGGAGCCGGAAGTCGGGCAGGATCCCGGCGAGCACCAGCATCGTGAGCGTGGAGACGACCCACACCGCGACGCTCCGCCCGGCCTGACTGACGGCCCGCCGCCACCGCACCCCTCGCACGCCCCGCACACCTCGCGTTCCGGCCCCGACGCCCGGGGGCCGCCCTCCACCCTGTCATACGGCGGTGACAGGCACCCGGCGGCTACCTCCCGTCGTAGCCGGCCGTCGGCATCGACAGTCTCCGGTGCACCCGGGCCTTCATCTGCGCGTCGTAGGCGGGTTCGGCGCTGCCGACCGTCTCCACCCGCACTCCGCGCCTAGCGCACTCCGCGGAGAACTCCTCCACGGAACTCAGCGCGCTCTCCAGCACCCGGCGGCTGGGCGCGACGAAGAGGTCGACGCCGGCCCGGATCCCGTCCCACAGCACGCAGTGGTCGGCGCGCAGACCGCGGACCAGCAGTTCCCGGCCGACGACGTAGCCGCGCTCCGCGGCCCATCGCGCGCACATCGCGTGCTGGCTGCGGGAGTCCACCAGGAAGGGATCGGCGTCCAGTTCCTCGAGCGGCGTCAGACTCGCGATCGCGGTGACCCGCATGACCCGCGCCGGTCCCATGGCGTCCCCCTCTCACCTCCGGGTTTCGCCGCCGACCCTACTCCTGCCCGTAGGCTTCGGGGAGTCGCGCGAAGGAGGCAAAGAGGTGGCGGTGGAGATCACATGGTGGGGGCACGCCACCTGCACGGTGGAGGATTCGGACGTACGCGTGCTCACCGATCCTCTGTTCGCACGCCGCCTCGCGCATCTGCGCCGCCGCCGGGGCGCGCCGCCCCCGCCCGACGCCTGGCGCGCGGACGTGGCGCTCGTCTCCCACCTGCACGCCGACCATCTGCATGTGCCCTCGCTGGCGCGCCTTGCGCCGGGCACGCGCCTGCTGGTGCCCCGGGGCGCGCCGCGCGCCGTCCCCGGGCTGCGCCGCCTGCGCCATCTGCGGCTGAGCGAGATGGCGCCGGGGGA
The DNA here is from genome assembly GCF_030815485.1 of Streptomyces rishiriensis. Taxonomy (NCBI): domain Bacteria; kingdom Bacillati; phylum Actinomycetota; class Actinomycetes; order Kitasatosporales; family Streptomycetaceae; genus Streptomyces; species Streptomyces rishiriensis. Next base: position 6,874,542 of record NZ_JAUSWV010000002.1, on the reverse strand, counting down.
CGAGACCACCGTCGGCGACGTGCGGATACGGGCCGTGCCCGCGCGTCACGACGGGCGGCGGTTGCCGGTCGGGCGGCACCGCTGCCCCGCGCTCGGGTACGTCGTCGAGGGCGAGGCCAGGACGTATTTCGCCGGGGACACCGGTCTGTTCGACGACATGGCCGAGCAGGTCGGGCCGGTCGACGTGGCGCTGCTGCCGGTGGGCGGCTGGGGGCCGCATCTCGGCGAGGGGCACCTGGACGCGGGGCGCGCGGCCGAGGCCCTGGTCCGGCTGGCGCCGCGGACCGCGGTGCCGGTGCACTACGGCACGTACTGGCCGATCGGCATGGACGCCGTGCGCCCCCATGAATTCCATGCTCCCGGCGAGGAGTTCGTCCGGCTCGCGGCGGAACGTGCGCCGGGAGTGGCGGTCCACCGGCTCGGGCACGGCGAGAGCGTGCGCGCGGGAGTCCCACGGTGAAATGGTGGCTCGCCGCGACCGTGACGGTCGTGCCGACCGAGGCCACGCAGCAGGCCCTCGGGTATCCGTCGCTGTTCCTGCTGGTGCTGATCGGGGCCCTGGTGCCGGTGGTGCCGACGGGGGCCCTGGTGAGTACGGCGGCGGCGGTCGCCGTCCACCAGACGGTGCCGTTCGCGCTGGCGACGGTGTTTCTGACGGCGTCGCTCGCGGCCTTCTGCGGGGACGCGTCGCTGTACTGGCTGGGGCGGCGCGGGATGCGGTCGAAGAACGGCTCGCGCTGGCTGGAGGCCATCCGCTCGCGGGCGCCCGAGGAGCGGCTGGAGCAGGCGCAGGACAAGCTCGCCCACCACGGCACGGCCGTGCTGGTGCTGTCCCGGCTGGTGCCGGCGGGCCGGATACCGGTGATGCTGGCCTGTCTGATGGCGAAGTGGCCGCTGCGCCGCTTCGTGCGGGGCAATCTTCCGGCGTGTCTGGCCTGGACGGCGACCTATCAGCTGATCGGGATACTCGGCGGCTCGCTGTTCCCCGAGCCCTGGGAGGGCGTGGTCGCCGCGATCGCGCTGACCGTGGTGGTCGGCGCGGCCCCGAGCCTGTGGCGCCGGGTCCGGGGGACCACGACCGCCTAGCCCGGGAGCCGCGCGGGGCGGCGACCGCGTGGAAGCGCCACTGCCGTTCCGCTCCTACTCGAGAACGCGTGCGCCTCCCACCGGCAGGTCCCACAGGGCGTCCCGCTCCAGTCCCGCCTTCTCCCAGGCCGCGCGCACCCGTGTGAGGGGCTCGAGGACGGGCTCGGCGGACAGCACGAAGGTGCCCCAGTGCATCGGGGCCATCCGCCGCGCCCCGAGGTCGAGGGTGGCCCGGACCGCCTCCTCCGGATCGCAGTGGACGTCGCTGAGCCACCAGCGGGGGTCGTAGGCGCCGATGGGCAGCAGGGCGAGATCGATGCCGGGGTAGCGCTGTCCGATCCGGGAGAACCAGTGGCCGTAGCCGGTGTCCCCGGCGAAGTAGACGCGCTGTCCGTCGGGGGCGGTGAGGACCCAGCCGCCCCAGAGCGAGTGACAGGTGTCGGTGAGGGAGCGCTTGGACCAGTGGTGAGAGGGCACGAAGTCGAAGCGCACGCCGCTCAGTTCGGCCGCCTCCCACCAGTCCAGCTCGGTGACCCGCGTGAACCGGCGGCGCAGGAACCAGCGTCCGAGCCCGGCCGGCACGAACACGGGCGTGTCCCGCGGGAGCCGGCGCAGGGTGGGGGCGTCGAGATGGTCGTAGTGGTTGTGGCTGATGACGACGGCGTCCACGCGCGGGAGCGCCTCCCAGGGGACGCCGACGGGGGTGATCCGGGCCGGGGTGCCGAGGATGCGACGGGACCAGACGGGGTCGGTCAGGACGGTGAGGCCGCCGACGCCCACCACCCAGCTGGCGTGCCCCGCCCAGGAGACGGCGACGGTACGGGCGTCCACCCGGGGCAACGGAGCGGGTGCGAAGGGCAGCCGCGGAATGTCGGCGAGGCCGTCCCTGCCGGGCCGTACGGAACCCTCGCGGGCGAACCGGGCCAGGGCCTTGAGGCCGGGCAGCGGTGAGGTCAGCCGGTCGTGGAAGGTCCGCGGCCACACCCGCCGCTCCCCGATCGGGCGGGGCTCGGCGAGCGGCGGGGCGGGGGACGCGAGCGGGGACAGGGGAGCCGGGGCGCCGGCGTCCTTCGTGGTCACCGCGGTGGTGGTGGTCGACTCGGACTGCTGCGTCATCGAGGAGGCTCCCATCGCCGAGCGTCGTCACGGAGGTCGTCGAAGACCGACCTCAAGAGCGCCAACGCGCGGTGCACGTGTGGCAGTTCCAGCGGTTCGGGTGACGTGAGGCATGCCGCGCGCTGGGCGTCCGTGCCGTCCAGCAGCATGTCGGTGGAGAGCCGGACGCGCAGGGCCCCGAGTTCGTCCCCGAAGCGGTGTCCGCCCGGTGCGGGCATCCCGAGCCGCAGGGAGAGGAAGTCCTCCAGGTCCTGCGCGTCGCCGACGCCGTGCGCGGCGAGCGCGGTGCGCAACGGGCCGAGATCGACGTACAGGTGACGTCCGGCCCGGGGCGGGAGGGCGAGGCCGCCCGCGGCGGTCACGACGGCGTGCACCGCGTCGGCCACGCGCGCGTGCAGGCGTACGACGGCGGCGACGCGCTCGGTGACCGGCTCAGGCTCGGTCAGTGCGTACGCGGCCGCGGCGGCGACCGGAGCGGCCACCCCCGCGCCGAGCGCGGTGAGGACGTCGAGCACCCGCGCGCGCAGGTCGTCGCCGGTCGCCGTGGCGGGGAACCGGGCGACGGCCGCCGGCCAGCCGATGGGCAGCAGCGCACCGGCGAGATCGCTGACGACGGTGACCTGCTCCGGGAGCATCTCGGCGGGGCTGACCGGCACGGTGTCGTGCGGGGCGTGCAGCGTGTCGCGCCAGGTCTCGTCGCTGACCAGGTGCAGGCCCTCGCCCGCGGCGGCCTCCACCGCCTCGTGCAGCACCTCGGGCGGCGCGACGGTCGCGGTGGGGTCGTCGGCGACGGACAGCACCAGCAGCCGCGGGTCGCCGCCCTCGGCGCGCACCCGGCGCACGGTCTCCAGCAGGGCGAAGGGGTCAGGGACTCCCCCGCACTCGGCGGGCGTCGCCACATGGAAGACGGGCCTTCCCAGCAGGCGTGCGTACGGCGCCCACCAGGCCGCGCAGGGCCGGGGCACCAGGACGTCGCCGCCCAGGGCGGCGGTCAGCGCCAGGAGCAGGGCGGGGGCACCGGGCCCGGCCACGACGTGCCCGGGTTCCGCGGGGGTCCCGCGCCGCTCCCAGTAGCCGCGGGCGGCGCCGAGCAGGGCGGGGCCGCCGCCGACCGGCTCGCCGTCGGCGCGCCCGGCGGCCCGGGCGAGCACCGAGACGAGTTCCGGCAGCACCGGCAGTCCGTCCGAGGGCAGCGGCGGGCCGTAGCGGACGGGCCCGTGGTCCTCCGCTCGCGTCCGCCGCATCTCGTCCTCCGCGCAGTCCGTCCCTGATGCCCTGTCCGGTCCGGTTGCCCTGTCCGGTCCTGGGGCCCTGCCTCGTGCGGTGCCCGCGGCGCCCCGTCCCGGCGACCTGCCCGGCCGTCGGACGTCGTCGCGGGCCGGGCGGGGTGCCGCGTCCCGTGCGGGCCGTCCGGCCCCGCGGGGCCGGACGCTCGTACGGGGCCGATCGTGCTCCTGGGCTCTGAGTACCCCGTGGGGCCTCGCCCCATGGCCGTGCCGCACGTTGCGCCCGTCACAGCGCGGGCCGGACGGGCCCTCCGGCGGGTCAGACGCCGCCCTCGGGGCCCCGGCGGCGCAGCCGGTGCACGGCGGCGCCGAGCGCGCCGGCGATCAGCAGGCCGCCGGCGGCGAGCGCGGGGACGGAGTCGGTGAAGGCACCGCCCTCACCGGCCTGGACGCCGTGCCCGACGGTGGCGGGGGCGCAGTCGGCCTCGTGGGCGGAGGCCTCGTGGGACGCGGCGGCTCGGGGCTCGGGCGGGGTGCAGGGCCGGACGGTGCGGCAGGTGTCACCGTGCGGCGCGCCGGTGCCCTGCGCCGGCGGACACGGCCCGCCGGTGGCACAGGACCCGGCGGGCGCCGAGCCGCACGGCTGCGGCGCGGCGCGCGCGACGTCCAGGGTCGCGCTCCACGGCTTGCCCTGTCCGCCGGGCGCCGCCGGACAGGTGCCGTCGACGGTCCAGGCGGCGTCGGGCCCGACCGCCTCCGGGCTCACCTCGAGGTCGTCGGCGGGCGCGATACGGGCGGTGCCTTTGTACGCGGCCCCGGTCTGCGCACCGTCGGCGCCGGGGACCTTGCTCAGTTTGACGGTGCCCTCGGCGAAGGCCTGCGAGGTGGCGTCGAGGCTCTCGGGCGCGGTGCCGCCGAGGGGACCGCAGGAGACGGAGACGGTGACACTGCCGCCCGGGGCGACGCTGCCCGGGCTGACCTCCGCCGCCGGGTCCGCGAACGCCGCCGGAGCGACGGCGACCAGGACGGCGCCTGCCACGGTGAGGGCGGAGAGGAGCTGGGCGGTGCGACGCATGGGACGGTTCCTTCGGCCGACGGCTGCGGGCGGGGCGTTGCCGCCCCACAGCCATCAGAGCCCGAGGAGCCGCCGGCCGCGCGCGGCCGGACGCCATTGGCGGGACACGCGCCACCAACCGGGTGACCGCGGATGCCTCCGCGACGGCGGACTCCCGCTGCGCCACGCCTGCTACGCCACCTCGTTCAGCACCTGTTCCCGCAACCGATTGCAGCACCGGTTGATCAGCCGGGACACATGCATCTGCGAGATGCCCAGCTGTTCCGCGATCCGACTCTGCGTCATGTCCTCGAAGAACCGCATGTACAAGATCGCCCGCTCCCGCTCGGGCAGCGCGGCGAGCCGTGTCCTGACCGCCTCCCGGTCGACGACCGTGCCCAGCGCCGGGTCCGCCGCTCCCAGCACGTCACTCAGCGAGTAGCCGTCCTCGCTGCCCGGCAGCTCCGCGTCCAGCGACAGCGCGGTGAAACTCTCCAGCGCCTCCATACCGGTGCGGACGTCCTCCTCGCTGAGCTGAGCGCGCTCGGCGATCTCGGCGACGGTGGGCCGCCGCCCGGAGACGGTCTGGGCCAGGTCCTGGTCGGCGAAGCGCACCCGGTTGCGCAGTTCCTGGACGCGGCGCGGCACGTGCAGGGTCCACATGTGGTCGCGGAAGTGCCGCTTGATCTCACCGGTGACGGTGGGGACGGCGTAGCTCTCGAAAGCGTTTCCGAGTTCCGGGTCGTAACGGTCGACGGCCTTGACCAGACCGAGAGCGGCGACCTGACGCAGGTCGTCGAAAGCCTCGCCACGGCTGCGGAAACGGCCGGCGAGACGGTCGGCCATCGGGAGCCAGGCCTCGACGATCTGCGAGCGGAGCGTGTCGCGCTGGGGCCCGGGAGGCAGGCCCGCGAGCCTGCGGAAGGCGTCGGCGGTGTCGGGGGCGTCGTCGTGCGGACGGCGCTTCGCGTTCGCTCGGTTCGGCATGGGTGTGCAACTCCCTCGGGCGTGCTCTGGGTTGGCCGGTCACCGGGGAAGCGCGACGGCGGCCCGACCGGGCCGCCGGGGGACGCGAGGTCGCGGCCTCCCACGGACGTGCCTCCGGTCCGAAGCACTGTGGCGCGCCTGCCCCGGACTCCCCTCGCCAAACACCCGCCCAGGTTTTCCGGCGGCCCCGGGGGTCACCCGCAAGGGGACACGGCCTTCACCCCGTGTCCATGTCCCGAGCCCAGGAGTCACGTTCATGAGCGTCAAGGTCTCCGACCACGTCCTTCAGCGGCTGCGGGAGTGGGGAGTGGAGCAGGTCTTCGGCTATCCCGGCGACGGCGTCAACGGCCTGCTCGCCGCCTGGGGCCGGGCCGGGGACGAGCCGCGTTTCGTGCAGTCGCGGCACGCGGAGATGTCCGCGTTCCAGGCGGTCGGCCACGCCAAGTTCAGCGGCCGCCTCGGGGTGTGCGTGGCGTCCTCGGGGCCGGGCGCGATCCACCTGCTCAACGGCCTGTACGACGCGAAGCTCGACCATGTGCCGGTGCTGGCGATCGTCGGTCGGTCGCACCGCTCGGCGATGGGCGGCCCGTACCAGGGGGAGGTGGACCTGCACACGCTCTTCAAGGACGTCGCCTCGGAGTTCGTGGAGACGGTGACGGCCCCCGAGCAGGTGCCGAACGTCCTGGACCGGGCGATCCGCACCGCGTACGCCCGCCGCTGCCCGACCGCGGTCGTCATCCCCGCGGACGTGCAGGAGCTCGCCTGCGCGGCACCCGCCCACGAGTTCGGGACGGTGCCGTCCGGTCTCGGCCCGAGCGAGGGGACGACGATCCCGTCGGAGGAGTCCCTGCGGCGGGCCGCCGACCTCCTCAACTCCGGTGACAAGGTGGCGATCCTGGTCGGCCAGGGCGCCGCCGGGGCCCGGGCAGAGGTCGAGCGGATCGCCGAACTGCTCGGTGCCGGCGTCGCGAAGGCACTGCTCGGCAAGGACACCCTGAGCGACGAACTGCCCTACGTCACCGGCTCGGTCGGCCCGTTCGGCACCCGGCCGTCCTACGAGCTGATGCGCGACTGCGACACCTTGTTGACGATCGGCTCGTCCTTTCCGTACCCACAGTTCCTGCCGGAGTCCGGCCGGGCGCGGGGCGTGCAGATCGACATCGACCCGCGCACGATCGGGACGCGCTATCCGTACGAGGTGAACCTCGTCGGGGACGCGCGGGAGACCCTGCGCCGGCTGATCCCGATGATCAGGGGCGAGGAACGCGGCCGGGAGTGGTTCGACACCGTTGGTGACAACGTACGGCGCTGGAACGACGTGCTGGACCGGCGGGCGCGGCTGTCGGCCGACCCGATCAACCCGGAGTACGTGGCCCGCGCGCTGTCCCCGCTGCTCCCGCCCGACGCGATCGTCACCGCGGACTCGGGTTCGGTGGCGAGCTGGTACGCCCGCCACGTCACGCTGCGCCCGGGGATGCGCGGTTCCCTCTCCGGCACGCTGGCGACGATGGGCTGCGCGGTGCCGTACGCGATCGGCGCGAAGTTCGCCCACCCGGACCGGCCGGTGATCGCGCTGGTCGGTGACGGGGCGATGCAGATGAACGGGCTCGCGGAGCTGATCACGGCCGCCAAGTACCAGGATCGCTGGGCGGATCCGCGGCTGGTCGTCGCGGTGTGGAACAACCGCGACCTGAACCAGGTGACCTGGGAGATGCGCGCCATGAGCGGCGCTCCGTCCTTCCTGCCCTCGCAGGAGCTGCCGGACGTGCCGTACGCGGCGTTCGCCCGCTCCCTGGGGCTGACCGGGGTGCGGGTGGAGACGCCGGAGGACGTCGAGCGCGGCTGGCGTACGGCCCTGGAGGCGGACGGCCCCGCCGTCGTCGAGTTCCTCACCGATCCGGCCGTGCCGCCGGTCCCGCCGCACGCCACCTGGGAGCAGATCGAGGCCACGGTCGCCTCGGCTCTCAAGGGCGACGCCGACGGGGGTTCCATGATCAGACAGGGCTTCATGGCGAAGGTGCAGGAGTTCCTGCCGGGACCGCTGGAGAAGTGACCCGGCGACCCCGTGTCGGCTCCCTGTCCTCGGGTACGCGGTGCGCACCGACACCGTGGAAGACCTGGAGGGAGAGACATGCAGCGAGGCAGCGACCGGCTGAGCGTGCACCGGGACGACGAGATGAAGCACGAATTGCAGGGTCTGCTGAGGTCCGGTCACCCCACGCGGGTGGAGGAGTGGCACGACCCCGAGCCGTCCGCCGAGGACGACCCCGAGATCTGGGGCGGGCCGGTGGTGCCCGGGAGCTCCCGGGCGACGCTGGAGACCCTGCGGCTGGAACTGGCACGGACCCTGGGACGCAGTTCCTTCCCCGCGGACGCGGGCGCGCTGGCCGTGGGCCTGCGCCGCAAGAACGCGCCGGACGCGCTGGTGGAAGCGGTACGGCAGCTGCCGTCCGAGGACCGCTACGCCACCGTCCAGGAACTGGCCGAGGCACTGGTCGAAAGCCGCCGGTGACGGCACGGGACCGAGCCGGCGGGACCGGGCCCACCGAGGCCGGCATCTGAAGGACCTGCCGACATCACAGGGACCCCTGGGCCCCTGGGGCCCCAAGGGCCCCGAGCACACGGAAAGGACGTTGAACTCTCATGCGCATCGCGTTTCTGGTGGCGCCCGAAGGCGTCGAGCAGGTCGAGCTCACCGACCCCTGGCAGGCGGCGGTTGACGCGGGCCACGAGCCCGTCCTGGTGTCGACCGAACCGGGCGAGATCCAGGCGTTCAACCATCTCGACAAGGCGGACACGTTCCGGGTCGACGAGGTCGTCGGCGAGGTGTCCGCGGAGTCCTTCGGCGGGCTGGTCCTGCCGGGCGGGGTCGCGAACCCCGACTTCCTGCGCACCGACGACAAGGCCGTGGCGTTCGTCAAGGACTTCTTCGAGCAGGGCCGCCCGGTCGCCGCGATCTGCCACGCCCCGTGGACGCTCGTCGAGGCGGACGTCGTACGGGGCCGGGTGCTGACCTCGTGGCCGAGCCTCGCGACGGATCTGCGCAACGCGGGCGCCACCTGGGTCGACGAGCAGGTGAAGATCTGCGACCACGGCCCCAACAAGCTGGTCACCAGCCGCAAGCCGGACGACCTGAAGGCCTTCTGCGAGACGTTCGTGGACGTGTTCGCACAGGAGGCGGGCTGACCGTAGCCGGAGCTCGGCGCCAGTCACCGAAAGCCGGCGCCAGGTCGGCGCCGGCTCCGCACGAGCCGACCGAGATCGGGGAAGGCCCGGCAGACGGCGAAGACCGCGACAGAGGCCGCGACGGAGGGAACAGTCGGACGGCTCCGGTGGGCTCAGGCCTCGCCGGGGCCGCTCGTCGTTCCCGGGCCCCACTTGCCGACCGGAGCGCCCGCCGGACCGCCTTCCGAGGTCTTCGGGCTGCCGCCCGGGGCCTGGCGCGAGCCGGGTCGGTCGGCTTCGACGGCTCGCTCCCTCGCCCCGTCCCGGGTACGGCCGGGCGAGACGAAGCGGCGCGGGTTGCGGCGCAGGTACTCGCCCTCCAGCTGGGCCATGCGGCCGTTATGGGCGCGCAGGGCGTCGTTCGAGCCGTACAGCAGGGTGTCGTGGCGCGTGCGGTGGATCGTCTCCAGCTCTTTCATCAGCTGCTGATCGTCCAGCCGCTCAGGTTCGACTCCGGTCATGGTCATGCCCCGCTCGTCGTGGTCGTCCATGCGGTCCGGGTACCCACCCGCGAGCACGTCCCCGCATCCACTGTACGAACATTCGGGCCCCCGGGCCCCGCGGGCCTGCCTGGGGAGCGCGCTCCCTGCCTACCTGGCCCGCTCCACGCGCCGCTCGTCCCACACCGGCTCCGCGGTCTCCCGGACCCGGCCGTCGCTGCCGAAGACCAGGTAACGGTCGAAGGAGCGGGCGAACCAGCGGTCGTGGGTGACGGCGAGAACCGTTCCGTCGAAGGCCTCCAGGCCCTCCTGGAGCGCTTCGGCGGACTCCAGGTCGAGGTTGTCGGTCGGCTCGTCGAGGAGCAGGGCGGTGACGCCCTGCAGTTCCAGCAGCAGGATCTGGAAGCGGGCCTGCTGGCCGCCGGAGAGCCGGTCGAAGCTCTGTTCGGCCTGCTGGGTCAGCTCGTACCGGCGCAGCCGGGACATGGCCGCGCCCCGGTCCTGGGAGTGTTCGCTCCACAGGATGTCCAGGAGCTTGCGGCCCAGGAGCTCGGGGTGGGCATGGGTCTGGGCGAAGTGGCCGGGCACCACCCGCGCGCCGAGCTTCCACTCCCCCGTGTGCGCCACGGTGTCGCCGGCGAGCAGGCGCAGGAAGTGCGACTTGCCCGAGCCGTTGGAACCGAGGACGGCGACCCGCTCGCCGTAGAAGACCTCCAGGTCGAAGGGCTTCATCAGACCGGTGAGCTCCAGTCCCTTGCAGGTGACCGCCCGCACGCCCGTGCGGCCGCCCTTGAGGCGCATCGTGATGTCCTGCTCGCGGGGCGGCTCCGGCGGCGGGCCGGCCTCCTCGAACTTGCGCAGCCGGGTCTGCGCGGCCTGGTAGCGGGAGGCCAGCTCATGGCTGATGGAGGCAGCCTGACGCAGGCTCAGGACCAGCTTCTTCAGCTGGGCGTGCTTCTCGTCCCAGCGGCGGCGCAGCTCCTCGAAGCGGGCGAACCGTTCACGGCGGGCCTCGTGGTACGTGGCGAAGCCGCCGCCGTGCACCCAGGCGTCGGCGCCGGCCGGGCCGGGCTCTACGGAGACGATCTTCTCGGCGGCGCGGGAGAGGAGTTCGCGGTCGTGGGAGACGAAGAGGACCGTCTTGCGGGTCTCCTTCAGCCGTTCCTCCAGCCACCGCTTGCCCGGCACGTCGAGGTAGTTGTCCGGCTCGTCGAGCAGCAGCACCTCGTCGGTGCCGCGCAGCAGCGCCTCCAGCACGAGCCGCTTCTGTTCGCCGCCGGAGAGGGTGCGCACGAGGCGGAACTGGGCCTTGTCGTAGGGGACGCCGAGCGCGGCCATGGTGCACATGTCCCACAGGGTCTCGGCCTCGTACCCGCGCACCTCGGCCCAGTCGGCGAGGGCCTGCGCGTACTGGAGCTGCGCGGTCTCGTCGTCGACGGTCATGATCGCGTGCTCGGCCTCGTCGACGGCCTTCGCCACCTCGCGGATGCGGGGCGAAGCCACGGACACCAGCAGGTCCCGGACGGTCGTCTCGTCCCGCACGGAGCCCACGAACTGACGCATCACGCCGAGACCGCCGGACACGGTGACGGTCCCGCCGTGCGGTTTCAGCTCGGAGGAGATCAGCCGCAGCAGGGTCGTCTTGCCCGCGCCGTTGGGTCCGACCAGCGCCACCACGGCCCCTTCACCCACCCGGAAGGACACGTCGCCGAGCAACGCCCTCCCGTCGGGGAGGTAGTACTCGAGGTGCGCGGCTTCCAGGTGTCCCATGAGGCGCATTCTGCGGGCCGCCCACGGGATGCGGCAAACCGTTATGCGCGGCCCGGCGGGGAAGGCGTGCCGTCGCCCGTCAGCCGCCCGCCTCCGTCACCGGCTGCCCCGCGGGGCCGGCCTCGCCCGCGGGCACGACCGTCGCGCCCGCCCAGGACAGGGCCTTCCAGCCGTCGGCCGGGGAACCCTCGAGGACGACGGCGCCGGTGTTGGCGAGCCGGTTGGCCGCGGCGAAGGGCACGTCGACGTTGTCGGCGCGGGTGGCCGCCCACGCGCGGATCGCGGCGCCGTGGCTGACCATCGCGACGGTTCCCGCGCCGCTCGCGGCGGCCTCGGCGACCACGGCGTCGTACCGCGCCAGGAACTCGGAACCGCTCTCCCCGCCCGGCATACGCAGCTCGACGTCGCCGGCCGCCCAGGCGAACACCGTGCGCATGTAGAGCTCGCCGCGCTCCGAGTTGCCGGACACCATCTCGAGGTCGCCCGCGGAGATCTCCCGGATGCCGTCGCGGACGAGTACGTCGAGGCCGCGGGCGGCGGCCAGCGGGGCGGCGGTGAGCCGGGTGCGTACGAGGGTGGAGGCGTAGAGGGTCTCGATGTCCTCGTCCGCGAGGGCCTGCGGCAGGGCGGCGGCCTGCCGGGCGCCGAGTTCGGTGAGGCCGGGGCCGGGGACCGCGGTGTCGAGCAGGTAGTCCACGTTGGTGGGGGTCTGGCCGTGGCGGACGAGCAGCAGTCGCATGCAGTGACCCTCCGGTGTCGGAAGCCGCCCCGCACAAGAAACGGCCACTTCAGGGTACTCGCAGCGGATGATTCCCCATGTCGGTCCCAGCGTCCTGAAGCCCGGTCGGCACGGCCCGCGCGGTCTGTTCCTCGCCCTCGACGACCAGGTGTTCGCGTTCGCCGCCGAACGGCACTGGCCGGCCGCCGAGCCGGTCCTGCCGCGGCTGAGCCGGGGCGCGAACCACGGCCTGCTCTGGTTCGCGACGGCGGCCGCCCTCGCCGTGTCCGGCACGCCCCGGGGCCGCCGCGCCGCCGTGCGCGGGCTGGCCTCACTCGGTCTGGCCTCCCTCACCATCAACACCGTCGGCAAGCCATCGGTACGCCGGTCCCGGCCGGCGCTGGACGCGGTGCCGCTGGGGCGGCGGCTGAAGCGGCAGCCGATCACCACGTCCTTCCCGTCCGGCCACTCCGCGTCGGCGGCGGCCTTCGCGGCCGGGGTCGCCCTGGAGTCGCCGACATGGGGCGCGGTGGTGGCGCCGGTCGCGTTCTCGGTCGCGATGTCCCGGGTGTACACGGGCGTCCACTTCCCGAGCGACGTGCTCGCGGGCGCGGCGCTGGGCGTCGGCGCCGCGTTCGCCGTCCGGCGGGCCTTGCGTCCCCGACGGCGAAGTCACCGGGACACGGAGGACGACTGACGCGCCGTCAGCCCACAGTGCAAGACGAATGGTCTCACGATCCGGTCATCGACGTACGGTGAGGGAACCGGGGACCCGGTTCGTCGAGAAGGGGTAGAACCATGCCGAAAGCACAGGAGACGGCCGTCTACACGCACGGACACCACGAGTCGGTGCTGCGCTCGCACACCTGGCGGACCGCCGCCAACTCCGCTGCCTACCTGCTCGGTTCGCTGAAACCCCACATGAAGATCCTGGACATCGGCTGCGGCCCGGGCACCATCACGGCCGACCTGGCCGCCCTGGTCCCCGACGGGCACGTCACCGGCGTCGACCACGCGCCGGGGATCCTGGAACAGGCGCGTGGCGCGGCCGCCGAGCGGGCCCTGACCAACATCGACTTCGCGGTCGCCGACGTACACGCCCTGGACTTTCCGGACGACACGTTCTGCGTCGTCCACGCCCACCAGGTGCTCCAGCACGTCGGCGACCCGGTGCAGGCGCTGCGCGAGATGCTGCGGGTGACGAGGCCGGGCGGCTACGTCGCCGTCCGGGACTCCGACTACGCGGCGATGACCTGGTATCCCGCCTCGTCCGGGATGGACGACTGGCTGGACCTGTACCGCCGGGTGGCGCGGGCCAACGGCGGCGAACCGGACGCCGGGCGGCGGCTGAAGTCGTGGGCGCTGGCCGCGGGATTCACCGACATCACGGCCACCTCCGCCACCTGGACCTTCAGCACCGCCGAGGAGCGGGCCTGGTGGAGCGGCCTGTGGGCCGACCGCACCGTGGCCTCGGCGTACGCGGAGCGCGCCACCCGGGGCGGACACGCCACGGTGGAGGATCTGCACGCCGTGTCGGAGGCCTGGCGGGAGTGGGGGCGGCGGGAGGACGGCTGGTTCAGCGTCCTGCACGCGGAGATCCTGTGCCGGAAGGCCGCCTGACGCGTGCGGGCATCACGCACGCGCTCGACGGGTGTGCGGACGCACCACGAAGGATCCGCGCACGCATCGTGGACGACTCGCGCACGACTCGAAAACGAACCGCGAATGATTTCCGCAATCCGGGAAACCCGCATGGCAGGAGGTTGACACTATGGTTCCCGTTCTGCTGGTTCTGCTGCTGGTGCTGATTCTTTTCGGCGCCGGATTCGCGGTGAAGTTGCTCTGGTGGATCGCACTCGCGGTTCTCGTCCTCTGGCTGCTCGGCTTCCTGGCTCGCGGAACCACTTCCGCGGGAGGCAGGGGTCGCTGGTACAGGTGGTGAGCTGAGGCAGTGAAGCAACGCCGGACCGGCTTCCCGGGGAGTGGGGCGACTCACTCCCGGGGAAGCAGCGGTCCCAGCGGCCCGAGGTCCAGATTCAGGTCCTCGGGCCGCAGTCCGTAGCGTTCGCGCAACTCGGTCATCCGGTCGTCCAGCAGCATCAGGGTGAGCCCGATCCGCTCCTCCTGCTCCTCGCTCAGATCGCCCGTGTCGAAGCGGCGCAGCGCCTGCCGTTCCATCAGCTGGCGCAGCAACTCCACGACGGTCAGCACGAGTTTCACCAGATCGCGCTCGACGGTGTCCGGTTCGAGATCGAGATGGTTGCGGCGTTCGGTCACAGCGACTCCCCCCATGGCGACGGCACCTGCTCATTGACGGAGCTGATCAGCGCGTTGAGGTCGATGCGGACGAGGTCGACGTCCGCGATGCGCAGGGTGATGTCCCCCGTGATGACGACCCCGCCGGCCAGCAGCCGGTCGAGCAGGTCGACGAGAGCGACCTCACGGCGCTCCACCACGGTCATGCGCCCTCCCCCGTTTCCACGGCGCCCGGCTCACCGGCGGACTCCACGAAGGAATAGGCGGCCCACGGTCCCGTGAGTTCCACACGCATTCCGGGTTCCTGTCCCTTGGTGCGGTCCACCATTTCCACGAATTCCTCGGATTCCGCGCGCGGAACGAGATAGGCGGCGTTCAGTACGTTCTGTCCGGACGCCTCGGCCAGGGCGGAGTTCTGCGGCGGATGCAGGCGGGCGTCGTCGGCGTGCGCGGACAACTGAGCGTGAAGGCTTCCGGCGAACCGCTCGGCGCGCTGCCAGGCGTCCTCGTGGGCCCGGGCCCTGGAGCGCCGCTGCATCAGGTAGTCCCGGCCCGAGGCGGGCTTGCTCACCGCCCGCTCGGACTCCTGAGCCTCGGCCTCCACATACACCTTCACCCCCCACTCGACCCGGCCGGCGAGCCGGTCCAGGACGCGCCGGAAGTCGTCCTCGCGCTCCTCCATCATCACGCGGACGCCGCTGTCGTCCCGGAACACCGTGGCGAGCCGCAGGGGCAGCGGTGTGGTGACGGCCGTGAGGGCGTCGATCACCTGTTGATGGGCGCGGGCGGTCGCGGTCAGCCAGTCCAGGTCCTCCAGATGGCGCCGGAGCGGCTCCTCCGCGAAGTCCCGCTCCGGCACATGGCTGACCACGGCGATCAGGCCGCGGTGGGTGAGCAGTCTGGGCGGGTCGCCCGCCACCCCCGACAGCGCGGCCTGGAGGGGCGCGCCGAGGGGGTGACAGACGGCGTACACGTACCGCAGTCCGGTCATGGTGACTCCTCTCGGACGTCCTTCGGGGCGCTGCCGTCCTTCGAGGCGCGCCCCTCCTTCAGGACACGGCTCTCCTCCGGGGCGCGGCCCAGCTCCAGTTCCTCCAGCCGCGCCAGCCGCTCCCGCAACTCGGCGTTCTCACGCGCGAGTTCGTTGCGGCGGGCGCCGGAGGACAGCGCCGGGTCGTCCTCCCACCAGTCGATGCCCATCTCCTTGGCCTTGTCGACGGAGGCGACGATGAGGCGGAGCTTGATGGTGAGCAGTTCGATGTCGAGCAGGTTGATCCGGATGTCGCCCGCGATGACGATGCCCTTGTCGAGGACACGTTCCAGGATGTCGGCGAGATTGGCTCCGCCGCCCTGGCCGTACGGCTCCGGCATCCGGCTCGGCATGCTCATCGCCGGCTCCGGCCCCTGGCGGGCGCGTCCTCGGCCCGGGGCTCCTCCTCGGGCTCCTCCTCGTCGTACTCCTCGTACTCGTCCTCGGCGGCCTCGGGCTCGCCCTCCTCCTCTTCCTCCTCGTACTCGCCCTCGGGCTCCGCCTCGTCGTCCTCTACTTCCTCGTCCTCGGCGACCGGGCCCTCGTCCTCGTCGTCGTACTCCTCATCGTCCTCCCGGCCGCGGTCCCCGGCATCCCGCGCCTCGGCGCCCTCCTCGGGCTCGCCGTTCTCGTCGTTCTCGTCGTT
Source organism: Streptomyces rishiriensis (assembly GCF_030815485.1). Lineage (NCBI taxonomy): Bacteria > Bacillati > Actinomycetota > Actinomycetes > Kitasatosporales > Streptomycetaceae > Streptomyces > Streptomyces rishiriensis. The sequence goes on along the minus strand of NZ_JAUSWV010000002.1, from coordinate 6,858,988 downwards.
CTCGTCGTTCTCCTCGGCGACCGCGTCCTCGTGGGACGTGACGACCTCGCCGTCGCGGATCTCACCGCGCCAGCTGTCCTGCGCCTCCCCCTTGATCGTGATGAAGCGGGCGAAGTTCTTCAGGTCGAGGCGGGCACGGCGGCCCTGGGCGCGCCAGATGTTGCCGGTCTTCTCGAACAGCCCCGTGGGGTAGTACTCGATGACCAGCAGGATCCGGGTGAGGTTGTCGGCGAGCTCGTGGAAGGAGACGACGCCCTTCGTCGTGCCCTTGGCGCCCTCCGACGTCCAGGCGATCCGGTCGTCCGGCACCTGTTCGGTGGTCTTCGCCTTCCAGCTGCGGTTGGACCAGAAGACCTTCGCCTGCCAGTCGCTGGTGGTGTCGTCGGCGCGGTTGGCGCTCTTGACGCCCTTGGCGAAGGTGCTGAAGTCCTGGTACTGCGTCCACTGGTCGTAGGCGGTGCGCAGCGGCACGCCGACGTCGATCGTCTCCATGATCACGGTCGGCTTCTTGCCCGCGCTCTTCTTGCCCTTGCCCTTGCCGCCGAGGTTCTTGAAGGCGCCGGTCACCTTGTCCTTCGCCTTCGAGGCGCCGAGCTCCAGCGCGCTGCGCAGCGGCCCCTTGCCCTCGGCGACCTTGCGACCGCCTTCGAGGGCGAGCTTGGCGAAGCCGGGGCTGTTGCCCTCGGCGATGTCGTTCAGCTTGGCGGTGGTGTCGCCGAGCTTGTGGCCGACCCCGGTCAGCAGGCGTGTGACCTGCGCGGCGAGGTACTCCTGCACCTCTTCCTTGAGCCGGTCGGCGGCCTCGCTGTGGGCGACTCCGGAGAGCGGGTTGCCACCCGCCGCCTTGCCGGCCGCGGAAGTCGCGGACTTGGCGGATCCGAGGGTCTCGGTCATCGGTCGTCGCCTCCCTTCGGCCGCCGGGAGGTGGTACCCGAGGCAGCCTTCGATGCGGTCCTCGCGCCCGTCTTCGGGGCCGACGCGGTCTTCTTCGCGGCGGTGGCGCGGGCCGGAGCCTTCTTGGCGGGCGCCTTCTTCGCGGGGGCCTTCTTGGCCGTCTTCTTCGCGGGTGCCTTCTTCGGCGGTTCCTCTTCGTCGCCCTCGTCGTCGGCGTCGCGCTCGTCGTCCTCGTCGTCCTCGTCGGCGTCCTCGTCGGCGGCGTCCTGAGGCTCGTCGTCCTCGTCCTCGTCGGAAGCGTCCCGAGGCGCCTCGTCCTCCTCGTCCTCCTCCTCGTCCGCGTCCTGCCGGCCGGGCACCACGCCGTCGAGCTGGTCGCGCACCTCGGCGGTGCGGCCGTGCAGCCGGTCCGCGAGGGATTCGATCTGCCGCTCGACCATGGCGCCGGAGGCGGCCTTGCCGACCCCGCGCAGGTCCTGACGCAGCTGATCCCCGATCTCCTTGAACTGAGGGTTGTCCCGCAGTTGCTGGGAGACCAGATCCGCGATGCCCTTGGGGGTCAGGTTCAGCCGCTTGCCGGCCACCAAGGAGCCGACGGCGAAAGCCAGTTTCAGTTTCTTGGTACGTCCGAGGAAATACCCGGCCCCGACCGCCAGGCCCAATGCCGTTCGGTTCATCCTGTCCACCCGTCGTCCGTTCCCGCACTTCTGCGCGTAGCGCTCTCCAGCCGATCGAGGAGTTCGTCCTCCTGCTGGTCGAACTCCTCCTCAGTGATCTCGCCGGCGTCCAACCGCTCCTCCAGACGCGCGAGTTCGGCCCGGACCGTGGCGGGGTCGTAATAGATCCGCTCGGCCTCCCGGACCACCTGTTCGATCACCCAGCCGCTGCCGCGCACCGGGGCGAACGGCAACAGCAGCACCTCTGAGATGAGACCCATGGCGCACCTGCCTACTCCGTGCCGGTGCCCGCCGGTGCGGCCGGACCCGGTTCGACAAAGCTGTACGGCGGCAGCGGCCCGTTGACGCGCAGTTCGAGGTGCGGACGGCCCTTGCGGAGCTCCTCCGCGGCCTCCAGGAACCCGGCCGCCGAGTCGCGGTCCACCAGGAACGAGACGTTGACCAGCCAGCCCGTGGACTCGGGGCCCACACTGGTGGCCGCGGCCAGCGGCGTGAGGCTCTGCTGCACGTCGGCCGCGTCCTCGGCCTCCTTGGCCTTGACCGCGGCGGCCACCATCTCGCCCAGCTGAAGCTTCTGCTCATAACTGCCGCCGCCCGCCTGCCGGTTGGCCTCCGCGAGACCCCGCAGTTCGGGACTGTCGGCCATCACCTGGTGCAGGACGGCCTCCTCCACGTGCGAGGCCTTGATGTTGTACTCGACCTTGCCTTCGAGGGCCCGCAGACGCTCCTCGTAGTGCTCGGCGCGCTCGGCGAGGACTCCGGTGACGGAACTGTCGTCGGGCGCGACACTGCCGAACCGCATGGGCAGCACACAGCCGTCGGCGCCGGCCTCGGCGAGCACGGTCTGGTGGGCGAGCAGCTCCCTGCGCTTGGGCCGCAGCCCTTCCGGGGCGTCGCTGACGATCGCCGCCAGAGTGCCTTCCTTCAGGACGCGCACCGGCAGAGGCGGGTCGCCGACCCCGGCCAGGCCGTCCGGAAGGTCCGCGTGCGAACCCGCCACGATGCCGTACACGTAGGTGCTCACTCCTGCTCCTCCTTCCGGCGCGCGGTGGTGCTCTTGCGCGTCCGCGGCCTGGACTCCCGCTCCTCCTGGGCGGAGCCCTCGTCACGGGCCTGCTTGAAGGCTCCGGAGATGGTCTCCGCGGCGCCGGACAAGGCGCCCTTGGACTTGCCGCGCGCGCCGGACTCGGTGATCTCGCCGACCAGGTCGGGCAGGCCCGGGCTCTTGCGCGGCCCCGCCTCCAGGTCCAGGCGGTTGCACGCCTCGGCGAAGCGCAGGTAGGTGTCCACGCTGGCCACCACGACACGTACGTCGATCTTGAGAATCTCGATTCCGACGAGGGAGACCCGTATGAACGCGTCGATGACGAGACCCCTGTCGAGGACGAGCTCCAGCACGTCGTAGAGGCCGCTGGAGCCGCCTCCGCCGCCGGACTGTTGTGCCGGGACAACGGTCATGTCGACCGCGCCTCCTTCTGTGGGAGTGGATGATCGGTCATGAATGCGGGCCGGCGGCCTAGCGGCCGCCCGGCCGGTGCGAGTCGGAGCGCCCACGCTCGTAGCGGCGAACACGCCGGTAGCCGGTGAGCTGGCCCTCGGGGTCGAGTTCCACCTGGTAGCTCGCCATCAGGCTCATCGTGTCGGGCACGCGGGCGAGCTCCAGAACCTCGACGTCCAGGGACCAGCCGTCCTCCGTCTGCTCGAAGGACGAAACGCTCTCGGCGGTCATCCCCGTCAGCTCCGTGAGCTGGGCCCGCGCCTGGCGCAGCACCTCCATGGGGCTCGGCCGGTCGTCCGCCACGTCGTCCTTGCCTTCCCTGGTCGTCGGAGTCCGCGCACTCTCCGGACTCTCTGATCTCTGCGGTCTCTTCGAACCCCGGTGACCTCGTGAACCCCGCGGAGTCCGGGAACTTCCCTCGTCACCGGAAGTCCCTGTGGTCCGTGAGGTCCGCGAGGTCCGTGAACTTCGCGAAGGGTGCGGTTCTTGCGATTTAGGTGTTTCGTGTTCTCTATGTGAATCGTGAGACGCGTGTGACTGTGATGTGCTTTCTGTGTTCACCATGGCCACCTCTTCTTCCGTGTGGCCCAAAGGCTCTTGGCCAAACCTTCACGCGTCACGGAGTGCGTCGAGCCGCCGTCTGGCGGGCCCCAGGGCGCGCACGCGGCCCGTCAGCCCCGACCAGGGACGGGCATGGGCCTGCTCGGCGGCGTCGGCGATGGTCCAGCGGCGCGGACCGAGCTCCGGATCGCGCAGCTGATCCCAGGTGATGGGCGTGGCGACGGGCGCCCCGGGCAGCGCGCGCACCGTGAAGGGGGCGACGGCGGTCTGCGCGTAGCCGTTGCGCTGCACGTCCAGGTAGAGCCGGTCGCCGCGGTCCTTCTTGCGCGCGGCCGTGGTCAGCCGGTCGGGGTGCTCCGCCACGAGCAGCTCGGCGGCGTCCCGGGCGAAGCCGCGCACCTCGTCGAAGTCGTCGCGTCCGTCCACCGGGACGACGACGTGCAGTCCGCGCGAGCCCGTCGTCATCAGGGCCGAAGGCAGCCCCAGCTGGTCGAGGAGCTCGCCGAGCCGTTCGGCGGCCTCCCGGACGGCGGCGAAGCGGGAACCGTCGGCCGGGTCGAGGTCGAAGATCATCAGGTCCGGGCGGTCGACCCTCCCGACCCGGGAGAGCCAGCGGTGCACGGTGAGGCACGCCTGGTCGGCGAGGTAGGCCAGGGTGGCGGAGTCGTCGCAGACGGTATGGCGGACGGTGCCGTCCTCCTTGGCCACCTCGGCCCGCTTGATCCATTCCGGATAGTGCTCGGGGGTGTTCTTCTGCATGAAGCGGGGCCCGTCGATCCCGTCCGGATGCCGTTCCAGCATCAGCGGCCGGCCGCGCAGCTGCGGAAGCATGAACGCGGAGACCGACCGGTAGTACGCGACCAGATCTCCCTTCGTGTACTGCTTCGCCTCCCCACCGCCCGGAAAGAGCACCTTGTCCGGACGGTGGACCTCGATGCTGCGGCGGCCCACCCGCACCTTTCGTACGGCGTCGCCGCTCACGGGGCGATCGCCTGCTCCACCAGCAGCCGGGCGGACGCCGCGATCGACTCGGCGTCGATGCCCGCGGCGTGCAGCTGCTCGGCCGGGCTCGCCGAGCCGGGCATCGTCCGGACGGCGAGCCGCACCAGCCGGGGCACCGGCCGCCCGTCCAGGAAGGCGTCGAGGACCGCGTCCCCGAGCCCGCCCTGTTCGTGGTGGTCCTCCACGCTCATCAGCAGCCCCGTCTCCTCGGCGGCCTGCCGCAGCGTGGCCCGGTCGACGGGCTTGACCGAGTAGAGGTCGACGACCCGGACCGCGATGCCCTCGCCGTCGAGCGCCTCCGCGGCCTTCAGGGCCTCGTGCACGGTGACGCCGGCCGCGACGATCGTCAGCCGGTCGCGGTCGGAGGAGCGCAGCACCTTGCTCCCGCCGACGGGGAACTCCTCGTCCGGCCCGTAGAGCACCGGGGCGGCGCCGCGTGAGGTGCGCAGATAGCGGACGCCGTCCAGGCCGGCCATGGCCGCGACGAGCCGCGCGGTCTGATGCGGGTCGCACGGGTACAGCACGGTCGAGCCGTGCACGGCCCGGAACATCGCCAGGTCCTCGAGACCCATCTGCGAGGGCCCGTCCTGTCCGATGGCGACCCCCGCGTGCGAGCCGACGAGATTGATGCCGGCCCCGCTCACCGCGGCCATGCGGACGAAGTCGTGGGCCCGGGTCAGGAAGGCCGCGAACGTCGAGGCGTAAGGGACCCAGCCGCGCGTCGCGAGGCCGACCGCCGCGGCGACGAGCTGCTGTTCGGCGATGTAGCACTCGAAGAACCGGTCGGGGTGCTCCTTGGCGAAGGCCTCGGCGCGCGTGGAGTCGCTCACCTCGCCGTCGAGGGCGACGATGTCCTCGCGGGCTGCCCCGAGCGCGGTGAGGGCTTCGCCGTAGGCGTCACGGGTCGCCACGCCCTTCTCGCGGTCCTCCCCCTCCCAGCGGGGCAGCACGAGGGGCCCGGTCGGGACGGAGTGCAGCATGCGGGCGGCGGCCGGCTCCTGCACGTGGACACGCAGGCTGCGGATGCCGCCCAGTTCCTCGATCGCCTCGTCGGCGTCGGGCAGCGGCTTGCCGTGCAGGCCCTCGCGGTCCTCCACGGACCGCACGCCCCTGCCCTTGAGGGTGCGGGCGAGGATCACGGTGGGCTGCCCCAGGGTGGAGGCCGCCTCGCCGTAGGCGCGGTCGACGGCGTCGACGTCGTGTCCGTCGATCTCTGTCGTGTGCCAGCCGAAGGCCTGGAAGCGGCGGGCGTACGCGTCGAGGTCGTGGCCGTGCCGGGTGGGGCCGCGCTGGCCGAGCCGGTTGACGTCGACGACCACCGTGAGGTTGTCGAGGTGTTCGTGGCCCGCGTGCTCCGCGGCCTCCCACACCGAGCCCTCGGCGAGTTCGCTGTCGCCGCACAGCACCCACACCCGGTATCCGACGCGGTCCAGCCGCTTCCCGGCCAGCGCGATGCCGACGCCCACCGGCAGCCCCTGGCCGAGCGAGCCGGTGGCCGTCTCGACCCACGGCAGCCGCTGCGGGGTGGGGTGTCCCTCGAGCCGGCTGCCGAGTTCGCGGAAGGTCAGGAGCTCCTCGTCGTCGATGGCTCCGGCGGCCTTGTAGGCGGAGTACAGCAGGGGGGAGGCATGGCCCTTCGAGAGCACGAAGCGGTCGTTGCCCGGGTGCGCCGGGCGGTCGAAGTCGTAGCGGAAGTGGTTCGCGAGCAGTACGGCCATCAGGTCCGCGGCCGACATCGAGGACGTCGGATGTCCGGATCCCGCGGCGGCGGAGGCACGCACGCTGTCGACCCGCAACTGCTGTCCGAGTGCGGTGAGTTGGGCGGTGTCCATCGGACTAGCGGCCTCCTTCCGCGCGGTCGTCGCCGCCCTCGGCTGGGTCGTTGTCGACGGGGGTGTTCTCGCCGGGGGCGGGGGCCGGATCGTTCCCGTCCGCCCCCCGGCCTGACTGCTTCCTCGCGGCCTCGGGGTCCGGTCGGCTCCCCACGGACCCGGCGTCGGTCCCGTCGGTCCTGTCGGTCCGCACGGCCGCCGGCCCGTCACTGTGCCGCCCCACCTCGGGTGTCGGCGAGTCGATCGACTGGGAGCCCTCCTCCGGCGACGACTGGCCCACCCGGGACCCGCTCCCACCGCCCGAATGCTGTCCCACCTCGGGTGTCGGCGCGGTGATCGACTGGGAACCGTCCTCGGGCGCGGGGTGGTGCTCGCCGGACCCGCCGGTCGCCTTCTTCGTCTCGTTCACGTCGTTCACGTCGTTCACGTCGTTTCCTTCGTTCTTGTCGTCGGCGTTCTGGTCGTGGGCGTTCTCGACGTCCGCGTTCTCGACGTCCGCGTCGTGCGCGTCGTGCGCGTCCGCCGCGGTGGCCGCGCCGGGACCGGAGGCCGCCGGTTGGCGCCCGTTCTCTCCCGGCATCCGTGCCAGTTCCGGCGACGCCGTGTCCAGCGGCACCGACCAGGACCGGACCAGACCCAGCTGCACGTCCTGTCGCGGGAGTACGGCGTCCAGCAGCCAGTCGGCGGCGACGCGCACGCGGTTGCCGGGCATGGCGGCGAGATGGTAGCCACGGGCCACCGCGCCGGCCGCGGGGCCGGACAGGTGGACGCCGAGCGGATTGGCTGCGGCCTGCACCCCGCCCAGGTCCACGACGAACCCCATGTCCTTGTGCCGGTAGGGCCGCAGACCGGCCGGACCGCCGCCCTCGACGAGAGAGGCGGCGACGTTCTGGCCGGCCACCTTGCCCTGCCGCCACGCGTGCTGGGCGGTCATCGGCGTGTACTCACCGGGCTTCTCCAGATCGGGTACGGCGGCCGCGTCACCGCACGCGAACACCTCGGGCCTGCCCGGAACCTGCAGGGTCGGTTCCACGAGCAACCGCCCGCGTTCCATGGGCAGCCCGAGCGACTCGGCCAGCGGATCGGGCCGTACGCCCACGCACCACGCCAGGGTGCGGGTGGCGACGAACTCGCCGTCGGTCAGCAGGACTCCGTCGCGGGTCGCCTCCTTGACGGAGGTCCCCATGCGCACCTCGACGCCCCGTTCGCGCAGCACCCGGTCGGCGGTGCGGGAGAGCCGCTCGTCCAGCTCGGGCAGGACCCGCGGCGCGACGTCGAGAAGCAGCCAGCGTGGCCGCATGCCCCGGCGCAGGGGGTGGGCGCGCACCAGGGCGTCGGTGAACAGCTGCCCCTGTGCGGCGACTTCGGTGCCGGTGTAGCCCGCGCCGACCACGACGAACGTACAACGCGCCGTACGCTCGGCCGCGTCGGCGCCGGAGGCGGCCAACTCCACCTGCCGGGTGAGGTGATCACGCAGGTAGAGGGCTTCGGGCAGGCCGCGGAATCCGTGTGCGTGCTCGGCGACGCCGGGAATGGGCAGCAACTTGTTCACGCTGCCTGCGGCGAGCACGAGCCGGTCGTAGCCGAGCGTGCCCTTGTCGCCTTCGGGGTTCGTGTAGTGGACGGTGCGCGCGTCGAGGTCGACGTGTTCGGCCTCGCCGAGCACCGGCCGCACCTCACGAAGGGTCCCCGACAGGGAGACGGTGACCCGCCGCGGCTCGAGGATGCCCGCCGCCACCTGGGGCAGCAGAGGCAGGTACAGGAAGTAGTCGGTCGGGTTGAGCAGAGTGATGTCGGCCCGCCCTCTGGCCGCCCGCGCCAGGGTGCGGGCCGTCCGGTACCCGGCGAAGCCGGCTCCGACGATCACGATGCGGGGACGCCTCACGTGGGCCTCCGATGGGGTTCGGGCGGTTTTCGTACGAAGGTTTCCGCGTCCCCCCGGCAGAAGCCGCCAAACGTGGGCCGGCGCCCCCTCCGGCCGCCCGTGTCCGCAGCGTGACGGCCCGGAGGGCCGGGACGCCCGCGCACACCGGGCGGCCCCGCGGCAGCGTGTGCCGCGGGGCCGCCCGGCTGCCGAACACGTGACGCGGCTACGTCACTTCGGCGTCGGCGCGCCGCCCGTCAGACCTGCTGCGGACGCTCGGGATCGATGTCGTCGGCGCGCGGCGCCTCGCCCGGCTGCGGCACGTGGGCGCCGGGCGCGGTCGGCGGCATCGGGGGGTACGCCAGCCCGGTACCGCCGGGCGGCCCGGCCGGCGGCGTACCGCCGATGACGCGGCCGGGGCCCTTGTCCGGTGCCGCGCCGAGGCCGGCCTTGGGCGATGACGGGGCGTGCGGCCTCGCGGCTCCGCGCAGCAGGTACGCCGCGACGGCGAGGACCGCGGCGGTGATGAGTGCCGCGACCCAGTCCGGCAGACCGATGTCGAGTGCCAGCCCCACGGCGAGTGCGACGGCCGCGCCCGCGTAGAGGGCGACGGCGCCGGACGCCGCGTAGAGCATGGCCGTACGGCGCTGCTTGCGGGTCTGCTCGCGCAGCTCCTCGCGGATCGTCTCGCGGGCCACCTGCGCCAGCTCGTCGACCAGATGCTTGTCCAGATGCTCCAGGTGATCCATGCGCTCCATGGACCTCGGGTACCCGCTGTCATGGACGCTTAACTCCAGGAACCGGCGCGCCGGAGCGGTGGGGAGGGAACGGGCGGAGGGCCCGGGCGGGGATCGGGTGAAGGGACGACCTCGCCGCGCCCGCCCCAACCAGGCTCGTCCGCAGGGACGTTCCGGGATCCATACTGCGTGTCTGTGTCGACGACCTGGAGGCCTCGGTCTCCTTCTACGAGCGGCTGGCGGGGACCGGCGCGCTCCGCTTCGAGCGGGGCCGGGTCCAAGTGGCCGCGGTCGGCTGCTTCCTGCCGATGAGCGGGCCTGCGGCCGAGCTGGACCTGATCGCCCGCCACCCGGACGGGGCGGTGTGCGGGTACGTCGACCGGCGCGGGTCGTGAGGCGCCGGGCGCGGTGAAATTCCGTGGGCGGCGGTCCGTGGCGGACGTAGAGTCGGGCGTTCGACGGCAGGCACGAGGGAGCGGCAGTGAGCGAGCAGCACACCTACCGGGTGATCGTCCGGGGCACCTGGGACGGCCTCACCGACGAGGGCCGGACCCGGCTCGTCGCCGAGGCCGCCGACCACGGTCTGACGAGCATGCGGTTCACCGAGGAGGGCACGCTGACGTACGAGCCGTCGCCGCTGAAGCACTTCTCCATGCGCTACGTGGTGGTGTCGGACGCGGCGGACGGCGAGGAGATGGCGGGCGCGCTCGCCGAGGAGCGCGCCGAGGCGACGCTGCGGGAACTGGGCCACGGCTTCACCGCGCTGCGGTCGACGGTCACCGACCTCGACACGATGAAGATCAACTACAAGTCCGCATCTCGGCGGTGATCGCCCACCGCTCGTGGTCCCGCCACTCTCCGTCGACGTGGAGCATCTTCGGGGAGAAGCCCTCCCTGCGGAAGCCGCAGCCACGGGCGAGGGCGATCGAGGCGTCGTTGCCGGGCTGCGCGTTGATCTCCAGCCGGTGCAGCCGCATCGGTCCGAACGCGTGCCCCACCACGAGGTCGAGCGCCTCGCGCATCAGCCCGCGTCCGGCCGCGTGCGCGAAGGCGCCGTAGCCCAGTGCGCCGCACTGGAAGCCGCCCTCGACGATGTTGTTGATGTTGACGAACCCGGCGACCGCCCCGTCCTCCAGGGTGCACACGAGGAAGCCCGCCTTCGACGGGTCCTCGATCAGCCGGCCCGCGTAGGCCGTGTAGGCGTCGGCGGTGACCGGCGGGAACAGCCACGGGTGGTGCAGGTCCTTGCTCTCACGCGCGCGGGCCGTGAACTCCGGACCGTCCTCGTACGCGAAGTGACGGATGCCCACGCGGGGGCCCTCGGCGAGGTATCGGGATGCGGTGTGCGGCATCCGGACAGCCTACGACGAGGTCACTTGCGCCGTTTTCTGACGTACGCGAAGGAGGCGCCGCACAGGGCGCCGACGGCCCACATCGCCAGGAGCGCCGTCCACAGCGGCACCGTCACCTCGGGGATCAGCAGCCGGATCTTCACGGGGCGGGTGTTCTCGAAGACGAAGACCAGGGCGAGGACGGCGAGCGCCAGGACGACGATCCGGCCCGGCGTCAGCGCTTCGCCCTTGCCGACGCTCTCGGACGTCTTCGAGGTCTTCCGGCTCATACGGCCAGCCTGGGCCCCGCACCGCGCTCACGCACGGTGAGCCGCGCCCTCCGGGTGAGGCGGCCGGGAGGTCAGCGCAGGGCCGGGGTGTCGAGGGTGAGCGTGCCTTCGTCGGCGTCGAGTACGGCGGGCACGCCGAAGGGCACGGTCAGGGCTCCCTCGCAGTGGCCGAACCCGAGCTCGTCGACGACGGGGACGCCGAGGCCGCCGAGCCGGTCCACGAGGACCGGGCGCAGCTCCTCGTAGGGGCCGCAGCCCTCCCAGGAACCGAGCGCGACACCCGCGACACCGTCCAGCCAGCCGGTGCGCAGGAGCTGGGTGAGGGCCCGGTCGACACGGTACGGCCGCTCCCCCACGTCCTCGATCAGCAGCAGCCCCCCGCCGACGCCGGCCCGGGTGTGCGGGGTGCCGTAGCCCGTGGCCAGCAGCGTCAGGCAGCCGCCCAGGGTGACGCCCCTCGCCCGGCCCCCCGCGATGGGCGTGCCGGTGGAGGCGAGCGTGCGGACGGTTTCCGGGGCGAACAGGGTGCCCCTGAGGTGTTCCTGCGCCCGTGCGCTCTTGATGAAGTCGACGCCGGCGGCCGCGGGCCCGTAGAGCGTGACCAGGCCCAGGCGCAGGGCGAACGCCTCGTGCAGCGCGGTGCTGTCGCTGAAGCCGACGAACACCTTCGGCCCGGCGGCCCGCATCGCGTCCCAGTCGAGCAGGTCGACGATCCGCTGGGCGCCGTAGCCTCCGCGTGCGCACAGCACGGCGTCGACGGCCGGATCGCACCAGGCCCGCTGGAGATCGGCGGCCCGGTCGGCGTCGGCGCCCGCGAGGTGCGGCAGCCGGTCGTGCCGGTCCAGCACATGGGGGGCGACCACGGGGTCGAGGTCCCAGCCGCGCAACAGGTCGAGGCCGGCCTCCAGCCGCTCCTCCGCCACCGGCCCGCTGGGGGCGACGACCGCGATCCGGGCGCCGGGGGCGAGCCGGGACGGCCGCACGAGTTCCTTCACCGCACAAGCTCCAACCTGGGGATTCCGGGCGGGCGCAGCCCGAACACCTGAGCGTACAGCGACAGCTCGGCCTCCAGGGCGCGCACCATCGTGGCCGCCTGCCGGAATCCGTGCCCCTCCCCCTCGAACGCCAGGTACGCGTGCGGCACCGTCCGTCCGGCCAGCCGGGCGAGGAAGCGCTCGCACTGGGCGGGCGGGCAGATCATGTCGTCCAGCCCCTGGAGGAGCAGGAACGGCACGGTGATGCGGTGGGCGTGCTCGATCGGCGAGCGTTGCGCGTAGCGGGCGGGCACCTGCGCGAGGGGGCCGACGAGACTCTCCGGGTAGCGCGACTCGAAGTCGTGGGTCTCCCCCGTCGCCCAGCCCACCAGGTCCAGCACGGGGTAGCGGATCGTGCCGCAGGCGTAGACGTCGGTGCCGGCCAGCGAGACCGCGGCGGTCCAGCCGCCCGCGCTGCCGCCCCGGACGGCCAGCCGCCGGCGGTCGGCGGTGCCCTCGTCGGCGAGGGCGAGGGCGACGGCCGCGCAGTCCTCGACGTCGACCACGCCCCACTGCTCCCGCAACCGCTCCCGGTACTCCCGTCCGTACCCCGTCGAGCCGCCGTAGTCGACCTCGGCTACCCCGATGCCCCGGGAGGTGAAGTAGGCGATCTCCAGATCCAGTACGAGCGGGGCGCGGTCGGTGGGTCCGCCGTGCGCCCACACGACGTAGGGCGGCAGTTCGTGGCCCGGCGCGACATGTCCGGGGTGGTGGGGCGGATAGACGTGCGCGTGGATGTCCCGGCCTTCGGGACCGGTGAACGTACGGATCCGGGGCTCCGGGTAGTAGGCCGGGTCCACCGCGTCGTCGTGCGCGGCACCGACGACCCGGGCCCGGCCGGTCCTGGCGTCCAGCTCCACGACCTCGTACCCGCTGCGCGGACCGGCCGCGACGGCGACGACGCGGTCGCCCTGCACGGCGAGGGTCGGCGCGAACTCCGTCCACGGTCCGGCCGCGTCGACGAGTTCACCGGTCTCCGGGTCGAGGATCCCGAGGACGGTGGCTCCCCGGCCGTGCACGACGGCGACGAGCCCGCTCTCCAGCGGTGCGAACCAGCGCTGCCCGAGCTTCCACAGGGCTCCGCCGAACTCCTCCTCGCGAGGGCAGAGGGGCCGGTGGTCGCGGTACAGGTTCCACCAACCGCTGCGATCACTCGTGTACAGCAGACGGTCTTCCCCGGACTGCGGTCCGGCGTCCGCCGATCGCTGGCCGTCGTCCGCCGGCCGTGCTCCGTCGGGTGCGGACCGTCGGCCGTGGTCCGACGACGGTCGCCCGTATCCCGTCGACGGGATCCAGTCGACCTGGGCGATCGACTCCTGTGGCCCACCGGCCACCACCCGGGCGCCGCCCAGGGTGCCGTCGCCCATGACGTCGGCGACGACCACCTCCGTGCCCTCCCACGGCATCAGGGGGTGGTCCCAGGCCAGCCAGGCGGCCCGGCGGCCGTCCGGCGAGAGGCGCGCACCGGTGACGAACCGGCGTCGGTCGTCGGTGAGTTCACGCACGGCGCCGCGGTCGTCGGCGGCCGAGCCGTCCAGCGGCACCGCGGCCAGCACCCGGCGCACGTCGGTCGGACCCCCGCCCGTGAACTCCTCCAGCACGCACCAGACTTCTCCCCGCTCCAGCAGCAACTGCGGTTCCGCCCACCGCAGTCCACCGCCCACCGACGAGACGGGCGTGAGCGGGCGCGGCTCGGCGCCGTGCGCGGACCCTGGCTCGTACCCGTACAGCCGCTGGTCCGCGAAGTGCACGAACACCACGAGGAGCCGGCCGTCGCGTACGGCACCGGCCCACGGCTGTCCGCCGTACTCGACGACCCGGCTGCGGACGTTCCAGGGCGCGGGCAGGACGGACTCCTCCGTCCCGTCGGGGCGACGCCGCACGAGGGTGCGGCGACCGCGCTCGGCCGGCCGGGGCGCGGTCCACCACACCTCGTCGCCGACGAAGCCGACGTACTCGGGGCGCCCGTCGTGCGTGGCCGTGAGGGCCGCGTCGATGGGCGAGGGCCAGGAACCGTACGGCAGGACCTGCACGTTCTCCCCGTTCGCCTAGGCCGTCCGCAGGAACCGGTCGAGCACCCGCACGCCGAAGTGCAACGCCTCCACCGGGACCCGTTCGTCGACGCCGTGGAAGAGGGCCTGGTAGTCGAAGCCCTCCGGGAGCTTCAGCGGGGCGAAACCGTAACCGGTGATGCCGAGCCGCGAGAACTGCTTGGCGTCGGTGCCGCCGGACATGCAGTACGGCACCACGTGCCCCTCGGGCGCGAACTCCTCGACAGCGGCCCGCATACGGGCGTAGAGCGGGACGTCCACAGGCGCCTGCAGGGCCACCTCACGGTGGTGGAACTCCCAGTCCACGTCGGGTCCCGTGAGGTGGTCGAGGGTGGTGCGGAACTCGTCCTCGCCGCCCGGGACACAGCGGCCGTCGACGTAGGCGACGGCCTCCCCGGGAATCACGTTGACCTTGTAACCGGCGCCCAGCACGGTCGGGTTGGCGCTGTTGCGTACGGTCGCCTCCACCAGGGCGGCCGCCGGGCCGAGCTTCGCCAGCAGAGCGTCCACGTCGCGCAGATCGGCGTCGACGCCGTACAGCGCGGCGAGTTCGGTGAGCGCGGCACGGACCGTCGGAGTGAGCCGCGGGGGCCATTCGTGCTCGCCGATGCGCGTGACGGCGGCGGCCAGGCGGGTCACCGCGTTCTCCCGGTTGACCTTGGAGCCGTGTCCGGCGCGTCCGCGTGCGGTGAGCTTCAGCCAGCCGGTGCCGCGCTCGCCCGCGGCGATGGGGTAGATCTCGCGCCCGGCGCCGTCGTGGAAGGTGAACGCCCCCGATTCGCCGATGGCCTCGGTACAGCCCTCGAACAGTCCCGGATGCCGGTCGGCGAGGAACCCGGAGCCGTCCTCGGCGCTGGCCTCCTCGTCGGCGGTGAAGGCGACGACGAGGTCGCGCCGGGGCCGGACGCCCTGCCGGGCCCAGGCCCTCAGCACGGCCAGGATCATCGCGTCCATGTTCTTCATGTCGACCGCGCCGCGCCCCCACACGACGCCGTCCCGCACCTCCCCGGAGAAGGGGTGGACGCTCCAGTCGGCGGCTTCGGCGGGCACCACGTCCAGGTGACCGTGGACGAGCAGCGCGTCCGCGGTCGGGTCGGTGCCCTCGATCCGCCCGACGACGTTGGTCCGCCCCGGGGTGCGTTCGAGGAGCGCCGGCTCGATGCCCGCCTCGGCCAGGAGCGCGGCGGCGTACTCGGCGGCGGGCCGTTCCCGGCAGTCGCCGCCGCCCCGGTTGGTGGTGTCGATACGGATGAGGTCCGAGGTGAACCGGACGACCTCGTCCCGCGCCCGCGCGTCAGCCATGCCGCTCCTGTCGCTGTCCCGGTCGCTGCCGCCGCCGCTCCCGGCTCTGCTCCTCAGCCATACTGCTCCTCGATCGCGGCCGAGACGATCGTGGTGACCGCCTTGAAGGTACGGATGCCCTCGTACATGGTGCCGCTGGTGTACGCGATCTTCCGCTCGCCGATGCGGGCGACGCCGGGCACGACGGTGGCCGCCATCGCGAGGTGCTCGGCGTCGAACTCCACGGCGACCGTGAACGGCCCGTCGGCAGACGGCTCCTGACGGACCGCCAGCCGCGTCGCCTCCTTCGCCGCAGCCCGGATGTCGGCGGCGGTGCGGGCCGGGGCACGGCACACGGCCGCATACCGGGAGACGTGGTCCTTGACCGCGACCTTCAGCGCCTCCGGCGCGTAGCCGAGCGCGTCCTCGCAGGCCACGTCGTCACCGGTGACGAGGATGACCGGCACCCCGTACTCGGCGACCACCCGCGCGTTGAGCAGCCCCTCGCTGGCCCGTACGTCGTTGAGCCAGACGCCGGTGAGGGAGTTGGCCAGGTAGGTGTGGGCCAGGACGCCCTCCATGCCGGCGCCCCCGTGATAGCCGACGAAGGCGATCCCGTCCACGTCCCCGTGCTGGACGCCCTCCACCATGGAGAGGGACTTGTGCCGGCCGGTGAGCATCTCCACCCGCTCGTCGAGCTGCTCGAGGAGCAGGTTGCGCATGGTCGAGTGGGCCTCGTTGACCAGGACCTCGTCCGCCCCGCCGTCGAAGAAGCCGAGAACGGCGGCGTTGACGTCCGAGGTGAACATCGACCGGCACCGCTGCCACTCCGGCGTCCCGGGCATCACGTCGGCCGGCCAGGTGACGCCGGTGGCGCCCTCCATGTCGGCGCTGATGAGGATCTTCACGTCCGGCCCCGTCCTCTCAAGGAAACCCGAGCCTATCGGGCCGTGCCCCGGTTTTCCGGGGAGCGACTCCACCCCGCACGGGAGGGTGACGGCGGTCATCTGCCGCGGGCGGCCACCTGCCACTTCGAGGGCAGCTCGATCCGCGAGCCGTCGGGCGCGAACTCGGTCGTGACGAGCGGCAGCTCGCCGGAGGCGAGGATCGTGAGGCCGGCGGTGCGCAGATATCCGGGCACCGCGTCGTCGGCCACTTCGCCGGGGGCGATGCCGTGCCGGAAGACGGGCGCGAGCTTCGGCGGCGGACCGGAGGGACCCTGCGCCAGTCCGCCGAGGACGGGACGGGCGGCCTCCGACAGTTCGACGAGGAAGAGCCGGCCGCGCTCCCCCAACAGCGCGGCGATCCCGTCCACCAGCGGCTGCCGGTCGCCGGGCTCGCACTGGTGCAGGACGCCCCTCATGTAGACGTTGGCGTCGCCGAGTTCGGCGTGCAGCGTCTCGGCCGCGCCCTTCTCGCCGGCGTCCAGGAGCCGGTACGCCGCCTGTCCGGCGGGGTCGGCGCGGCGGGCGTGGTCGAGGGCCGCGGCGGACAGGTCGGCGCCGACGACGTGCGGGAAACGGTCGGCGAAGTACCGGGTCTGGGTGCCGTTGCCGCAACCGAGGTCCACCAACGCCATCGCGGGGTCGACGAGGTGGGGTTCGAAGAGTGCCAGGTGCAGCGCGGCGGTCACCTTCGGATCCGCGTCCCAGAACACCTCGCCCGGTTCCTCCGGGGCCTCCCGCCAGAAGCCCTCCCACGCCTCCCGGTACCGACTCGTCACGCTCATGCACAACTCCCCAGGACGCACAGCCGATCCGTCGTGAGTGACGGGCGAGTACGGTCTATCGCTCCCCGGCCGGTGCGACAAGCGCGGCGCGTGTTCCTTCACGCCGCGTTCGAGATCCGCCCGCCGTGCGGTACGCCTCCTGGGCCGCGCTCAGCGCCCCGTGGAGCGGCGTGGCAGCGTCAGCTCGAACCACACGGTCTTCCCCGCGCCCGTACGGCTGGTGCCCCACTCGCGGGCCAGCGCGCTCACCACGCGCAGTCCCCGCCCGGCCTCGTCGCCCGGCCCGGTGCTCAGCAGGGTCGGCAGTTCATGGCCGTCGTCCTCGACCTCGCACAGCAGCGTGTCGCCGCGGACGAGGCGCAGGGCCACGGGGCTGCGGCGGGAGTGCCGTACGGCGTTGGTGACGAGCTCGCTCACCATGAGGGCGGCGGCGTCGGCGAGCCCGGCCAGGCCCCAGTCGTGCAGCTGTTCGCGGACCACCGCGCGGGCTCGGCCGACCTCCGCCGGATCGAGGGGGAACCGCCCTTCGCAGACGTCGTCCGGCCCGATGCCGTTGAGGCGCGCCATGAGCAGGGCCACGTCGTCCTTGCGGCCGCCGCGGGTGTTGAGGGCGCGGATGATGGTGTCGCAGGCGTCGTCCATGGAGGCGGCCGGATGGGCGGCGGACTCACAGAGGGTCGCGAGCCCGACGCCGATGTCCTCGCCGCGCACCTCGACCAGCCCGTCGGTGCACATCACCAGCCGGTCTCCCGGGTCCACGCGCACGCGTACCGCCTCGAAGGGCACCCCGCCGACCCCGATGGGCGCTCCGGTGGGCAGGTCCAGGAGTTCACTGCGGCCGTCGACGGCACGCACCAGCACCGGCGGGATGTGTCCCGCGTTGGCCAGGTGGAGCTCGCCCCCGATCGGGTCGTAGACGGCGTACAGACAGGTCGCGAGGTAGGTGTCGCCCAGCCGTTGCGCCAGGTCGTCGAGAGCGCGCAGGAGTTGGGCGGGCGGCAGATCGAGGGCGGCCATGGTCTGTACGGCCGTCCGCAACTGGCCCATCATGGCGGCCGAGTTGAGTCCGTGGCCCATCACGTCGCCGACGACGAGCGCGGTGCGCGCGCCGGGCAGCTTCACCGAGTCGAACCAGTCACCGCCGACCCGCCCGAGCAGCGTGCCGGGCAGATAGCGGGTGGCGATGTCCAGGCCCGCCATGCGCGGCGGAATGTGCGGCAGCATGCTGTCCTGGAGGGTCTCGGCGACGCTCTCCTGGTAGGTGTACATGCGCGCGTTGTCGAGCACGAGGCCCGCGCGGGCGGCGAGTTCGGCGCCGGTGACCCGGTCCATGTCGTTGAAGAGGGCGCGCTCCGGGTGGCGCAGCAGGATCATGAAGCCGAGGACGACGTCACGGGCCTTGAGCGGGACGACCAGCATGGAACGGCCGGTGATCAGGGGCCGGATGTCGCGCTTGTCGAACTGCGAGGCGATGGCGTGGCCCAGTTGCTCGCTGATGCGCGGCACGAGGACGGGCTGTCCGGTCGTCATGCACTGGAAGAACGGGGTGTGCGCGGGGAACGGCATGGCCTCGCCGACGGGCACGACGTCGTCCCAGCGACCCGGTTCGTCGGTGTGCTCGAGGGCGACCCGGTGCCACATGGTGGTCGTGTCCGGCACCCCGTCGGGGAACCCCTCCCCGGCGACGACCTGTTCGCGCAGATAGGTGCCGGCGACGTCCGTGAAGCGCGGGACGACGGCTCTGCTGACCTCGAGGATGGTGCGGGAGAGGTCGAGGGAGGTGCCGATCTTCCCGCTGACCTCGTTGAGGAACTCCAGCCGCTCACGGACGGCGACGTACTCGAGGTCCTCCCCGTCGTCGGCGAACTCCTGGGGTATGGGAGCCCCTTCGGCGGCGGCGCGGGCGGCCCGCTCGCGGCGCTCCCTGCGCTCGACACGTCGGGCCACGCCCCAGTCGGGGGTCACGGGCACTCGGTCGTTCTGACTGAACTCAAGCACCGGGTAACCGAGTTCGAGGACCTGCGCGACGATGCGCGCACTCTCGTCGACGCTCATGCTGGGCAGGATCTCGGGCAGCCGCCGGGCGAGTTCCGCGGCGCCGGGGAAGTCGGTGTGCAGCGCGAAGGCGGGCGCGATGCGTTCGACGGCCAGTGGGTCGGCCGGTTCGTCCCGGTGCAGCCCCGCCGCATCCGCGGCCAGCACCAGCAGCCGTTCCGTACCCGGCCCGACCAGCGGGTACGCCCACCACAGGACGTCCACCCGACCGCGGTCGCGGTCCAGTCCGGGCACGGTCAGGCGGGCCCGTCCGGCGGCCGGGTAGCCGAGGCCCCGGTCGAGGGAGGAGTCGAGGCCGGGCCCGAGTCCGTCGTAGGCCGCGTAGCCCCCGTAGCCGTCGTAGCCGCCGTCCGGAAGATCGTCGTCGGGCTCGGGGAGCGCACCGGAGACGGGGAGCAGATCGATCGCGGGCCGGCCGATCGCCTCCTCCTTGACGACGCCGAAGATCCGGCGTGCGCCGGTGCTCCAGTGGGAGACGAGTCCCTCGCGGTCCACCACGACCACGGCCAGGGGGACGCGCCCGGCGTCGGCGGGCCCACCGCCGCCCTCCGGGCTGGGTGGGTCGGCCGCGCCGCCCCCGGTTCCGCGGCTGGGAGGTACGTCCCTCTCGGTGCCACGGTCCATGGCCCAGGCCCTCTCTCCCCAGAGCTGTGCAAGATCTGTTCCGCCGTCACCACCGTACGGCGCACGTCGGTCGGCATGTGCGGCAATCCTCGAATTGGTTTCAGCGGCGCGCGCCGGGGTACGCCGCACGTCCCGGCGCCCTTTCCCGACCCGGTCAGTCCTCGTGACCGAGCTGGAGGTCGCGTTCCGTGCGTCCGCCGCCCGCCACTTGCAGGACGGTGGCGACCGGCGGGTAACCGGCGGCGATGACGGTGTACTCGCCGCTGGACTGGTCGACGAAGCGGAAGGCGCCGTCGGGCCCCGTGGTGAGCGAGTCCACGACGTTGCCCGCCGCGTCCAGGAGGGTCACGCGCGCGTCCTCGACGGGCCGCCCGCCGGTGGCCCGGACGGTGCCGCGCAGCAGGGCGCCGCGGGTGAGTTCGACGTCCTGCCGGGTCTCCCGGGCGGCCTGGACGCCGACCGCGACGGCGGCCGGGCGGAAGGCGGGCGCACCGGCGGCGAGGGTGTACTCGCCGGCCACGAGGTCGGTGATGACGTAGCCGCCCTCGCGGCCGCTGCGGGTGCTGGCGACGACCTCGCCGTGGATGTCGGTGAGGGTGACGGTGGCCTCCCGCACCGGGGAGCCGTCGGCGGTCACCACGCTTCCGGCGAGGCGTCCGGCGCCGCCGAGGACGACGTCCAGTTCGACGGGGCGCTCGCCGACGGTGACGGAGACCGCCCGCGGCTGGTGACCGCCGGCGGCGGCGATCAGGACGTACGCCCCGGAGCCGGGCGCGGCCAGCGCGAACCGCCCGTCCTCGCCGCCGGCGTCCCGGCCGATCTGCTGTCCGGTCACGTCGATGAGTGTGAGCGCCGCGCGGGACACCGCCGTCCCGTCCGGGTGCCGCACCGTGCCGCGGACGGGGACGCCGCCGGTGAGCGGCGCGGGCAGCGTGAGGGTCCGCGGGCCCGCCGTGTCGCCGGGCCCGGCTTCCGTATCGGCGCCGGCGTGGGACGGCAGGGGTTTCTCCTCGAGGAAGAAGGCGATGACCAGGCCGAGGAGCAGCACCGGCACGAGGTAGAGGAAGATCCTCGGCATGGCGTCGGCGTAGGCGCGGATGTAGGGGTCGCGCAGCTGCGGGGGCAGGGCGTGGACGAGTTGCGGCGTGAGGGACTCGGGGTCCGGCAGGCCGCTGTTCGCGCGCGCGGGCAGCCGGGTGCGCAGGGCGTCGGTGAGCCGGTCGGCGAAGAGCGTGCCGAAGACCGCCGCGCCGACGCTGCCGCCGATCTGCCGGAAGTAGTTGTTGGCGCTGGTGGCGGTGCCGAGGTCGGCGGGGCGCACGGAGTTCTGCACGGCGAGCACGAGGACCGGCATCACCAGTCCGATGCCGGCGCCGAGGACGGCCATCCAGAGGCTGTACTGGAGCCGGGGTGTGTCGACCTCCAGCCGGGACAGCAGCCACATGCCGAGGGCGGCCAGGGCGCTGCCGAGCACGGGATAGATCCGGTAGCGGCCGGTGTGCGTGATGAGCTGTCCGGAGAGGACCGAGGCGCCGACGATGCCGCCCATCATGGGCAGCATGAGCAGCCCGGACTCGGTGGCGGTGGCGCCGTCGACCATCTGGAGGAAGGTCGGCAGATAGCTCGCGGCTCCGAACAGCGCGACGCCGATCACCAGACCGACCAGTGCGCTGACGTTGAACACGGAGTCCCTGAACAGCCGCAGCGGGATGAGGGGTTCGGCGGCGGCGTGCTCCACGGCGAGGAACAGGGCGGCCGCGGCGACCGCTCCCGCGCCGAGGCCGAGGACGACGCCGGATCCCCAGGCGTACCGGGTGCCGCCCCAACTGGTGAGCAGCACGAGGCAGGTGGAGGCGGCGGCGAGCAGCAGGGTGCCGAGGACGTCGAACCGGGGCTTGGCCGTCGGCTTCGGCAGCTTCAGCACGACGGTGACGACGGCGAGGGTGAGGAGGCCGAAGGGGACGTTGATGTAGAAGCACCAGCGCCAGGAGAGATGGTCCGTGAAGTAGCCGCCGAGCAGGGGTCCCGCGACCGAGGCGAGGCCGAAGGCGGCGCCGATGAGGCCCATGAACCGGCCGCGCTGCCGGGGCGGCACGATGTCCGCGATGATCGCCTGGACGCCGATCATGAGTCCGCCGGCGCCGACGCCCTGGACCGCGCGGAAGGCGATCAGCTGGTTCATGGTCGCGGCCCGCCCGGCGAGCGCGGAGCCGATGACGAAGACCACGATCGCGAACTGGAAGACGCCCTTGCGGCCGAGGAGGTCGCCGAGTTTGCCGTAGACGGGCAGTCCGACGGTGACGGTGAGCAGGTAGGCGGTGATCGCCCAGGACATCCGGTCCAGGCCGTGCAGTTCGCCCACGATCTTCGGCAGGGCGGTGGCGACGATCATCTGCTCCAGGGCCGCGAGGAGCAGTGCCAGCATCAGGGAGAAGAAGACCAGTCGCACCCCGCGTCCGCCGGGTCGCGTGGGGCCGGCCGGCGCCGGCGGCCGGTCCTCCGGGGCAGGTGCCGTGACCGGCTCGTCCTGTGCCGTCATGGTCCCGCCCATGTGCCGTTCCCCTCGTCGCGCCTGACCCACAATTCCCGCGTAAAGCGACAACTACGAGCAAGCGCGACGAGTTACGGCGCCATCCCGGTCACAAGAGAGAACCACTCGAACCGGTGAAGGGAGTCAACGCGCGCGGAGCGCAAGGGTGTTGATCTACTTCTCGACCTCCGCGGCGAGGTTGGCGAGGATCAGGTCGTAGATCCGGTTGAGGCCCTTGGGCGCGAACGTCCTCTCGAAGAAGCCGCCGACGCCGCCGGCGCCGTTCCAGGTGCTGGTCACGACGACGCGCGACCTGCCCTCGCCCGCCGGGGTGACGCGCCAGACGGTGACCATCGAGGAGTTGCGGTCCTTCTCGACGAGCTCGCCGTCGGTCGGCTCGGCCACCTCCAGGAGGCAGTCACGGACGCGCTTGCTCGTGGCCTGGAGCTTCCAGTGGACGAGGGTGCCCTCGCCGTCGCCGCCCTCGCGCACCTCGTACTCGCTGAAGTGCTCGGGCAGCAGCTTCCCGCGCGCGCCGCTGTAGTCGGCGATGGTGTCGAACACCTTCTCAGGGTCCGCGGCGACGACCCGCTCGGTGGTGGCCTCGACCTGCGCCATGGGGTTCCTCCAGGTCCGTGTTGTTCAGGGTTGTTCGGGGTTCCTCAGGTTCGGGGCAAGCCAACCACCCCGGTCCACGGCCGCCCAAATCGGGGTCCCGGAAGCGATCGCGGGGCGATCGGAAAGAGCTTCCGAAAGACCCCTCGCACGATCATGGGAACACATGTTCTATTGTGGGGGCAGTGCTACCGAGGAGGCGTCATGCGCTGGGACAACCTCACCGTGGAGGCCCGCCACGACCGGCCGGCCGATGCCGCGCTGTTCGCCGCGGACGCGGTCACGACCAGGACGTTCGACACGCCCGAGTTCGCCGGCATCACCTTCCACGAGATCCGGGCCCGCTCGATCCTCAACCGGGTGCCGGGTGCCTCCCGGATGCCGTTCGAGTGGACGGTGAACCCCTACCGGGGCTGCACGCACGCGTGCGTCTACTGCTTCGCCCGCAAGACGCACAGCTATCTCGACCTCGACACCGGCACCGGATTCGACACCCAGATCGTCGTCAAGGTGAACGCGCCGGACCTGCTGCGCCGCCAGCTGGCCTCGCCCCGCTGGCACGGGGAGCACGTCGCGATGGGCACGAACGTCGACTGCTACCAGCGCGCGGAGGGCCGCTACCGGCTGATGCCGGGCATCCTGGCCGCCCTGCGCGACCGGTCGAACCCCTTCTCCATCCTGACCAAGGGCACCCTGATCCTGCGCGACCTGGACCTGCTGCGGGAGTCCGCCCGGACCACCGACGTCGGCGTCTCGGTCTCCGTCGGCTTCATCGACACCGAGCTGTGGCGCACCGTCGAGCCGGGCACGCCCGCCCCCGAGCGGCGCCTGGACGTGGTGCGGACCCTCACCGACCACGGGATCGGCTGCGGGGTGCTGATGGCGCCGGTGATCCCGTTCCTCGGTGACGAGCCGGCCCAGCTGCGCGCCACCGTGCGGGCGATCGCGGCCTCCGGGGCCACCTCCGTCACCCCGCTCGCGCTGCATCTGCGCCCCGGCGCCCGCGAGTGGTTCATGGCCTGGCTCGGGCAGCACCACCCCTCTCTGGTCCGCCGGTACGAGCGGCTGTACGCGGACGGCGCCTACGCCCCGAAGTGGTACCAGCGACGGATCACCCGTCAGGTGCACGAGCTGGCCGAGGAGTACGGGATCGGCCCCACGCGCGCGGGGATGCCGCGCAGGATCCCGCGGCCCGAGCCGGTGCAGGAGCCGGCCGGGTCCGGGCCGACCCAGCTCTCGCTGATCTGAGCGCGTTCGAGCGCATCCGGCGACCCGAAAGGGTCAATCGACGCCGGAACAGGTTCTGCGGGACGCTGTTCCCGGGACGATGCGGCGAGGGCCGTGACCTGTGCGGTCCGACCACCTCCGGCCCCTCCGTCGCCTCGGGAGCACTCCATGAACCAACGCGCAGCCGTGCTGTGCGCTGCCGCCGTCGTCGTGGCCGGGACGGTCACGGCCGTGCCCGCCGGCGCGAGCCCTTCGCACTCGCCGGAGCCGGCCCGCGCGGCGCTCACCTGGAAGGGGTGTGGCACCACCGGGCAGCCGACACTCCAGTGCGCGTCCCTGAAGGTGCCGCTCGACCACCAGCGGCCGAGCGGCGAGCAGATCACGCTGGCGCTGTCCCGCGTCCCGCACACCGCGAAGACGTACCAGGGCCCGCTGCTGGTCGACCCCGGCGGCCCGGGCGGCCGGGGACTGAGCCTGGCCGGGTTCGTCGCCTCGGCGCTGCCGAAGGCGGTGTCGGCCCAGTACGACGTCATCGGCTTCGACCCGCGCGGGGTGGGCAAGAGCACGCCCGCGCTGGACTGCGCCCCCGGCCACTTCGCCTCCGTGCGCCCGGACTCCGTGCCCAGCACCGAGGCGATCGAGGAGGCGAACATCGCCCGCGCCCGGTCCTTCGCGACGGCCTGCGCGAAGAAGTACGCGCGCGTGCTGCCGTACATCGACACGGTCAGCGCCGTACGGGACATGGACGCGATCCGCGCCGCGGTCCGCGCGCCGCGGCTGAACTACTTCGGCTACTCGTACGGCACCTACCTCGGCGCGGTGTACGCCAAGCTCTACCCGCAGCGGGTACGGCGCCTCGTCCTGGACTCGGTCGTCGACCCCACCGGCGTCTGGTACGAGGACAACCTCACCCAGGACCTGGCCTTCAACGACCGGCACCGCGCCCTGATGGCCTGGATCGCCAGGTACGACAAGACGTACGGGCTCGGCACCGACCCGGAGCAGGTCGAGACCAAGTGGTACGCGATGCGGGCGGCCCTCGCCGGGAAGCCGGCCGGCGGCAGGGTGGGCGCCTCGGAGCTGGAGGACACCTTCCTGCCCGGCGGCTACTACAACGGCTACTGGCCCCACCTGGCCGAGGCGTTCGCGGCATACGTGAACCGCAAGGACACCGAGCCGTTGGTCGAGGCCTACGAGAACTTCGCCGCCGTCGACACCGCCGGTGACAACGGCTACAGCGTCTACACCTCGGTGCAGTGCCGCGACGCCTTCTGGCCGCGCGACTGGGACGAGTGGCGCACGGACAACTGGTCGGCGTACGCGAAGGCGCCCTTCATGACCTGGAACAACGCCTGGTACAACGCGCCGTGCGCGTTCTGGCCGACCGGGCCGGTGGGACCGGTGAACCTCACCAACGGCGAGCTGCCGCCGGCCCTGCTGTTCCAGGCGACGGACGACGCGGCCACTCCCTACGAGGGCGGTGCGACGGTCCACGCGCTGCTGCGCGACTCGAGCCTCGTCGTCGAGGAGGGCGGCCAGAACCACGGCATCACGCTGAGCGGGAACACCTGCCTGGACAAGCATCTGGCGGCGTACCTGGCCGACGGCACCGTGCCGCGCGGGACCGGCGGGGTCGACGCGGTGTGCAAGGCGCAGCCCGACCCGAAGCCGCCGGCCGCGAAGGTCGCCTCACGCACCGCCCACGGCTCGACGCTGCACGGGCTGCTGGGGTTCCGTGGCTGAGCGCTGACCGCGACCCGTCGGGGGCGTTGTCGGACCCGTGGTCCACCATGGACGCATGAGCGAACCGACCAGGATCACCGCCCCCGACGGGGTCGCCGCCGCGGCCCAGTACTCCCATGTGGTGATGGGCACCGGCCGTTTCGTGGCCGTCGCCGGTCAGCTCCCGCTCGACGAACACCGCAGGCTGGTCGGCGAGGGCGACCCGGAGGCCCAGGCCCGCCAGGTCTTCGAGAACCTGCGCCGCTGCCTCGCCGCGGCCGGCGCGACCTTCGACGACGTCGTCAAACTCACCTATTTCGTCACAGACATGGCCCATATGCCCGCGATCCGCGCGGCCCGCACCGCCCACATACCCGACGACCGCCTCCCGGCCGCCTCGGCCGTGCAGGTCGCCGCCCTGATCCACCCGGACTTCCTGATGGAGATCGAGGCCTTCGCGGTGCTGAGCGCATGACGTCCGCGCTCGTCGTGCGGCCCATGGCGCTCACCGAGGTGAGCCGCGTCTCCGAGATCCGGGTCCGCGGCCGGCAGAGCGCCTACCGGGGTCTGCTGCCGCAGTCGTACCCAGGAGCCCTTCGAGGTGCAGGGCGTCGCGGCGCCCGAGGTGCGGCACCTCGCGCACCTGCCCGTCTGACACGGCCGCCCGACACGGCCCGTCCGGCACCGGCCGCCCGCTGCCCGTCGGCCGGTGGTCCTCACCTCTGCGCGGGGATGCGCGCCAACGCGTGTACGGCCGCCTCCGCCAGGGCGGGGTGGGCCAGGGCGTCGTTGAGTACCGGTCGGGCGCGGTCGTCGGCCAGGGCGCCCAGTCCCTCCACGCAGGCGAGGGCCACCCGGCGGTAGGGGTCGTGCGGGCGCAGGCGTCGCCGCAGAGTCGTGATCAGCGCGGGGACGGACTCGGGTGCGCGCAGGTCCACCAGCAGCCGGATCGGGTGCAGGGCGTAGGCGACGCGCAGTTCGTTGGTGGCCAGGGCGGCCGCGGCACGGGCGGTGCGGGGATCGTCGAGCCGCGACAGGGCGTGGGCGGCGGAGGCGCAGCGCGGCGGATCGCGGTGGTTGAGCAGCAGGACGAGCGCCTCGAACGCGCGCCGGTCGCCCGCGCACCCCAGCCGGAACGCGGCCAGTTCGCGGGCCCAGAGCGGCCGCCCCGACTCGGTGAGCACGCCCGCCAGTTCGTCGTGGTCCGCGGTACGCGCCAGCCGCTCGTACGCCGCCGTCGCGCCGGACTCGCGCCGTAAGCGCTCCGTGAGTGATCGCAACTCTTCGTCCATGGACCGAGCCTAGGGGCTGTACCGTGCGCTCGAACACGAACCGGGCACCCGGTCAGCCTCGTCGGCGACCGGCGTTCGAGCGGAACAGGTCACAGCCCCAGGGGCTGGCGCGCTCGTTACCCACCGGTTAAGCTCATACGAGCGAGTCAATCACTCGCTTCACCTCTCGTGGTGGCCTGGTGACGCAGTCGCCGCGAGAAGTCGGTTCGGTACCACCTGTACCGCTGTACGACCCGGCCTCGGGACAGGGCCGGTCGGATCCGCCGTTCGCTCCGGGCGTGTGCACGCCCTCGGCGACGGCTCCGGGCGTGTGCGCTCGTCAGCCCGGCAACACCCGCAACTCCTTCTCCGCACCCGGTGCGCCCGGGCCCCGCAAGGGCCGCTCGGCGCACCCGGGCGCGTTCCCAGTCGTCACCTCATTCCTGGAGTCCCGCGATGGCCGCTCCCCTGTCCGACACCCCTCTGTCCCCGCTCCAGACGATCGCCGTCATCGGCCTCGGCACCATGGGCACCGGCATCACCGAGGTCCTGGCCAAGGCCGGGCGCGAGGTGGTCGGCATCGACATCAGCGAGGCCCAGGCCGCGCGGTCGCTCGCCACGCTGGAGGCCTCCACCGCCCGCGCCGTGCAGCGCGGCCGGCTCACCGAGCAGGAGCGCACGGCGGCCCTGGCCCGCGTCCGCGTCTCCACCGATCTGCGCACCGCGGCCGACGCCGACCTCGTCATCGAGGTGGCGCCGGAGTCGTACGAGATCAAGCAGCAGATCTTCCGCGAGCTGGACGGGCTGGTGCGGCCCGAGACCATCCTCGCCACCGGCACCAACGCGCTCTCCGTGACCCGGCTCGCCGCCGACTCGGCGCGTCCGGAGCGGGTGTTGGGCCTGCACTTCTTCAACCCGGCGCCGGCCATGAAGCTGGTCGAGGTCGTCTCCTCGGTGCTGACCGCGCCCACCGCGGTCACCGCCGTCACCAACCTCGCCCTGGACCTCGGCAAGGAGCCGGTCGCGGTCGGCGACCGCCCCGGCTTCGTCGCCGACGGCCTGCTGTTCGGCTACCTCAACCAGGCCGCCGCGATGTACGAGGCCCGGTACGCCTCCCGTGAGGACATCGACGCGGCGATGCGGCTGGGCTGCGGACTGCCGATGGGCCCGCTCGCCCTGCTCGACCTGATCGGCGTCGACACGGCCCGTACGGTCCTGGAGGCCATGTACAGCGAGTCCCAGGACCGGCTGCACGCCCCCGCGCCGATCCTCAAGCAGCTCAGCGAGGCGGGCCTGACCGGCCGCAAGTCGGGCCGCGGCTTCTACTCCTACGACGCCCCGGGCAGCGCGACGGTCGTCGCGGACGCGCTGACGCCCCTGTCCGGCGCCGGCGGGGCCCCCGGCCGTCCGGTCCACTCGGTCGGTGTGGCCGGCTCCGGCACCATGGCCTCCGGCATCGCCGAGGTCTTCGCCAAGGCCGGCTACGACGTCGTCCTCGCCGCCCGCAGCGAGGAGAAGGCGCAGACCGCCAAGGCCCGGATCGGCAAGTCGCTCTCCCGCTCGGTCGACAAGGGCCGGCTGACCGCGGAGGCCGCCGCTCGGATCCTGGACCGGGTCACTCCGGCCGGCTCCTACGACGCCTTCGCCGACGTCGACCTGGCGCTCGAGGCGGTCGCCGAGGACCTGGAGGTCAAGCAGCAGCTGTTCGCGACGCTGGACAAGGTGTGCAAGCCCGGCGCGGTCCTCGCCACGACGACCTCCTCCCTGCCGGTCGTCGCCTGCGCCCGCGCCACCTCGCGCCCGCAGGACGTGATCGGGATGCACTTCTTCAACCCGGCGCCGGCGATGAAGCTGGTCGAGGTGGTGCGTACGGTGCTGACGGCCGAGGACGTCCACGCGACGGTCCGCGAGGTGTGCGGCCGGATCAAGAAGCACGCGGTGGACTGCGGGGACCGCGCGGGCTTCATCGTGAACGCGCTGCTCTTCCCGTACCTCAACAACGCGATCAAGATGGTGCAGGAGCACTACGCCTCCCTCGACGACATCGACGCGGCGATGAAGCTGGGCGGCGGCTATCCGATGGGCCCCTTCGAGCTGCTGGACGTCGTCGGACTCGACGTCTCGCTGGCGATCGAGAAGGTGCTGCACCGCGAGTTCCGGGACCCGGGCCTGGCCCCGGCCCCGCTCCTGGAGCACCTGGTGGCCGCGGGCTGCCTCGGCCGCAAGACCGGCCGCGGCTTCCGCGAATATGCCCGCCGCTGACGGCATCGGCGACCGGCTGCGCGCGCAGGAGGACTGGGGCGGGCTGCTCGACCCCGCCCTGGGGCCCCCGCCCGTCGAGGGCGGGGGATACCCCGGACACGCGCACCGAGCTGCGCACATGCAGTACGTTCGGGTCATGCCCCAGCCCGCCAGGTCCTCACGTACACCAGCCACGCCCGACGCGCCGGAGAGTGCCGCGGGCAGCCGCGCGGCAGCCCAGCGGCTCAAGATGCGCCGAGAACTGGCGGCCGCGGCGATGGAGCTGTTCGCGACCAAGGGGTACGAGGCGACCACCGTCGACGAGATCGCGGCAGCGGCCGGAGTCGCCCGCCGCACCTTCTTCCGTCACTTCCGCTCCAAGGAAGAGGCGATCTTCCCCGACCACGACGACACCCTGATCCGGGCGGAGGCCGTGCTCAACGCGGCCCCGGCGCACGAGCATCCGCTCGACACGGTGTGCCGCGGCATCAAGGAGGTCATGAAGATGTACGCGGCGCGGCCGGAGATCTCGGTCGCCCGCTACAAGCTGACGCGCGAGGTGCCCACCCTGCGCGAGGCGGAGATCGCGTCGGTGGCCCGCTACGAGCGCCTCTTCACCCGTTATCTCCTCGGCCACTTCGACGAGCACGCCCACGACGACGACGCCAACGACGATCCGCTGCTCGCCGAGGTCGCCGCGTCTGCCGTGGTCACCGCCCACAACCACGTCCTGCGGCGCTGGCTCAGGGCCGGCGGGCAGGGCGACGTCGAGACCCAGCTCGACCATGCCTTCGCGATCGTGCGGAAGACGTTCGGAACGGGCATCGGAGCGGGCCGCAGCAGCGCCGGCGCCCCCCAGCCCAGCCCGGCGGCGGTCTCCGCGCACGGCGAGGTCCTGGTGACGGTCGCCCGCACCGACGCCTCGCTGGACGAGGTCATGCGCACTATCGAGCAGGCTCTCAAGGAGCGCTGAGCACCCCTCCGCACCCTTTCTCCGCTGTGACGACGGCCACCCCACCGGGTGGCCGTTTTGGCATGTCAGAGCCCGTTTTCGCGCACATTTCAGGGCTCGTTCGATCGATCATCGCTCATGTGTTACGTAAAGATTTCAGCTGAGACCAAGTTCTGGCACTCAGTGCCTTGCGAGGTGACACGCGGTGTCATACGTTGAAGGTGTCCGGGCGGCCGGCGTGCAGAGACCTTTCGTACGTCGGCTGTCCCCGCAAACCACTGGCTTGCGCGCCCGGACGCCTGCGTCACAGGCAACCTCCCGCGCCACAAAGCGCTGCCGGACAGCACATCCGCCGAACCGACGGCACGTATCTCCTCAACCCTCAGCAGCACCGACGAACCCTCAGCGCCCCGCCCTCAGGGCGCTCACCGCCGGAGGCAACACCGTGACCATGCAGAAGATCCTGGACGCGATCCAGTCGCCGGACTCGACACCGGGCGACTTCGCCGCTCTGCCGCTCCCCGAGTCGTACCGCGCGATCACCGTGCACAAGGACGAGACGGAGCTGTTCGCCGGGCTCGAGACCCGCGACAAGGACCCCCGCAAGTCCCTCCACCTCGACGAGGTGCCCGTGCCCGAGCTGGGCCCGGGCGAGGCCCTGGTGGCCGTCATGGCCTCCTCGGTCAACTACAACTCCGTGTGGACGTCGATCTTCGAGCCGCTGTCGACGTTCGGTTTCCTGGAGCGTTACGGCAGGCTCAGCGAGCTCACCAAGCGGCACGACCTGCCCTACCACGTCATCGGCTCCGACCTGGCGGGCGTGGTCCTGCGCACCGGCCCCGGCGTCAACGCCTGGAAGCCGGGCGACGAGGTCGTCGCGCACTGTCTGTCCGTCGAGCTGGAATCGTCGGACGGCCACAACGACACGATGCTCGACCCCGAGCAGCGCATCTGGGGCTTCGAGACGAACTTCGGCGGCCTCGCGGAGATCGCCCTGGTCAAGTCCAACCAGCTGATGCCCAAGCCGGGCCACCTGTCGTGGGAGGAGGCGGCGGCCCCCGGCCTCGTCAACTCCACCGCCTACCGGCAACTGGTCTCCCGCAACGGCGCCGGCATGAAGCAGGGCGACAACGTCCTGATCTGGGGCGCCAGCGGCGGGCTCGGCAGCTACGCCACCCAGTTCGCGCTGGCGGGCGGCGCCAACCCGATCTGTGTCGTCTCCTCCCCCGAGAAGGCCGACATCTGCCGGGCCATGGGCGCCGAGGCGGTCATCGACCGCAACGCCGACGGCTACAGGTTCTGGAAGGACGAGCAGACCCAGGACCCGAAGGAGTGGAAGCGCTTCGGCAAGCGCATCCGCGAGTTCACCGGCGGCGAGGACATCGACATCGTCTTCGAGCACCCGGGCCGCGAGACCTTCGGCGCCTCGGTCTACGTCACCCGCAAGGGCGGCACCATCACCACCTGCGCCTCGACCTCCGGCTACATGCACGAGTACGACAACCGCTACCTGTGGATGTCACTGAAGCGGATCATCGGCTCGCACTTCGCCAACTACCGCGAGGCCTGGGAGGCCAACCGGCTGATCGCGAAGGGCAAGATCCATCCGACGCTGTCGAAGGTCTACTCCCTGGAGGAGACCGGCCAGGCCGCCTACGACGTGCACCGCAACCTCCACCAGGGCAAGGTCGGCGTCCTCGCGCTGGCCCCCGAGGAGGGTCTGGGTGTGCGCGACGAGGAGAAGCGCGCCCAGCACATCGACGCCATCAACCGCTTCCGCAACATCTGAGACACCCGGGGTCATAGATGACTGAGCGTCAGAAGGACCGGCCGTGGCTCATGCGCACGTATGCCGGTCACTCCACGGCCGAGGCGTCCAACGAGCTGTACCGGCGCAACCTCGCCAAGGGCCAGACGGGTCTGTCGGTCGCGTTCGACCTGCCCACCCAGACCGGCTACGACTCCGACCACGTCCTCGCCCGCGGCGAGGTCGGCCGGGTCGGCGTACCGGTGGCCCATCTCGGTGACATGCGCAGGCTGTTCCAGGACATCCCCCTGGAGCAGATGAACACCTCGATGACGATCAACGCCACCGCCATGTGGCTGCTGGCGCTCTATCAGGTCGTCGCCGAGGAGCAGGGCGCGGACGTCACCCTGCTCCAGGGCACGACCCAGAACGACATCGTCAAGGAGTACCTGTCCCGGGGCACGCACGTGTTCCCGCCGGGGCCGAGCCTGCGACTCACGACGGACATGATCGCGTACACGGTCTCCCACATGCCGAAGTGGAACCCGATCAACATCTGCAGTTACCACCTGCAGGAGGCCGGGGCCACGCCGGTCCAGGAGATCGCGTACGCGATGTCCACGGCGATCGCCGTGCTGGACGCGGTCCGGGACTCCGGGCAGGTGCCGGCCGAGAAGTTCGGCGATGTCGTCGCCCGTATCTCCTTCTTCGTCAACGCGGGCGTCCGCTTCGTCGAGGAGATGTGCAAGATGCGCGCCTTCGGCCGCATCTGGGACCGGATCACCCGCGAGCGCTACGGCATCGAGAACGCCAAGCAGCGCCGCTTCCGCTACGGCGTCCAGGTCAACTCCCTGGGCCTGACGGAGGCGCAGCCGGAGAACAACGTCCAGCGGATCGTCCTCGAGATGCTCGCCGTGACGCTGTCGAAGGACGCACGCGCGCGTGCCGTGCAGCTGCCCGCCTGGAACGAGGCACTCGGCCTGCCCCGCCCCTGGGACCAGCAGTGGTCGCTGCGTATCCAGCAGGTGCTCGCCCACGAGAGCGACCTGCTCGAGTACGAGGACATCTTCGAGGGCTCGCACGTCATCGAGGCGAAGGTCGCCGAACTGGTCGAGGCGTCGCTCACGGAGATCGAGCGGATCCAGGAGATGGGCGGCGCGATGGCCGCCGTCGAGTCCGGCTACCTGAAGTCGCAGCTCGTCTCCTCGCACGCCGAGCGCCGGGGCCGGATCGAGTCCGGGCAGGAGAAGATCATCGGCGTCAACATCTTCGAGACGACCGAGCCCAACCCGCTCACCGCGGATCTCGACACGGCCATCCAGACCGTCGATCCGGCGGTCGAAGCCCGGGTCATCGCCTCCCTCCAGAACTGGCGCGACACGCGCTACCAGCCGCCCTTCAACCATCCGCGCCCGTGCAAGGCGCTGGAGAAGCTGAAGGAGGCCGCGAAGGGCACCGCCAACCTCATGGAAGCCACCCTGGAGTGCGCCCGCGCCGGGGTCACGACCGGCGAGTGGGCCGGGGCGCTGCGCGAGGTGTTCGGCGAGTTCCGCGCCCCGACCGGCGTGTCGTCGGCGCCGGTGGCGGTCCCGGCGGAGGAGGGCTCGGCCATGGCCGACGTCCGCCGCAGGGTCGACGTGACCGCGAAGGACATGGGCGTCGGAAAGCTGCGCTTCCTGGTCGGCAAGCCGGGCCTGGACGGGCACTCCAACGGCGCCGAGCAGATAGCCGTACGCGCGCGGGACGCCGGCTTCGAGGTGGTGTACCAGGGCATCCGGCTGACGCCCGAGCAGATCGTGGACGCCGCGCTGGAGGAGGACGTGCACGCCGTGGGCCTGTCCATCCTCTCCGGCTCGCACGCCCAACTGGTGCCCGACGTCCTCGAACGGCTGCGTGTGGCCGGTGCCACAGACATCCCGGTGATCGCCGGTGGCATCATCCCGAATGGAGACGCCGAACGGCTCAGGGCTGCCGGCGTGGCCGCGGTCTTCACCCCGAAGGACTTCGACATCACCGGAATCATCGGCCGCATCGTCGACGAGATCCGGAAAGCGAACAAGCTCGACCCCCTGGAGGTCCCCGCATGACCGTCAACCGTCTGCGTCCCCGCCGCTCGTGTCTCGCGGTCCCGGGCAGCAACCCCCGCTTCCTGGAGAAGGCGCAGGGCCTCCCGGCGGACCAGGTCTTCCTCGACCTGGAGGACGCGTGCGCCCCGCTCGCCAAGCCGGAGGCGCGGCACACCATCGTCAAGTTCCTCAACGAGGGCGACTGGACGGGCAAGACGAGAGTCGTCCGGGTCAACGACTGGACGACCGAGTGGACGTACCGCGACGTCGTGACGGTGGTCGAGGGCGCCGGCCCCAACCTCGACTGCATCATGCTGCCGAAGGTGCAGAACGCCCAGCAGATCGTCGCGCTGGACCTGCTCCTGACGCAGATCGAGAAGACGATGGGCTTCGAGGTCGGCCGCATCGGCATCGAGGCGCAGATCGAGAACGCACAGGGCCTGAACAACGTCAACGAGATCGCGCAGGCCTCCCCGCGCATCGAGACGATCATCTTCGGCCCGGCCGACTTCATGGCGTCGATCAACATGAAGTCGCTGGTCGTCGGCGAGCAGCCGCCCGGCTACCCGGCGGACGCCTACCACTACATCCTGATGAAGATCCTCATGG
Organism: Streptomyces rishiriensis; assembly: GCF_030815485.1. NCBI lineage: Bacteria > Bacillati > Actinomycetota > Actinomycetes > Kitasatosporales > Streptomycetaceae > Streptomyces > Streptomyces rishiriensis. Next base: position 6,824,548 of record NZ_JAUSWV010000002.1, on the reverse strand, counting down.
CCGCCCGCGCCAACGACCTCCAGGCGATCGACGGCCCGTACCTCCAGATCCGCAACGTCGACGGCTACCGCGAGGTCGCCGGACGCGCGGCCGCCCTCGGCTTCGACGGCAAGTGGGTGCTGCACCCGGGCCAGGTCGAGGCGTCCAACGAGATCTTCTCGCCGTCGCAGGAGGACTACGACCACGCCGAGCTGATCCTGGACGCGTACGACTACTACACGTCCGAGGCGGGCGGCAAGAAGGGCTCGGCGATGCTCGGCGACGAGATGATCGATGAGGCCAGCCGCAAGATGGCGCTGGTCATCTCCGGCAAGGGACGCGCCGCCGGTATGCAGCGCACCGGCAAGTTCGAGATCCCGGAGGCCTGACGATGCAGTTCGGACGCACCTACGAGGAGTTCGAGGTCGGGGCGACGTACAAGCACTGGCCGGGCAAGACGGTCACGGAGTACGACGACCACCTGTTCTGTCTCCTCACCATGAACCACCACCCGCTCCACCTGGACAGCAACTACGCCGAACGGACGACCGACTTCGGCAAGAACGTCGTCGTGGGCAACTACATCTACTCCCTGCTGCTCGGCATGTCCGTGCCGGACGTCTCCGGCAAGGCCATCGCCAACCTGGAGATCGAGTCGCTCAAGCACGTGGCGCCGACCTTCCACGGTGACACCGTCTACGGGCAGACGACCGTGCTCGACAAGTGGCCGTCGAAGTCGAAGAACGACCGCGGGATCGTCTACGTCGAGACCAAGGGCTACAAGCAGGACGGCACCCTGGTCTGCGTGTTCCGCCGCAAGGTGATGGTGCCGACCGAGACGTACATCAAGGAGCGCGGCGGCGAGCAGCCGGGCCGCCCCGAGCTCAAGGAGCAGGAGAAGTAGCCATGGCGCGACTTGCCCAGACCGCCGGTCTGACCGACATCCAGCAGGAGATCCTCTCCACCGTCCGCGACTTCGTGGACAAGGAGATCATCCCGGTCGCGACCGGGCTGGAGCACCGCGACGAGTACCCGCAGCAGATCGTCGACGGCCTCAAGGAGCTGGGCCTGTTCGGTCTGATGATCCCCGAGGAGTACGGCGGTCTGGGCGAGTCGCTCCTGACGTACGCCCTGTGCGTCGAGGAGATCGCCCGCGGCTGGATGTCGGTCTCCGGCATCATCAACACGCACTTCATCGTGGCGTACATGCTCAAGCAGCACGGCACGCAGGAGCAGAAGGACCACTATCTGCCGAGGATGGCGGCCGGCGACATCCGCGGCGCCTTCTCCATGTCGGAGCCGGCGCTCGGCTCGGACGTCTCCGCGATCACGTCGAAGGCGGTGAAGGACGGCGACGAGTACGTCCTCAACGGTCAGAAGATGTGGCTGACGAACGGCGGCACCTCCTCGCTGGTGGCCGTTCTGGTCCGAAGTGACGAAGGACACCCCGAGGGGACCGCCCCCCACAAGTCGATGACGACCTTCCTGATCGAGAAGGAGCCCGGCTTCGGTGAGGTCCGCCCCGGCCTGACCATCCCGGGCAAGATCGACAAGATGGGTTACAAGGGTGTCGACACCACCGAGATGATCATGGATGGCCTGCGCCTTCCCGCCGATCGCGTGCTCGGCGGGGTCACCGGCCGAGGTTTTTACCAAATGATGGACGGCGTCGAGGTGGGCCGCGTGAATGTCGCGGCGCGTGGCTGCGGCGTCGCCCAGCGCGCCTTCGAGCTGGGCGTCTCGTACGCCCAGCAGCGGCACACCTTCGGCAAGCAGATCGCCCAGCACCAGGCGATCCAGTTCAAGCTCGCCGAGATGGCTACCAAGGTCGAGGCCGCTCATGCCATGATGGTGAACGCCGCACGCAAAAAGGACTCCGGGGAACGAAACGACCTTGAGGCAGGGATGGCGAAGTATCTCGCCTCCGAGTACTGCAAGGAGGTCGTGGAGGACGCCTTCCGCATCCACGGAGGCTACGGCTTCTCCAAGGAGTACGAGATCGAGCGCCTCTACCGCGAGGCCCCGATGCTGCTGATCGGTGAAGGCACCGCAGAAATCCAGAAAATGATCATCGGGCGCAGGTTGCTCGAGGAGTACCGGTTCCAAGGCTGATTGTCCGGGTTGGGGGTGTTTTCTTCGAGAAGAAGATCACACCCCGTCAACTTCCCCCTGCCGTCGACTCGGCTTCCTTGCTTACCCAGTTGTGGCCCCGAACCGCTACGATCGCGGAAAGCCGCCGTCCCCCCGTCGAAGCGCGGCATCATCCGCTACGAAGGTCATCCATGCCCCACAGCCAAACCTCTGCACACCGCGACAGCCTGGTAGGCGCACGCCTCGCGCGCGGAGCATCGCCGTGGCTTCTGCCGACCGTCGCCACCGCAGCCGTCAGCCTGCTGCGCGCCCGCCGCTCGGGTGCCGCCAAGGCCGTCGCCGTGCCCGCCACCGCTCTCGCGGCGGGCATGCTGTGGTTCTTCCGCGACCCCGAGCGCGAGATCGCCCCGGGCCGGGTCATCTCCCCCGCCGACGGTGTGGTGCAGAGCATCATGCCGTGGAAGGACGGGCGCACCCGGGTCGCGATCTTCATGAGCCCGCTCAACGTCCACGTCAACCGCGCGCCGCTGGCCGGCACCGTGACGTCGGTCGAGCACATCCCGGGCGGGTTCGTACCGGCGTTCAACAAGGAGAGCGAGAACAACGAGCGCGTCGTCTGGCACTTCGACACCGAACTCGGTGACATCGAGATGATCCAGATCGCAGGGGCCGTCGCCCGCCGCATCGTCCCCTACATCCCCGAGGGCACGAAGGTCGAGCAGGGTGAGCGGATCGGCCTGATCCGCTTCGGCTCGCGCGTCGACGTCTACCTCCCCGAGGGCGTGGACGTCGCGGTCGAGGTGGGGCAGAAGACGGTGGCAGGGGTGACTCGCATTGACCGTGATTGACCCGGAGACCCAGGCGGGCTGGGTGCCCGAGGCCGACGAGGTGGACGACGAGGAGGAGATGCCCCTCTCTCTCCGGCTGTCGATAGCGGACACCCTCACCCTCGGTAACGCGACGTGCGGATTCATGGCGGTGTACTTCACCACCACGGGCATCCTGATCCCGCACCTCACCGGCAGCCAGGAATCCGGCATGGCCCGCCACAGCGCGGCCACGGCGGTCATCCTGATGCTCTGCGCGGCGGTCTTCGACCTGTTCGACGGCCTGGTCGCACGCAAGCTGCGCTCCTCCCCCATGGGCGCGGAACTGGACAACCTCTCGGACCTGATCAGCTTCGGTCTGGCCCCGGCGTACTTCGTCCTGGTCTACGGCATGGTCGCCGACGACGCCCACCAGCGGGTGGCGGCGGTCGGCGCGATCGTGGTGCTGCTGGCGGTGGTGCTGAGGCTCGCGAGATTCTCGTGCGTCACCGTCAAGGACGGCACCTTCCAGGGCATGCCGTCGCCGTTCGGGGCGCTGACGGTCGTCTCGATCGTGCTCCTCGAGCTGCCGTTCGTCGCCACGCTCATGGCGATCATCGGCACCGCCTGGCTGATGGTGAGCCGGGTCGAGTACCCGAAGCCGCGGGGCCGCCTCGCCGGCGCGATGCTCACCTGGATCGTGCTGTCGATGGGCCTGCTGGCGGCCTGGGCGTTCGACGCGCCGAGCGGTCAGCTCCTGCTGCAGACCGGTTGCGCGCTTCAGCTGGTCATGGGCGCGGTCATCCCGCTGTTCGCCACGGCTCGCCGGGTGAACAACTTCCGCGACAACCGGCGTGAGGCACGGGCGGCACAGCTGCCCTGATCTTCGCTCCACCGCTTGACGGGTGCGGCCCGGACCTCGAAGGTCCGGGCCGCACCCGTTCGGCGTTCAAGGACGTCCGCCGTGTGCCCTTGCACCGTCAACTACCGGATATCAGCGCGCGGTTGCAGAGGGTGAGGAAGAGGAGGACGGTGGAAGCAGGGGGGATTGTACGAGAATCACCCCTTTTTCACCTTTCGGGAGATGGCCATGCCCTCACTCGTCCTCAAGGAACATCTGGTAGCGCACGTCTCGAAGATCCCCGCGAACTTCAACGACCCGGTGCAGCTCCCCGTCAGGGAGTACGACGGCACCCACGGCAGCAACCCGCACAAGCCGGTCCTCATGCTGCACGGCAGAAGCGTCCCGGCACTGGCCGGCTTCGACCTGGCACCGGTGCCCGACGGACACGCCACGCGGTACAGCTGGGCCCAGGAACTCGCGCAGGACGGTTACGACGTCTTCGTCATGGATCTCCAGGGGTCGGGCCGGTCTCCACGCCCGAAGGTGATGGACGAGGCGTGCAACGCCAATCCCGCGCAGCAGCAAGCGGTCCTCGTCCCCCATCCGCTCCCGGAACCCTGCTCGGTCCTCCCCCCGTACCCGCACGAGCTGGGCAATACGGAGAGTGAAGCGGCCGAGCTCGAAGCGGTGGTCAAGTACATCAGGGCCCTACCCGGCCTGGACAAGCCGATTCGTTTCGTCGGCTGGTCCGCGGCCGCGCTCGTCATGGGCCCCTACACGCTCCGGCATCCCGAGGACGTCGAGAGCCTGTTCCTGCTCGCCCCGGTGTTCCCGCCGAAGGGGCGGTGGTCGGGAAACCCGGCCGATCCCTTCGGACGCCCCTCCGGTGTGTCGACGCTGCCCGTGTCCCTGCCGGCCAACCAGTTCGGCTTCCCGATGCACGTCGCCGGCAAGACCGGGTTCAAGACGTCGCTGGCGAGCACCCCCGCCCTGTGGGAGCCCGGCATCGACGAGCGCGCATGGGACGCCTGCGTCCAGGACGACCCCGTCGGCAGCAAGTGGGGCCCCGAAGAGGCGCCGGGCGTGTACGAAGGGGTCCTGCGCTACCGGAACACCTACTCGTGGGGCTGGAACAGCCAGACCGCGCCGTACGAGAACCCGGTGGGCACGCGGGTGCTCGGCAAGCGGATCCCCCTGCTCATCGCCTACGGGGAACTGGACCGGACGGCGAACAGCCCCGCGACGTTCCCGGACGTCCTGCGCTTCTCCGTGCCGGCCCTCTACGACGCCGTCAAGGGACCGAAGACGCTGATGTTCTGCCTGGCCGGCGCGGGCCACTCCCTGGTCTGGGAGACCACCGCGAAGACCGTCCACCACTTCTCGAAGCAGTGGTTCAAGAACAGCAAGGTGGAGGGCCTCGCCAACGGCAGCTACTTCAGGGAGACCGACGGCGAACTGATCCCCCTGCCGTAGCGCCGCCGCTCAGCTCAGGAAGTCGCGGCCGATCCGTTCCGCCACCCGCTCCAGGATCGGCCCGGCTTCGGAGATGCACCTGGCGATGTCCGGCTCGGCATCCGTCAGCGGATACGCGCGGCGGATCCCTGCGCGGCCCAGCGCCGCCGGCGGCAGCGCGAGGCGGCCGCAGACGGCGACGACCTCCTTGCCGGCCGCCCGGGCGGCCGCGGCCACGCCCGCGGGGGCCTTGCCGTGCAGGGTCTGCTCGTCCAGCGAGCCCTCACCGGTGATCACCAGCTCGGCCCGCGCGAGCGCCGACGCGAAGCCCAGCACGTCGAGCATGACCTCGATGCCGGCGCGGAACCGGGCGCCGACGAGCAGCGCCCCGTAGCCGATGCCGCCCGCGGCGCCCGCGCCCGGGGCGGCGGCGTACTCCGCCGCCTTCGACCCGAGCTCCGACTCCAGCACCTTCGCGTAGTGCGCGAGCGCCGCGTCCAGCGTCTCGACGTCGTCCGGCGAGGCGCCCTTCTGCGGGCCGTACACCGCCGGTGCGCCCTTGGGGCCGGTCAGCGGATTGTCGACGTCGCTCGCCAGGACCAGTTCCACGGAGGCCAGCCGGGGGTCCAGCTCCGACAGGTCGGCGCGGGCCAGCTCGGCCAGACCGCCGCCGCCCGGCGCCACCGGCTCGCCGTCCTCGTCGAGGAACCGCGCGCCGAGCGCGGACAGCATGCCGGCGCCCCCGTCCGTGGTGGCGCTGCCGCCGACCCCGAAGACGATCGTCCGCACACCCGCGTCCAGCGCGGCCCGCAGCAGCTCGCCCGAGCCGTACGTCGATGCGGTGAGGGGCGCGAAGACGCCGGCCGGGAGCCGCTGGAGGCCGCTCGCCTCCGCCATCTCCACGACCGCGGTGTCGCCGCGTACCGCGAACGCGGCGGTCACCTCCTGCCCGAGCGGCCCGGCGACCCGTATCTCCCGCCGTTCGAAGCCGGCCGCGACCGCCGCGGCGACGGTCCCGTCACCCCCGTCGGCGACCGGCAGGGCCTCCACCTCGACGTCCGGCACGGCCCGGCGCAGCCCGGCCGTCACCCGCTCGGCGACCTCCACGGCCGTCAGCGAGCCCTTGAACTTGTCCGCGGCCACGAGCACCCGTCGGGTGCCCCGCACTGGAACGTCCGTCACCTTGCATCCCCTTGCTCTCCGGGCCCCGCGCACGTCAGGGCCAGTCGCGCCGCTGCGACCTTAACCTCAACGCGCCCCCGCCGTCATGCGGTGCCCGGACCCTGGAACAACGCTGAGCGGCGTCTGTGCGGCTGCCGCAGCCCTCGCGCGCCTCCCCGGAATCGGGTAGACCGGACGCATGACCCCTGTGGGCGGCGAACCGGAGCTCGCCGACCGTGTCCTCGGGGGCTGGCTGGGCCGGATCGCGGGCAACATGCTCGGCAAACCGGTCGAGCAGGGCGACCTGTGGACGCGCGAACGCATCGACCGCTATCTGCGGCGGGCCGCCGCCCTGCCGCTCACCGACTACCTGCCGGAGCCGGCCACCGAGGAGGACGCACTGCGGCTGCGCCCGGAGTGGCGGGCGTGTGTGCGGGGCCGGATCCACGGCAGCTGCCGCGACGACGACGTCGACTACGCGATCCTCGGACTCGACCTCCTGGAGACCCACGGGTTCGGCTTCAGCACCGAGCAGGTCGGCGACCTGTGGCTGCTGCGGCTGCCGTACCTCCAGACGTTCACCGCCGAGCGGGCCGCCTACCGCAACCTCACGGCCGGGCTGAAGCCGCCGCTGACAGCGACGTACGACAACCCGTACCAGGAGTGGATCGGCGCCCTGATCCGCGCCGACGTCTACGGCTGGACCTGCCCGGGGCTCCCCCGCCGCGCCGCCGCTCTGGCCCGCCGGGACGCGGTGCTCTCCCACACCGGCAACGGCGTCTACGGCGCGATGTTCGCGGCGGCGCTGATCGCGGCGGCGTTCACCGCGCCGACGGTGCGCCACGCGCTGGACGAGGCACTGGCCGTCGTCCCGGCGAGCAGCCGGCTCGCCCGGACCGTGCGCCGGGTCGCCTCGCTCCACGACACCGGCATGACCTGGGAGGACACGCTCACCACGGTGACCGAGGAGACGGCGGGCCTGGGCTGGATCCACACCGTCCCGAACGCCGCCGTCCTGACCGCCGGACTGCTCTACGGCGACGGCGACTTCACCCGGACTCTCACGCTCACCGTGCGCGGCGGCCTGGACACCGACTCCAACGGCGCGACGGCCGGTTCGGTGGCCGGCGTCCTGTGCGGCGCCTCGGCGATCCCGCCCCGGTGGACGGAGCCGCTGGAGGACACCGTGCGCAGCGCGGTGTTCGGCTTCGACGGCGCCCGCATCAGCGAGCTGGCCCGGCGCACACTGCGGCTGGTCGAGGTGCGGGACCGCGCGGCACCGATCTGAACCGGTACGCGGCCGGCCCCGGCGCGCCACCGCCGGGCGCCTCGTCGAGGAAGCCGTGGCCCGCCGCCCTTACCCTTCCCGGACGAGTGTTCCGGGCGCGCCCTGCTTCGCGACGTAGACCGCTTCCCCGCCCCGTGTCCCGGCCGGCGCCGCCGCCGCCGCGATCTTCCGGGACGCCGAGGGGGCCGCGCACCGCGAGAGGCTTCAGGAGTTCGGTCTCGACCGCGGACCCGGACGGCTGCTCGCGCTGGGCCGGGTGCTCGGTCCGGACCGGCCGCCCCTGGTGGCGTACGTGTACGACGGCGGGGTCCTCGGCGCGGACGGCCTCGAGGCCATCCGGCTCCGGGAGGCGGAGTTGCCGTCCTGGCCGCTGGTCGCACGCGAGGGGCTCACGGACCGCCTGCCGGGACCGCTGGGCCACCGGGTGCCGACCACCCTGGACGCGCTCGCCGACGGCTCGGCCACGGCGGAACCGGAGGACGGCCGCCCCGCCCGCCGATCCCCGGCCCGCCGACCACCCGCCCGTTCAGCCCTCGACATCACGCGGCTTGGCGTCCACCTCGCGCAGGCCCTCGTCCCGGACGGCGGTCCTGGCCTCCGTGCGATGGCCGCGCTCGATGTAGTCGCGCACCACCAGTTCGACGGCGTCCTGCGGGTTGCCCACACCGGTGAGCACCATGACCTCGACGACGAGAGCGGCGTCGAGCGAGACAGCGACCTTGGCCATGCCGGGACGGTAACACCGGCCGGGGCGCCGCGATATACGCTCGCGACCCGGCGGCCGACCGGCCTACCCTCGCACCCATGAGCAAGCCCCTCGTCGCCATCCTCAGCGGGGCCGGTGTGTCCACGGACTCCGGCATCCCGGACTATCGCGGTCCCCAGGGTGTGTGGCGCGAGGATCCCGAGGCCGAGAAGCTCGTCACGTACGACTACTACATGGGCGATCCGGAGATCCGACGGCGGTCGTGGCGGATGCGGCAAAGGATGCAGGCGCTCACGGCCGGGCCGAACGTGGCGCACCGGGCCGTGGTCGAACTGGAGCGGTCCGGTGTACCGGTGCGGGTCATCACCCAGAACGTGGACGGGCTGCACCAACTCGCCGGGATGCCCGTGCGCAAGGTGCTCGAACTGCACGGCAGCGCGCGGAGTGTGGTGTGTACGCGGTGCCACGCCAGGGGGCCGATGGAGGACGCGCTGGCCCGGGTCGAGGCCGGGGAGGCGGATCCGTCGTGCCTGACGTGCGGCGGGATCCTGAAGCCGGCCACCGTGATGTTCGGCGAGCGGCTCGACCCGGTGGTACTGGGCGAGGCCGTCGCCGTCACCAAGGCCTGCCAGGTCTTCGTCGCCGTCGGCACGAGCCTCCAGGTCCAGCCCGCCGCCGGTCTGGCCGGTGTCGCCGCCGACCACGGTGCCCGGCTCGTCATCGTCAACGCCGAGCCGACGCCGTGCGACGAGATCGCCGACGACGTCGTCCGGGAACCGATCGGGACGGCGCTGCCGAAGCTGCTGCGGGAACTGGCGGGGACGGGGATCTGACCGGGGCCGAACGAGGCCGCCACGGTGCTCACGGCCGGTGCGTCGGCGGTGAGCGGCGAGGACGGTGCGCCCCTCCCCCTGGGACCCGGGCCCTCACGCCCCGAGCGGGAAGAGGGGCAGGGGCGTGTCGCCGGAGGCGGTGCCGCCCTCGAAGCCCAGCAGGCGCCGCTTGCGGTCCAGGCCGCCGCCGTAGCCGGTGAGGCCGCCGCCGGCCCCGATCACCCGATGGCAGGGCACGATGATGCCGACGGGGTTCCTGCCGTTGGCGAGGCCCACCGCGCGGGAGGCGGTCGGATTGCCGAGCGCTTCGGCGAGTTCGCCGTAGGTACGGGTCTCGCCGTACGGGATCTTCCGCAGTTCGGCCCACACGGAGCGCTGGAACGGGGTCCCGTGCAGGCGGAGCCCGAGGCTGAACTCCGTCAGCGCGCCTGTGAAGTAGGCCTCCAGTTGCTCCTGTACGTCGCCGAGGAGGGTGTCGTCGCGCGGGCCGAAGCTCTCCTCGGACGGGCGGTGGCGCTGTTCGGTCATGTAGAGGCCGCACAGGACACCGTCGTCGGCGACGAGTGTGAGCGGGCCGTACGGGCTGTCGACGATCGTGTGCTGTTTCACCGGGGTTTCCTTACACGGGCAGGAAGTTGATCGGGTGGCTGTCGGTCGCCCAGAGGTACTGGACGGCGTACGCCCGCCAGGGGCGCCAGCCCGCCGCGCGGGCGGTGAGCGCCGCCGGGGTGGAGGGCAGGCCCAGCTCCTTCGCGGCGCGCCGGATTCCGAGGTCGGTGGGGAGGAACGCGTCGGGGTCGCCGAGGGCGCGCATCGCGATGACGTCGACCGTCCAGGGTCCGAAGCCGGGCAGCGCGAGCAGGAGGTCGCGCGCCTTCGGCCAGTCGCTCTCCACCCCCAAGTGCAGAGTCCCGTCAGTCAGTTGACCGACGAGCGTGGTGAGCGTGGTGCGGCGGGTGCGGGGCATCGCCAGCGTGTCGGGGTCGACGGCGGCGAGCGCCCCGGGGGTCGGGAAGAGGTGGGTGAGACCGCCCTCCGGGTCCTCGACCGGTTCTCCGTGCGCGGCGACCAGACGGGCAGCGTGGGTGCGGGCGGCCGCCGTGGAGACCTGCTGACCCAGCACGGCGCGTACGGCGAACTCCGCCTCGTCGACCGTACGGGGCACCCGGCGGCCGGGAGCCTTGTCCACCAGGGGCGCGAGCAGCGGATCCGTGCGCAGCTGGTCGTCGATGGCTACCGGGTCGGCGTCCAGGTCGAGCATGCGCCGGCAGCGGCTGATCGCGACCGTGAGGTCACGCAGGTCGCTGAGCGTGAGACGGCAGCCGATGTGGTCGGAGTTCGGGGTGAGGGCCACGATGCCGTGCCCGTACGGCAGCCGGAGCGTGCGCCGGAACGCGCCGTCCCGCCACTCCTCGACGCCCGGGACCGCGGTCGCGGCGAGGTGCCCGAAGAGGTTGTCGGGGTTGAGCGGGGCACGGAAGGGCAGGCGCAGGGCGAGCGTGCCGGGCGTGGCCGGGCGGGCCGGGGGGCCCTTGTGCGGGACGCCGGCCCGCAGTTCGCTCGGGGAGAGCGCGAAGACCTCGCGCACGGTGTCGTTGAAGGTGCGGATGGAGGCGAAGCCGGACGCGAACGCGGCGTCCGCCATGGGCAGTTGGGTCGTCTCGATGAGCAGCCGAGCGGTCTGGGCGCGCTGCGCGCGCGCCAACGCGAGCGGCCCCGCGCCGAGTTCGGCGAGGAGTTGGCGCTCCACCTGGCGGGTGCTGTAGCCGAGGCGGGCCGCGAGTCCGGGCACGCCTTCGCGGTCGACCACACCGTCGGCGATCAGCCGCATGGCGCGGGCGACCAGGTCGGCGCGCTGGTTCCACTCCGGTGAGCCGGGCGTGGTGTCGGGCCGGCAGCGCTTGCAGGCCCGGAAGCCGGCCTGCTGACAGGCGGCGGCACTCGGGTGGAAGACCATGTTCTGCGGCTTGGGCGGCACGACGGGGCAGCTGGGCCGGCAGTAGATGCCGGTGGTCAGGACCGCCGTGAAGAACCAGCCGTCGAACCGCGCGTCCTTGGACTGCACGGCGCGCACACAGCGCTCGCGATCGGTGTACATCCCGTTCTGCATACGTCCAGCATCGACCGGTCGCCGGTCCGGCGCTGGCGAGAATCCGACATCGACCTCGCGTGGCCTGCACCGCCCGCGGGTTCCTGCGGAGGGTGCCTTCCCCCGGGCCCTCAGCCCGTCCTGTCCTGCCAGGACGCCAGCGACCAGATCACGAACACGTCGATCGCCATGACGACGATCGACCAGAGCGGCTCGTAGGGCAGGAACAGGAACTGGGTGACCAGGCTCAGGGCGGCGAGGAAGATGCCCGCGAAGCGTGCCCGGGCCATGCCCTTGAGGAGGGCGGCGCCGGTCGCCGCCGCGACGACGCCGAGGACGAGGTGGATCCATCCCCAGCCCGTGAGGTCGAGTTCGTAGGCGTACGAGCCGACACGGGCGTAGACGTCGTCCTCGGCGACGGCCGCGATGCCCTGGAGAACGGCGAGCACACCGCTGCACAGCAGCAGGATCCCGGCGAAGAGGACGCCCCCGGCCGGGCTGTCGTGCGCCGTGGCGGGTCCGGAAGGGCCGCCGCGCGGCGTGGACCAGGCGGTGCCGATCTCACCGTGCGGTTCTCCGGTCGGGGAGTGCGGGCTCATACGGGGCTGTCCTTCCGGCGTGGCCGGGTCGCGAGGAAGTCGACGATCCCCAGCGCGAAGAGCAGGGCGAGGGCGAGGCCGACCACGACCCAGCCGGTCGGATACGGCCACAGGAGAAAGGCCAGGACGGCTCCCGCGGCCAGGATCCAGGTGAGCCAGGTGCGGTAGCGGTCGACGAACGGGCCGACGGGACCGGTGCGCAGTCCGGCGTGATCGGCGGTCCCGCGCACGGCGCCGATGCCCGAGTGCCACAGGCGCCGCACCAGGGCGGCGTGACGGCCGGGCCCGGTCAGCCAGGCGGCGACCGCGATCACCACGCCGAGGGCCACCACCGAGCGCACGGAGGTGCGCAGGAAACGGGTGAGGGTGTCGTACACGGACCCGGCGGCCGGCTGGGAGACGCCGGCCGGGAGAGCGTCCAGGTAGACGACCCGGAAAACGGTCAGCGCGACGCCCAGCAGGAGCGTGGCGAAGGCGAAACAGAGGGCGGCGACGATCAGGACCCGGCGGCGGTGCGCCGAGACCAGGACGCCCGCCGCCACCAGCAGGACCGCGATGACGGGCAGCCAGAAACCGGCCAGCTGCAGCAGCCGGAAGTACGTCTTCACCTTGCCGATGTCCTCGGACCTGACGACCGTGAAGTCGGTGTGGATCTCGGGGATCTTCCCCGCGACCGTCATCCCGGAGTCGACGAGCCGTTGCTTGACCTGGTCGACGACCGGGGCGAGGTCGACCGTCACCGTGTCGTTCTCGATCTTCACCGCGCCGCCGCCGCTGCCCGTGAGGGCCTTCTCGACGGCACCGTGGATCCTGCGGTTGGCGTCGGTCCAGATCTTCTCGAAGGCGTCCGAGGCCACGACCGCCTGCGCCTTGTCGTGCACGAAGCTGCGGACGGCGCTCTCGAGCGAGGGACCGAGCCTGCCGAGGGCCTTCTCCAGCAGGGGACGCTGGGCCGGGGCGGCGTCCTGGAGGAGTGCGGTGAGGTCGAGTCGTTCCATCACCGCGTTCGTGACCCGGGTGGCGGCCGCGTTCTGGACGTCCTTGTCGGAGGCCAGCGGGCGGACGGTGTCGACGTAACGGCCGGTGTCGCCCACGATGCTCGAGGTCCAGGCCGCCACCACGCCCAGCGGGGCCAGCACGCAGCCGAGGACGATGAGGACCACCGCGACGATCGAGCGGACGCGGTGGTGGCTGGGGCGGCGGGTGCGCTCCTCCTCCAGTGCGGCGATGCGGGCCCTGAGTGTTTCCAGCTCCGCGTCGGCGGAATCACCGCTGTCCGGCATGGCGGGCTCCCTCGCCGTCGATCACCTCCGGCCCGGTCGGGCCGGTGGATGCCAGCACATCCCGGCCGTACGGCGGCGGCGAACGGGGCGGGGCCGTTCGGATGAACGACCCCGCCCGTACGGAGGCCCGCTACATGTTGATCATGTGTCCGGCCAGTCCGTGGACGGCCTCCTTGACGGCCTCACCCAGCGTCGGGTGGGCATGGACGTTGCGGGCGACCTCGTGGACGGTGAGATCCCACTGCTGGGCGAGGGTCAGCTCGGGGAGCAGTTCGGTGACGTCGGGGCCGATCAGATGACCGCCGATGAGCTCGCCGTGCGTGGCGTCGCTGATCAGTTTCACGAAACCGGTGGTGTCGCCGAGGCCGTGCGACTTGCCGTTCGCGGTGAACGGGAACTTCGCCACCTTGACGTCGTAACCCTTTTCCCGCGCCTGGGCCTCGGTGTAGCCGAAGCTGGCGACCTGGGGCTGGCAGTAGGTGGCGCGCGGGATCATGGCGTAGTCCAGCTCCATGGTCTCCGCGTCGGCGAGGGTCTCGGCGGCGATGACGCCCATGGCCTCGGCGGCGTGCGCGAGCATCAGCTTCGCGGTGACGTCACCGATGGCGTAGATGTGCGGGACGGAGGTGCGACAGCGGCCGTCGACGTCGATCGCTCCGCGCTCGGTGACCCGCACACCCGTGTTCTCCAGGCCGTAGCCGGTGACGTTCGGGGCGAAGCCGATCGCCTGGAGCACCTTGTCGGACTCCAGGACCTGCTGGGCGCCGTCCTTGCCGGTGACCGTGACGCGGACCCGGGGACCGGACTCGTCGATGGACTCCACGCGGGTCGAGGTGAGCACGTCGATGCCCAACTTGCGGTACTGCTTGGCCAGTTCGGCGGACACCTCGGCATCCTCGAGCGGCGCGACCCGGTCCAGGAACTCGACGATCGTGACCTTCACGCCGTAGTTGTGCAGGACGTACGCGAACTCGATGCCGATGGCGCCGGCGCCCGCGATGACGATCGACTGCGGAAGGTCGTCGGCGAGGATCTGCTCCTCGTACGTCACGACGCGGGCGGTCCGGCGGGTGCCGGGGAGCAGTTTGGGGGTGGCGCCGGTGGCGATGATGCAGTGGTCGAAACCGATGGTGCGGGTCTCCCCGTCGTAACCGGTTACCGAGAGGGTGTGGTCGTCGACGAACGTGCCGCGGCCGTCGAACTCGGTGATCTTGTTCTTCTTCATCAGGTAGTGGACGCCCTTGACCCGGCCGTCGGCGACCTTGCGGCTGCGGCGGTACGCCTCTCCGTAGTCGAAGGAGACCTGCCCGTCGACCTTGATGCCGAAGGTCTTCGCCTCCCGGGTGAAGATGTGGGCGAGTTCGGCGTTGCGCAGGAGGGCCTTGGTGGGAATGCAGCCCACGTTCAGGCAGACGCCGCCCCAGTACTTCTCCTCGACGACGGCGACGCGCTTGCCCAGTTGGGCGGCGCGGACCGCGGCGACGTAGCCGCCGGGGCCGGCGCCTAGGACCACGACGTCGAAGCGTTCGTCCTGCTCGGTCATGGATTCGATTCCTTTTCCGTGGAGTGCGATACGGGTGATGCGTGCTGCCGTTCCGATTCTCGCGCGCCGCCGGGGAGAATGTGTGAGTGATCGATCACTGCTGTGCCGAGATGACCCGCCAGGCCGACCGGCGATGCGGGACGCACCCCGACGTCTTCGCCTGCCCGGACGCACTGGTGCGGTACGAGCCGAAGTTCCGGGAGTACGGCCTGATCGTCCACGACGGAGGGTCGGCCTACCGGGAGATCGCCTTCTGCCCGTGGTGCGGCACACGTCTGCCGCAGTCGCGACGGGACGGGTGGTTCGACGCCCTCGAGGCACGGGGGATCGATCCCTGGGAGGACCGGGTGCCGCCGGAGTTCGAGGACGAGCGGTGGCTGCGGGAAGGCCCGACCGACCCGGCGGCGCCGGCCGGCCAGGACCCACCGCCTTCTCGCTGAAGCGCCCGAAGGAACGCCGGCGGTACGGGTACGCGGTCCGGCGGCCATGGCCGTACCCGTGTCCGTACCGCCGGCGGTGGTGGAGCCGGTCTGACGCGGTGGAGCGGTGGAGTGGTGGACGCGGTGGAGCGGTGGAAGCGGTGGAAGCGGTGGAAGCGGTTACTCGGAGGTTGCCGTGGGCCGTCGTGACGCGGCCGTCGCCTTGCCGACGTCGGTCAACGGCCGGAGCCGGTAGGTGTACGCGTAGTCGCGGTCGGCGAAGAGCTTGAACTCGTCGTGCGTGTGCGCGCCCCAGCTGTTGTCACCGCCGACGCCCATCTGCCGGTGGTTCAGCCGCAGTACGACCTCCTTGCGAGGCGTGAGCTGGTAGTCGTGGCGGGCTCCGACGGACAGGTCCTCCGGGGTGAAGTGCGAGGCGTTGAACTCCAGCAGCGGCTCGCCGGAGACCAGCAGCCCGGTGCCGTCGCCGTCGGTGAGGGCGACCCAGCGGACGTCGGTCTTGTTGCCGTTCTCCTGGGGCCTCAGATAGGAGGTCCACTGCCCGCTGACGGTGCCGGAGTAGCGGCCCACGTCGGTGGCGTCGTTGCGGTCCCAGTGGTTCTCCTCGGGGCCGCGACCGTAGTAGTGCAGCTTCTCCAGTCGGGCGGGCAGGAACAGCAGCGTGCCGATCTCCGGGATGTACGGCAGGGAGGCGGCTCCCGGGTGCAGGGTGTTGTCCACCTTGATCTCGCCGTTTCCGAAAACGGTGTAGGTGGTGGTGTACGTCGATTCCGTCGTGGTGGGCAAAGTGCCGGCGATCTTGATCTCGACGGCCCGGTCACGCAGAGCCCGCACGCTCACCTCGGTCACCTTGCGACGCGCGCCGGCGTCGCGCCAGGTCTGGTTGCGGGTGTGCTGCCCGTTTCCCCGGTCGTTGTCGGTCGGGGCACGCCAGAAGTTGGGGGCCGGTCCCGAGGAGATCAGACGGGCGCCGTCGGCCTCGTAGGAGGTGATGACGCCGGTCTTCTTGTCGACGGTCACCGAGAAGGTCTCGCCCTCGACGGTGACCGATCCGGCGCCGTCCCGATGGCTGAGCGCCGGGACGCCGGCCAGCGGCACGGGTGTGACCGCGGGGCTCCCGGCGTCGACGGCCAGTTGCAGCCTCGCCACCTCGAAACCGGACTTCGCCCACTTCGTCGTCTCCCGGGTGGTGAACGACAACTGGAGGAAGTACTCGGCGCCCGGCGCCGGGCGGTCCGGCAGCTCGAAGGGCACGGTGACGTCCTTGCTCGACAGCGCGGCCACGTCGAGTTGGGCACGGCTCAGCTTTCCGCGCCGGACCACTTCACCGTCCCGGACGAGCTCCCACCGTCCGTCGAATTCGCGGAGGTTGGTGAAGAGGTACTCATTGGTGAGGGTGATCGCCGCGCCGGGTGCGAGCAGGTCGCCGGAGGCCGGTGCCGCGCCGACGGCCTGGTAGATCCGCTTGGCCTCGGCGGACTTGCCGGTGGCCCCGCGGTCGGCGGTGACGATGCCGTCGCCGGAGAAGGCCCCGTCGTTGGGGTTGTCGCCCCAGTCGCCGCCGTAGGCGCGGAAGAACTTCTCGCGGGGACGCTTCTCGGTGAGGCCGACGGTGGCGGCGTCGAACCAGAACCGGACGCCGTCGTCGTCGGGACCGCGGTCGCCGGAGGCCAGTTCGGCCGCGCTCAGCGCCCGGGCGTACACGTGTGCCCGCCGGACGGTGCCGCTGAACTCCCGGGTGGGGTTGTCGACGTCGGTGGCCAGGGACAGCGGCGCGGTGTTGTTTCCGGGGCGCACCGTGGTGGTGCGGGTGGCCCGGACCGTGCCGTCGACGTACAGCGTCAGCGTGCCGGCCGTCGCGTCGAAGACGCCCGCGACCTGGTGCTCGGTGCCGGTCCAGCCGTCCGGCAGCGCCCAGCTCGCGGTGATCCACTGGCCGCTGCCGTAGATGAAGAACTCGAGGGTCCGGTTCGTCTGTTTCAGGGCGTACTGGGTGTCGCCCTTCGCGAGGATCGGCTGGTGGTAACCGGTTACGCGCGGGGTGATCCAGGCCTCCAGCGTGAGGGAGCCGGTGAGGTCCAGCGCGGTGTCGCGGGCGAAAACGGTTCCGCCGGAGACGCCCTCGTCGCGGGTGAAGCTGCCGCCGGAGGCGATGAGTTCGCCCCTGAGCGCGGTGGGCCCGGTCTCGGTGAACAGCTTGCGGACGGGGGTGGGCCAGTCGAGGGCCTGGTCGACGAAGTCCCAGATCCAGCCGCCCTGGAGCACGTCGTGACGGCGGATCAGGTCCCAGTACTTCTTGAAGTTCCCGCTGGAGTTCCCCATCGCGTGGGAGTACTCGATCATCACGTACGGCCGGGTGTCGGTGGTGTCCTTCGCCCGTTGCTCGACGCGCGCGGGAGCGTCGTACATCTCGGAGCGGATGTCGCTGATGCCCGGGCGGTCGTCGCCCTCGTACTGGATGACACGGGTGGTGTCGTAGGAGCGGATCCAGTCGTGCATGGCGTTGAACGTGGTGCCCCCGCCGGCCTCGTTGCCGAGGGACCAGATGACGACCGACGCGTGGTTCTTGTCGCGGTGGACCATGTTCTGCGCGCGGGCCACGCACGCCTTCGTCCACTCGGCGTGGTTGCCCGGGTACTCGCCCCGGATGCCGTGGGTCTCCAGGTTGGTCTCGTCGACGAGGTACAGGCCGTACTCGTCCGCGAGTTCCAGCCACTGCGGGTTGTTGGGGTAGTGCGAGGTGCGGACGGAGTTGATGTTCAGCCGCTTGATGATCCCGATGTCCTCGACGAGGTCGGCGCGGGTGAGGGCCGAACCCCGGGTCGGGTGCATCTCGTGCCGGTTGGTGCCCCGGAAGGAGACCGGCTTGCCGTTGATGCGCATCAGGCCGTCCTTGAGCGCGAACTCGCGCAGACCCACCCGGTGGGAAAGGGTTTCGATCACCTTTCCCGACGGGTCGCGCAGGCGGAGCACGGCCGTGTAGAGGTACGGATGCTCGGCCGACCACAGCCGTGGCGCGGGCACGGCCTTGGCGGCCTGGACGGCCGTCTCCTCCCCGGCGCCGAGCGCGACGGTCTGCTGGAGGGGCCGGGACCACACCGGATGTCCGCTCGCGTCGTACAGCTGCGTTTCGACGGAGTACCGGCCGGCGCCCTGTCCGCCGTAGTCCCGCACGTTCGCGGTGACCGACAGCTCGGCCGCCTCGTGGTCGTCGCTCAGCGGGGTGTCCAGCCTGAAGTCACGCAGGTGCACGGCGGGTGTGGAGAACAGGTAGACCGAGCGGAAGATGCCGCTCAGCCGGATCATGTCCTGGTCCTCCAGCCAGTCGCCGTCCGAGTAGCGATAGACCTCCACCGCGATCTGGTTGGTGCCCGGCCTGAGGTGCGGGGTGATGTCGTACTCGGCGGGGTCGTAGGAATCCTCGTGGTAACCGACCAACTCGCCGTTGATCCACACGTAGTGGGCGGACTTGACCCCCTCGAAGTGAAGGAACGTCCGCCGTCCCGCCCAGCCGCGCGGGACGGTGAAGGTGCGACGGTACTGACCCACGGGGTTGTAGCGGGTGGGGGCGGCCGGCGGCTGCGCCTCCTCCCCCAGTCCGTTGGCGCCCCACCACGGGTAGGTGATGTTGATGTAGATCGGACGGTCGTAACCGTGCAACTGCCAGGCGGCGGGGACCGGGAGGGTGTCCCAGCCGCTGTCGTCGACGTCGGTGCGGTGGAAGTCGGGGTCCCGGTCGTCGGGACGGTCGGCGTGGGCGAACTTCCAGATGCCGTCGAGGCTCAGCCGGTAGGGCGAGCGGGTGCGGTCGGCGGCGAGCGCCTGGGGGAGGTCCGCGTACGGCATCAGGGTGGTGTGCGGGGCTTCGGTACCGAGCCGGAAGACGTCGATGGCGCCGTTCCACTCCGGGGTGCCGTCGGCCGCGACGGCCCGGTGAGCGGTGGACGGCGCGGCCAGGGCGAGCGCGCCGAGGACGGCGGCCGACCCTTCGAGCAGACGACGACGGCTGACGACCGCCCGCCGGGGGTGATCCGGTTCCACCCACTGGGGGCGGTCCGGCCGGTCCATGGACGACACGTGCGGGTGCGACATGACCACGACCTTCCTCGGGGCGACCCGTGCGGCTTCGCACGGACGGAGGGTGCGTCAGATCTTGTCCACTCCTGTTGAGAAAACGAACATAGACGCGCCGCGATGGCCGAATATCAACTCTCTTCGGCGCAACGCCACTTGGTGCCTGCGCCTTCCACGGGCCATTTTGGTGACTTCCGTCAGTAGACGTCCCGCACGTACCGCTTGTCGGAGGCGAGCTGCTTCACATAGGCCGCCGCCTCCGGTTCGCTCAGGCCGCCGTGCAGGACCGCGACGTCGCGCAGGGCCAGGTCGACGTCCTTGGCCATCCGGGAGGCGTCGCCGCAGACGTAGAAGTGGGCGCCGTCCTGGAGCCAGGACCACAGGTGCGAGCCGTGCTCGCGGATCCGGTCCTGGACGTAGACCTTGGCGCGCTGGTCGCGGGAGAAGGCGGTGTCCAGACGGGCGAGGGTGCCGTCGTCGCGCAGCGCGGCCAGCTCCTCCTCGTAGTAGAAGTCCGTCGCCCGGTGCTGCTCGCCGAAGAACAGCCAGTTGGGAGCCCGGTGCCCGCGCGCCCGGCGCTCATGGAGGAAGCCGACGAAGGGCGCCACCCCGGTGCCGGGGCCGATCATCACCATCGGGGTGGCCGGGTCGGCCGGCGGCCGGAAGTGCGGGGAGCGCTGCACGTGGACGGCCACCTCGGTGCCGGGCTCGGCGTCGGCCAGGAAGGGCGAGCAGACGCCCTGCCGGGGGCGGCCGGCCAGGTTCTCGTACCGCACGACGGAAACGGTGAGCGAGACGAGGTGGGGGTCGGTCAGCGGGCTGGACGAGATGGAGTACAACCGCGGCTGCAGCCGCCCCAGCAGATCGGCCCACTCCTGCGCGTCGGCGCGGACACCGAACTCGGCCACCACGTCGACGGCCTGGCGGCCCCAGGACCACTTCGCCTGCTCGTCCTTGTTGTCGGGACGCAGCAGCTTGCGCAGTTCACGCGGATCGCGCGTGCGGTCGGCGGTGAAACGCAGCAGGGCCGGGGTGATCCGGGTGATGTCGAGGTGGCGCAGGAAGGCCTCACCGAGCGCGACCTCACCGACGCCGTTCACCTGCACGCGTGCGTGCGCGTCCAGACCGGTGACGCTCAGCCACTCCGCCACCGTGTCCGGGGAGTTGAGAGGCCGTACGCCCAGGGCGTCGCCCGCCTCGTAGACGAGCGGGGTCTCGCTGTCGCGGGTGTCGAAGGTGAAGCGGCGGACCTCCTTGCCGGAGCCCGGCAGGCTCAGCAAACGGTTGCCGGTCAGGCGCGCGGTGACGGGTGCGGCGCGCTTGGAGCGGGGCGTGACGGGGGCCTTCGTCACGGTGCCGGAAACACTTTCCGTGGCGGAAACAGCTTCCGTGACGGTCGTCGGCCCGTGGGCGGCGACAGGACCCGCCGTGACAGGCCCCGTAGCGGCGGGTCCCGCTGTGACGGGGCCCGCGTGCGCCGGTGGTCCGGGCACCGGTTCCGTGACCTCCGTCAGGGCGGTGGCCACCAGGTCGAGCCAGGCCTGCGCCTCCGTCTCGTAATCCGGCTCGCAGTCGGCGCGGGGCGCCAGCCGGACCGCGCCGAGTTCGTCCAGCCGACGGTCCAGCCGCCTGCCGTGCCCGCAGAAGTCGTCGTACGAGGAGTCCCCGAAGGCGAGAACCGCGTAGCGGTGGCCCTCCAGGCGGCCGGTGTCCAGGGCGGCGAGGCCGTCCCAGAAGCCGGCGCCGTTGTCCGGGGCGTCGCCGTCGCCGAAGGTGCTGGTGATCAGCAGCAGGTCGGCGTCGGAGGGCAGCGCGGCGGGGTCGGCCTCGTCCATGGCGACGAGGGACGCCGGGTGGCCGCCCGCGGTGAGCCGCTCGGCGGTGGTGGAGGCGAAGTCCTCGGCGTTGCCGGTCTGCGAGGCCCACAGGATCACGACCCGGCGCGTCGGGGTCCGCGGGGGTGCGGATGCGGCGGGGGCCGTGCGGGAGTACATGCCGGCGAGGGTGCCGTTGACCCACAGCGCGTGCTCGGAGCTGAAGGGCGCGTCCGCCGGCAGCACCGGCACGCCGGGAGCGCCCGCCGGGATCCCGGCGAGGAAACCGACCAGGTACTGCCGTTCCCGCTCGGTCAGGACCGGCGGCGGGGCGGGACGCAGGCCGAAGACCTCGGCCGCGGCGGGCAGGACGGCGGTCGGTACGAGGGCGGCTCCGGGCCCTTCCGGCACCGGGGAACGGAAGCCCGGCACGTTCCCGGTCGGCTTCTCCGGCGCCGGGGACTCCGTGACCGGCGGCTGCACGGCAACCGGTGTCGAGACTTTCGTCAGCGACACCGCGCACACCTTCAGCTCGGGCTGGAAGGACAGCGGGTCGACGGCGTCGCTGGTGACCGCGTTGACGCTGAGGTACTCGCCGAACAGGTCGTTCCAGTGGAACGGCGCGAAACACGAGCCGGGCAGGACTCGGTCGGTGACGACGGCCGGCAACACGGCCCGGCCACGCCGCGAGGCGACCTCGACGGAGTCGCCGTCGGCCACGCCGAGCGCGGCGGCGTCCTCGGGGTGCACCTCCACGAACGGGCCGGGATTCAGCTTGTTGAGCTTGGCCACCCTCGCGGTCTTCGTCAGGGTGTGCCACTGGTGCTGGAGGCGCCCGGTGTTCAGGAAGAACGGATAGTCGTCGTCCGGCATCTCGGCGGGCGGGACATGCGGACGCGGGTGGAAGACCGCGCGGCCCGAAGCCGTGGGAAAGGTGAGCGAACCGTCCACGTTCACATAGCGGATCGGGTTGCGGTCGGGCCCGTCGGCGGTGGCCGCCGGCCACTGCACGGAAGTGGCACGCAGCCGGTCGTAGGTCACTCCGCGCAGGTCGTAACCGGTCTGCGCGTTGTGGGCGCGCTTGATCTCCTCGAAGACCTGCTCGGCGGAGTCGTAGCTGAAACCGCTTTCGTAACCCATGGCACGGGCAACCGCCGCGATGAGCCGCCAGTCGGCCATGGCCTCGCCGGGCGGGTCGGCGGCGGGCTGGGCGAGGGTGAGGTTGCGCTCGCTGTTGATGAGGACGCCCTCGGTCTCGGTCCACAGCGCGCCCGGCAGGACAACGTCGGCGTAAGCGTTTGTCTCGGTTTCGGCGAACACGTCCTGCACGACGACGAACTCCGCGGCTTCCAGCCCCTCGATGACCGTCCTGCGGTTGGCGACGGAGGCGACCGGGTTGGTGCAGATGATCCAGCAGGCCTTGATGTCGCCTTCGGCCAACTTCCGGAACATCTCGACGGTGCCCTTGCCGACGCCGTCGGCCCTGATCGTGCCCGGTGCGAGCCCCCACAGTTCCTCGACGAAGGCACGGTCGCCCTCGACCAGGACGGAGCGCTGTCCGGGCAGCCCCGGGCCCATGTAACCCATTTCCCGGCCGCCCATGGCGTTGGGCTGGCCGGTGAGGGAGAAGGGGCCGCTGCCCGGACGGCAGATCCTGCCGGTGGCGAGGTGGAGGTTGATGAGCGCGTTGGTGTTCCAGGTGCCGTGCGTGGACTGGTTGAGGCCCATGGTCCAGCAACTGGTCCACTCCCCCGCCTCGCCGATCAGCCGGGCCGCCGCGCGGAGGTCGTCCTCCGGTATGCCGGTGATCTCCGCGACCGTCGCGGGCGCGTAGTCGGCGAGGAACTCCGGCATGCCCTCCCAGCCCTCGGTGTACGCGGCGACGAAGTCGGGGTCGGTGTGGCCGTTCTCGTGCAGCAGGTGCAGCAGGCCGTTGAGAAGGGCGAGGTCGGTACCGGGCGCGACCTGGAGGAAGAGGTCGGCCTTCGCGGCGGTGGCGGTGCGGCGAGGGTCGACGACGATCAGCTTGGCGCCCGCCTTCACCCGGTCCATCATCCGGAGGAACAGGATCGGGTGGCAGTCGGCCATGTTGGAGCCGATGACGAGGAAGACGTCCGCCTTGTCGAGGTCCTCGTACGATCCGGGCGGGCCGTCGGCGCCGAGAGAGAGCTTGTAACCGGTTCCCGCGCTGGCCATGCAGAGCCGGGAGTTCGACTCGATCTGGTTGGTGCGGAGGTAGCCCTTGGCCAACTTGTTGGCGAGGTACTGCGCTTCGAGACTCATCTGGCCGGACACGTAGAGGGCGACGGCGTCGGGGCCGTGCTCGTCGACGACCGCCCGCAGCCGCCGTGCCGTCTCGGCGATCGCCGCGTCCACGGGGGCGGGCTCCGGTTCCGCGCCGCGGTCCGAACGGACGAGCGCGCCGGTCAGCCGGCCGGGCGCGGCGAGCATGTCGGCGGTGGTCGCGCCCTTGGTGCAGAGCCGGCCGAAGTTCGCCGGGTGCTGCTTGTCGCCGGACGCCTTCAGGACCGTACGCCGCCCGTCCGGTCCGCGACCGACGTCGAGGAGCATGCCGCAGCCCACACCGCAGTACGAGCAGACCGTGCGCACCTGGGTGGTGGTCGCGCTGTCGGTCCGCGGGTCCAACGCGGCCACGGGCGCC
Source organism: Streptomyces rishiriensis (assembly GCF_030815485.1). Taxonomy (NCBI): domain Bacteria; kingdom Bacillati; phylum Actinomycetota; class Actinomycetes; order Kitasatosporales; family Streptomycetaceae; genus Streptomyces; species Streptomyces rishiriensis. Next base: position 6,800,884 of record NZ_JAUSWV010000002.1, on the reverse strand, counting down.
CCTTTCCTTCTGACGATCAGCCTGGTGAGAGCCTCTGCAAGCCTCTGCGACGGTACGAACCGTGCATTACACAGGTGTCTCCCGGACCGGCCGCCGGGAGTTAAGCCCGACGCACACCGGAGGGCGGCCGGATGTGAGCGGACCGCAACCGCACCGCAGGGGGCAGCCGGCCGGCTTCGTTCGGATCAGCCGGAGGTCGATCCGAGTGTGCCGTTGACTGACGCGCAGTGGGCGCGGATCGAGCTGCTGCTCCCGGACCGGACACCCAAGCGTGGCGGCCGCCGGCGGAATCACCGTCAGGTGATCGACGCGATCACGGGCATTTTCCTCTGGTCAGCCCGGTGATCCGAACACGAAGTGCCTAGTCACCGTGGTCGTCCCGCAGCGCAGTGCGACGTTCCTGTTCGCGCTTGGAGTAGGCGGCTGCCCGGATCGCCTCGTCGCTCTCCAAGCCCGATCCCAGTGCGCCGCCCACCGTGGCGATCGAAGCGACGAACCAGGACAGCGTCCAGTACTCCGTGGCGTGAAGCGGAGTTCTTGTCATGGAGGCGAACACTCGGTCGTTGAGGATGAACAGCGCCCACACCACGTTGATGACCATCAGACCCGCGTAGCAGACGAGCACCCCGATTCCCACGGTGGCGACGGTCGAGGCGTTGTAGAGAGCCGCCCTCTTCCTCGCCTCCGGCGAGACCTCTTCCGTTCGGTGCCACAGATTCGCGTCCACGATCAGCCAGCCGATCATGAGCGCGACAGACCCGACCATGGCGATCACGAGCCGTGGGGCGCTCAGGGCCGCGGCCAGGTTCCAGACGGTGGAGTTCACGGTGGCGATGGCTCCCGTGGCCAGTGCGGCCGCCAGGGCCTTGGACAGACCCGGCACCAGCCGCCACGGCCGGTTGGCGCGGACCATACCGACGAGCACCCGTAGGTAACCGCGCGGCCCGCTGGCGACGTAGCGCAGGTCGGTGATCTCCTCCTCATCGACCGGCCCGGGACGGACAGGCGAGAGACGACCGGCGAAGGGCCCCAGCGGTGGCTGACTTCGCGGAGCTTCCTCAGCGCCGGTGGCCCGCGGGCCCGCCAAGCTGAGCACGGCTTCTTCCACGACCCGCCGGGCCTTCGTCTGCAGCCGCCAGCCTCCCAGCGAAGGAAGGGACAGCAGCGCCACGCCGTGTTCGCGACTCAGATCCACCACGAGCTTGAGCCTGTGCGAGCGCAGCGGGAGGTCGGTGAGGGCCACGACGATGTCCCAATCCTCCGCACCGGCCCGGTCCATGATCCGGCGCATCAAGGTGGGCGGGTCTTCGATCCCCGCGGTGAAGGGCTCACTGACCACCTCGACGTCGAACCGTCGCCCCTGGCCTGACTTGTCGGCGAGCCGATCAGGAAGTGTCCGGGCCATGCGCTGCGCGATCTCCGTCGGCGCGTCCGGGTCCGCGAGGAGAGCCACGACCGTAACGCCCCGCGACGACACCGGCATGGCTGGGCCCTTCTCATCGGCTGCCCCCGCGGTCGCAAGTGCCCACAGATACCACCGACGCAACGTCGGCGCCGCGTGACACGCCGGATCCCGCCGGCCGGTGCAGGCGGTGTTCACCGGCACTTCGACGGTCGCCGGGACATCGCGCGCAGGGCCCGGGACATCATCACCGAGCCAGGCATCGGTCACCGGCACCGCGCTGCGGGTTTCCGTCGGTCACGAGGCGGTGACCGCGTCACCGCCCGCGCCCGCGTTTCCACGGAGCAGGAAACGGTCGCAACCGTTCCTGCTCCGTGTCCGACAGCTCACCGCGGGGCCCGCGGGACTTCCCTCCCCGCGGACCGGGCCGACGAGCTGATCGAGCGAAGGCCGCATGATCGGCCGGGCACCTCTCAGGCGTAGGTCTCGAACTCCGCCACCCTCGGGGTGGCACTCGAGCCCGTGATCTCGAAAGTGACCTTCTTCAGCGAGGTGGACGCGAAGGAGATGGCGCCCGCTCCGCTGCCCGAGGTCAGCAGCGCCCCGGTGTCGCCGTTGAGCACCCGCCAGGAACCGATGTTGCCGGTGGCACCGGAGGCCTCCCGGATGTTGATCTTGGAAATGGCGGTCGCCGAGCCCCACTTGATCGAGATGGAGCCGGTCGAGCCGCTCGGCGACCAGTAGGTGCTCGTGTCGCCGTCGCGGACGTTGCCGTAGCTCGTGCCGGAGGCCTTGCTGGAACCGTCGGAGTCGGCGCCGATGCTCAGGTTGGTCCCGGAAGGCGTCGAGGTCGCGCTGGCCGTCGGCGTCGCGGTGGCGGTGGCGGTCTGTGTCGGAGTCGACGTGGCGGTCGCGGTGGGTGTGGTCGCCGCGCAGTTGCCGTCCGACACCTTCAGGCCGTTGTTGGCGCCCGCCGTCGCGGTCACGATCGACGGCACGCAGGACGCGGCGTCGAGACTGTAGGAGTAGGGAATGCCGACGGTCGTGTTCGACGTCGGGTTCGGCCCGGCGGGGTTGTTGTCCTCGCCCGGCGCCGACCAGGTCACGTTGTCGAAGATGTTCCCGCTGACCTGCCAGTATCCCGGCAGGTCGGTGTAGAAGGTGCCGAGGACGTCCTTGGAGTCCTTGAAGTAGTTGTTGTCGACCTTGGCCTTGCCGCCGGCCCGCGGGTTGATGCCCGATTCGTTCAGGCTGACGTAGTAGTTGTTGTAGATGTGGGCGGTGGCGCCGCGCAGCAGGGGCGTCCGGGAGTCGATGTTCTCGTACCGGTTGTGGTGGAAGGTGACCGGCCCGTTGGCGAGGTCGCTGTCGCTGGAGCCGACGAGACCGCCGCGGCCGGAGTTGCGCAGGATGCTGTACGACAGGGTCACGTACTGGGTGCTGTCCTTCATGTCGAACAGGCCGTCGAAGCCCTCCGACTCGCCGCCCGAGGCGATCAGTGTGGCGTGGTCGACCCAGACGTTGTGCACGTCGGACTCCATGCCGATGGCGTCACCGCCGTTGGAGGTGGGCGAGCCCGACTTCTTCACGTTCTGGACGGTCACGTTCTGGACGATGATGTTGCTCGACTGACGGATGTGGATGCCGATCTGGTCGAACACGGCTCCGCCGCCGACGCCGACGAGGGTGACGTTGCTGATGCCCTTCAGTTCGATCACGCCGGCGGCGGTGTTGCAGCCGGTGCCCGACACCTTCGCGGTGTTGCCGACGGTGATCGTTCCCTCGACCTGGATGGTGATCGGGGTGCTGGTGGCGGCCCGGCTGCACAGGGCCTGGTGGATCTGGGTACCGGTCGTGGCCTTGACCGTGGTCCCGCCGGCGCCGCCGGTGGTGCCGCCGTTCTGAGTGGCGAACCCGGTCGCGCCGGCGGCGGCCGCCGACGCGGTGGGCATGGACAGGACCACGCCTGTCGCCGCCGCCAGGGCCAGCGTGCCGAGTGCCGCGGAGAGTCGCAGAGCGACTGGCTTTCTCATCCTTGCCTCGTCTTTCCTCATCGCGTACCGGGGGTGTCGCGACCCTCCGTGCTCCGATCCAGGGCCGTGGGCCGTGGGCCGTACAGGTCGCGCACCCCATGCCATGTTCATGCCATGCATAGGCCGAAGCGGATCCCGGTCGGCCGGTGCGGATGCCGTTCTCGCCGCGGGCCGGACGGGACCGTGATGCTGACGCGGTGCCGCCGTACCGCTGTGTGGTGTCAGCGGCGCTGCGGTACCGCTGCGGGTGTCAGCGTTGCTGCCGTACCGCTGCGGATGTAGCGGTGCTGCCGTACCGCTGCGGGTGCCAGCGGTGCCGCCGTACCGCTGCGGGTGCCAGCGGTGCCGCCGTACCGCTGCGGGTGCCAGCGGTGCTGCCGTACCGCTGCGGGTGCCAGCGGTGCCGCCGTACCGCTGCGGGTGCCAGCGGTGCCGCCGCCGCACAGGCGGCGCGGTCGGGTGCCGCATCGGGGCGCACGCATGCCGAGGCGACGCGGGTGGGGCACCACCGAAGCGGGACGACCGGGCGGACGGGGGAACGGACCGGACCGCGGAGGTCCCCCCGACCCTTCGTGCGGGGACTCGTCGCCGCGGCCACGGCGACGAGCGTGATGCGTTCGCGCCCCCGGAACGCATCCCCGGGATCCTGGCGCGTCGGCACCTCGGTGCGGTCGGCCCCGGTCAGCCTTGCGCCGGATCGGTTGCGGCGCGCGGACTGACCCACGGCCGATACCGCGGGCCGCTTTCCCCGGCACGGTCAGCAAGTGTCGGGAAAGCGCTTTCTCCACGTGAGGATAGGGCGGTCACCACAGGGTGACAAGTATGTGAACGCCGATCGTCCTGTCGGGCTCACTCCGCGCCCTGACGTAAGCGCTCAGGGCGTCGACGCCCAGGGGACAGAGCTGCGAAGACCTCCCATCACGCCCCACACCTCACCCCCTTGACCATTCACATACATGAACAACCGGACCTCTCCCCCCGAACGCGACGACCGGAAAGCCCGCCCAGGCGACGGAAGCGACCGAAGTGACGCGGTGACCAAGCGACCGAAGCGACCGAAGCGACCAAGTGACAGAAGCGCTCGGCCCCGGTACCGCACATGGCCCGCTCACGTACACATCACGACTCTCGCCGACCGCGCCTACGTGGCTTCGTTGCCGCCTCGGAGGGCTCGCGCCGCGCGGTCGCGGTCGGCCAGCCCCGGGGCTGTGAGCGGGGGCGTCGCGTCCGGTTGAGCGGCGGACCCTTTGCCAATCCCTGATGGCATGGCCGCGTCAAATCTGTCAGGCTTCCGGCAGCCGTCGCGCACCGCCCTCCGGCACACCCACGCCGTCAGGGACAGCCACCCAGCAGGCCGCAAAACCCGGCCGCCGCAAAGGAGCCACGTGTGAGACCCACCCCCCGCAAGGCACTCGCAGCCAGCGCACTCACCCTCGCCGCCCTGGCCGCCGTCTCGCTTCCCGCCACACCCGCGACCGCCACGCCATCGGTCGCCGCGCCATCGGTCACCGCGCCGGAGCGGGCCGCCTCGGTCGCTGCCGGGACCGTCGCCCCGGCAGCAGCCGTCGCACCGAACGGAGCCGCCTCCACGAGCGTCGTCGCCTCTCGGAGCGCAGCTGTCGCACCCTCGAAGGCGGCTGCGACTGCCGCGGCCGACGCCTGCACCCCGGCCCAGGTGATCAGCAACGGTGGCTTCGAGAGCGGCGTCTCGCCGTGGACGCAGTCCTCGACCAGTGTGATCACCAGCCGCACCGGCCAGAGTGCCCACGGCGGCACCGCGTTCGCCTGGCTGGACGGCGTGGGCAGCACCCACACCGACACGCTCTCGCAGAGCGTCACGATCCCGTCCGGATGCGCCGCCGCCACCCTCACGTTCTGGCTGCACATCGACACGGCCGAGACGACCTCGTCCACCGCGTACGACAAGCTGACGGCCAAGATCGGATCGACGACGCTGGCCACGTACTCGAACCTCGACAAGAACACCGGCTACGTCCAGAAGTCGTTCAACGTGTCGGCGTTCACGGGCCAGACCGTGAGCCTGGCCTTCACCGGCACCGAGGACTCCAGCCTCCGGTCGAGCTTCGTCCTCGACGACCTCGCGCTCACCACCTCCGGCGACACCCCCCGCCCCCCGCCGACTCCGCCCGCACCCCGGCGGCGCCGTCGTACACCGTCAGCCTGACCAGCAACACGGCCGGCACGGTCTGGACCGGGCACGAGAGCGCGACCTTCACCAACGCCTCGGCGACCGCGCTCGGCGAGGTGTATCTGCGGCTCTGGGACAACTACCACGGCACCTGCGCCTCGATGCCGATCGCGGTCAGCAACGTCACCGGTGGCACCGCGGGCGCCCTGTCGGTGGGCTGCACGGCCCTCCAGATCACGCTCGCCAGTCCCCTGGCCCAAGGACAGAGCGCCACGATCGGCTTCGACCTGGGCATCACCGTGCCCAGCGGCGCCGACCGGTTCGGCTACGACGGGGCGTTCAGCTTCATCGGCAACGCGCTCCCCGTCCTGGCCGTGAAGGACGGGACGGGCTGGCACCTGGACCCGTACACGAACAACGGCGAGGCCTTCTACTCGCTGGCCGCGGACTTCAAGGTGACCCTCGACCACCCGACCGCCCTCCTGGTGCCGGCCACCGGGACCTCGGTCGACGCCGCCGGCTCCAGCGGCCGCACCGTCACCACGGCCACCGCCACCAAGGTCCGTGACTTCGCCTGGGCGGCAGGTCCGTTCAGCAAGATCTCCGGCACCTCGACCGCCGGGACCCCGATCAACGTCTACTCCGTCACCGGCATCAGCTCGGCCAACGCCCAGTCGATGCTCACCACCGCCAAGACCGCCGTGGACGCGCACTCCTCCCGCTTCGGCGCCTACCCGTACGGCGAGTTGGACGCCGTCATCGACAACAACTTCTGGTTCGGCGGCATGGAGTATCCCGGCTTCGTCCTCGACCTGGTCAGCACGACGGCCCTGACCCATGAGATCGGCCACCAGTGGTGGTACGGGATCGTCGGGGACGACGAGTACAACAGCCCCTGGCTGGACGAGTCGTTCACCGACTACGCCACCGACCTGGCGCTGAACAAGACGGGCACCAGTTGCTGGAGCAGCGTCTCGTGGGCCTCGTCGGCGGAGAAGATCACCAACTCGATGGCCTACTGGGACACCCACTCCTCCCGGTACTCCACCGTCGTCTACGGCTACGGCAAGTGCGCCCTGCACGACCTGCGGCGGCTCATCGGCGACGCCGCGATGACCAAGCTGCTGAAGGACTACGCCACTTCGCACTGGTACGGCGTCTCGACCACGGCCGAGTTCAAGGCCGCCGCCCAGGCCGCCACGACCACGGACCTGACCTCGTTCTGGACCACCCACCGCATCGAGGGCTGACCCGGCCGGGGCATCGTTCACCGTCCCCGGGCTGCGCGGGTGACGCCGCCGGGCGTCACCCGCGCAGCCGACTCGGTGGAACGGGCCGACGGGCGGGGGCCGTCACCCGACCTGCCGGGCGAAGGCCTCGTGGGCGCGCTCGTCGAAGAGGACGAACCTGACCTCCTGGGCGGACGTCGGCACGGCCCGGACCGTCTCCACGGCGATCCGGGCGGCGTCGTCCATCGGCCAGCCGTAGATGCCCGCCGAGACGGCCGGGAAGGCGACGGTCCGGGCGCCGAGCTCGTCCGCGACCCGTAGCGACTCCCGGTAACACGAGGCCAGCAGCTCCGACCGGTCCTCGGTCGCGCTGTACACCGGGCCCACGGTGTGGATCACCCAGCGCGCGTCCAGATCACCCGCGGTCGTGGCGACCGCCCGGCCGGTGGCCAGGCCCCTGCCGTAGTGCGAGGCGCGCAGTCGACGGCAGTCGGCGAGGATCTCGGGGCCACCCCGGCGGTGGATGGCGCCGTCGACGCCACCGCCGCCGAGCAGTGAGGAGTTGGCCGCGTTGACGATGGCGTCCACGGACTGCCGGGTGATGTCGCCCTGGACGAGAGTGATCGTGGTCATGCCTCGTGTATACCAAGTGGCACCTGACGGCCGGTCAGCTCTGCTGCCGCAGCCTCCGCCACACGGCCTTCGCCGCGTTGTGGCCGGACATCCCGTGCACGCCCGGGCCGGGCGGAGTGGCCGACGAGCAGATGAAGACGGCCGGGTGCGGAGTGGCGTACGGGAACGGCGTCAGCTTGGGCCGCAGCAGGGTCTGGAGCCCGGAGACCGCGCCGGTTGCGATGTCCCCGCCCACGTAGTTGGCGTTCCGGGCGGCGAGTTCGGCGGGGCCGGCGCTCGCACGCGCGAGGACCCGGTCGCGGAACCCCGGGGCGAAGCGCTCCAGTTGGCGTTCCATGGCGTCGGTGAGGTCGCCGGTCCAGCCGTTGGGCACATGGCCGTACGCCCAGAAGACGTGCCGGCCGGCCGGGGCACGGGTGGGGTCGACGACACCGGGCTGCACCGTGATCATGAAGGGCCGGTCGGGTGCCCGGCCCTCACGGGAGACCGCTCTGAGGGCGGCGCCGATCTCCGCGCTGTCCGCGCCGATCTGCACGGTGCCCGCGGCGCGGGCCTCCTGCGCGGTCCACGGGACGGGACCGTCGAGCGCGTAGTCGATCTTGAAGACGCCGGGTCCGTACCGGTATCCCTCGTAGTAGTTGCCGAAGCCGGCGATACGGCCGAGCGCGGCGGGCGACGTGTCGAAGACGTAGGCGCGGGCCGGGGGCAGGTCGTCGAGGCGCTTGACCTCGTAGTCGGTGTGGATGCCGCCGCCGAGGTCCTCGAGGTAGGCGGCGAGGGCGTCCGAGATGGACTGGGAACCGCCGCGGGCCACCGGCCAGCCGCGGGCGTGCGCGGCGAGGGCGAAGACCAGGCCGATGGCGCCGGTGGCGAAGCCGCTCAGCGGGGCCATGACATGCCCGACGAGCCCGGCGAAGAGGGTCCTGGCCCGCTCGTCGTGGAAGCGGCGGGTGAGCCAGCTGGACGGGGGCAGGCCGACCAGGCCGAATCGGGCCAGGGTGACCGGGTCGCGCGGGAGCGCGGTCAGCGGCAGCGACATGAAGTCGCGGGCCAGGGTGTCCCACTTGGGCAGGAAGGGCTCGACCAGCCGGCGGTAGGTGCCCGCGTCGCGCGGTCCGAAGGAGGCGGCCGTCTCGGCGACCGACCGCGACAGCACCGCGGCACTGCCGTCGGGGAAGGGGTGGGCCATGGGCAGCTCGGCGTGCAGCCACTCCAGGCCGTAGCGCTCCAGGGGCAGTGCGCGGAACGCGGGTGAGTTGACGCCGAGGGGGTGCGCGGCGGCGCACGGGTCATGATGAAAGCCCGGCAGGGTGAGTTCCTCGGTGCGGGCTCCCCCGCCCACGGTGTCCCGCGCCTCGAAGATCGCCACGGAGAAGCCACGCCTGGCCAGCTCCACCGCCGCGGTCAGCCCGTTGGGCCCCGCTCCCACCACGACCGCATCGAGCATCGACGGCACTTCGACCCCTTCGTCAGCCGGTGACCTCCGTAGACCGGTGGCCCCACGAACAGGATATGCCGGGGGTAAGACAACACCTGCGGCGCGGGGCCCTGGAAACATCCCCGAATGCCTCGGCGAACCGCCTCCCGGGACGTCCACCGGACAGTCCCCCGAGGGATTGCAGCCGGACCCGGCCCGGAGACACCCGGAGACACCCGGAGACGGCTCAGGGTCTCCTGACGCGGCAGTGCCCGGCTCGCGTCCGGCCGGAGTGGCATCGGTCCCGTCGGATTCCCGGAACCGGGACCGCCGCGGGCCGCCTCACCTCGTGTCCGGTCCGGCGCCCGACAGCAGTGCGAGCACGCGCCGGGCCGTCGCCGCGTCCCGGGCCGCGGTGAAGGGCAGGGTGTTGCCGCCCGTGACACGGAACGGCCCGCCGTCGAGGGTGAGATGGGCGCCGCCCGCCTCCTCGACCAGCAGCAGCCCGGCCGCGTGGTCCCAGGCCGCCTCCCAGGAGAACGCCGTGGCGTCCGACTCGCCCCGCGCCACGGCGAGATACTCGAGCCCTGCCGATCCGCACGCGCGCGGTGCGACCCCGTCCGTCCACAGCCCCAGCAGGGCACGCTTCTGCTCGTCGGTCGTGTAGTCGGGGTGGGAGGTGGCCACCCTGAGGTCCCGGCCCGGCTCGGGCGGGCCGGCGAAGAGCCGCTCGCCGTCCAGGAAGGCTCCGCCGCCACGGACGGCCGTGGCCAGCTGGTCGCGGGCCGGAGCGTAGGTCCAGGAGGCGAGCAGGACGCCGTGCCGGACGAGCGCGACCAGGGTGCAGAAGCCGTCGTCGCCGTGCACGAACTGCCGCGTGCCGTCGACGGGGTCGACGATCCAGACCGGCGCGTCGCCCTGTATCGCCTCGTAGGTGGCCGGGTTGGCGTGCACGGCCTCCTCGCCGACGACGACGGAGCCTGGCAGGAGGGCGCCGAGGGCGCGTGTGAGATACAGCTCCGCATTGCGGTCGGCGTCCGTCACCAGGTCGTGCGGTCCGCTCTTCTGGTCGACCTCGTGCGCGCCGAGCTGCCGGAAGCGGGGCATGATCTCGGCCGCGGCGGCCTCGCGGACCGCCTCCTCCACGTCGGCCGAGTGGCGGGCGAGAAACTCGTCGATGGTTTCCGTGTCTACGATCATGTCTCCATGAGAGCACGCCCCACTGACAATCCCCGCCCGCCCGGTGCATCCCGGGTGGAATCGGGATGAAGAACAGGAACGCGGCCCTCCGCTCATTCGCGTCGGCAGCCCTCCGCCGTCCGGCGTGAGCGGCCCGCCCAGCACCATCAGCCCGTATCCGCCCCGCATCGGCGTCGGCGACCCTTGCCGTATCGGCGCCTGCGACCTCTCACCCGCACCCGCACCCGCACCCACGTCAGCGTCGGCGTCAGCGGCCGACCGCGTACCCCTGCATCCCGCGCGGGTTCGCGGCGGCGAGCAGGATTCCGGTCTCCGGGTCGCGGGCGACCGCGCACAGCCGGCCCTCGGACCACGGGTCGCCGAGGGTCACGTCGTGACCGCGTCGCCGCAGTTCCTCCACCACCCCGGCATCCATCCGGGACTCCACGGTGACGCTGCCCAGCCGCATTCCGCGCGGGTAGAAGGAACCGGGGAAGGCGTCGTTGTGCCAGTTCGGGGCGTCGATCGCACCCTGGAGGTCGAAGCCGCCGCGCACCCGCGCGCGCTCCACGACGGCCAGCAGGAAGTGCAGCTGCCACTGGTCCTGCTGGTCTCCGCCGGGGGTGCCGAACGCCAGCACCGGCACCCCGTCGCGCAGCGCGATCGAGGGGGTGAGGGTGGTGCGGGGGCGGCGGCCGGGCGTCAGCGAGTTGGGCAGACCCTCCTCCAGCCAGGTCATCTGGAGCCGGGTGCCGAGCGGGAAGCCCAGTTCGGGCACGACCGGGTTGGACTGCAGCCAGCCGCCGCTGGGCGTGGCGGCGACCATGTTGCCCCAGCGGTCGACGACGTCGAGGTGGCAGGTGTCCCCCCGGGTGACCCCCCGGCCATCGACCTCCGGTTCGCCCGGCACGGGGGACGTGGCGTTCTTGGCGACCGTCGGCTCGCCGGCCCCCAGGGGGTTGAAGGCGGGGTCGTCGGTGGCGACCACGTACGCGTGCGTGCTCAGCCGCGGAGTACGTCCGCCGGGGCTGCCGGGCCGCAGCTCGTACGACGCCTTGTCGCCGATCAGCCGCCGCCGGTCCGCGTTGTAGCCGACGGCGAGCAGCTCGCCCAGCGGGACCTCGGCCGCGTCGCCGTACCAGGCCTCACGGTCGGCCATGGCGAGCTTGCAGCCCTCGATCAGGAGATGGACGTAGTCGGCGGAGCCGTACGCGGGCAGCTCGGGCGGCAGCAGGGCGAGCTGCTGCAGCAGGACCGGGCCCTGGCTCCAGGGCCCGGCCTTGCACACCGTCCAGCCGTTCCGGTCGTAGACCGCCGGGGCCTCGTAGGAGGCGGACCAGGCGGCGAGATCGGAGGCCGTGAGCGTGCCGGTGCGGCGCTCCCCGCTGGTGTCCAGGGTGGGCCGGGCGGCCTGCCTGACCAGGGCCTCGGCGACGAACCCGGTCCGCCACACCTCTCGCGCGGCCTCGATCCGCGCCTCGCGGCCGCCCGCCCCGGCGGTCTCGGCGAGCAGCCGCTTCCAGGTGGCGGCGAGGGCGGGATTGCGCATCAGCTCGCCGGGGCGCGGCGGCTTCCCGCCCGGCAGGTACACCTCCGCCGAGGAGGTCCACTCGGTCTCGAACAGCTCCCGTACCGTCTCGACGGTCGCCCCGACGTTCTCCACGGGCGCGTGCCCGTGTTCGGCGTACCCGATGGCGTACTGCAGCACCTCGTCGAGGGACTTGGTGCCGTGGTCGCGCAGGAGCAGCATCCAGGCGTCGAACGCGCCGGGCACGGCCGCGGCCAGCGGTCCGGTGCCGGGTACGAGGTCGAGGCCGAGTGCCCGGTAGTGGGCGACCGTCGCGCCCGCCGGCGCCACTCCCTGCCCGCACAGCACGCGCACCTCGCCGCCGGCCGGGGCGAGCAGGATGGGCACCTCGCCTGCGGGGCCGTTGAGATGCGGTTCGACGACGTGCAGCACGAAGGCGCCCGCCACGGCCGCGTCGTAGGCGTTGCCGCCGCCCTCCAGGACGGCCATCGCCGACTGCGACGCGAGCCAGTGGGTGGAGGACACCATGCCGAAGGTGCCCTGGAGGGTGGGGCGGGTGGTGAACACGGGGGCTCCTCACTGCGCTGCGACCGCTTCCGGGATCGTACGCACCCGTCCGCCGCACAACCACACCGTCCGCCGGCCCGTGAAGAAGCCCCGCCGCAAGGCCTCGTGACAACGCCGGCGAAGGTGCCGGCCGAGGAGTCGCACGCGGAAGTCGCACGAGGGCGTCCCATGGCGACCCATGACGCCCCGTGAAGATGTCGCGGGAAGTGCGTGATGTCCCGGTTGGGCGGGGCCCCTTGGTCACCGCGCAGCCACGGAGCGAGTTCACGCTTCCGCCCCACAGGGAGTCGTGTGACACTGGCGTCCCCTGTCCGCACTGCGGACTCCGTCCGCACCGTCCCCCACGAAAGTGCGCCGTGCGCTCACTCCCACTGCCGCTCGCCCTCACCGCGCGCCTGACCCCCGTGGTCGTGCTCGCCTGCGCGGGTTGGGCGATGTCGTCCGGTCCGCTCACGGAAAAGCAGGACACCGCGGCCAAGGACACGCAGAAGACCCAGTCCGAGAAGACGTCCGGACCCTCCTCCACGGCCGTGTCCAAGACGTACGCCGCCGCGCCCGCCCCGTGCACCAGCATCGCCGCGAAGACGGTCACCGCACTCGTGCCGGGCGCCAAGACGGCCGGCAAGGAGATCCCGTCCACGGACACCGATCTGCGCCGCACCTGCTCCTGGAACGCGCTCAAGGGGTACGACTACCGGTGGCTGGACGTCTCCTTCGAGATCACCGAGTCGGACGACGCGGCACAGACGTCGTACAAGGAGCGCACCGGCGAGAAGAGCGGCGGCGGGGCGGTCCCGGGCCTCGGTGACGAGGCCTATTCGGTGGTGAACCTCACGACCGAGGACAAGCAGCAGACCCGTGAGGGCGTCGTCTTCGCCCGGGTGTCGAACGCGCTGGTGATCGTCAACTACAACGGCAGCGACTTCGAGACGAAGAAGGCGCCCGGCACCGACGAGATCAACAAGGGCGCGATCAAGGCCGCGAAGGAAGTGGTGGCCGCCCTGTCGAACGGCCGGAAGAGCTGAGCGCTCTCGCCGCGACGTGCGCACGGACCGACGGACGGGAACGGCCGGAAGAGCTCGGTAGCCCTTCCGGCCGTTCCCGCGTCATCCGTCAGACGGCGTCCTGTTCCTGCCGTGCGGGCGGCAGCAGCAGCATCAAGGCCAGGTACAGCGCCATCGAGGTGCCCAGGCCGACCGCCCAGCCGTAGTCGGCGAGGGATTCCAGCGCCGGGATCGGCCGGCCGTCGATCAGCGGCTTGAAGCTGGCGCCGCCGACGGCCAGCACTCCGCCGGTCACGAAGGCCACCACGGCCCGCCAGTTCCAGCCGCCGTCGTACCAGTAACGGCCGCCCGTGCGGTACAGATCGGTCAGGTCGAGCTTGCCGCGGCGCAGGACCCAGTAGTCGGCGATGAGGATGCCGGCGACCGTGCCCAGCAGACCGCCGACCAGACCGAGCCAGGTGAAGATGTAGCCCTGCGGGTCGGAGTACAGCTTCCACGGGAAGATCAGCACCCCGAGGACACAGGTGGCGAGGGCGCCGGTACGGAAACTGATTTTCCTGGGCGCGATGTTGGAGAAGTCGAAGGCCGGCGAGACCAGGTTGGCCGCGACGTTCACGGACAGGGTCGCCACCAGCACGGTCACCAGCGCGAACAGCAGACCGAAGACGTTGTCCGTCTTGGCGGCGAGCTGTACCGGATCCCAGATCGTCTCGCCGTACACCGCCTGTGAACCGGAGGTGACCATCACCGACAGCAGCGCGAACAGCGTCATGGTGGTGGGCAGGCCGAGCGCCTGACCCCAGGTCTGCGCTTTCTGCGACTTTCCGTACCGCGTGAAGTCCGGGATGTTCAGCGACAGCGTCGACCAGAAACCGATCATGCCCATCAGAGACGGCCAGAACAGCTTCCAGAAGTCGCCGCCCCAGCCCAGCTTGGACGGCTGGTCGAGCAACGGGCCGAAACCGCCTGCCTTGTTGCTCATCCACATGAGCATCACCAGCGCGCCGACGAGGACGAAGGGCGCCGCCCAGTTCTCGAAGCGCCGGATCGTCTCCATGCCCCGGTAGATGATCGCGACCTGGATCGCCCAGAAGATCGCGAACGACAGCCACATCGTCCAGGCGTAGCCGCCGATCTCACCGGCGTCGCTCCAGCCGTTTCCGATCAGTTTCCCGGCGAGGAAGTAGATCGCCTCGCCGCCGATCCAGGTCTGGATGCCGAACCAGCCGCACGCCACCAACGCCCGTACGACCGCCGGCAGGTTGGCGCCGCGGACACCGAAGGAGGCGCGGGCGAACACCGGGAAGGGGATACCGTACTTCGGGCCCGCGTGCCCGGTGAGCAGCATGGGGACCAGCACGATGACGTTGGCCAGGGCGATGGTGAGCACCGCCTGCTTCCAGTCCATGCCGACGGCGATCAGACCGGAGGCGAGCGTCCACGACGCCGTGTTGTGGGCCATGCCGACCCACAGCGCGGAGAAGTTGTACGTGGTCCAGGTGCGCTTCTCCACGGGGACCGGAAGCAGGTCCTCGTTGGCGTAGGGGCCGCTGGGCTGCGGCGAACCAGGAGCGATCTCCACCCGGCCGTCGGCGAGGGTGACTTGAGAGGTCGGCGGTATGGCCGTGGGAGCGGTGTCGGTCATGGGCAGGCCAATCAAACGAGGGGCGGATCCGGAAAGGCCGTGCGGGCTCCGGCCCCCTCCCCAGGGACGTCGGAGGAGGGGAGAACTGGAGTGGGGGGTGGGGTGGTCGAGCGGTTTCTACGGTTTTCGCCCGCCGTTCGCGGCGGTCGTGGCGCCGTACGGCGGTCGTGGTGCCGTACGGCGGTCGTGGTGCCCTACGGCGGTCCGTGCGCGCGGGTCAGCCGTTGACGGCGGGGATCACCCGCGCCCCGTAGGCGTCGATGGTGGCCTCCTGGGCGTCGTGCATGTCGTAGACGGCGAACTGGTCCACACCCAGCTCACGCAGCGCCTGGAGCTTCTCGATGTGCTTCTCCACCGGTCCGACGAGGCAGAACCGGTCGACGATCTCGTCCGGCACGAACGCGGTGTCGGGGTTGTCGGCGCGCCCGTGGTGCGAGTAGTCGTACCCCTCGCGGGACTTGATGTAGTCGGTCAGTTCGTCGGGTACGGCGGCGGAGTGCGCGCCGTACTTGGACACCAGGTCGGCGACGTGGTTGCCGACCATCCCGCCGAACCAGCGGCACTGCTCACGCGCGTGGGCGAGCGCCTCGGGCGAGTCGTCCTCGGTGACGTACGCCGGGGCGGCGACGCAGATCTTCACCTCCGCCGGGTCGCGGCCGGCGGCGACGGCGGCGTCCTTGACGGCCTTCACCATGTACTCGGTGAGATAGAGGTCGGCGAGCTGGAGGATGAAGCCGTCGGCCTCCTCGCCGGTCATCTTGAGCGCCTTGGGGCCGTACGCGGCCATCCAGACGGGGAGCCGGGCGTCCTCCTTGATCCACGGGAACCTGACGACCGCGCCGCCGAGGTCCGCCTCCTGGCCGGAGCCGAGCGCCCTGATGACCTTCATGGCCGCGCTGATCCGGGCGAGCGTGTTGGGGGTACGGCCCGCGACGCGCATCGCGGAGTCGCCGCGGCCGATGCCGCACACCGTGCGGTTGCCGAACATGTCGTTGAGGGTGGCGAAGGTGGAGGCGGTGACCTCCCAGGTGCGGGTGCCCGGGTTGGTCACCATCGGGCCCACCGTCAGCCTGCTGGTGTTCGCCAGGATCTGGCTGTAGATCACAAACGGTTCCTGCCAGAGCACGGCGGAGTCGAAGGTCCAGCCGTACGTGAAGCCGTTGCCCTCGGCGCGCTTCATCAGCTCGACGACCTTCGAGGCCGGCGGGTCGGTCTGCAGGACGAGTCCGAAGTCCATCTGCACTGCTCCTAGTTGAGGTACTGACAGGTGGAGCGCGGGGTGTAGGCGCCGTGACCGGCGTGTCCGGTGTACTCCCGCTCGGTGATGACGAGTTCGCCCCGCGAAAGGACCGTCTCGACGCGGCCGGTGAGCCGCTTGCCCTCGTACGCCGAATAGTCGACGTTCATGTGGTGCGTCTCGGCGGAGACGATCTGCTCCGCGTGCGGGTCGTAGATCACGACGTCCGCGTCGGCGCCCGGGGCGATGGTGCCCTTCTTCGGGTACATGCCGAACATGCGGGCCGGGGTGGCGCAGGCGATCTCGATCCAGCGACGGCGGCTGATGTGCCCGTCGACGACGGCCTGGTGCAGCAGGTCCATCCGGTTCTCGACCCCCGGCAGACCGTTGGGGATCTTCGAGAAGTCGCCCCGGCCGAGCTCCTTCTGGCCCACGAAGCAGAAGGGGCAGTGGTCGGTGGACACGACCTGGAGGTCGTTGGTCCGCAGGCCCCGCCACAGCTTGGCCTGGTGCTCCCTGGGCCGCAGCGGCGTCGAGCACACGTACTTCGAGCCCTCGAAGTCGGGCTCCGCGAGGTTGTCCGTCGACAGGAACAGATATTGCGGGCAGGTCTCGCCGAAGACGTTCAGCCCCTCGTCGCGCGCCCGGGCCAGTTCCGCAACCGCTTCCATCGCCGATACGTGCACCACGTACAGCGGAGCGCCCGCGACCTGGGCGAGCTTGATGGCGCGGTGGGTGGCCTCGGCCTCGAGCAGGGCCTTGCGCACCTCGCCGTGGTACCGCGGATCCGTCTCGCCGCGCGCCAGCGCCTGCTCGACCAGGACGTCGATGGCGATACCGTTCTCCGCGTGCATCATGATCAGTCCGCCGTTCTCGGCGGAGCGCTGCATGGCGCGCAGGATCTGTCCGTCGTCGCTGTAGAAGACGCCGGGATAGGCCATGAACTGCTTGAAGGAGGTGACGCCCTCCTCCACCAGCAGGTCCATCTCCTTCAGCGTGTCCTGGTTCACGTCGGAGACGATCATGTGGAAGCCGTAGTCGATCGCGCAGTTGCCCTCGGCCTTCGCGTGCCAGGCGTCCAGCCCGTCGCGCAGGCTCCGTCCGACGCTCTGCACGGCGAAGTCGACGATCGTCGTCGTTCCGCCCCAGGCGGCCGCCCGGGTGCCGGTCTCGAAGGTGTCGGAGGCGGAGGTGCCGCCGAAGGGCAGCTCCATATGGGTGTGGACGTCGACCCCGCCCGGGATCACGTACTTCCCGGTGGCGTCGATGACCCGCTCGGCGGTCCAGGCCTCGGCGGCCGGGGTGCCGGACGAGGCGAGGGCGGCGATACGGCCGTCCTCGATCAGGACGTCGGCGTGGATCTCGTCGGACGCGGTGACGACGAGGCCGCCGCGGATGACGGTACGGGTGCTCATGCGTGGACGCTCCGCTGGGTTGTGGTCGTGACGTGCGGGTCGTTCGAGGCCGGTCGCGTCCCGCGGCTCAGCCGCGCACGGACAATGCCCCGCGCCCCCGACGGGAGCGCGGGGGCCTCGGGTCTTACGGTGCGGTCAGCGGGCCGTAGGCCTCCGGGCGGCGGTCCCGGTAGAACTGCCAGCGGTCGCGGACCTCGCGCAGCTTGGCCATGTCGAGGTCGCGGACGACGAGTTCGGTCTCCTTGTCGCTCGCCACCTCGCCGACGAACTGGGCCTCCGGGTCCACGAAGTACGAGGTCCCGTAGAAGTCGTTGTCGCCGAGTTCCTCGACGCCGACCCGGTTGATCGCGCCGACGAAGTACTCGTTGGCGACGGCCGCCGCCGGCTGCTCCAGCTGCCACAGGTACGCCGACAGACCACGCGAGGTCGCCGACGGGTTGAACACGATCTCGGCGCCCTCCAGCCCCAGCGCGCGCCAGCCCTCCGGGAAGTGGCGGTCGTAGCAGATGTAGACGCCCACCTTGCCGACGGCCGTCTCGAAGACCGGCCAGCCCACGTTGCCGGGACGGAAGTAGAACTTCTCCCAGAAACCCTTTACCTGCGGGATGTGATGCTTGCGGTACTTGCCGAGGTAGGAGCCGTCCGCGTCGATCACGGCGGCGGTGTTGTAGAGGACGCCCGGCTGCTCCTCCTCGTACATCGGCAGCACCAGGACGATGCCGTGCTCCTTGGCGAGCGCCTGGAAACGCTTGACGATCGGGCCGTCCGGGATCTGTTCGGCGTACTCGTAGAACTGCGGGTCCTGGACCTGGCAGAAGTACGGTCCGTAGAACAGCTCCTGGAAACACAGGACCTGAGCACCCTGCGCGGCCGCGTCGCGGACCGCCTGCTCGTGTACCTGGATCATCGATTCCTTGTCGCCGGTCCAGGCCGTCTGGAAGACGGCGGCACGGATCACTCTGCTCATCGGGACCTCCGGTCGCTCGGTGTACGAGGAGCCTAGGAAGCCGGCGAGCCTGCTCTGAGTTGCACGGTGTCACGCCTGCGGGCGTCCGGCGTGCCACCGTGTCACGTCTTGCCGGACCCATGTTTCACCACCGTTTTCCCTGGTCGTTCCATGTTTCCGGGCTGTTGCCGGCCGTCTGAGGTCAGCTCTGTTGCGCGTCGTGCGCGAGAAGCGCGATGTGCACCGAAGCGGCTTGTTCGAAGTCGTCCAGGTCCACTCCCAGCCGTCCTTCTATCGCCTCCAGCCTGCGGTACAGCGCGGGCCGGGAGACGTGGTGGAGCTGGGCGGTGCGGGACTTGTTGCGGCCGGTGGCCAGGTAGGTCCGCAGTACGGCGAGCAGGTCGTCCCCGGCCGCGCACAGCAGCCCGTCCAGCTCCCGCTCGGCGAAGGACTGCACATGCGGGTCGTCCCGCAGCAGCCGGACCAGGCCGCGCAGATGGACGTCCTTGAGGCGGACGACGGCCGGGAGGTCGAGCGCTGCCGAGGAGTCGGCCACGGCGTCCGCGACGTGCTGGGCCTCGCGCAGCCCGGCGGACACGTCGTCCCAGACGATGCGCGGGGCGGCCGCCGCGACGACCGTACGGCTGTCCCCCGACTCGGTCCGCAGCCGGGCGGCGAAGTGCGCGGCGAGCGCCTCGGCGTCCTGGTCGCGGGCGAGGCTGAGCAGCACGGCGGTGGCCCCGTCTGCGAGCTCGGCGACCAGCCCGGGCATGCCCAACAGCCGCAGCATCCGCTCGAGTTGGGCGGGCTCGCCGCCGCGGACGACCAGCGGGACGAAGGTGCGCCGGTTGACGGGGAGCCCGGCAGCCCGGGCCCGGGGCAGCAGTTGCCTGGCCGGCACGACACCGGAGACCAGGTCGGTGAGCAGGCTCTGCGCGGACTGCTCCTCCCAGGTGTGGGCGGAGGTGCCGCCGAGCATGCGGTGCAGGACGAGGGCCTCGGCGGCCCGGTCGGCGAGGAGCCGTCCGCCCGCGGTGTCGCCGCGGTGGCCGCAGAGCATGATCTGCCCCCACCGCTCGCCGCGTCCGCCCAGCTCGGCGCGGATCCAGCCGTCGCCCTCGCTGCCGCCGGCCTGGCGGGCGATGCGCTCCCAGTCCCGCAGGACGTCGTCGACCGCCGACCGCTCGCCCGCCGTCGCCAGTACCCGGTGGGCGAGGTTGGTGACGACGACGGGACAGGCTGCGTGCTGGGCGACCTCGTCGAGCAGCAGCTGGAGCGGTGCGCCCGCGGTGATCAGAGCGGTGAGGGCGGTCCGTACGGCCTCCGACAGACTGACGGCGGCGAACTTCCGCCGTACCAGCCGGGACTGCACCTCTTCGGTCAGCTCGGCGAAGGGGAACGGGCGGTGAAGGACGACCATCGGCAGCCCGCACCGCTCGGCGGCGCGCCGCATCACGTCCGGCGGGGAGGGGAACGCCCGTCCCAGTCCCAGCACCACGGCCGCGGCCTCCGCACGGTGCAGGGACCGGATGTACTCGGTCTGCGCGTTCTCGTCACCGGCGAGCAGCACGCCGGTGGTGAGGACCATCTCACCACCGCTGAGCATCACACCGACGTCCGCCGCCTCGGCGACGTGCACCCAGCGCACCGGCCGGTCGAGGTGGCCCGCACCGGCCACCACCTCGGGCTCCCCGGCCAGCACCCTCTCCAGGGCCAGGACCTGACGGACCGACAGGGCGGGTTCCAGGGGCTCTACGGGCCCCCAGGGCTCCAGGGTGATGGTCATCGTGTGGTGTTCCCTTGCTCAGGCCTTCGCTACTGCGTGCTCCTCAGCGCGCCTTCGAGGATCGCGGCGCCCTCCTCGGCCTCCGCCACGGTGAGGGACAGCGGCGGGGCGACGCGCAGGGCGCTGGTGTCGTGGCCGCCGCCCTTGCCGATCAGCAGCCCGTCGGCGCGGGCCGCCTCCAGCACGGCGGCCGCCCGGTCCGGGTCCGCCAGGTCGGTGCCGGGTTTCGTCAGTTCGACGCCGATCATGAGCCCGCGACCGCGCACCTCCCGTACGCCGGGATCCTGGGCGGCGACGGCCCGCAGTCGCTCGATGAGCAGGCCGCCGACCCGCCGGGCGTTGCCCTGGAGGTCGTGTTCCAGCAGGTAGGAGAGGTTGGCGAGGCCGGCCGCCATGGTGACCTGGGTGCCGCCGAACGTGGAGATGCTGTTGGCGTCCAGGCAGTTCATGATCTCGGAGCGGGCGATGACTCCGCCGATGGACATGCCGTTGCCGATGCCCTTGGCGAAGGTGACGATGTCCGGCGGTCCGCTGCGGCCGTGCGCCTGCCAGCCCCAGAAGTGCTCGCCGGTGCGCCCCCAGCCGGTCTGCACCTCGTCGGCGATCCACAGGATCCCGTGTGCGTCGAGCACCTCGCGGAAGGCCGCGTACAGCCCGTCGGGCGGCGAGGTGAAGCCGCCGACCCCCTGGATGGGCTCGGCGATGAGGGCCGCGGGCGCGCGGGTGTGACCGAGCAGGTCCTTCAGGTCCGCGACGCAGGCCTCGACGAACTCGGCGTCGCCGAGGTCGGCGAACGGGCCGCGGCCGCGGACCCCGCCGTGCACGTAGAGCGTCTGGAGCGGGGAGAGCGAGGTCGGCGACCAGCCGCGGTTGCCGGTGATGCCGACCGCGCTGAAGGAACGGCCGTGGTAACTGTTGCGCATCGCGAGGACGGTGTTGCTGCGCCGGTGGGTGGTGGCGAGGAGCAGCGCCGTGTCGTTGGCCTCGGTGCCCGAGGTGGTGAAGAAGACCCGGGCGTCGGGGATGCCGCTGACGTGCGCGATGCGCTCGGCGAGGTCGACCATCGGCCGGTTGAGATAGAGCGTCGAGGAGTGATTGATCCGCCCGGCCTGCTCGCTCACCGCCTTGGTGACCTCCGGCAGCGCGTGCGCGGTCATGGTGGTGAGGATGCCGCCGAAGAAGTCGAGGTACTTGTTGCCCTCGGCGTCCCAGACGTGCCGGCCCTCGCCGTGGGTGATCTCCAGCGGGTCGTCGTAGTAGAGGGCGAGCCAGTCCGGCAGGACGCGGCGGTGGCGGGCATGGAGTTCGTTCACGGCTGCACCAGCCCGTCGTAGGCGTCGGGACGGCGGTCGCGATAGAAGGCCCACTGCTGCCGGACCTCCTCGACCAGGTCGAAGTCGAGGTCGCGGACGACGAGTTCCTCGTCCTTGTCGCTGGCGACCTCCCCGACGAACTTCCCGCGCGGGTCGACGAAGTACGACGTCCCGTAGAAGTCGTTGTCCCCGTACTCCTCGACGCCAACCCGGTTGATCGCTGCGACGAAGTACTCGTTGGCGACGGCGGCCGCGGGTTGCTCCAGCTGCCAGAGGTGGGCGGAGAGGCCGCGGTGGGTGGCGGACGGGTTGTAGACCAGCTGGGCGCCGTTGAGTCCGAGCTGCCGCCAGCCCTCGGGGAAGTGCCGGTCGTAACAGATGTAGACGCCCACCTTGCCGACGGCCGTGTCGAAGACGGGCCAGCCGATGTTGCCGGGCTTGAAGTAGTACTTCTCCCAGAAACCCTTTACCTGCGGGATGTGGTGTTTCCGGTATTTGCCGAGGAACGAGCCGTCGGCGTCGATCACGGCGGCGGTGTTGTAGTAGAAACCGCTCTGCTCGACCTCGAAGACCGGCACGACGACGACCATGCCCGTCTCGCGGGCGAGCTCCTGCATACGACGCACGGTCGGGCCGTCGGGAACCGGTTCGGCCCAGCGGTAGTGCTCCGGCTCCTGCACCTGACAGAAGTAGGGAGCGTTGAAGACCTCCTGGAACCCGATGATCTTCGCGCCCCGGCGGGCCGCCTCGCGGGCGTGCTCCTCGTGTTTCGCCACCATGGACTCGGTGTCGCCGGTCCAGGTGGCCTGGACCAGTGCGGCACGTACGACGTTGGCCATGAGCTGCTCCTTCGACGGGACGTCAGAGCCTCTACGCCCGTAGACGAAGGTCGTAGAGGGACGAACGTAAGCCTCCGGGACGGGCTTGCCAAGACCATCGTCGTTAACCCGCCGAGTCGATCGCGTTTCACACTCCGGTGGGTGAGTCGCGACCGTTCGGCGTAACGGGGTGACCCGGGTCAGGCGGTGAAGCCGGCGACCCGCAGGGCGTGCACCAGGTCCCAGTGGCGTTCCTCCGAGACGGTCCGGGCGGCCTCCAGCACCAACGGGACGAGGGTCCCCGGGGCCGGGGCGACGCTGCGGGCGGCCTCCTCGGGGGTGCGGACCCGGACGTAGGCGTCGAGCAGCGCGCGGACCTCGCGCAGCCGCCCCTCCCCGACCAGGCCGAGGACGGCCTGCCCTATCTCGGCGGCCGGACGGGCGACGCCCTGGCGCAGGATCTGTTCGCCGTCGGCCGTGCGCCCCACCGCGACCAGCGCGTCGGCCGCGGCGACGAGCCGGTCGGCGGGGAGGGAGGCGGCCTCCCAGAGCAGGGTGGTCCAGTCGGCGGTGAGCCCGGCGCGCTGGAGTTCCGCCGCGAGCAGCGGGATCCGGGCGGCCGGCCAGTAGGCGAGCTCGACGAGCAGGGCGTGCGCCTCGCCGCTGCGGCCTTCGCCGCGCAGGCGCACCAGCCGCTCGACCGTCTCGACGGTCTCCCGCCGCGCCGCCGTGTCCAGCGGCTCGCGCCGGGGCTCGGGCCGCTGCTCCGCGTTCTCGGCGGCTGCCCCGGCGAAGCGGGCGCCGCGCAGGGTACGGCGCCCGGCCGTGGCGGGCGCGGGTCCCACCGGCTCGGCGCCGGGCGGTACGGCGGTGGAGGCGGTGTCCTCGTCCTCGGCCATCCCGGCGAAACGGGCGCTCCCGCGGCGGCGCTTGCGCTGCTTGGGTACGGAGGCCGGGGCGGCAGCGGGAGCGCCCTCGGCGGGAGCCGGCCGGGCAGCGGGGGCGTCGGCCACGGGCACCCCGCTCCGGTACGCATCCGCCCCTTGCACGTCGGTGCCGTACGCATCCGCCTCTTGCACGTCGGTGCCGTACGCCTCCGCCTCTTGCACGTCGGTGCCGTACGCCTCCGCCTCGTATGCCTCCGTCCAGGATGCCTCCGTCCCGTAGGCGTCGGTGCCGTAGGTGTCGGCCGAGGGGCCGGTCGTGGGCTCGGCGGCGCCGTACCCGGCAGGGGTGCCGTGGGCGCCGGGAGCGTCGTACGCGGGGGTGGCAGCGCGGTGCGGGGCGGGCCCCGGGCTCGCGCCGGACGCCGTCAGGCGGTCCGACTCCGCCATGCGGCGGCGGAGTTCGGCGCACCGTGCGGTGGCCCGTTCATGGTCGTCGTGGGCCCAGGCGAGGTCGAGACGGATGGCTTCGGCCTGCTCGTGGGTGGCCGCGGAGGGGAGCCTTCGCCCCAGGTCGGCCAACCGTTCGGCGGCGTAGCGCTGTTCGCGGAGCATCACGTCGAGCCGGTCCCCGAGGGCGTCGCGGCCACCGGGGCGGGCGTCGTGGGCGGCGAGGGCGGCGGCGTGCAGCGGCCGGACCCGTTCCGCCTGCCGCTCGGCGACCTCGCTCCCGTACTCGGCGGCGAGGTCCTGGAGCACCGCCTCGACCACGTCCCAGGGCGGCACCTCACGCCCGTCGAGGCAGGCCTGCATGCCGTCGGGATCGCGTTGCCAGAACACCGCGCACCAGCCGGCGCCCTGATCGAGGCGCGACAGCAGCCCGTTCAGGTAGCTCGCGAACTCCCGCACCTGGCCCGGGAGTTGATCCACAGCCATCGCTCGACTCCCGCCCGACCGGAACACTCCGGTTCGTAGAGAACACCAACCGTGTTACAGCGCGGCTACGGCCGGTTTTCGAAACCGACGCGGGCGACCCGCGCCGGCGCTCGCGACCGGGCGCGGGCAGCGACCCCAGGGTGTCACGCGGGGGCGGGCACGCACAGCCCCGCCAGCTCGTCCATCGACAGGCCGAGCACGCGGGCGAGCGCGGCGACCGTGAAGAACGCCGGCGTGGGGGCGCGGCCGGTCTCGATCTTGCGCAGGGTCTCCGCGGAGATGCCGGCGTTCGTCGCGATGTCGGCCATGCTCCGACCGCCGCGGGCCTCGCGCAGCAGCAGCCCGAGCCGTTCGCCGCGCTCGCGCTCTTCAGGGGTGAGGGGGGTACGCACCATGACCCCATTCTAATACCGGTATAGTAATTGGCATGGTGGAGCTCAAGACAGACACATCGATCGAGGCCATGTACGCGGCGGGACAGGTCGTCGCACGGGCGCTGACGGCCGTACGCGAGGCCGCCGACGTGGGCGTGTCCCTGCTGGAGCTGGACGAGGTGGCACATGACGTGCTGCGGGAGGCCGGGGCGACGTCCCCCTTCCTCGGCTACCGCCCCTCCTTCGCCACGACGCCGTTCCCGGCGGTGCTCTGCGCGTCCGTGAACGACGCGATCGTGCACGGCATCCCGACCGGCTACCGGCTGCGCGACGGCGACCTCCTGTCGGCCGACTTCGGCGCGGTGCTGAACGGCTGGGCCGGCGACTCCGCGATCAGCTTCACCGTGGGCACACCGCGCCCGGCGGACGTCCGGCTGATCGAGACCGCCGAGCGGGCCCTCGCGGCCGGGATCGAGGCGGCGGTCGTCGGCAACCGCGTCGGCGACATCGCGCACGCGATCGGGACGGTGTGCCGGGAGGCGGGCTACGGCATCCCGGACGGCTTCGGCGGCCACGGCATCGGCCGCCAGATGCACGAGGACCCCGGGGTCCCCAACGAGGGCCGCCCGGGCCGCGGCTACCCCCTGCGCCACGGCATGGCCATCGCGATCGAACCGATGCTGATCGCCGGCGGCAAGGACGGTTACCACGAGGCTCCGGACGGCTGGACCCTGTGCACGAACGACGGTTCCCGGGCGGCGCACGCGGAACACACGGTGGCGATCACGGACGCCGGACCGAGGATTCTCACCGAGCGACGGTAGAAGCCTTCCGCCGACGGGCGCGGGGCCGTGCCGATCCGCGGCTCCGCCCCGTGGCGCGACCGGCCCGGCGCGGTCCGCGGGCGCCCTACGGCAGCACCTCCAGGACATGCCGCACCCCGCGGATCGTGCCATCGTGGTGTAGCCCGGCACGGACAGGGCACCCGTCGGCACCGGCAGCGAAAGTCGATCGAACGGAACGCCATGACCAGCGGCTTCTCCAGCCCGGAGGGGTACGGCGACCCCTTCGGCGAGTTCCTGGCCCGCTTCTTCGGCGGGCCCCGCCCCGGCCCCCGGCAGATCAACATCGGCCAGCTCCTCAGCCGTCCCGCGAGGGATCTCGTGCGCGGCGCGGCCCAGTACGCGGCGGAGCACGGCAGCCGCGACCTGGACACCGAGCACCTCCTGCGCGCGGCCCTCGGCGCGGAGCCGACCCGCACGCTGCTCAGCCGGGCGGGCGCCGACCCCGAGTCCCTCGCGTCGGAGATCGACGAGCGGTCCGGCCCCGTCCAGCACCCGCCGGGCGAGGTGCCACCGCCCACGTCGCTGTCGCTGACCCCGGCCGCGAAGCGCGCCCTGCTGGACGCGCACGACCTGGCCCGCTCGCGCGGCTCCGGCTACATCGGTCCGGAGCACGTGCTCAGCGCCCTCGCCTCGAACCCGGACTCCGCGGCCGGACACATCCTCAACGCGGCCCGCTTCGCCGCCACGAACCTGCCCCCGGACCCGCCGGACACCGCGCAGACGGCCCGCCCGGGCGACCGGCAGCGGCCCACCGGCACGCCCACCCTGGACAAGTACGGCACGGATCTCACCGAGCTGGCCCGCAAGGGCCGGATCGACCCGGTGATCGGCCGCGAGGACGAGATCGAGCAGACCATCGAGGTGCTCTCCCGGCGCGGCAAGAACAACCCGGTGCTCATCGGTGACGCGGGCGTCGGCAAGACCGCCGTCGTGGAGGGGCTGGCCCAGCGGATCACGGACGGCGACGTCCCGGACGTCCTGGCCGCGCGGCGCGTGGTCGCCCTGGACCTGACGGGCGTGGTCGCGGGCACCCGCTTCCGCGGCGACTTCGAGGAGCGGCTGACCAACATCGTCGACGAGATCCGCGCCCACTCCGATCAGCTGATCGTCTTCATCGACGAGCTGCACACCGTCGTCGGCGCGGGCGGCGGTGGCGAGGGCGGGGGGTCGATGGACGCCGCCAACATCCTCAAGCCGGCCCTGGCCCGCGGCGAGCTGCACATCGTGGGCGCGACGACGCTGGAGGAGTACCGGCGGATCGAGAAGGACGCGGCGCTCGCCCGCCGCTTCCAGCCGATCCTCGTCCCGGAGCCGTCCGTCGCGGACGCGCTGGAGATCCTGCGCGGGCTGCGGGACCGCTACGAGGCCCACCACCAGGTCCGCTACACCGACGAGGCGCTCGTCGCGGCCGTGGAGCTGTCCGACCGCTACCTCACCGACCGCCGCCTGCCCGACAAGGCGATCGACCTGATCGACCAGGCCGGCGCCCGGGTGCGGCTCGGCGCGCGCACCAAGGGCACCGACGTACGGGCCATGGAGCGCGAGGCCGAGGAACTGTCCCGCGACAAGGACCAGGCGGTCGCGGACGAACAGTACGAGCAGGCCACCCGGCTGCGGGACCGCATCGTCGAGCTGAAGCAGCGCATCGCGGAGGCGACCGGTGAGGTCACCTCCGACGAGGGCCGGCACCTCGAGGTGACCGCGGAGGCGATCGCCGAGGTGGTGTCCCGGCAGACCGGTATCCCGGTCGCCAGCCTGACCCAGGAGGAGAAGGACCGCCTGCTCGCCCTGGAGGAGCACCTGCACGATCGGGTCGTCGGCCAGGAGGAGGCCGTACGGGTCGTCGCGGACGCCGTACTGCGCTCGCGCGCGGGGCTCGCCAGCCCGGACCGGCCGATCGGCAGCTTCCTGTTCCTCGGCCCGACCGGCGTCGGCAAGACCGAACTGGCCCGGGCGCTCGCCGAGGCGCTGTTCGGCAGCGAGGAGCGCATGGTCCGGCTCGACATGAGCGAGTACCAGGAGCGGCACACCGTGAGCCGTCTGGTCGGCGCCCCGCCCGGATACGTCGGCCACGAGGAGGCCGGGCAGCTGACGGAGGCCGTCCGCCGCCACCCGTACTCCCTGCTTCTGCTCGACGAGGTGGAGAAGGCGCACCCGGACGTCTTCAACATCCTGCTGCAGGTCCTCGACGACGGCCGGCTCACCGACTCCCAGGGGCGCACGGTCGACTTCACCAACACGGTGATCGTGATGACCAGCAACCTGGGGTCGGAGGCGATCACCCGGCGCGGCGCGGGCATCGGGTTCGGGTCGGGCGGCGCGGAGGCCGACGAGGAGGCGCGGCGCGAGCAGATTTTGCGGCCGCTGCGCGAGCACTTCCGGCCGGAGTTCCTCAACCGGATCGACGAGATCGTCGTGTTCCGGCAGCTCACGGGTGAGCAACTGCGGCGGATCACCGACCTGTTGCTGGAGCGGACCCGGCGGCTGGTACAGGCCCAGGGCATCACGGCCGAGTTCACCGACGCGGCCGTGGACTGGCTCGCCGAGCGCGGCTACCAGCCCGAGTACGGCGCCCGCCCGCTGCGCCGTACGATCCAGCGCGAGGTCGACAACCAGTTGTCACGGCTGCTGCTCGACGGGCGCGTCACGGAGGGCGAGCGGGTGACGGTGGACGTCGAGGACGGACGGCTCGCCTTCCGCACGAACACCGGCGGACCGCCCGCTCCCGAACTCCGGACGCCCGCCGCGCGACCGGACGAACCCTAGGTCCCGCAGAGTCCCGTCCGGCTCGGGACGCCCGGCACGCACGCTCGCCGCGTTGCCGGGACCGCCCGCGGGCACCCGCTACGGGGCCGGCCCTCCGCCCTGCGATCGCGCGCACCGGACGCCGCGAGCCCGGCCCTCCAGGCAGACGGCGCTACTTCGCGGACACGGCCTGGCGCGCCGGGCGCACCACCTGCGCCGATCCGCCGCCGCGCCGGACGGTTTCGGCGGCGGCCAGCCATGCGCCGTTCGGCAGCCGCTGTACGGCGGTCGCCGCGCCGATCTCGGGGTTGAGCTTGAAGGAGTGCGCGAGGGCCTCCAGCTCGGCCCGCAGCCCGTCGGGGCTGGTGTCGTTGTAGAGCGCCGGCTCCAACTCCGTCTGGGCGGCGTTGCGTTGGCTGGCACGCGGGGCGGCGATCGCGTCGACGAGCGGCAGTCCGCGGTCGAGGAAGCCGGTCAGCGTCTGCAACACGGTGGTGATGATGGTCGCGCCGCCGGGCGAGCCCAGGGCCACCACCGGCCTGCCGTGCCGGTCGAGCACGATCGTCGGCGAGATCGACGAACGCGGCCGCTTGCCCGGCCCGGGCAGGTTCGGGTCGTGGACGGCCGGGTTGGCGGGGGCGAAGGAGAAGTCCGTCAGCTCGTTGTTGAGCAGGAAGCCACGGCCGGGGACGGTGATGCCGCTGCCGCCGGTCTGCTCGATGGTGAGCGTGTAGGAGACGACGTTGCCCCACTTGTCGGCGACGGTGAGGTGCGTGGTGTTCTCGCCCTCGTACGTCGTCGGCGCCGCCGTTCCGCCCGCGCCGCAGGCGGCCGGGTGCCGCGGGTCGCCGGGCGCCACCGGGCTGGTGAGGACCGCGTCGTCCCTGATGAGGCAGGCCCGTGAGTCGGCGTACCGCTGCGACAGCAGCTGCTTGGTGGGGACGTCCTCGAAGGCGGGATCGCCGACCCAGCGCCCGCGGTCGGCGAAGGAGATCCGGCTGGCCTCGAGATAGTGGTGCAGGTACTGGACCTCGCTCGCCTTCGAGAGGTCCGTCCTCTCCAGGATGTTGAGGGCCTCTCCGACCGTCGTGCCGCCCGAGGACGAGGGCGCGATGGAGTAGACGCCCAGGCCCCGGTACGA
The DNA here is from genome assembly GCF_030815485.1 of Streptomyces rishiriensis. Lineage (NCBI taxonomy): Bacteria > Bacillati > Actinomycetota > Actinomycetes > Kitasatosporales > Streptomycetaceae > Streptomyces > Streptomyces rishiriensis. The sequence goes on along the minus strand of NZ_JAUSWV010000002.1, from coordinate 6,771,658 downwards.
GGTCCTGGTGGGCGCCTGGAGCTTGGCGCGGTAGGCCGCGAGGTCCTTGGCGGACAGCTCGCCCGGCCGGGCGTTCCAGCCCGAACCCGGGTCGACGGGCGGCTTGTTCACGGTGGCGACGATGTCCTCGCCGAGGTCGCCGCGGTAGATCGCGCCCACGCCCTTGCGGGCCAGCTCCGCGTAGGTCCGGGCGAGGTCGGGGTTCTTGAACGTCGAGCCCACCACGGGCAGTTGGCCGCCGGGCAGGAACAGCTTCGCCGTGTCGGGGAAGTAGCGGAAGCGGGTCTCGTTGGCTGCGGTCTGGCTGCGGAAGGTGTCGTCGACGGTGAAGCCCTCGCGGGCGATGCGCTGGGCGGGCTTCAGGACCGTGCCGAGCTGTTCGCTGCCCCACTCCTTCAGGGCGGTCGCCCAGGTGGCGGGGGTGCCCGGCGTGCCGACGCCCAGACCGCTGGTGACGGCGTCCGCGAAGGCGAGCGGCTTGCCGTTCTCCAGGAAGAGGCCGGAGTCCGCGGTCAGCGGGGCGGTCTCGCGGCCGTCGATGGTGTGCACCGCACGGGACTCGGCGTCGTAGTAGACGAAGTAGCCGCCTCCGCCGACACCGGCGGAATAGGGCTCGGTGACGCCGAGGGCGGCGGCGGTGGCCACGGCCGCGTCGACGGCGTTGCCTCCCTCGCGGAGCACCTCGATGCCGGCCGCGGAGGCGTCCGCGTCGACGCTGGCGACCGCGCCGCCGTAGCCGACGGCGACCGGGACCTTCGCGACAGTGGCTCTCTCAGCGGCGGGTGGCGCCGCGGCCCCCACCGTGACCACGGCGGCCGAGACCGCCAGGACCGACAGTTTCCGCGCGACAGGGCGACGCATCCGTACCTCCAGTCCAGGACCGTCCGCGCAGCGTAACCAGATTCCCGGGGCCCCGACAGCCTCCTTCCGGGCACTGTCATACGAACGCCACACCTCGAACACGGGTACGCCCCGCTCGCGCCCGCCCGCTACCATGCGCGCCCATGAACGACGACGTGCGCAACATCGTCCTGGGCGTGGTGGCGGCCGGCATCAGTGCCGCGCTCGGCTGGCTGACCCGCACCTACCTGTGGAAGCGCAGACTCCGGCGCAAGCAGGCCTTCTTCGGGCTGCCCGAGAACTCGGAGTGCCTGCTCGTCGTGAACCGCGACGCGGGCAGCCCCGACCTCGCGGTGCACCGTCACGACGTGTTCGCGCTCCTGGAGCTCGCCGCGCTCATCAAGGACTGCGGCGCGGGCACCGAGGTGGTCACCCAGGACGTGGCCCGGCAGGGCTTCGGGGAGCGGACGGAGTTCTGTGTCGGGGGTCCGGGATCGAACCGGCGGATGGCGGCCCACATCCAGGCCATGCTGCCCGGCGTGCGCGTCAACACCGACCGCGAACCGGGCCCCGACCGGCTGGCGTTCCAGGTGGGCGGCGAGCACTACCGCATGGACTCGGGCGTCACCGAGTTCGTCCTGCTGGCCCGGCTGACCGTGGGCGGACGACGTGGGGCGCGGCCGGTGTTCCTGTTCTGCGGCCAGCGGGCGATCAACAACCAGGCCGCCACCCGCTACCTGGTCCGCAACCACGAGCGGCTGGCCCGCAAGCACGGCAACGGCTCCTTCGTGCTGCTCCTGAAGGTCGTCAACTCCCAGGCGTACGGCCCCGACGTGGTGGAACTGGTGGACGACGTGACCCGGGCGGCGCTGGCTCCCCTCCCGGAGTCAACTATTGTTACCCCCACGTAACTTACCGGCGGGTTACTCGTGGTGAGGCGCGGCGGTTACCGTCAGGTCACTTTGCGATGGCGCAGGCAAGAGGAGTGACCCGTGGGACGACCGCACCGCATGGCCCTTCGCGCGACCGCCATGGGCGCCGCCTCCGCGACCCTGGTCGCCGGCGGGGTGCTGGGCCTGACACCCGCCGCGCAGGCCGCGACCGGCGGCGTCCGGTACGTCGACATCGCCGGGGACGGCGGTACGGTCCTCAAGGCCAATGTGGTCACCCCCGCCGACGGTGCCCGCAGCCACCCGCTGATCGTCCTGCCGACCAGCTGGGGCTTCCCGCAGGTCGAGTACCTCGCCCAGGCGCGGCGGCTCGCCGACTCCGGCTACGTCGTGCTCAGTTACAACGTGCGGGGCTTCTGGCAGTCCGGCGGCGAGATCGACGTGGCGGGACCGCACGATGTCGCCGACGCCGCCAGGGTCCTCGACTGGGCGCTCGCCAACACCCCGAGCGACCCGCGCAACGTCGGCATGGCGGGCGTCTCGTACGGCGCCGGGATCAGCCTGCTGGCCGCCGCCCACGACCCGCGCATCAAGGCCGTGGCGTCGCTCAGCGGCTGGGGCGACCTGATCGACTCGATCTACTCCGGGCGCACCCAGCACGTCCAGGCCGCCGCCGTGCTCGACACGGTGGGCACGGTCACCGGCCGCCGGAGCGCCGAGTCCCGGGAGGTCTTCTCGGCCTTCTACTCCTCCGACCTGTCGAAGGAGAAGACCATCGTCGCCTGGGGGCAGAAACGTTCCCCCGTGACCTACCTGGACCAGCTCAACAAGAACGGCGCGGCCGTCATGCTCGCCGGCGCCTGGGGCGACACGATCTTCCCGCCGAACCAGTCAGCCGCCTTCTACGAGCGGCTGACCGGCCCGAAGCGGCTGGAGTTCCGCCCCGGCGACCACGCCACCGCCGAGCTGACCGGCCTGTTCGGCCTCCCCAACGACGTCTGGACCGACACCGAGCGCTGGTTCGACCACTACCTCAAGGGCGAGGACAACGGCATCGACCGTGAACAGCCGGTCCGGCTCAAGTCCCGTTCCACAAGCGGTTACGAGGGATATCCGGACTGGAAGTCGGTGGACGCGACCCGGGAGAAGATCGCCCTGGCGGGCTCCACCACGATCCACACGAACGTGAACTCGGGCGCCGACGGCGGGATCGTCTTCCTGTCCAGCATCCTCGACCAGGCGGCGAAGCTGCCCCCGGTGGCCGCGATCCCCCTGCTCCCCCGGCGCTGGGCCGCCGTGTGGCAGTCCGGGAGGTACGCCACGGAGCAGCGGGTCCGCGGCACAGCGAAGCTGCACACCACCGTCACCCCGACCGAGGAGAGCGGCACCCTCGTCGCCTACCTCTACGACGTGGGGCCGCTCGGCCTGGGCAAACTGGTCGCCAACGCGCCGTACACCTTCCACGGGCACACGCCGGGCAAGCCGTTCGGTCTCGACCTGGATCTGATCTCCACGGCCTACGACGTCCCGGCCGGGCACCGGCTCGCCCTGGTCGTCGACACCGTGGACCCGCTGTACGTCGAGCACAACCCGTCCGGCGCGCGGCTGACCTTCTCCTCGCCGGCGAACGACCCGTCGTACGTGTCGGTTCCGCTGCGCGAGCAGTGATCTCCGGCCGCTGCCGGGGCGGGCGGCCTCCGTGGCCGGCGCCGTCGCTCAGTGCTTGAGGATCTTGGAGAGGAAGTCCTTGGCGCGGTCGCTGCGCGGGGCGGTGAAGAACTCCTCGGGGATGCGGTCCTCGACGATCCGGCCGTCGGCCATGAAGACCACCCGGTTGGCGGCCGAGCGGGCGAAGCCCATCTCGTGGGTGACCACGACCATGGTCATGCCCTCCTGGGCGAGCTGCTGCATGACCTCGAGGACCTCGTTGATCATCTCGGGGTCCAGGGCGGAGGTGGGCTCGTCGAACAGGAGCGCCTTGGGGTCCATGGCGAGGGCACGGGCGATGGCCACGCGCTGCTGCTGACCTCCGGAGAGCTGTGCGGGGAACTTGTCGGCCTGATCGGCGAGGCCCACCCGGTCGAGCAGTTCACGGGAGCGCCTGTCGGCCTCGCCCTTCTTGCGTCCGCGCACCTTCACCTGACCCAGCGAGATGTTCTGCAGAACGGTCTTGTGGGCGAACAGGTTGAAGGACTGGAAGACCATGCCGACCTCGGAACGCAGTCCCGCCAGGGCCTTGCCCTCCTCCGGCAGCGGCTGTCCGTCGAGCGTGATCGAACCGGAGTGGATGGGCTCCAGCCGGTTGATCGCGCGGCACAGTGTCGACTTCCCCGACCCCGAGGGGCCGATCACGACGACCACCTCCCCCCTGCCGACGGTGAGGTTGACGTCCTGGAGGACATGCAGCTCCCCGAAGTACTTGTTGACGTCACGCAGCTCGATCAACGGATCGACGGCCATGCGCAGCCCTGCTCCTTCAGCTGTGTCGTGGTTGCCGCAAACTATCCATCCGGGACCGGTGCGGGGGCACGACACGCACCTTTCCGTCATTAGCCGTATTTACGCGCCCGTCCTTCAGTTCTCGGCCACCTCGGCGTACAGCTGGGACAGTTCGGGGGTTCCGGTCGCGGCCCACTCACGCCCCGCGGTGATCACGTCGACCTCCCGGCCGGACGCCAGCCGGACGACCGGCTCCCCGCCGGGCCAGATCATCCAGACGGCGCCGGGCACCGTACGCACGACGACCGTCCCGAGGTAGAGCCCGGCGTCGTGACCGAACCAGGGCAGGTTCTCCTCGTCCTCGCGCCAGCGCGGCGGAAGCTGGTCCAGTGCCTCCAACGAGGCGGCCGTGTCGTCGAGTCCGATCCCCTGCCGGGCCGCCTGCGAGCGCAACAGCTCGCATTCGGAGAGGAGTTCGGCGATCCCCCCGAGGTCCTCGGCCAGCACCGCCGCACGGTACTTCTTGCTCCTGTTGCCCAGGAAAGGGATGTTCATAAGCCCAGCCTGACATTCGCACCGGCGTGCGCACCACAGGCGCGCTGGCATACGCCGACGGCCGGCCCCGGCCCGGCGGGCGTCCCGCGCAGTCCGACGGACCCGGCTCCCGCTCCCGCTACACCTCGAGGTCGACCACGACCGGAGCGTGATCCGAGGCGCCCTTGCCCTTGCGCTCCTCGCGGTCGACGTAGGCGTCCTTGACGGCCTCGGCGAACGGCGCGTTGCCGTACACCAGGTCGATGCGCATGCCGCGGTTCTTGGGGAAGCAGAGCTGGCGGTAGTCCCAGTACGTGAAGGGGCGGTCGTACTTCAGCGGGCGCGGGACCACGTCCGAGAGGCCGGCCTCGCGCAGGGACGCCAGGGCGGCGCGCTCGGCCGGGGTGACATGGGTGAGGCCCTCGAAGGCGGCCACGTCGTGCACGTCGTCGTCGGTCGGCGCCACGTTGTAGTCGCCCATCACCGCGAAGGGGCGGCTGCCCGCCGCGTCGCCCGCGACGGCGGCCTCGAGTGCCTCGAACCACTGGAGCTTGTAGGCGTAGTGCGGGTGGTCGACCTCCCGGCCGTTCGGCACGTACACCGACCAGACGCGGACCGGGCCGCAGGTCGCCGAGATGGCGCGGGGCTCCTGCGCCCCTTCGTAGCCGGGGTCGCCGGGCAGGCCCTTGACGACGTCCGCCAGGCCGACGCGGGAGATCACCGCCACGCCGTTCCACCGGCCCGTGGCGTGCACCGCCGCCTCGTAGCCCAGCTCGCGCAGCTCGTCGAGCGGGAACTGCGCCTCGGCGACCTTGGCCTCCTGGAGGCACAGCACGTCGGTGCCGCTGCTCTCCAGCCAGGCCAGCAGCCTCGGCAGGCGGGCGGTGATCGAGTTCACGTTCCAGGTCGCGATACGCATGCCTCACAACCTACCCGGCGGGTCCGACACCGCCCTCGCTCAGACCTGCGCGGACGCCCCCGGCGCCAGCCGGCCGTGGTCGGCGCCGCCCAGGTTGCCCAGGTGTGTGTCGTAGATCGGGCGGGCGAGGTCGGTGAGGAGCGCGTCATGGATGTCGTAGACGCGCCGCGGCCGGACCTCGCGGACGTACTCGATCACCTCGGCGATCTTGTTCCAGGGGGCCTGGACCGGCGCCAGCAGCGTCTCCACCGGCTGCCCGGGGACGGTGAGGGCGTCGCCCGGGTGGAAGACCCGGCCTTCGTCGACGAGGAAGCCGACGTTGGTGACGCGCGGGAGGTCGGGGTGGATGACCGCGTGCAGCTCGCCGTGGACCTGGACGTCGAAACCCGCGACGGTGAAGGTGTCGCCGTGACCGACCGTGTGCACCCGGCCGGGGAACGCGGCGGAGAGCTTCTCCGCGACGGACCGCAGGGTCCAGATCCCGACGGCCGGGTCGGCCTCCAGGGCCGCCCGCAGCCGCTGCTCGTCGAAGTGGTCGGGGTGCTCGTGCGTGACCAGGATCGCGTCCGCGCCGAGCGCGGCGTCCGCCTCGCCGAACCCGCCGGGGTCGAGCACGAGCGTGCGCCCGTCCTTCTCCAGGCGCACACACGCGTGCGACATCTTGGTGAGTTTCACAGCCGTCATGAGACCCATCCTGCCCCCCTGTCCGGCGGCCGGCTCACTCGGTGGGGGTGGTCTCCTCCCGGATGACCTGCTGCGCCACCTTGAACGCGCCGCTCGCCGCGGGTACGCCGCAATAGACGGCCACCTGGAGCAGCACCTCCTTGATCTCGTCCGGGGTGAGGCCGTTGCGCAGCGCGGCGCGGATGTGGGAGGCGAGCTCGTCCAGGTGGCCGCCCGCGACCAGCGCGGTGAGCGTGACGCAGGAGCGGGAGCGCCGGTCCAGGCCGGGCCGCGCCCAGATCTCGCCCCAGGCATAGCGGGTGACGAACTCCTGGAACTCCCCGGAGAAGTCGTCGGCCTGCGACAGCGCCCGGTCCACGTGGGCGTCCCCGAGGACCTCCCGGCGCACCTTCAGACCGGCGTCGTACGGATCGGGGCGGCCCATGACCTGCACCGGTTGGAGAACGGGAGCGGGCGCGATCTCCGCGATGGCCACCGGCTGCGGAGGCTGCTGGGGCGCGGTCAGGACCGCTCTGACGGGAATGCCCGGCACGGCCGTCTGCCCGGTGCCGGAGTCGTAGGCGGGCTGCCAGGCGGTGGAGAAGTGGCGGACCAGCAGGTCGGTCACGGCCGCGGGCTGCTCCACCGGGACCAGGTGCGAGGCGCCCGGTACGACGGCCAGCCGGGCGTCCGGGATGCCGGCCACCAGGGTGCGCGCCTCGGCGGGGCCGGTGACCTGGTCGTCCGAGCCGACGAGGACCAGCGTCGGCACACCGACGAGACCGATCTCGGCCCGCACGTCGAAGGCGGCGAGCGCCTCGCAGGCCGCTATGTAGCAGCCGGGGTCGGTGGTGCGCACCATCTGCACGGCCCATTCGGTGATCGCGGGCTGCGCGGCGGCGAAGCCGCTGGTGAACCACCGGTCGGGCGAGCTGCGGGCGATGGGGTCGAGGCCGTTCGTACGGACGATCACACCCCGCTGCCGGAACTCGTCGGCCGTGCCGAACCGCGGCGAGGCGGCGATGAGCGCGAGCGACGCGACCCGCTCCGGGTGCCGCAGCGCCAGCTCCACGCCGACCGCGCCGCCGAACGCGCAGCCCGCGTAGCCGAAGCGCTGTACACCGAGCCCGTTGAGGGTGGCGAGGAGCCGCGCGGCGAGGTCGGAGACCGAGCCGACGGGGTAGGCCGGGGCGCCGCCGTGGCCGGGCAGGTCGTAGCGGAAGATCCGCCACTGCTGGGCCAGCTCGGGGACCTGACGGTCCCACATGTGCCATGTGGTACCCAGCGAGGGCCCCAGGATCAGGACCGGGGCGTCTTCCGGCCCGTCAAACCGGTATTGCAGGGTGTTCGGTGGTGTCTCGCTCACCCGTCAGACCCTCTCATCTCGCACGGACGCCCCTATAACGAGGGGGCGCTGGATACCGTTCCGTCCGGGTTGAATACTTCTCGGACGGCACATCGCTCGGGGCGTCGGACGATCGCACGGCGGGTCCCGCCCTCCTGGGCGCGGCTCGGTGTTCAGCCCCTCGGGGCTGTCTCCCCCGGTGGTCAGGGACGTGACGACGCTCCGCGCAGCCGCTGACACCGGGGGCCGTCGGCCCCGGCAGGCCGCCGACCGCAGACAACGCGCAGCCGCCCGCGGGGCTGTTCGGCTCCGGTCGGCGCCCAGCTCCTTCTCGCCCCCGCCGCGGCCAGGGCCCGCTACGCCACCTGGGACCACGTCGAAGCGCACCGGCCTCCGACCATCCCGGGTGAGCGGGGAACGGTCCGCCTCACCGTCCGGCGCGACGAACTCATGCCTCTGCGCGAAGCCCACGACGACTGGAACAGGTGACGGTCCCGCACAGAGGCGTGCCCGGACGCAGTCGCCCGGCTCCGGTCGAAGCACGCGCCGCGTGAGTCCCTGCCGGCCACCACGCCGGCGGCCACGCGGGGCGGCAGCGCAAGGCGTAGCGTTGAGGACGTGAGGACGGGGAACGTGACGGACCCCGCCCTCACCCCGGATGCGCGGTCGCGCCCACGGCGGTGACGGATCCGGGCGGAGGTCACGGCGTCCGCCGTCCCGTCCCCTCCCGGACCAGGTGCTGCGTCCGCCGCTCCGTTCACCCACCGCCCCGACGCCATGCGTACGGCGCCGCGGCCGCTGACCGGTGCCGGTCCCGAGCGGCCGGCGGCCGGCTCAGTCGGTGGACAGCGCCTGGAGCAGGTCGCCGACCTTGGGGTCGGGCAGGGAGCGTGCGACGTCGGCCTGGGCGACCATGCCCACCAGATCGTGCCCGTCGATGACCGGCAGACGGCGTACCTTGTGCCGGTTCATCGTGCGCAGGATCTCCTCCACGTCGTCGTCCGCGCCGATGGTGACGGCCTCGCCCTGGGCCAGCTCGCCTGCCGGACAGGTGGCGGGATCCTTGCCGGCGCCGAGGACCTTCACCACGATGTCCCGGTCCGTCAGCATGCCCTTCAGCCGGTTGTCGGTGCCGCAGATCGGCAGCGCCCCGATGCCGAGGTCCTTCATCTTGCGGGCCGCGTCCAGCACCGTCTCCTCGGCCCCGATGCACTCGGCTCCGCCGGTCATGATGTCCCGCGCCTTCGTCATCACATCTCCCTCTCTTGTCGTGCGGCCCCGGACCCGCCGGGCGCCGTTGCGCCCGGGTCCAGGCCACCGTCTCGTCGATGTGGCATGTGTTCCCGGACGTCGCAGGCGATAACGGGATCACCCGGCCAATCCCCCGCCGGCCGAGCGGGCGGCTCGTCGAACGCGGTACGGACCGAAGCCCGCCGTCGCCGGAGCGCCGTGAGGAGGCCGAGGAGCGGACGGGCCGGCGTCATGGACAGGAGTCGTCGTTGTCCGTCGTCCGCGTACTGCTCCTGTCGGCTGCGGTTCCGTCACCACCGCACGGCGAGGCGGCGGACTGCGCCCTGGTCAACGCGGCCTTCAGAGCTTGTTGCACCGGGTCGGGCAGTTGCTGGGTGCTCACCCAGTCGATGACGAGACCGGCGATCTCGCGCAGTTTGATGTTGGTGTGCTGGGAGACGTCCTTGAGGACGTCGAAGCCCTGCTGAGGACGCAGTCCGCCGAGGGTGATGATGACGCCGACCGCCTGATCGATCACGGCATGCGAGGCGATGGCCGTCTGCAGGTGGTCGTTGTCCCGCTGCAGGTCGACGATCCTGGCGGCGAGGTCACCCGGCTCCTGCGGCTGGCGCACTCCAGTCGGCTCAGGACGGCCGTTGTGCGCGAAACCCATCGTTATCACTCTCCAGGAAGCGACGTTCGAGATCCGGCCGGGCGCCGTCGCCCGGCCGGGACGGTGAGGACGACAACACCACTCCTACCCGCACACTTCGGCGGTTCGCATCCCTTCCGGCCCGGCACGGCCCCCGCACGGGCGGTCCGGCCGCCGACCGGAAGCGACCGGGTGCACTGTCCGGCCGGCCCGGCAGCGCGGTGCCGGAGACGGTGGCCGTCCCCCGCGACGAGCCTTCCCGGCCGTGACCGGCGTCGCCCGCGACGAACCCGCGACCACCCACCGTTCGTCGCGCAGTCCAAGGCACTGCAGGGAACGGGTGAGGTTGCGTACTCACCGGTGTGGCGCACCCGTCCCGCGGTCCTCGCCCTTGTTGAATCCCTCCGCAGGCGAGGACCCGAGGCGGCATGCGCCGGGTGGCCCCGCCTTCGATACGGCTCAGCAATGGAGAGGTGACCCGTGGCGGACATCAGCCCGATCGACATGCAGAAGGCTCTCAAAGGCGCCGAGTATCCGGCCGACCGCGACGACCTCGTGGCGCTGGCCAAGAAGAACGGTGCGGACGACGATCTCGTCGAGAGGCTGTCCAACTCCGGGACCGAGCGGTTCGACGGCCCCAACGACGTCCAGAAAGCCGTGTTCGGCGATTAGCGGCTGTCGCGAAGCGGCCGGCACCGGGGCGGGGCCCGCAGGTTCTCCCGTACACCGACCGCCTGGAGGATGAGCACCGACGTTACGGGCGTGCGCTGCCGGGTACCGATGATGCGGTCGGCACGGTGGGTGCCGGCCGTGAGGAGGTGCGGCATGGACGCTTCGGTGGACCGCATCGCGCAGCCGTGGGGCGGCCGCACTCCGTACGGGCGGCACGAGGTGTGGCCCGCGCGGGTGGACACTCACCTCGAGGAGGGCGTCGCACCGGATGACGTGCAGCGTTGGGTGCGGGCCGCGTCGATTCTGCACTCCGACGGCGACGCGATGGACATCGCGGTCGTGGACGGTCGCATGGTCGGCGTACGGGGGCGTGCGCAGGACAGGGTGAATCACGGCCGTCTCGGGCCGAAGGACCTGTTCGGCTGGCAGGCCAACGCCTCTTCCGGCCGGCTCACCCGGCCGCTCGTCCGCCGGGGCGGCCGCCTGGTCGAGACGGACTGGGCGACCGCGATGGACCGGATCGTGTCCCGGTCGCGGTCGCTTCTCCAGGAGAAGGGCCCCGGTTCGATCGGTTTCTACACCACCGGCCAGCTCTTCCTCGAGGAGTACTACACGCTGGCGGTGCTGGCCCGGGCCGGGATCGGGACGAATCACCTGGACGGCAACACCAGGCTCTGCACGTCCACGGCCGCCGAGGCGCTCAAGGAGTCCTTCGGCTGTGACGGGCAGCCCGGCAGTTACGACGACATCGATCACGCGGACGCCATCGCCCTCTTCGGGCACAACCTGGCCGAGACGCAGCCGGTGCAGTGGATGCGGGTCCTGGACCGGCTCGAGGGCGCCGATCCGCCCCGGCTCGTCTGCGTGGATCCGCGGCCGACGCAGGTGGCGCGCCGGGCCACCGTGCACCTGGCTCCGCGGGGCGGCACGAACGTGGCGCTGCTCAACGCGCTGCTGCACGAGATCATCCGCACCGGCCGGGTCGATCACGCGTACGTCGAGGCGCACACCGTCGGCTTCGAGGAGCTGGAAGCCCGGGTCGCAGAGTGCACTCCCGCGTGGGCGGCCGGCATCTGCGACGTTCCGGCCGCGCGCATCGCCGAGGCGGCCGAGATCCTGGGTTCGGCCGACCGGCTGCTGTCGACGGTCCTGCAGGGCGTGTACCAGTCCCACCAGGCCACCGCGGCGGCCGTGCAGATCAACAACATCCACCTGATCCGGGGCATGCTCGGCCGGCCGGGAGCGGGTGTGCTGCAGATGAACGGCCAGCCCACCGCGCAGAACACCCGGGAGTGCGGCGCCAACGGCGACCTGCCGGGCTTCAGGAACTGGGAGAACGACCAGCACGTCGCCGACCTGGCGAAGGTGTGGAACGTCGACCCGAAGCAGATCCCGCACTACGCGCCGCCCACCCACGCGATGCAGATGTTCCGCTACGCCGAACAGGGCTCGATCCGCATGCTGTGGGTCAGCGGCACCAACCCCGCCGTTTCCCTGCCCGAGCTGTCCCGTATCCGCTCGATCCTTTCCCAGGAGCGGCTGTTCGTCGTGGTGCAGGACCTGTTCCTGACCGAGACGGCCCAGCTGGCCGACGTGGTGCTGCCCGCCGCGACCTGGGGTGAGAAGACCGGGACGTTCACGAACGCCGACCGCACCGTGCACCTGTCCGACAAGGCCGTCGACCCGCCGGGCGAGGCCAGGCCGGACCTGGACATCTTCCTCGACTACGCCCGGCGCATGGACTTCCGGGACAAGGACGGGGGCCCGCTGGTCCACTGGCACGACCCGGAGTCGGCGTTCGAGGCGTGGAAGCGGTGCAGCGCCGGCCGGCCGTGCGACTACACCGGCCTCACCTACGGCAAGCTCCGCGGTCCGAGCGGCATCCAGTGGCCGTGCAACGAGGACGCACCGGACGGCACGGAACGTCTCTACACCGACGGCATCAGCTGGGCGCACCCCGACCGGTGCGAGACGTACGGCAAGGATCTGGTCACCGGAGCGTCGGACAGCGTGGTGGAGTACCGCTCCCTCAATCCGGACGGCAAGGCGATGATCAAGGCCGCCGCCTATCTGCCGCCGCACGAGGAGCCCGGCGCGGAGTACCCGTTCCAGCTCACCACCGGGCGGACGATCTACCACTTCCACACCCGGACCAAGACCGGGCGGGTCCCGCAGCTGAACGCCGCCGCGCCCGACGTATGGGTGGAGGTGTCCGTCGCCGACGCGGACGAGCGGGACCTGAACGAGGGCGATCTCGTGGAGGTGGCCACGCCCCGCGGCGCGCTGCGGGGACGGGTCCGGGTCACCGACATCCGGCCCGGCCTGCTGTTCGTGCCGTTCCACTACGGCTACTGGGACACCCCCGGCGGCAAGGGCCCGGACGGGAGCACGCCCGGGCGTGCCGCCAACGAGACGACCGTGACCGACTGGGACCCGGTCTCCAAGCAGCCGTTGTTCAAGACCGCCGCGGCGGCTCTCACCCTCGTCGAACGCGGTGGGGGCCGGGCCGCCCCCGCGCCGACCACCACCGCATCCGTGCCGTCACGCAGCGGCGGCGTCACCGCGACGGCGGGCGGCCCTTCGGCGAGTGTCGCGCAGTCGGACGGCGCCCCCTGGCACGGCCGTGAGGAGGGAAGCCGGTGAACGGCATCACCCTGACCCTGCGCGTGCTGCACCACGGCGAGAAGCATCTCGCCCGGCACCTGGTCGCGGTGGCGGAACGTCATCGCACCGAGCACGAGGTCCACCACGTCGCCACCGACCTGGCCGTCTGGTCCCGTGAACACGTCCAGCGACTGACCGACACCGGTCACCACTACGGCGTGAAGCTCGGTGACCCGCCCCACCCGTCCGACTCGGGGGTCCTGGCGACGCTCAGGGAGAAGGCGGCGGATGCCGTGGGCCGTCGTCCCGAGCCCGGTCTGCTCCTGCTGCGCGACCTGCGGGAGCTGCATCTGGGAGCGACCGAGAACTCGCTGCACTGGGAGATGCTCGCCCAGGCGGCGCAGGCCGCCAAGGACGACCGGCTGCTGGCGCTCGTCTCCTCCTGCCACCCGCAGACCCTGCGGCAGATGCGTTGGTCCAACACCATGATCAAGAACATCTCGGCGCAGATCCTGACCAGCCTCTAGCCGTCAGCCGGCCCTGACCCGGATCGAGCGGCGCACAAGGCTGCCGTGACAGGTCGACCGGCCGGGTGCGGCGCCGGTTGGCCGGCCGGACGGCCGGGCACCCGGGGAGAAGTTCCCGCGGCCGCAGAGGAGTGACAGTGGCGATCGGTCGAATCCCCGATCATGAGCAGCGGCGCATCCTGGAGGAGATGGAGCGCGCTCTGCGCCGGGACCGCCGCCTGGCACGGCGGCTGCGCAGGCTGAGCCGGCAGCGTGGGAGGTCCATGCCGTCCCGACTGGTGTCCTGCACGCCGCGTCCGTGGGCCGTCGCCCTGCTGCTCGCGTTGTCCGTGGGACTCATGGTGTCCGGCATCTCCACCTCCGAACCCGGCGTGATCTGGGCGTTCGCTGCCGTCTGGCCCGTGACGCTGTACGCGGCGTTCCGGTTGCTGTGCCGCTGGACGGAGCCTTCGGCGTCAGTCCCCGCAGAGCGCGGGACACCCGGTCCCAGGAGGTGATCACCATGCCGGAACCCGGAGCAAGACGTACGACACCCGGCGGGCGAGGCGGCGTAAGGGGGCGGAGCGGTCGGGGATCTCCGACCAGGACGCCAACGCGGTCGCCGACGAGTCCCTGCGGCGGGAGCCGGAGCACCGGAGCCGCGGCCCGCGCACGGAGCGGGGCCGGGGCCCGGAGGGCGAACGCCCGGAGAGCACGGGCCGACCGGGTCTCCACGGACCGACCAGGTGTCCACGGAGGGTCCGCGAACGGGGGCGGGGACGCCGAGCGCGGCCCCGCCCCCTCGTACGCCCTGGTCCCCACCTGGTCCCGCGGGCCTCAGCCCACGTAACGGCGGGCGGCCGAGCGCTGCTGCGCCTCCTCCAGGATCCTCATCCGCGCCTCGACCTCCGTCGGCAGCACCCGGCGCTCGCGCAGCACCCATGGCAGAGCGGCCGCGGCCTCCGCGAAGGCCCGTAGGGACACGGTGTCCCGGGGGACCGTGCGGGCCAGGTACACGGTGCGGCGCAGCGCGGGTCCGGCCCGGGCGGCGCAGCCAGGTGAACCAGAGCGTGTTGCGGATGCCGTGCGCCCGGCGCAGCGTCGAGTCCCGTACCGCCGAGGGCTGGTGATGGATCGTCAGATGCTCGGCGTACGTCAGCCACCAGCCGTTGGCCGCCAGGTCGGCGGCGAGCAGCTCCTCCTCGCCGCCCAGCCAGAGCCGGGGGTGGAAGCCGCCCGCGGCGCGGAAAGCGTCGGTGCGCAAGGCGGTGGCGGCGGCCAGGAAGGAGCCCAGCGCGGGTCCGGGCAACCAGTCCGGAGCGGGCACGGGCGAGTCGCGCAGTTCGTCGTTGATCGGGTCCTCCGTGCTTCCCGGTTCGACCAGGATGCGGGCCGTGACGGTGGCGAGCGCCGGATACCGGTCCAGCAGGTCGGCGGCGCCGGACAGTGAGCCGGGCGCCCACCAGGAGTCGTCGTCGCAGAACGCCACGTAGGGCGTGCGGACCTCGCGGACGGCCAGGTTGCGGCCGACGGCGCCGAGGTTGCGGCCCGGGCACAGCAGCCGTACCCGGGGGTGGAGACGGGCGACCGCGTCGGCGGTCCCGTCGCTGGAGGCGTTGTCGACGACAATCACCGGGGGCCGCTCGGGCAGTTCCGTCAAGTGGCCGAGCGTGCGCAGGAGTTCGGGGCGGCGGTTGTGGGTGATGACGACGACGGTGGTGCGGGGGTCGGTCACGGCTGTGCTCCGTCCAGCATGCGGGCGGCCCGTTCCAGGTGCGGGGGCAGGGCGCGGCGGGCGCGCAGGGCGGCCGGCAGCCGCGTGAGCGTCTCGCGCAGGGCCTGCCGGGCGGTCGGGTCGCGGCGGGCGTCGGCGGCCAGGTCGCGGGTGCGGGCGAGGACGTGGGGCAGGGGGCGGCGCAGCCAGGCGGTGAGGAGTTCGTTGCGGCGCTGGACGGCCGGGCGGCCGTCGCGGGGCGCCGGGTCCGGATGGTGGTGGGCGACGACGTCGGGGCAGTGGGTGACGCCCCAGCCGCGGGCGGCGAGGTCGTAGGCGAGGAGGGTCTCCTCGCCGCCGAAGAACAGCAGGGGATGGAAGCCTCCCGCGTCGAGGTACGCCTCGCGGCGGACGACGGAGGCGCAGGCGAGGAAGCCGAGGACCTGGGTGCCGGGCAGGTCCCGAGCCGGACCGAGCGGGGAGGTGGCGAGGACGTCGTTGAGGGGGTCGGGGTCCTCGGCGGGGCCGACCAGGGTGGCGGCCGAGATCAGGCCGAGGCGTGGGTGGCTGTCCATCAGCTTGGCCGTGAGCTCCAGGGCGCCGGGCGCCCACCAGGAGTCGTCGTCGCTGAAGGCGACGTAGGGGGTGCGCAGGGCGCGTACGCCGTCGGTGCGGGCGATCGCGCCCCGGTTGACCGGCAGGGACAGCACGCGGACCGTGGGAAAGTCGCGGGCGAGCCGGGCGCGGGTGTCGTCGGTGGAGGCGTTGTCGACGACGAGGATCTCCGGCTGCTCGGGCAGGGCCAGGAGCCGTTGCAGGGTGCGGGCCAGACTCGCCGACCGGTTGCGGGTGGCGATGACGATGCCTACGGGCGCTTGGTTCATGGCGTGTCGCTGAGTTCGTCGAGCCGGTCGAGGGCGTGCAGTACGTCTTCGGTGGCGATGCGCAGCAGTGCCGGGTCGGTGCGGCGGCCGTGCGGGTCGCCGTCCTGGCCGGGATGCCACAGCACTCGGTGGCGCGGGGCGGGCGGCGGGCCCCAGCGGCTCGGCGGGACCGGACCGAACAGGGTCACCGAGCAGGTGGCGTGGGCGACGGCGAGGTGGGCGATGCCGGTGTCGCCGCTGACGACGGCGGAGGCGTCGGCCACCAGCGCGGAGAGCCGGTCGAAGGGGAGGCCGCCGCCGAAGGTGTCGGTGTCGGGCAGGCGCGCCTGCTTGGCGAGACGGGCCACGAGGTCGTCCTCGCCCGCTCCTCCGGTGACCACGACCCGGTGGCCGCGCTCGCGCAGGGCGGTGGCGACGGCTGCGTAGCGGTCGACGGGCCAGCATCGGGAGGGCGCCCCGGCACCCGGGTGCAGGACGACGGCCCCCGGCGCGGGGGAGGCGCCCGGCGGGCGGGGCAGTCGTAGGTCGGCCGGGTCGGCGGGGACGCCGTAGAACTCCAGGAAACGGCACCAGCGGTCCCGCTCGTGTTCCTCCGCCCACCAGCGGGGACCGTCGATCTCCGGGGTGTCCGGGTGGGCGAAGGCGAAGAGGCGGAGCGGGCGCAGCGACTGGAGCAGGCGGTGGCTGGGCGGGCCGTTGCCGTGCAGGTCGACGGCGATGTCGGGTGGCGGACCGGCCCAGTCGAGGGTGCGCGGTACGGCGCGGCCGGGGGCGGAGGCGGGCAGCAGCCGGTCGACGGCTCCGGTCGCCGCCGCCACCGGTTCGAGTTCGGCGGGGGCGGCGAGCACCAGTTCGTGGCCGGGGAAGGCCCGTCGCAGGGCGCGCAGGGCCGGCACCCCGGCCAGGAGGTCACCCAGGCCGAGAGCGCGCAGGACGAGCAGGCGGGGGCCCGTCATCGGGAACCCTCCGCCGCCCGGTCCAGGAGCGTGGTCGAGGACCGCCCGGCGAGGTAGGGCAGCAGCACCGCCTGCCCGCCCCATTCCTGCAGCAGCGCCGCCTCGGGCAGGTCGGCGCCGGTGTAGTCGCCGCCCTTGACCCAGACGTCGGGGCGCAGCTCGGCCAGCAGCCGTTCCGGTGTGTCCTCGTCGAACACGGCCACCGCGTCGACGCATTGCAGGGCGAGCAGGACGCGGATCCGGTCGGCGAGCGGGTTCACGGGACGGCCCTCGCCCTTGCGGCGCCGCACCGACGCGTCCGAGTTGAGGCACACGACGAGGCAGTCGCCGATCCGCCGGGCCGCCTGCAGCAGGCCGACGTGCCCGGCGTGCAGCAGGTCGAAGCAGCCGCCCGCGGCCACGACGGCACCGCCGGCGGCCCGCACCCGGGCGATCACGGCGTGCGGGTCGGGGGCCGCGTCGGAGCCCGCCCCCTCCTCGCCGGACGGGCGGAAGTCCGCCTCGGGGAAGGCTCCGTCGGCCAGTGCGCCCGCGCCGCCCGCGGCGACGAACTCGCTCGCGGCGGCGACGGCGCCTTCCACCGCCTCCCCGACGAGCGTCCCGTCCGCCAGCAGACCGGCCGCCGTGGCGGCGAAGCGATCGCCGGCGCCACAGGGGTCGCCGTGGTGGGCGGCGGGCGCCGGGACGAGCAGGGGATGGTCGCCGTAGGACAGCAGCGCGCCGCGCGCGCCCATGGTCACCGCGACGCAGGCGACCCGCCAGTGCCGTACGAGCGCGGCGGCCTCGCGGGCGGCGACGCGCAGGTCGCTGCCCGACGCCTGGGTGGTGTGGTGGTCCCCGGCGCCCGTCGCGAACGCCCGCGCCTCCGACCGGGCCGGAGTCGCCAGCCGGGTTCCCGGTACCGGCGGTCCGCCGCGCGGGTGCGGGTCCCAGACGAGCGGCGGGCGTTGGGCCAGGACGTCGCGCAGGGCGTCGGCCGCGCCCCGGCCGTAGTCGGAGACCAGGACCGCCCGGGCCGCGCGGACCGCCTCGCGGGCCTCCTCGGTGGCCGCGCGGACGCGGCCGTCGCCGCGGTCCAGCCGCACGACCGGGTGGCCCTGCGCCAGGACGCGGGTCTTCTCCGGCAGGGCACCGGTGAGCGGCAGGCCGATCACCTTCACCCGGCCGTCGAGCAGTCGGCGCAGTTCTTCGCTGGCCGGGTCGTCGCCGAGCCCGGTGATCAGGGTGACGTCCCGGCCGTCCGCCGCCGCGAGGCAGGCCGTGAGAGCCGCGCCGCCGGGCCGCGCCCGCCGCGCGTGCTCCGCGACGACCGGTACGGGCGCGTCGGGGGCGAGCCGGTCGGCGGTACCGGTGAGGTCGCGGTCGAGCAGGGCGTCGCCGACCACGACGAGGGCGGACCTGCCGGATCCGGAGCCTGCCATGGTCACCTCCCGTTCCTCTCCGCTGCCGCCCTCTCCACCGCCGCGTCGAACGCCTCGCACACCATGTGCACCGCCACCAGATGGAGTTCCTGGACGGTCGCGGTGGAGGAGCCCGACACGCACAGGGCCTCGTCGCTGCCGGCGGTCAGCGGGTTGGAGGCCGGGCCGGTCAGCGCCCACACCGTCAGGCCCGCCGCGCGCCCCGCGTCGGCGGCGGACAGCAGGTTGGCGCTGGCGCCGGAGGTCGACAGCAGCAGCAGGATGTCGCCGGGGCGGCCGTGGGCGCGGACCTGACGGGCGAACACCTCGTCCACGCCGTAGTCGTTGGCGATGGCGGTGGTGGAGGAGGTGTCGGCGTGCAGCGCGAGCGCGGAGAACGGCGGGCGGTCGTCACGGTAGCGGCCGACGAGTTCGGCGGTCAGGTGCTGGGCCTGTGCCGCGCTGCCGCCGTTGCCGGCGGCCAGCAGGCGTCCGCCGCCGCTGAGGACGGCAGCCAGTCGCTCGCCCCACCGCTCGGTCAGATGGGCCCGTTCCCGGAACCGGACCAGGGCGTCGAGCAGTTCGTCGCAGTGCGCGGTGACGGACGATGCGGCGTGGGTGCTCATCAGGCGACCTCCGTACGCAGTTCATGGCCAAGGGCGGTCTGCCGGTGGACTTGTTCGACGCCGTCCGCGACGTGCTGCCAGGTGTAGCGGGCGAGCACGCGCTCGCGGCCGGTGGCGCCGAAGCGGTGGCGTGTGGGCTCGTGTGTGAGCAGGTCGTGGACGGCGTCGGCGATCGCGGTGGGGTCGTCCGGTGGCACGAGTCGTCCGGTGTGGCCGTCGGCGACGGTGTCCCGGTGGCCGCCGACGTCGGTGGCGACGACGGGTGTGCCGCAGGCTGTGGCTTCCAGTGCAACGATGCCGAACGGCTCGTACAGGGGTGTGCACAGGACGAGGTCTGTGCTGCACATGAGTGCGGGCATCCGGTGCGGGTCGACGGCGCCGAGCAGGCGCACGCGGTGGGCCACGCCCTGTTCCTCGGCCAGTCGGAGCAGGCGCTGGGCTTCGGGTTCGGTGTGCAGCTTGTCGGAGGGCGGGCCGCCGGCGATGAGGAGTTCGGTGTCCGGGATGCGGGTCAGGGCGCGGATCGCCCGGTCGTGGCCCTTGCGGGGGACCAGCCGGCCGCAGGAGAGCAGCCGGTGGCGCTGCCCGCGCGCCGGGGTGTCGGCGGTGTCCGCCCTGGGGTGGAAGCGGTCGGCGTCGACGCCGCAGGGCACGACGGACACCTTGCGCGGGGAGACGCCCATGGCGGCGAGTTCGTGCACCTCGTCGGTGCAGGTCGCCAGTACCCGCTCGCAGGTGCGGCCGATCTGCTGCTCGATGCCGACGCGCTCGACGGGGCTGGTGTCGTCCCGGCCCTGGTGGCGCCGCTTGACGGTGCCCAGGGCGTGGAAGGTCTGCACGACCGGTATGCCGTGCGGCTGGACGCCGAGCTGGGCGGCCATGCCGGACATCCAGAAGTGGGCGTGCACCACGTCGGGCCGCTCCCGGCGCCAGGCCCGGGACAGGTGGGCGGCGAAGGCGGGCATGTGCTCGAACAGGGCGTCCTTGGGTATGGCCTCGGGCGGCCCGGCCGGCACGTGCTCGACGACGGCGCCGCCGGGCAGCGGCACCCGGTCGGGCAGAGCGGCCGCATCCCGCCGGGTGTAGACGGTGACTTCATGACCGCGCCGCGCCAACTCCTCCGACAGACGGGCGACGTAGACGTTCTGGCCGCCGGCGTCGACACCGCCCAGCGCCGCGAGCGGACTGGCGTGCTCGGACACCATGGCGATCCTCATCGGGTCACCTCTTTCAGCAGCCGCTCCCAGTCGTCCAGGAAGCGGGGCAGCCCGTAGCGGGCGAGCGCCGCGGCGCGTGCGCGCTCGCCGACCTGGCGGGCGTGCAGCGGGTCGGCGAGGAAGTCGCGGACGGCGTCGGTCAGGACGTCGATGCGGTTGGAGACCACTCCGGCGTCCGGGGGGACCGCTTCGGTGACCTCGGTGGTGGCCAGGGCGACCACGGGCATGCCCAGGTGCATGGCCTCCAGCAGGGACAGGCCGAGAGAGGTCCAGCGCACCGGGTGCAGGTAGAGGCGGCGCAGGGCCATCGCCGAATGCAGGTCCCGCTGGACGAGTTCGTGCGAGCGGCAGCGCCCGGGCGGCAGATGGAGGTGGTCGGCGAGGCCGTCGGTGCCCATGCCGAACACGTCCAGCGGAGCGGCCCGGGCGAAGACCGGGAGCAGGTCGGTGCCGGTCGTGCGGCCGCGCCGGACCGGCTCGTTGACGGCGACGGCCGCGTGCGGGATCTCACCGCTCCACAAGGGGCCCGGGTCGACGATGCCGTGCTCGATGACGGTGGTGTCGGCGCTCCCGGCGTCCCACATCAGGCGGTTGAAGTGGGTGACATGGACCAGCGGCACCCCCGGCACAGCGGCGACCGGGTGGCGGGTGTCCGGCACGCCGGGAGAGCCGTGGGGGGCGTTGTGCTCCAGATACACCATGGGCGGACGCCGGCCCAGCCACTGCTCCACCAGGGCGTACTCGTGCGGGCGTTGCAGGATCACCACGTCGATGCCGGCGTCCCGCAGCCGCTCCGGAGCGAGCTCGACCACCGAATCCGGCCAGTCGAAGGTGCGGGCCCGGCCGAGCCCGTCGGGGCCGCGGTCGGGGGTGACGGGGACGATGTAGGTGTGGGGGCCCTGGACGAAGGCGGTCGTCCAGGAGCCGTGCACGTGCCAGATCAGGATTCTCATTGCGCGACCATCACCTTCTCCACGGCGGCCACCACATCCTCGGCGCTCACCGACTCCAGGCACGGGTGCCCGGGCACCGGGCAGGTGCGGGCGCGGCTGTCCGCGCAGGGCGCGTCCTGGTCGCCGAGCAGGACGTAGGGCACGCCGTAGGGGCGCCAGCGTCCGGCCGGCACGACCGGGGCGAACAGCGACACCACCGGCGTGCCGACGGCGGCGGCGAGGTGGGCGGGCCCGGTGTTGGCGGCGACGACGGCCCGCGCCCCGGCGAGCACACCGGCCAGTTCCCCGGCGTCGGTACGGCCCCCCAGGTCGAGACCGTGCTCACCGCTCACATACGCGGTCAGCTCACGCTCTCCCGGGCCGCCGGTCACCACGACGCGGTGTCCGGCCGCGGTGAGTTCACGCACCGCCTCGGCGCACCGCCGACGGCTCCAGGCCCGGGCCGGGACGCTGGCCCCGGGATGCAGCACGACATACGGCTGCGGACCGGTCAGCCGGACCGCCCCCGGCGGGCCCAGCACGCGCAGCAGACCGTCGTCCCCACAGGGAAACCCGGCCGCCTCGGCGAGATCGAGGGCCGCCCGCGCCTCATGGGCGTGCGGATCACGCTGATGACGCACATCGAGCAGTGAGCCGGGGTAGTCGACACTGTCCGCCGCGATGAAGCCCACCCCGGCCAGGCGCAGCAGCAGAGCGGCGGGCAGCGGCGACTGGTGGAAGGAGGTCAGC
The DNA here is from genome assembly GCF_030815485.1 of Streptomyces rishiriensis. Taxonomy (NCBI): domain Bacteria; kingdom Bacillati; phylum Actinomycetota; class Actinomycetes; order Kitasatosporales; family Streptomycetaceae; genus Streptomyces; species Streptomyces rishiriensis. The sequence goes on along the minus strand of NZ_JAUSWV010000002.1, from coordinate 6,749,885 downwards.
ACCAGCGCCGCGTCCGCGTCGATCGCGTCCAGGAGCAGCCCCACCTCACCACGCCCCACCGGCGGGGGCGTGAAACCCACCCAGGGCGCGTCCCAGACCAGGACGTCGTCGACGCCCGGCAGCATACGAGCCGCCGACGCGCCCAGCCGGCCGCACAACACCGTCACATGCTCGGCACGGGCCGCGACAGCACGGATAGCCGGCCCGGCCAGCAGCACATCACCGAAACCGTCCAAACGGACGACCAGGGCTTTCACGGGCCCCTCCCGGTGACGTCGTAGGCGGCCTCGACAGGTCCCTCGTCCGCGATGACCCGCCCGAGCGGCCGTCCGGACAGCAGCGCGCGCACCGCCGTCAGCAAGTCGGCCGCCACATGTTCGGCGGCGGCGATCTCCTCGGGCCTGGTCTGCGCGGTGGGGACGAGGACGCCCAGGGCGCCGGCCCGGCGGGCGGCCTCCACGTCGGCGCCGATGTCGCCGATCACGGCGATCCGCTCCGGCGCGGTACACAGCCGGCCGGCGGCCCACAGGATCATGCCCGGCCGGGGCTTGCGGCAGGCACAGCCCTCCTCGGGACCGTGCGGGCAGACGGCCCACACGTCGAAGGGACCCAGCAGTTCACCGACCCGCTCGTTGACCCGGCGGACATCGGCGGTGGAGATCAGCCCACGCGCGACGCCCGACTGGTTCGTCACCACACCGGTCCCGACACCCCGGGCACGCAGCAGACCGAGCGCCTCACGGGCCCCGTCCACCGGACGGACCAGCTCCGGATCGCCGTTGTAGGGAACGTCATGGACGAGCGTGCCGTCGCGGTCGAAGAGCACCAGGTCGATCCCGTTCACGGCGCCACCTCCCGCCAGCAGGCGGCACCGCGGTGACGCCACAGGCCGCTGACCCAGTGCCAGGTGGCCGCGGGCGGAATCAGCACACTCGTCGCCAGCATGGTGTTCACCTCATGCCGGGTACGCGGACCGGGCGCGATACGCGCCCAGGCGAACTCACCCGTGCCCGCCGCCCACCCCAGAGCGGCCACCGCGGCACCCCGGCGGCGACCCGCGACCGCAAGCACACAGGCGCCCAGGCCGGCTGCCGTGATCGTGGCATGCCGACGCAGACGGCCACGCGGAGCCAGCGCCCGGTGCCACCAGTCGGGTCCGTGCAGGCGCCGCATCAGGGCGTCGTCGGCGTTGCCGCGCTGGGCGCGCAGCGACACCCAGCGGTCGGCGGGCCGCACCGGATGGCGGGTGGTGCGCCGGCCCTGCCGGATCCGCCACCCCGCGTCCAGTACCCGCAGGGCGAGATCGGCGTCCTCGCGGAACGCCCGCCGGAACCGCTCGTCGAAGCCGCCGACCTGCTTCAGCACCTCGGCGCGGAAGGCCATGTCGGCGGTGATCCAGCGAGCCTGCGCCAGACCGGCGGTGCCGCGCTCCCAGTCGGTGGGCCGGCGCTCGCCCGGCAGCGGCACGGCGATCACGCCCTGCACGCCACCGGTCTCGGGGCCCGCCTCTTCCAGGTCCTGGGCGAGCTGGTCGCACCAGTGCGGTCCGACCTGCACGTCGTCGTCGAGGAAGGCGATCCAGGGCGCGGTGACCGCACGTGCCCCGGTGTTGCGGGCGGCGGCGGGCCCGCGCCCGCCGCTGTGGATCACCAGGGTGCGCTCGCGCAGCTCGCCGAGGACGCTCAGCGGACGTTCCAGAGCGTCGGAGTCGGGCTCGGGCCGGTCGTCGACGAGCACGATCTCCTCCGGCTTCGGACCGGTCGCGGAGACGAGCGCGGCGAGGCAGTCGGCGAGGGTGTCGCGCACCAGCGTGGGGATGACGACGGCGTAACCGGTCATGTGTCAGGCCCTCCCGAACATCGCGCCCCGGCGCACCGCGAAGGGGCCGATCGCGAGCAGGTCCACGGGAGCGGAGCCGAAGCACTCCAGCGCGTCGCGCGGGTCGTCGACCATGGGCCGACCGGCGGTGTTGAGACTGGTGTTGACGACGACGGGCAGCCCGGTGCGCTGCTCGAACGCGGTCAGCATCCGCGCCACGAGCGGCTCCTGACCGGCGTCGACGGTCTGGATGCGGGCGGTGCCGTCCACGTGCACCACGGCCGGGATACGGTCGCGCCACCGGGCGGCGACGTCGTGCACGAACAGCATGTACGGGCTGGGCAGCGGCCCGGTGAACAGCTCGTGGGCGCGTTCGGCGAGCACCATGGGCGCGACCGGCCGGAACTCCTCGCGCCCCTTGACCCGGTTCAGCCGCTCCAGGTTCTCCGCGCGGCCCGGATGGGCCATCAGGGAACGGTGGCCCAAGGCCCGCGGCCCGTACTCGCTGCGGCCCTGGAACCAGGCGACGACCCCGTCCCGGGCCAGTTCCTCGGCGACCGCCTCGGCGATGTCGGCGGGCTCCTCGTACGGGACGCCGGCCTCCTGGAGCCAGGCGCGGATCTCCTGGTCGCTCCAGCCGCGGCCCAGGTCGGCGCCGGGCATCGGCTCCGGGTTCTCCGCCAGGTGCAGCGCGCCGCCGAGCGCGGTCCCGGCGTCCCCGGCGGCGGGCTGCACCCACACCTGCCGGTACGGGCCGCGCGCGGCGATCTTGGAGTTGGCGACGCAGTTGAGGGCGACCCCGCCGGCCAGGGCGAGGGCCTCACCGCCGGCCTCGCGGTGCAGCCAGTGCACGAGGTCGAGCAGGACCTCTTCGAGGACGGCCTGGGTGCTGGCGGCCAGGTCGGCGTGGTCCTGGTTCCACGGTTCGTTCTTGCCGCGGGGCGGGGCGAGGGCGGTCCAGTCGACGCCGTGGGCGCGGAAACCGCCGTCGCCGGTGGCGTGCACGTACTCCCGCAGTCGGGTCAGGAAGCGGGGCTTGCCGTAGGAGGCCAGCGCCATCACCTTGTACTCGTCGCTGCTGCGCAGGAAGCCCAGGTGAGCGGTCAGGTCCTCGTAGAGCAGCCCCAGCGAGTGGGGCAGCGGCTGTGTGAAGAGCGTGTCGAGCTTGCCGTCGTCGTAACGCCCGGCCAGGTGGGAGGCGCTCTCGCCGCGGCCGTCCAGGACGAGCACCGCGCTGTCGGGGTGCGGGGTGGCGCGTCCGGCGGAGGCGGCGTGCGCGACATGGTGCGGGACGAAGACGACCCGCTCGGGGTCCAGACCGGGCAGCGCCTCGGCGAGGAACTCGGGGGCGCGGCGGGCGTAGTCCTGGCGCAACGGGTCCCACGGGTCGTCCAGGCCCATGTCGGAGGCGGGCCGGGCGAGCTTGGGGTCGTAGGAGTAGGTGACCGCGTCCAGCTCCTCGGGCCGGACCCCGGCGTGCTCCAGACACCAGCGCGCGGACAGCTCCGGCAGCTCCCACGCGGAGAACGGCACCGGTCGCTTGCCGTGCTTACGGCGGCTGAAACGCTCCTCCTCGGCGGCGGCGACCGTACGACCGTCCATGACCAGGGCGGCGGCCGGATCGTGGAACAGGGCGTTGATTCCAAGAATGCGCATGGGTGCTCCGTCCCGGGCGGCGTGCGACGTCACTCTGGTTTCAGCGAGTGCCGCACTGCAGTTGTCTCAAACATGTAGAGACAGCTCATCCCGTGATAGGCCAGACGTCTCACGTGAAGTGGTCTTTTGTTACGAAATATGTCGCTGCCGCGGAAGCCGCGTTCACGCTCCGAGCGCTGCTCAGGCGGCCTCGGAGCGCGTGAACCAGCCGATCGTCCGCCCGAGGCCCTCGGTCCAGTCCACGCGGGGCTGCCAGCCGAGCCGCTCCTGGGCCATCCGGGTGTCGGGGCGGCGCCGACCGGGGTCGTCGACCGGACGTTCGACGAACCGGATGCGGGAGGAGGAACCGGTGATCTCGACGATGCGCCGGGCGAGGTCGAGCACGGTGATCTCCACGCCGCCGCCGATGTTGACCGGGCCGGGTTCCCCGGAGGCCGCCAGGGCCAGGACGCCGTCCACGGTGTCGTCGACGTAGCACAGCGAGCGGGTCTGGCTGCCGTCACCCGCGACGGTCAGCGGTATGCCGTCCATGGCCTGCGAGATGAACGCGGGGACGGCGCGGCCGTCGCCGGTGCGCATGCGCGGGCCGTAGGTGTTGAAGATGCGGACGATGGCGGTGTCGGTGCCGTGCACCTGCCGGTGGGCGGTGACCAGGGCCTCGGCGAAGCGCTTGGACTCGTCGTAGACGCTGCGCGGGCCGACCGGGTTGACGTTGCCCCAGTACGTCTCGCGCTGTGCTCCAGCGGGTCGCCGTACACCTCGGAGGTGGAGGCGAGAAGGAACCGGGCGCCGTCGGCCCGGGCCCGTTCCAGCGCCAGCCGGCCTCGGGCGGAGGCGGGGGCGGGACTCCCCGCGGCGGGAGTCGACGGGAGGCGGAGTCGGCACGTCGGCCGGACCGCCCGGATCCCGGCCGATCGGCGGAGCCTCATCCCGGCCGACCGGCGGACCGCCTTGGACGTCCTGGCGGCGTACCACGCGCCCGCCCCGTGCCGGAACGGCGGCGTGGAGCTGCCGGACAGCGGCTTCCGCGCGAACGCGACCGAGGGCGTCGACGCGCTCGTCGACGCCCTCTGCGACGTACCCGCGCGGGGCAGCGGGCAGGGTGGGGACCGGGGTGTCAGGCGCCGAGTTTCGACACCAGGGTGTTCAAAGTGGCGGCCAGGGCGTCAAGTTCGCCTTCGGAGTGGCCGCCCGGCGTCGCCTGGCGGTTGAATTTCTCGCCGGAGACGACCTCGAGGGCGCCGGCGTAACGGTCGGACCCGAGGTCGTCGGCGGGTACCACGTGGGCCCGGCCCTCCAGAACGACGAGGACCGGCCCGTCGTCACGGGCTTCGAGCAACTCGCGCACATGCTCCCGCGTGACCGGTCCGGACCCTTCGTCATTCTGTGCGGCCGGCGCGGACTCCTCGACACCGGCAAGAGGGTCGCCCTGCGCCGTTCCCGTTCCGTTCCGTGACGGGTAGCCCTCGGCAGCACTCGCCGTGCCCGGCAGGACCCGCTCCCGCGCCTGGCTCTCCCCACCGGAATGAGCCCCCGGCTCCTCTTCGCTCCGCGCCCGGGCATACCTGTCCGGCTCTTCCGCGGAAGGCGTCTGCTCGCTCATCGGTGCATCTCCTCACATTCGTCGGAAGGCAGTGACAACGCCACCTCGCCACCTCGCCCCTGTGCGCGTGCGGACCTCCGGAAGGCCCATGCGCAAGGCTCCACGAGTACCCGGACCCCACCGGCGTCATCCGCCTGGTCTTCGGGCCGGCTCCCCTCGGAAGCCGGGTTCCGGGGTAGAAGGAAGAGGAGCACGCGCCGGCCGAGCACCGGGCGCCAGGCCGTGCACCGTACGCATCGGGACGTCCCTCGCGGCAGGTGCGTCCAAGGAGGTTGGAGTGCGTCTTCACCACAGCCGTCCCACTGACCCCGGATACCGCCGCCTGCGCCACGGACGCGGCTTCCGCTACGTCGACGCCCGCGGTGAGCCCCTGCGCGACCCCGACGAGCTGGCCCGTATCCGAGAGCTGGTCATTCCGCCGGCCTGGCGGGACGTGTGGATCTGCACCCGGCGCAACGGACATCTGCAGGCCGTCGGCACCGACGCCGCCGGACGCCGCCAGTACCTGTACCACCCGCGCTTCCGTGCGGAGCAGGAGCACGCCAAGCATGAGCACGTGCTCGAGGTGGCCGAGTCCCTGCCCGCGGTACGGGAGGCCGTCGAGGGACATCTGCAGGACCGCGGACTGACCCGGCAGCGAGTCCTCGCCACCGCCGTGCGCCTGCTCGACCTCGGTTTCTTCCGCATCGGCAGCGACCGCTACACCGAAGTGAACAACAGCTACGGTCTCACCACGCTGCTGCGGGAGCACTCCCGCTGCCAGGCCGGCGCGATCCTGTTCGCCTACACCGGCAAGCACGGCAAGGAGATCATCCAGACCATCGCGGACCCCGCCGCCTGCCGCAGTCTCACCGCGCTGCTGCGGCGTCGGGGCGGCGGTGAACGGCTCCTGGCCTACTGGGACCGGCAAGCCTGGCACGACGTGAGCGGTCATGACGTCAACGCGTACCTCAAGGAACTCACCGGTCTCGACATCACCGCCAAGGACTTCCGGACCTGGCACGCGACCGTCCTGGCCGCCGTCGCGCTGGCCGTCTCACAGCCCGTCGCACGCAGCGAGACCGCCCGGCGCCGTGCCATCGCCCGGACGGTGCGCGAGGTGTCCGGCTATCTCGGCAACACGCCGGCCGTCTGCCGGGCCTCCTACATCAACCCGCGGGTCATCGAGTTGTACGAGGAGGGCGTGACGGTGGCAGCCGCGCTGCCCCACCTCGGCGACGAGGGCGCGTACGGCATCCCCGCGACCCAGGGACCCGGCGAACGGGCTGTGCTGCGCATGCTCCGTGACGGACACGCGCCCGAGGAGGCGTAGAGGAGCGCGGTCGTCTCCTCCTCTCCTCGGGGACGCCTGCGAGACGGTGCGTCGACCCGGTCCGCTGCGTTCCTCGACAGCGCCCGGCGCGGCCGGTCGGCGCCCGGACGCCGACCGTCAGCCCGCCGCCCGTGCCGCGCCGTGGACCGGCGCGGGAACACGGACGGATTCGATGACGAACCCGCTGCGTACGCGGCTCGGCATGCGGTTCAGGGGGATCCGCAGGTCTTGTTCGGGCACGTCGTACTCCAGCCGTGCCAGCCGTGGCCCGAGGGCTCCCAGCAGAGCGATCGTGATGTCCTCGCCGGGGCAGCGGTGGCCGGCGGTGCGGTCGCCGCCGCCCTGCGGGACGAGTTCGTCGCGGTGAGGGGGCCGGTTCAGGAAGCGGTCCGGGTGGAAGGCGTACGGCTCGTCCCACAGGTCGGGGTCGTGGTTCTGCCCGTACAGGTCGAGCAGGATCAGCGCGCCGGACGGGATCGGCTCTCCCCGCCACTCCAGGTCCTTGACGGCCCGGCCGCCGAGGAAGGGGGCGAAGGGGTAGAAGCGCCGCAGTTCATGGGCGAACGCCACGGCGTACGCGGGATCGTCCTGTCGCAGCCGCTCCCGGACGTCGGGCCTGGCGCGCAGGGCGTGACCGGCGTAGGCGACGAACCAGCACACCGCCACAGTGGGACGGACGACGTTGAGGAGTTCCACCGCGGCGGTGTGCGGGTCGAGGAACTCGCCGTCGGCGTCCCGGTGCCGGACGATCTCTTCCAGCACCGACCCGGCCGGTGCGGTGACCGTGCCTTCCCGCACGTCCTCGACCAGGCGTCCCAGCGAGGCCTCGCACCGGGCCCGCGCGCCGCGAGCCCGCCAGTGGCGCGGTCCCGGCGTGGCGAAGCCGTCGACCATGGCGACCAGGTCCCGGGCGACGGAGTCCGAGTCGTCCAGGGGGATCCCGGCCCACTGGCAGACGCCTCGGGTGAGCACCCGGCTCGCCTCGTCGAACAGCACGACCGACGGACGGCCGGGCCACGACTCCACGGCCTCGTCCCACGCCGCGGCGACGCGTTCCACCACGCCGGCGACCGCTTCGGGGCCGGTGAGCAGCGACAGGAACATCCCCTTGCGCACCCGGTGGGCCTGCCCGTCCAGGGTGTGCACGGCTCCATGACCGAACAGGGTGCTCAGCACCGGCCCGGGAAGCGCCGTCCCACGCTCCACATGCCGCTCGTCGTAGAAGAACCGCACCGCTTCCGGGCCGTGCAGGGCGACGGCGTGCTGTCCCATCAGCCGGGCCCGCACGAGAGGGCCGGCGGTACGGCGCCGGCGGTCCGGCAGCCACGCATACCCCTTGGCGAGGACGGCGAGTGAGCTGTCGACGATCGGGGCCCGAGGATTCTGATTCATGGATCCTTGGGTCCCCGCCACCGCCCACCGGAAACGCGGGCCCGCGCACGCTCACCCGAACCGGGAGTGCCCTGTCGCTCCGCGAGAAACCGGGCGTCCGCCGGACGGCCGAGTGCGTGCCACGCATGGCCTCGCCGATGGCGTGCCGGCTCTCCCCGGCGTGCTGGAGCTGTCGCCGGTGCGGGCGTCGGCGCGGGCCACCGCAGCGGCGCACTTCGGTCCGGTCGGCCGGGGCCGGGTGGTGTCCCCGGCCGACCGGCCGAACGCCTCGATCCGGGCGCCGCCGAAGGCGCACCCTGTCATCGCTGCACCAGCGCCCTCATCCCTGTCGTCCCCGCTGCTCGGTCTCGCCGTCTGCCGGCGCCGGAACGGCGTCGGGGCCGGGATGACTGGAGATGACCTGGTCGATGCCGGTGATCTCCAGCATGTGCCGGACCGGCGGGCTGGGGGTCACCAGGAGAAGGCGGCCACCGGCGCTTCCGGCGGCTCGGCTGGCGATGAGGAGCCGCGTCAGGCCGGTGGAGTCGAGGAAGGACACTCCGGACAGGTCGAGCAGGACGGTGGGGGCCTCGGCACGCAGGACCGGCCGGAGTGCGTCGGTGAGGCGGTCGGCGGTGTGGTGGTCGAGCACGCCGGTCACGGTCAGCAGGAAGCTGCCGTCGTGCAGCGGACGGGTGTGCACCTCCAGCAGGTCCGGGTTCTCGTGCCCGTCGTCGCGATGGCCGGGCATCGCCTCTCCTCTCTGTCAGCCTCTCGGACGAGCGCCGCGCCGCTGCGACGGCACCGTGTCAGGGCATCAGGGCATCAGGGCATCAGGGCGTCAGGGCGTCCTGGCCGGTGTCGCGCCATTCGGCCAGCAGGACGGTGGCGTCGTCATCGAGTCGTCCGTCGTGATGGTCCAGGACCGCGTGGGTGAGGCGGCGCAGTGTCTCCTGGACGGTGAGGCGGTCGGCGTGATGGCGCACGACGAAGTCGACGAAGCGGTCGAGACCGAACAGCTCACCCCTGCTGTTGCGGGCTTCGACGACCCCGTCCGTGTAGAGCAGCAGCCGGTCACCGGGCTGGAGCTGTTCGTGGCAGACGGTCACCGGCAGGCCCAGGGCGACTCCCATGGGTCCGGCCGGAGGGCACTGCAACTCGCTCGGCCACCGCCCGTCGCGGATGAGTACCGGCAGGTGGTGGCCACGGTTGATCCACTCCAGTCGGCCGGTGGTCAGGTCCAGGTCGGCGAGGATGCCGGTGACGTAGCGGCTGGTGCCGAACTGCTCGACGAGGGCCTCCTCCACCGCCTGGCTGGTGTCCACCAGGCCGGCGCCCTGGCGGCGGGCGTTGCGGCAGGTGGCGACCGCCATGTTGGCCGTCAGCCCGGCGGTGGCGTCGTGTCCCATGGCGTCGAAGATGGACAGGTGCAGGGTGTCGTCGGCGACGGCGTAGTCGAAGGCGTCCCCGCCGACCTCGTACGCCGGTTCCGACGCGGCGCCGACGGTGGAGGTACGGCCGGCGAAGGCCGAGGGCGGGGTGAGATGCCACTGCATCTCCGCGGCCACGCTCATCGGCGCCGTACGGATCAGGCGGGCGTAGGAGTCGCTGTGGGACCGCTTGCTCAGCAGCAGCAGCGCCACCATGGACGCCAGGGCCCGCAGCGCGTTGCGGACCGACTCGTCGTCGTCCGTGGTGTCCGCGCGCAGCACGCCGAGGCGCTCGACACCGTCGGTGATCGGCACCCACCACCGGCGCAGGTTCCGCCTGCCCGTCCCGTCCGGTTCCGTGACGAGGTCCACGCGCTGGAAGGCCAGGCCGGCCACGGTGCCGTGCACCATGAACTGCAGGCCGCCCTCTGCGGCGTCGGGTCCCCTGCCGGTCACCTGGCGCAAGATCTTTCCCTGCAGGTCCACCACGAAGAAGGCCACGTCGTGAAGGCCCACCGGGTCAACGTGCGCGGCCACCATCTCGGGCAGGTCCTCCAGTGCCGCGACATGGCTGACCAGCATGAGGTCGGTGAGCGCGCTCGCCACCTTCGCGTATGCGGTCACGAGGTGAACCTCCTCCTGGTCCGGGGCCGCCACGGCCCCTGCGGGCACACGGCCCCGCGCACAGCTTCGCCTCGTCCACGGCGGGCCGCCTACCGGCTACCCCCGATCAGTCGGTCCAGTGAGCCGGAGCCCGCCGGTGTCGCGTCGGGTACATCGGGGGGCACTACTTGCGGGGTGGCCGGTTCAGGACGGCTGCGGTGATCTCGGCGAGTGTCTGTCCGGTGCGAAAAGCCTCCGCGCGCATGTGGGCGAGCGCGTCGCTGATGCTGATGCCGAGGCGTGCCGCGACGACTCCGATGGCCTGGTGGGTCGAGGACCAGTGGGACCGGATCACGTCGGCTGGTTCCCAGGCCGGGGCCGCGCTGCCGGTCAGCAGTTCGGTGTGCGTCGAGAGCAGGGCTTCGACCACGGCGTCGGCGACCTGCTGGGCCTCACGTACCGCCGGGGCGTCGAGGCCGCCTTCGCGGCGTCGGAGCAGGTTCATGGAGCCGAGCGTCTCGTCGTCGAGCCGCAGAGGAAGGGCGTAGACGGCTCTCACTTCCGGGAGTTGCTCGGCCGTGCTCGCGCTGAAGAAGGGCCAACGAGGGAGCTCTTCGCGCAGGTCCTCCACCAGGACCGGTGTGCCGCTTGCCGCGGCGGCGATGCAGGGGCCCTCCGCGACAGTGAACTGGATCTCCTCCAGGCGCAGAGCCGTCGCGTCCGAGGCGCACAGCAGTTGCCGTGAGGGCGTGTCCGTCAGCAGCGACACCCGTCGCCCCGTCCACCGCCAGGACCTCACGCACCGCCCGGCACACGGCCCGGGGCATTTCGGACGAGGGGGTGGAGCGGACGACGCGCATGACCGTCTGTGCCGCTCTGGATCGTCGTTCCCCCACCGCGGTCCTCCCCGACGTCGGCTGCTCGTGACTGTCTCGGAGTGCCCGGGCGGGAGAGGTGGAAACCGCCCGGAAGGATGGACGCGAGCGCTGTCCCCGCGCTCGGGGTGAGACCGGACCCGGCGGGCCTCCGACGGGCCGACGGCTCACCGACGCGGGCCGGGTCACTGCCCGCGTCCCCGGCACCGCACGCACGCTCTCCGCGAGTGAGGGGAGCACGTCGGGCAGGTCGACGCCGAGGGCGGGGGCGCCGAGGGCCGGGGGCGGGTCGACGCCGAGGGCCGGGGGCGGGTCGGGGGGGGCGCCTGCCGCAGGATCACCCGCGCTGCTCACCGACGGTCAGCAACCTGCCGGCACAGCCATGTCGGGCGTGCTCACCGGGCACGACGACGACATGCCGGGTGGTTCACCACACCCCATGCCCGCGCCCCGCACTCCTTCATGTCGGGTTTGTGGTGAATCGGTTGCGGCACTCGGGCCAGGTGCATCGTGCAGCACGGCAGCGAGCGAAGCAGAGGGCCTCTGATGACGACGATCGGTGTGGAAGAGGAATATCTGCTGATCGACCCCGTCACGGGCCTTCCGGTGCCGCAGGTGGAGAAGGTGCGCAGGGCAACGGAGGCCGCCTGTCTCATGGCCGACCACGAGGTGCAGTGCGAGCTGCTGCAGACGCAGGTCGAGGTGGCCACGCCGGTGTGCGGCACTCTGGAGGAGGTAGGGGGGCATCTGCTGCGTCTGCGGCATGCCGTCGGGGCGGCCGCCGAAGCGCACGGCTGCCGGATCGCGGCCTGCGCCACGCCGCCGCAGCGCCACCGTCGTCCCGTGGCCGTCACCGACCGGGCCCGTTACCGGGCCATGGCGGCGCAGGCGCCCCAGCTGGTGGCGGAGCAGCTGGTCAACGGGATGCATGTCCACGTCGCCGTGCCCGGCCGCGAGGCGGGCGTGCAGGTTCTGAACCGGATCCGGGTGTGGTTGCCGACGCTGACGGCGATGTCGGCCAACTCCCCGCTGTGGGACGGCCACGACACCGGCTTCGCCAGCTGGCGCACCGTGATCTTCAGCCGTTGGCCGGTCAGCGGCCTGCCTCCGCACTTCCATGACGAGGCCGACTACGACCGGCGGGTCCAGCGACTGCTGGAGAGCGGCCTGATCTCGGACACCGGGCAGCTGTACTGGCAGGCCCGCCTCTCGGAGCGGTACCCCACCATCGAGGTGCGGTGCCTGGACGTGCAGCTGCGCGTGGACGAGGCGGTCATGTTCGCCGGTCTGGTTCGAGCACTCGTGGAGACCGCCCTGGGGGAGGCGGTCGCCGGGGCTGCTGTGCCGGACTGCGCGCCGGAGCTGCTGCGGGCCGGCATGTGGCACGCGGCCCGTCATGGCCTGAGCGACACCTTGATCGACCCGAGCGGCGGTCGGCACCGCGCAGGTGACGTGCTGTGCCAGCTCCTGCGCCACGTCGCTCCCGCACTGGAAGCGACCGGCGACAGCCGGGAGGTGACGAGTCTCGTCCACCGGCTGCTGCAGCACGGTACCGGGGCGGACCGCCAACGATCCGCCCTGTCCGACGGCGGTCTGGGGGCGGTCATCGGCCTGATCATCAGCGAGTGCGGCACGCCATGACCCGGGTGCGTGGATCTCGGGGAGACCGAAATCAATCTGGATCCGGCTCGAATCGTCGTGACCAGCGGACCAGCGGACCAGGTGGCTGACGGGCCGGGCGGGCTCACACGCGAGAATCCGTGATCAGCGGATCGACGGGCCCCGCGGGCTCACACGCGGGGATCGTCGATCGGTGCGCTCTGTGACCGCGAGGGGACGTGCCGCCCCCCTGCGGTCGGTGGACGGTACGGCCCCTCGCCGGTGACCGCTCTCACTTACTCAGGATGGTCCGGACGTTGCGCCGGCGGTGTGCCACCGCCCTCACCGCCGCCTTTGTCGCCCCGGTCCGTTCCATGGGCCCTGCCCCCGTGCTGCGATTCCTGCGACGCCTTGAGCTCCCGGCTGTCCTGTGGGGTGCTCGCACCCTTGTCGCTACGCCGTATCTCTGGTTGCTGTGGATTCGACATCGCGCTCCGTCCTCGTTCTTTCGGGTATCGGCGGACATCCTCGCCCTGCCGTGCAGGGGTTCGGGTAGCCCAGCGCTTCCGGTGTCAAACGTCCGAGGCACGTGAGGCACGGCGGTGGTCGTGGTGCGGAGCCGGCCCGCGGGGCGGGGCGACGGCGCACGCCCGCGCGAGCGTGCCATGGCCGTCGAACACCGGCAGGCGGCGTGCCGCGCGCGCAACCGTGGTGCGGTCCACCGTCCACCGGGACATCCACGGCGTCCTCCCGATGCCCGCACGGATTCCGATACGGCGTCCGACGCGCAGCGCGTCACGGCGAGCGGGGGCACCGCTCCGGCTGGTGCCGCGTCGGGGGACTCGTGCCGCGTTCGGCCATCCGCGCCGGCCACGAGAAAGCTCCTCGGTGAACGGGGAAGCTTATTACCCGGCGGGAAGCCGTCCGCACCCGGACTTCACGCCGACAGGAACCGATCGGCGCGCACCCCGGCCACAGGATGCGCCGCAGACGCCGGAGGGCGTGGCACCTCCCGCCTCCGCCGGGACCGGCCGCGCCGACATCGCTCCTGACCTGTAGGAAGGGGTCCCATGAGGGCAACCGGTGTTCCTGGGATGTGGAGGATGCCTTGACCATGACAGAGCAGCCGGGTCACCTGGCGGAAGAGGGCACCGCCCGCTGCCCGCACCGCGACAGCCACGGTCCGGACGCCGGTGACGAGATACCGGAAACGCCGCGTGAGCGCGTCAACCGCCGCTGGAGCGAGGTCCTGCAGGAAACGCGGGTCACCCAGACGGGTGTGCAGATCCTCTTCGGCTTTCTGCTCAGCGTGGCCTTCACTCCCCTGTTCCGTGGCCTGGGAACGGTGGACCGCGCCATCTACGTCCTGACCGTGGTGCTCGGCGCCGCGGCCACGGGATCGCTCATAGCCCCCGTCTGCATCCACCGCTTCCTGTCCGGTCAGCGCATGAAGCACGAGGTGGTGAAGGCCGCCTGCCGCTTGATGATGTGCGGCATGGCCCTCCTGGCGCTGACCATAGGCTGCACGCTCCTGCTGATCCTGCGTTCCGTGGTGCCGGGCGTCCTGGCCGAAGTGCTGGTCGGCGGAGTCATGCTGTGGTTCGGACTGTGCTGGTACGTACTGCCGCTGCGCCTGCGCCGCCGGGCCGCTCGGCGCTCGCGGCCCGGGGATGCTCAGCACCCGTAGCGAGCACCTGCCGACCGCTCCACGGCGCCTGGGTTCTGCTGATCAGCCTCGTCAGTCCCGCGCCACGACCCGGAGCGTCTTGACCGAAGGGTCGGCCGCGTCCGGGATCAGGACCCCGTGCTCCACACCGCTGCGCAGGTAGTCCAGTACCTCGTCGGTGATGACCTCACCGGGAGCGATGACAGGCACCCCGGGCGGGTAGGGACTGATCGTCTCCGCGGCGATCCGGCCCGCGGCGCGCTCGGCGGACACGTGCTCCACCGGGGCGAAGAACGCCTTTCGGGGCAGCATCGCCTGCTCCAGTTCCAGGGCCGAGGGCTCCGGCAGGCGCACCGGCGGCTGCTTCTCGATGGAGTCGGCGCCCTCGACGAGCGCGGTCAGGGCGTCCAGCAGGACCTTCTCGGTCTCGTCGTCATCGGCGTGCGTGATGGAGGCGCTGATCCGGCAGGTGTCGGAACCGCCGACGTCCACGTGCCTGTTCGCCCGCAGCCACTCGGCCGCCTGCATGCCGCTGATTCCGAGTTCCCGTACGTCGATCACGAGCTTCAGCGGGTCGAACGCGGCGGCGAACCCCTCCTCGACGACCTCGCCGCCCATGGGTCGCAGCCCCGGCAGGTCGCCGGCGGCCGACCGGATGCGCTCCGCACGGTGCAGCGCGGCGTCGAGCAGATCGCGCCCCTGTTCGACCATCTGACGCCGCCAGCCGTCGAGCGTCGCGTACACCAGGGACGAGGCGCTGGTCGTGCCGAGCAGGTCCTCGCGCTGCTTGAGCGCCTCCGGAGACACCCGGTCGTACTGCAGATGGAAGACGGAGCTCTGCTCGATGGCGCCGCCCATCTTGTGGACACTGGTGACCACCAGGTCCGCCTCGGCGTCCATCCCCCACGCGGGCAGGTCGGGATGGAACGGAAGGTGGGCCCCCCACGCCTCGTCCACGATCAACGGGACGCCGAACTCGTGGCACACCCGGGCCACCCCCGCCACGTCCGCGCAGGTGCCCCAGTCGGTGGGGGTGATCAGCAGCATGCCTTTGGCGTCGGGATGCTCCTCGAGGCGGCGGCGGACGTCGTCGGGCTCCGGCGGGTGCGCGAGATGCCGCTCGGCGTCGAACTTGGGGTGCACCCAGATCGGTTCCACGCCGTTGACGACGACGGCCGCAATCACGGACTTGTGCGCGTTGCGGGACAGCAGCAGCTTCTCACCGGGACCTGCCACGGCCAGCATCGCGGTCTTGACCGACAGGGAACTGCCGCAGGTGGAGAAGAACGCCTGCTCCGCGCCGACAGCGTCGGCCATCAGTTCCTGGGCCTGGCTGAGCACGCCCTGTGACTGGCGGCGGTCGTCGAGGCCGTTGAGCGAGAGGACGTCCGAACGGAACACGTCGAGCCCGACGATGTCCGCCACCCGCGGATCGACGCCGCGGCCCTGCTTGTGCCCTGGCGGGCCGAAGACCACGTCTCCACGACGCCGGAACTCCTCCAGCGCCTCCAGCACGGGCACGCGCGAGTGATCCATTCGTTCCTCCCAGTCGGTTCCGGTCCGCACGGCCGCTTTCCCAGCGCGGTCGCCTTCACCGCCGTACAAGCACCCTGACCGTGTTGCCAAGGTGCCGCTGTCGAAACCCGAAGGTGTCGCGGCGTCAGGGCGTGGCACCCGATGGTGCGCGGCGCACGAGCGACGACCGCTTCCACCCCGAGGAGACCAGGTGACCCGCACGCCGTCCGACAACGCGAACGCCGACGTCCACGACAGGCTCCGGGCGGAGGTCGCCGCACGGGCGGACAGGCTGTGGGAGGTCTCCCTCGCGCTGCACGCCGACCCCGAGTACGCCTTCGCCGAGCACCGGGCCGCGGCGCTGCTGACGGGGGAGCTGGAGAAGGCCGGCTTCGAGGTCGAGCGCGGGGTGGCCGGGATGCCCACCGCGTTCACCGCCCGCTCGGGGCACGGCCGTCCCGCCGTGGCGTTGCTGCTGGAGTACGACGCCCTGCCGGGTCTCGGCCACGCCTGTGGGCACAACCTCATCGCAGCCGCCGGCCTGGGAGCGGCGCTCGCGCTGAACACGGTGCTGGACGCCTCGGCCGGATGCGTGACGGCTGTCGGGACGCCCGCCGAGGAGGGCGGCGGCGGAAAGGTCCTGGAGGTGGAGGCCGGTGTGTTCGACGAGGTCGACGCCGCCCTGATGTTCCACCCGGGGGTGTACAGCTGGACGCGGGCGCCGCTGACCGCGCAGGTGCAGTACCGGGTGGCCTTCCACGGCCGCTCCGCGCATCCCACCGGCAACCCGACCGAGGGCGTCGACGCGCTCCTGGCGCTGCTCGAGCTGTTCAACGTCCTGACCGCCCTGGGCAGGCGTCTGCCGACGGCCTCACACATCCAGGGGATCGTCACCGACGGGGGCAAGGCCACCAACATCGTCCCGGAGTACGCGGAGGGGCTGTTCGGCCTGCGCGCGGCGACGAGCGACGGGTTGGAAGACCTGACCGAGCAGTTGCGCGCAGGCGCCGAGGGCGTCGCCCACGCCACGGGCACCAGGGTCGAGGTGGAACGGGCCACGCTGCGCTACGAGCACTTCCGTGACAGCGGCCCGCTGTCCGACAGGTTCGCCGAGCACCTGTCCGGGGCGGGGATCGAGTTGACGCCGCCTGCGCCGGGCGTCCACCTGGGATCGTCGGACATCGGCAACGTCAGTACCCGCGTGCCCGCCATCCACCCTTTCGTCGCCATCATGGACGGCGGGTCCGACCACACCCCCGAGTTCGCCGCGGCAGCCGCCTCCCCCCGGGCCCGCGACGTACTCGTCGCCGTCACCCACGCGCTGGCCTGCACGGCCGCCGACCTGCTCCTGGACGCGGACCTGCGCGGGGAGGCGTGGAAACCGCTCCGGGAGGCGGGACGCTGAGCCGCATCCGGGCGCGGCCGTCGTGGGTGCGCCCGTGCGGCGCCCGCCGGAGCGCTCGGCCGACGTCTGTGCGCCGTACGTCCGCTGCCCTCACACCGCCCGTACGGGGTGCCGGACCACGGCGTCGAACAGATAGCCCTGGGTGTTCGGGACGGTCGTGTCGGGCTGGGTGCGGCCGGCGCTGTCGGTGGCCCGGGCCAGCAGCGTGTACCCGCCCGGCGCCGACGGGCGCCAGTCGGTGGACCAGCGGACCCAGCCCGCGCGGCGCGGGGCGTCGTGCAGCCGGGCACGCCGCCAGCGGGCCCCTCCGTCGGTGCTGACGTCGACGCGTACGACCGCGCCCGCGCCGGACCAGGAGCGTCCGGTCAGACGGTGCACGGCACCCGCCGCGAGACTCGCGTCCCAGGGCAGCTCCCAGGCGCTCTTGACGGTCTGCCGGGTCAGCGGGGCGCTGCCGCCTTCCGGATGGGCGGTGCCGAACAGGCGGTAGAAGTCGGTGTTCCAGGGCGAGTAGAGGGGTTGCGTGGACACCTCGATGTCACCGACCCACTTGACCGACGCGATGCCGATCCAGTTCGGCACCAGGACGCGTACGGGGAAGCCGTGGTCGTACGGCAGCGGCTCGCCGTTCATCTCGTAGGCGAGGAGGACGTCGTCGAGCGCCTTCGACACCGGCAGGGGACGGCGGACCCGGCCGAGGTCCGTGCCGTCTGCGGTGACGTAGTCGGGGTCGAGCCCGCGGGGCAGGACGTCGACGGCGTCACGGGAGAGCCCCGCCCGTCGCAGGACGTCGGCGAGGCGCGCTCCGCGCCAGCGCGCGGTGCCGATCGCGCCCAGCGTCCACGCCGTGCCGGTGACGGTCTGGCCCTGCTGGGAGGTGAAGAAGCTGCGGCCGTTGCCCGCGCACTCCACGAACGCCGAGCGGGTGACCGCGGGGAACTTCTTCAGGTCCTCGAGGGTGAACTCGACCGGGGTGGCGTGGGTGAGCCCGTCGCCGTGGACGGTGAGGGTCCAGTCGGCGGCGTCGAGCACGGGGGTCGCTGTGTGGTTGCGGACGAAGAAGTGGTCGGCGGGGGTGTGGTAGCCGGTCCCGGCGAGGGAGGCGAACTTCGTCTCGGCGTTGGTGCCCCGGACGGTGAACCATTCGTCGGGGAGCGCCTTGACGATACCGGGTGACGTCGCTGCCGCGGCCGGCGCGGAGAACGCGGGGACCGCGGCGGTGGCGAGTCCGGCGGCGGCGGCGAGGCGGAGCAGATCGCGCCGGGAGACGCCGTCGGCGCGGGCCTCCCCGGCCAGCCACTGGTGGAGTCTGCGGCGGTCGTAAGCGGATTCGGGCGTGGGAGACGTGGGCATGGGCCTGCCTTTCCGGAAGCGGGGTGCCTGAACCGGGACGCGATCAGGGCGTCAGAAGGCGCGGCGCGTCCACGGCAGGAGGGCGGAGAGGGGTGAGGTGAGGATCAACAACAGCCGCGCGAGAGCAGCGCGCGGTACCGCGGGGCGGGGCGGTGGTCGTCGAGAGTCACGGGCGCCATCGTACGAGGCGGGCGGGGAAAGGGAGGACGGATTCCGGGAGTTGGGACGGACACGAGCACGGTCACCGGTCGGGCCGCTCCGCACGCGGAGGCGCTGCGGGTGCGGTCAGAGTTCGTCCGAGCCGCCCAGCCCGGTCAGCGCGCCCACCGGGTCCGGGTCGGGGGTGCCGCGTGGCCACCAGTCGTCGTCGCCCGGTTCGGACTCGTACGCGTACCACAACCCGTTGCGTCCGAAGCGGAGTTGGACGTGGCCGCGGGGGTGGGTGAGGTGGTTGCGGCGCGGGCGGAAGGCCGGGAGGTCGGCGGCGAGGAGGAGCGGCCGGGCCCGGTCGAAGCGGCCGGCCGGCGGGTCCCAGGTCTCCTCCAGGACGGTGAGCCCGTCCGGCCCGCCCTGCCGCCAGGCGGCCACCGCGCGTGCCAGTTCGAGGGGGGTGCGGCCGGCGGCGGAGGCGAGCGCTGCGTAGAGGGCGCGGGTGGTGGCGGTGAGCCCCGAACCGGGGCGGGACGCGGCGAGCCGTACGGCGTCCCGCCAGAGGGTCAGTCCGCCGATCTCGTCCTGGCCGGTGGTCAGCAGGGCGTGGGCGCGGGCGGCCGCGTCGGTCGCGAGGTGGTCCAGCGCGAAGGAGTCGGGGCCGTTCGGCACGGAGGGGTAGGCCGGGGGTTGTTCGGGGTGCGGGGGCACGGGCAGCGGGGCGGGCAGCGGCGGGAGCCGGCGCTCGGCCAGGGCTTCGGCGGCCCGTACGCCCGGCAGGGGTTCCGGTTCCTGCTCCTGGGCGGCGCGGGCCGCGCGGGTGGCGTTACGGCGGGACAGCGCGTCGAGCACCTCGCGTTCGCCCCGGCCGCGGAGCAGGAGCAGCACGAACGGGTCGGCGTCGAGCAGCCGCGCGGTCTGGTAGCAGAGGGCGGCCGCGTGCTTGCAGGGGTGGCCGCGGTCGGGGCAGCTGCACTGCGGCTCGAGGTCACCGGGGCCGGGCAGCAGCGGCACCCCGCACTCGGCGAGGGATTCGGGCATCTCCTTGTCGAGCAGCGCGGCGATGTGCCCGGGGCGCTCGACCGCCGCCTCCAGGAAGCGCTCCCAGTCCTCGCCGCCGAGGGTGCGCAGCCGCACCTGTACGCGGTAGGGGCGGGGACGGCTGCCCTGCACGTACGCCAGCACGAGGCCGGGGGTCACGGTGATGGCGTCCACGTTGCCCTGCTCCGCGTAACCGCGCCCGCGGGCCAGGCGCTTGGCGTCGAGGGCGCCCTCTTCCAGGGCGGTGACCCAGGCGTTGCCCCACCAGGTCCCGGCGAAGGATCCGCCGGTGCTGGGCGGGAAGGCCGGGAAGGTGCGGCGGTGGTCGCCGTCCCGTGCGGGAGCGGCCATGGAACGGGGGGTACGGGACGGTTCGGGAGGCAGCGCGGGTGCGCTGCTGAGGGGAGTCGCGGAGGGGGCGCCTTCGGGTGAACTCCCCCCGGTCGCCCTCGAGTCGCCGGAAGCGGACCCGGCCTCGAACCCGGCGCCGGACTCCACCTCGGCCCCGGAAGCGAACCCGGCCTCGGACTCCACCTCGGCCCCGTTCGTCTCCGCCGACGGCATCCGGAAGGCGCCCGCGAGCAACTCCCTTACGGCACGCGCCCGTTCGGCGGCAACCTGGTCATGAGCGCCGCGGTGCCGCCGGGCCTCGGCGGCGCGGGCGTCGGTGCGGGCGTCGGTACGGGGGCGGGCGCCGCCGTCGCCGCGCGCCGTCCCGCGGCCCGCCCGCGTCCGGCTTCCCGCCGCGCTCTGCCGTGCCTCCGCGCGGGCGGCGCGCAGGGCCTCCCGGGCGACGTCCCCGGGACGCGGGCCGGTACCGGCCCCCACGGCGCGCGGCTCGACGGCCACAGCCGGGGCGTCCGCCGACGCGGGCTCCGTCGGACGGGCCTCCGCTGGCGGTGTCACGACCGGCCGGTTCTCGGTCGGCCGGTCCTCGGTCGTCCGGTCCTCGGTCGGCGGGGCGGGAGCCACGAGAGAAACGGCGTCGGCTGCCGGGGCAGCTTCGCCGGGTGTCGAGTCCGCGGCAGGTGTGGGTTCCGCAGCGGGAGCGCTGTCCACCGCGGGCACGGTGCCTGCCGCACGCGCGGTGTCCCTTGCGGGCGCGGTGCCTGCCGCACGTGCCGTGTCCGCCGCACGCGCGGTGCTGTTCGCGGGCGCGGTGTCCGCCGCGAGTACGGTGCCCACCGCAGGCGCAGGTCGCGCGGGACGCGCGGTGTCCGCCGAACGCCGTTCGGCCTCAGACGCCGTGTCCCCCGCACGCACGGTGTTCTCCGCAGGCACCGTGTCCCCCACAGACGAGCGTTCGGCCACAGACGCCGTGTCCGACCCGGGCGCAGGTCCCGCAACAGACGCGGGCGCCGCCACACGCGCGGTCTCCGCCGCAGGCGTGCCCTCGGCCACCGACCCGCTGTCCCCCACAGGCGCGCCTTCAGCCACAGACGCCGTGTCCGCCGCAGGCGCAGGTCCCGCAACAGACGCGGGCGCCGCCACACGCGCGGTCTCCGCCGCAGGCGTGCCCTCGGCCACCGACCCGCTGTCCCCCACAGGCGCGCCTTCAGCCACAGACGCCATGTCCGCCGCAGGCGCAGGTCCCGCAACAGACGCGGGCGCCGCCACACGCGCGGTCTCCGCCGCAGGCGTGCCCTCGGCCACCGACCCGCTGTCCCCCACAGGCGCGCCTTCAGCCACAGACGCCGTGTCCGCCGCAGGCGCAGGTCCCGCAACAGACGCGGGCGCCGCCACCGACGCCGCACCCGCGCGTTCCGCGCGTTCCGCCGTGCGCCGCAGGGCCGCTCGGGCCGCGTCGCCGGGTCTGGGGGCGGGGCCTCCGGGCCGCGCCGGGGACTCTGGCGAGGAGCCGCGCGTCGGACCGTGCGTCGGTTCCTGTTCCGGTGAGCGCTCCCGAGCCGCCCGCAGGGCTCGGCGGGCCTCGTCGGCCGGGCTTGCGGCCTTCTCCGGTTGCTCTCCGGCCGGGACGGCAGCGGTGGTCCCGGCGGCGGTCTCGGTGGTGTCGGCCGCGGTCCCGGATTCGTCCCTCTCCGCCATCACGCCTCCCTCCGCAGCCTGACCAGGTCGGTCAGTTCACGGTCCGTGAGTTCGGTGAGGGCCGACTCGCCGGAGCCGAGGATCGCGTCGGCCAGGGCGCGCTTCGCCTGGAGCATCTCGGCGATGCGGTCCTCGACCGTGCCCTCGGTGATGAGGCGGTGCACCTGGACCGGCTGGGTCTGGCCGATGCGGTAGGCACGGTCGGTGGCCTGTTCCTCCACCGCCGGGTTCCACCAGCGGTCGAAGTGGACGACATGGCCCGCCCGGGTGAGGTTGAGGCCGGTGCCGGCGGCCTTCAGGGAGAGGACGAGGACCGGGGTCGCGCCGGCCTGGAAGCGGTCCACCATCCGCTCCCGCTCGGGGACCGGGGTGCCGCCGTGCAGCAGGTCGACCGGGATCGCGCGGGCGGTGAGGTGAGCGGTGATCAGGCGGGCCATGCCGACGTACTGCGTGAAGACGAGGGCCGAGCCGTCCTCGGCGAGCAGGGTGTCCAGCAACTCGTCCAGCAGGGCGAGTTTGCCCGAGCGGGCGGCCAGGGCGTCGCCGACGGAGGCGGACTCCTCCTTGAGGTACAGGGCCGGGTGGTCGCAGATCTGCTTGAGCGCGCCGAGCAGCTTGAGCACCAGGCCGCGCCGGGCGATGCCGTCCGCCGTCTCGATGGCCAGCAGGGACTCCCGCACCACCGCCTCGTACAGCGCGGCCTGTTCGCGGGTGAGCGGGACCGGGTGGTCGGTCTCGGTCTTGGGCGGCAGCTCGGGCACGATGCCGGGGTCGGACTTCTTGCGACGCAGGAGGAACGGGCGGACCAGCCGGGCGAGGCGCTCCACCGCCTGGTCGTCCTCGCCGTTCTCGACCGCGCGCGCGTGCCGGGCGCGGAAGGACTTCAGGGGACCGAGGAGCCCCGGTGTCGTCCAGTCGAGCAGGGCCCAGAGCTCGGACAGGTTGTTCTCGACGGGCGTGCCGGTCAGGGCCACGCGCGCGGGGGTGGGGATGGTGCGCAGCGCCTTCGCCGTCGCCGAGTAGGGGTTCTTCACGTGCTGCGCCTCGTCCGCGACGACCATGCCCCAGGGCTGTCCGGCCAGGAGGGGCGCCGCCGAGCGCATCGTGCCGTAGGTGGTGAGGACGAAGCCCCCGGCGAGGTCCGCCAGGCTGCGGTCGGGCCCGTGGAAGCGGCGGACCGGGACGCCGGGCGCGAAGCGGTTGATCTCGCGCTGCCAGTTGCCCAGGAGCGAGGCCGGGCAGACCACCAGGGTCGGTTCCGTGCGCTCCCGCTTCAGATGCAGGGCGATCACGGTGATGGTCTTGCCGAGGCCCATGTCGTCGGCCAGGCAGCCGCCGAGGCCGAGGGAGGTCATGAGGTCCAGCCAGGCCAGGCCGCGCAGCTGGTAGTCGCGCAGGGTGGCGTGCAGGCCGGCGGGCGGGTCGGCCGGGTGGACCCCGGTGGTGAGACGGTCGCGCAGGGCGGCCAGGGCGCCGACGGGTACCGCCTCGACGCTCTCGCCGTCGACCTCCGCGGTGCCGCTGAGGGCCACGGACAGGGCGTCGACCGGGTCCAGCAGGCCCAGCTCCCGCTTGCGGGCCTTGCGCACGAGCGCCGGGTCCACCAGGACCCACTGGTCACGCAGCCGGACCACCGGGCGGTGGGCCTCCGCCAGGGTGTCCATCTCGGCCTCGCTGAGCGGATCGCCGCCGAGCGCAAGCTGCCAGCGGAACTGGAGCAGTTCCTCGCTCTCGAAGAAGCCGGTGCCGTCGGTCGCCGAACCGGGCGCGGTCCTGACCACCGCGGCCGCGCTGAGGTCCTGCGCCAGGTCCCTCGGCCAGTGCACGGCGACCCCGGCCGCCGCGAGCCGGGTGGCCGCCACCCCGAGCAGATCGCTCAGCTCGTCCTCGGACAGGGCCAGGACGTCCGGCGTGTCCTGTTCGGCGAGCCGGGCGAGCGGCGGCCAGACGCGGGCCGCGCGCCGCACGGCGAGCGCGGCGTCCACGCGTGCGCGCGCCCCGAACGCGGCGTCGGCCTCGCCCGCCCACAGGGCCGCTACGTCGGTCATCAGGGTGGGGTCGGCGAGGCTGTGCACCTGGACGATCGCGGCGCCGGCCCGGCGGGTCCGCTCGCCGTCGTCGAGCCGGTCGAACATGTCGTACGCGGACAGGTCGAGGCGGAGCGAGATCCGTACGCCCGCGTCCATGCCGGCGGCGACCTCCGCGGCCCAGTCGTGCGCGCCGGGCAGCCGCTGGGGCCGGCGGTCCGCGAAGGGCTTCCCGCACGCGTGCGGCGCGGCGGGGGTGCGGGGCAGGGTGTCCGCCACGGCGTCCAGGAAGGACCGCATCAGAGCCTCGGGCCGGGGCAGCCTGAGCGGCCCGGGGCCGGGGAGCGGCACCGCGTGGCCCTCGTGCGGGAGCGCGGCGGCGACCGCGCGCAGATGCGCGATGTCCTCCGGGTCCAGTGGTCCGGCCCGCCAGGCGTCGTGTCCCGAGGGTGTCAGGCCGGGCAGCAGGCGGCCACGGGCGGTGAGCCGCAGCGCGTGCAGCGCGGCCGCGCCCCAGCAGGCGGTCGCCGGGTGGGCGGCGGGGTCGCGGCGGGCCCGCACGAGCAGCGGGAGCGCCTTGTCGAGCGGCAGGGACAGGGCGGGGGCCTGATCGCGGCGGATGGCCGAGCCGTGGCGCCGGACGACGGTGAGCTCCGTGAGTTCCGCGTCCGCCGTGGTGGGCAGTGGGCCGTCCGCCGGGTCCCAGAAGGCGACGCGGCCCTCGCGCGGGGCAGGCGCGGGCAGGAAGACGGCGGCGAGCCGCACGGAGACGGAGCCGGGCTCCGCCACGGCCGCGCCGTCGGCCATGACGCTCATGCCTTGTGTCCACCTCCCGCCCGCATGTCGGATCAGTCGTCTTCGACTCTACGGGCGGGGTCTGACAATCGGTCCCGGCGGCCGGCCGGAACACCGCGTTCCGGCCGGGGCGGGGCCGGTCACGGAACCGTGCGGGAGACCACGTAGACGAAGGGGTAGACCGCGTTGCCGGTGTTCACCACCACATCCAGCGTGGGCTTGGGGTTCTTCTGTTCGTGGACGATGCCGAAGTCGTCACCGGGGCGCGAGCCGGGTCCCGTGAACTTCCACCCCGTGACCTCCTGGTCGCGGGCGCTGATGGTGATGTCGCCCTTCTTCAGCTCCCCGCGGCTGACGCCTATTTCGGCGAGGAACTGGTCGAGTCCGGCCTGCGTGGTCTGGAACTGGGCGTACAGCCGGCTGGTCTTCCAGTTGTTCGTCTCGTAGTAGGCGACCTGGTTCGACGGGTGCGGGATCGGCACCTGGTACAGGCGGCGCTGCACCTTCGAGGGCCAGCCCTCGGTCAGGCCGGTCGCCGAGTACTTCGCCTCCTTGTCCTTGCCGCTGTCGCGGCTCTGGTTCGCGGAGATCACCAGGTAGCCGGCCGGGACACCGATGAGCAGCACGATGATCAGCAGGGTGAGCGCCCTGCGGCGGATCACGTGCCGGCGGTCCTCCGGCGGGCGGTGCGGCTCGTCGGGGGGTGCGGCCTGGCGGGGCAGCGATGCTGTCATGCGGTGTCCCGGGTCGTGCGGGGCGGAGCGGCGGTCATGCGATGTCCTGGGGGCGGGGCGGTACGGGCGGTCACACCGTGTCCTGGGTACGGCGGGCCACCTCGGTGAACCGCTCGAAGCGCTCGTAGCGCTCCACGCGGCGGCGCTTCGCGCGCCGGAAGCGGCGGGCGACCAGGCGGGCGAGGTCGGCCGCGCCGACCATACCGGCCTCCGGGCCCAGCTGGGCGCGGACGATGCGGGCCTCGGGGCGGTAGCCGCGCCCGGTGAGCTGACGCTTGAACGCGTCCCGCGCGGGGCTGATCAGCAGGTCGTCGGCGGCCGAGACGCCGCCGCCGATCACGAAGCAGGACGGGTCGAGAGCGGCGGCCAGGTTGGCGATGCCGACGCCCAGCCACTGGCCGATGTCCTGGAGCAGCTCGATGCACATGGCGTCGCCCTCACGGGCGAGTTCGGTGATCATCGGGCCGGTGATGTCGCCGATGTTGCCCTTGACGTGCTCGATGATCCCGTACGCCACCGGGGAGTCGGCGGCGGCGAGTTCACGGGCCTCCCTGACCAGCGCGTTGCCCGAGCTGTACTGCTCCCAGCAGCCGCGGTTGCCGCACGGGCAGCGGTGGCCTCCGGGCACGGCCTGCATATGGCCGAACTCACCGGCGACGCCGTACTTGCCCCGCTTGACCTGGCCGTCCTCGAGGATCGCGCCGCCGATGCCGGTACCGAGGGTGATCATGACGAGGTGGTCCTCACCGCGGCCCGCGCCGAAGCGCCACTCCGCCCAGGCGGCGGTGTTGGCGTCGTTGTCCACCAGGACGGGAACCGCGAGCCGGCCGGAGAGGCGGTCGCGCAGCGGCTCGTTGCGCCAGGACAGGTGGGGCGCGAACAGGACGCGGTTGCGGTCGGCGTCCACCCACCCCGCCGCACCGACGCCGACCGCGTGCACGTCGTGCCGGTCGGACAGGTCCAGGACCAGCTCGACGATCGTGTCCTCCACGACCTTCGGACTCTTGGACTTGTCCGGAGTCTCCGCGCGGACCTTCTCCAGGATGTTGCCGTCGGCGTCGACGACCCCCGCCATCACCTTGGTGCCACCGATGTCGATGCCGACCGTCGGCACTCGGGGCGCGGTGAGGTGCGACCGGCGCTCCCTCGTGCCCACGGTGCGGAGTGCGGAGGCGCGGCGGGAGCCGATGGGGGCGGTGAAGTTGCCGTAGGTGCTCATCGCCGCCGATTCTGCCTCACCCTCCCGCCGGGTGCCGAGCGGGGCGGTGGCGGGGACGGGCGGCCTGTGCCGTGCCGGGGCGCGTCGTGGCCGCTCGCGCCGCCGGTGCGGTCCCGCGCCCCGTCGGCCGTGTCCGCAGGAGGAGGAGCACCGTCTGCCCGCAGGGGCGCAGCTCGCCGCGTCAGGCGTCAGGCGTCAGGCGTCAGGCGTCAGGCGTCAGGCGTCAGGCGTCAGGCGTCAGGCGTCAGGCGTCAGGCGTCAGGCGTCAGGCGTCAGGCGTCAGGCGTCAGGCGTCAGGCGTCAGGCGTCAGGCGTCAGGCGTCAGGCGTCAGGCGAGTATGCGGCCCCACGGGCCCAGGCGCACGACGTCCGCGCGCGGTGTCCGCCGCGTCCCGGGCCGCCGCCCAGTACTTCGGGCTTCCCGACCACGCCGGACTGCTTCACGCCGCACGCCCCACGCCGACGCCGCGGCCCCCTCGCGCGGCTGGACGCCAGGGAGGGTCCGTCCCCCAGGGGCGGACACAGGACGCACAGCCGGGCCCGGGGACGACCGTCACGCCGGCGCATCACTCACCTTGTCCGGACATCAGCGGTCACCTTGTCCGGACAATACGACCACGGCGGGCCGGTCGCGCGGACGCTCTCAGGGACGTACGAGCAGCTGGAACTCGAAGGAGTAGCGGGTCGGCCGGTAGATGTGGTCGCCGAACTCCACCGCCCGGCCGGTGTCGTCGAAGGTCGTGCGCTGCATCGTCAGCAGCGGAGCGCCCTCCTCCTCGGCGAGCCGCTCGGCCTCGGCGGGGGTGGCGGCCCGGGCGCCGATGGACTGGCGGGCGCTGTGCAGGGTTGATCCCGGCGGCCCGCATCAGCCGGTACAGGCCGGTGGCCTGGAGCTGGTCGGTGTCCAGGCCGAGCAGGCCGGAGGGCAGGTGATTGCACAGGTACGCCATCGGCTCCCCGTGCGCCAGACGCAGCCGCTCCACCCGGTGCACGTCGCTGCCCTCGGCCACCGCGAGCGCGGCGGCGACCTCGGCGGACGCCTGGACGACGGTGTTGACCAGCACGGTCGTCGCCGGACGCTGCCCGGCGGCCTCCAGGTCGTCGTAGAGGCTGCTGAGCTCCAGCGGACGCTTGACCTGACTGTGCACGACCTGCGTACCGACGCCCCGGCGACGGACCAGCAGGCCCTTGTCGACGAGCGACTGGATCGCCTGACGGACGGTCGGCCGGGACAGGCCGAGCCGCCCGGCGAGCTCGATCTCGTTGCCCAGCAGGCTGCCGGGGGTGAGCGTTCCGTGCTCGATCGCGGCCTCCAGCTGCTGGGCGAGCTGGAAGTACAACGGCACCGGAGAACTTCGGTCCACACGTAGTTCTAGCTGCACGGTCGGGTCCACTTCTGGTTTCGGCACGGCCCGAGCGTAGCTCCGCGACCGGTTGACGGGAAGTCGTGTAGTTCGGTTGTCCGGACATACGCATTGACAGCGCGCGGCCTGCGCCGTCACTTTTGTTTCATGCGCATCGGGGTCATCGGGACGGGCCGCATAGGCACCATTCATGCGAACACACTCAGCCGTCACCGCGAGGTCGGATCCCTGATCCTGACGGACGCGGACCACGCGCGGGCCCAGGAGCTCGCGCATCGGCTGGGCGAGACGGCCGCCCCAGGGGTGGACGAGATCTTCCGCTGGGGCGTGGACGCCGTGGTGATCACGACGGCCACCTCCGCCCACGCCGAACTGATCGGTCGGGCAGCCCGCTCCGGGCTCCCGGTCTTCTGCGAGAAGCCGATCGCCCTGGATCTGGCGGGCACCTTACAGGCGATCGCCGAGGTCGAGACCGCCGGAACGATCCTTCACATGGGCTTCCAGCGCCGCTTCGACGCGGGGTACACCGGGGCCCGGGAGGCGGTGCGTTCCGGCCGGCTCGGGCGGCTGCACACCGTGCGGGCGCTGACGTCCGACCGGTCGGCGCCCCCGGCCGCCTGGCTGCCGGTGTCCGGCGGGATCTACCGGGACGCGCTCCTGCACGACTTCGACTGCCTGCGCTGGGTGACGGGCCGCGAGGTGAGGGAGGTGTACGCCGCCGGCTCCGACGCCGGGCCCGCCATGTTCCGCGAGGCGGGGGACGTGGACACGGCGGCCGCGGTCCTCACCCTCGACGACGGCACTCTCGCCACGGCGACGGCGACGCGGCTGAACGGGGCGGGCTACGACGTCCGCATGGAGCTGGCCGGGGAGCTCGACCAGATCGTCGTGGGCCTGGACGACCGCACCCCGATCGCCTCCACCGAACCCACCGGTCCGCCGGCCGCGGACAAACCGTGGACGGGATTCCTGGAGCGGTTCGAGCCCGCGTACGCGGCGGAGCTGAACGCCTTCGTGGACGTGGTGCGGGGCGAGCGGACCAACCCCTGCGGCGGCCGCGAGGCGCTCGAGGCGCTGCGGATCGCCGAGGCCTGCGAGGTGTCCCGACGAGACCGCAGAGCGGTGTGGCTCGCGGAGATCCCGGCGGCTCCCGCAACGGGCTGACCAGGAACGGCCCGGCCTCCCATTCGCCCGGACCGGGTGGACGCGGGTCCGGCGGTCGCCGTACTACCAGCGCACCGGGAGGCTGCGCATCCCGCGCATCAGAGGGCCGGGGAGCCAGTCGCCGGGTGGGCCGTCGAGGGCCAGGGCGGGTGTGCGGTCGAGCAGGGACCGCAGGGCCGTGCGGGCCTCCAGGCGGGCCAGCGGGGCTCCCAGGCAGTAGTGGACGCCGTGCCCGAAGGCCAGGTGGCCCCTGCTGTCCCGGCGGATGTCGAAGCCGTCGGGGGCCGGATAGCGGACCGGGTCGCGGTCGGCCGCGGTCAGGCCGATCATCACCGCCTCGCCCGGGGCGACGGACGTGCCGGCGATCTCCAGCGGTTCGGCGGCGAACCGGAACGTGGCGTTCTCCACCGGCCCCTCGTAGCGCAGCGCCTCCTCCACGGCACCGTCGAGCAAGGCCGGGTCGGCGCGCAGGGCGGCCAGCTGGTCGGGGTGGGTGAGCAGGGCGTGTACGGCATTGGTGATCAGGTTGACGGTGGTCTCGTGTCCGGCGACGAGGAGGATGAACGCCATGCCGCGCAGTTCGCCGGGCGAGAGCCGGTCGCCGTCCTGCGCGGTGGTGCGGATCAGGTCGTCCAGCAGGTCGCCGCTCGGTCCGGCGCACCGCTTGTCCTCGATCAGCTCGGTGAGGTACCCGGCGAGCCGTACGAACGCGTCGTACTCGGACTGCGAGCTGGTGGGCGCGACGGCCTCGCCGGACAGCTTCCGGAACGCCGTGCGGTCCGCCTCGGGGACGCCCAGGAGCTCGCAGATGACCGTCAGGGGCAGCGGGTAGGCGAGCGACTGCACGAGGTCGGCGCGGCCGTGCGGCAGCATCGCGTCGAGCATGTCGTCGGTGATCCGCTCGATCCTCGGCCGCAGTTCCTCCACGCGGCGCGCGGTGAACGCGCGGGAGACCAGCGCGCGCAGCCGGGTGTGGCGCGGCGGATCCGCGGTCAGCAGGTGCTTGCCGATCAGCTGCTCGTCGAGGAACGTGACGCCGATCCGTTCGGAGTCCTTGGCCAGCCGGGGGTCGGCGAGCGCCGCGCGCGCCTCCTCGTGCCCCACGACGAGCCAGGTCACATGGTGAGCGTCGGGCGCGGGCAACCGCACCCGGTGCACCGGGCCGCGCTCGCGCAGTCGCGCGTACACCGGATGCGGGTTCCTCCGGAAGCCGTCGCCGAACGTGCCCAGGTCGATCACCTCGGTCATGTCCCCCCCTGCCGTCATGACTTCGACGAGCCCTCCCGTCACGACTCCAACGAGCGGGACGCCCGCCCGGTGCCCGCCGTGCCGCCGGATTCGCGGCTCGTCACCCGGGGCCGTCCGCCCCCTCTTCCAGGAGACCCGCGTCATGGGCGAGCAGGGCGACCTGCACCCTGTTGTTGAGGCCGAGCTTGGCCAGGACCCGGGAGACGTGGGCCTTGACGGTGGCGACGCTCATGAACAGTTCCGCGGCGATGTCCGCGTTGGACAGCCCCCGGCCGACCGCGACGGCCACCTCGCGCTCCCGCTCGCCGAGGGCCGCGAGCCGTACGCGCGCGTGCGCGCGCCCCGTGTCGGCCGCGGTACCCGCCGCGTGGTCCATCAGCTGCCGGGTGACCGTGGGCGACAGGACGGGGTCACCGGCCGCCACCCGGCGCACGGCGTCGAGGATCCGGGCGGGCGGGGTGTCCTTGAGGACGAACCCTGCGGCACCCGCGCGCAGTGCGCGCAGCACCTGTTCGTCGGCGTGGAAGGTGGTGAGCACCACGACCTGCGGGGCGTCCTCGCGTCCGCGCAGGCGTTCCGTGGCCGTGATCCCGTCCATGGCCGGCATCCGGATGTCCATCAGGACCACGTCGGGGCGGGTGCGCTCCACGAGCCCCTCGACCTCGCTCCCGTCGGCGGCCTCGCCGACGATCTCGATGTCGTCGGCGCCCCCCATCATGAGAGCCAGACCGGCCCGCACGAGGGGATCGTCGTCGACGAGGAGGAGTCTGATCGCAGTCATGGGTTCACGTAACCACGCTTGCGGGCGGGCGAGTCGGCGGTTCGCGACGAACGGACCGGGCGGGGCCGGTCGGACCCGGCCCGTCAGGGCGTCGCCGGCCACGGCAGCCACGCCCGTACCTCGAATCCCCCGTCGCCCCACGTCCCGTGCTCCAGTCTCCCTCCGGTCAGGGTGGCCCGTTCGGCCAGGCCGATCAGTCCCTGGCCGGAACCGGGGACGGGCGGTACGTCGCCCTCGGGCGCCGCGTTGCGCACGCTCACGTCGAGCCCTTCGCTGGGACCGCCGGTGACGGTGACCTCGATCTCCGCGCCCGGGGCATGCTTTCGGGCGTTGGTGAGGCACTCCTGGACGATGCGGTAGGCGGTGCGGCCGACGGCGGCTGGGACGGTCGCGGCGTCGGTGACGCACTGGTCCGGGGTGACCTTCATGCCGGTCTCGCGGGACTCGGCGACCAGCGTGTCCAGCGCGGCCAGCGTCGGCTGGGGGCGGCCCGCGTCGTCGGGTTCGCCGGCCCGCAGGACACCGATGATCTCCCGTAGGTCCTGGAGGGCCTCGTGGGCGCTCTCGCGGATGACGCCGGCCGCCCGCGCGATGTCCTCGCGGGGCGCGTCCGGACGGAACTCCAGCGCGCCCGCGTGCACGCTGAGCAGGGTCAGCCGGTGCGCGAGCACGTCGTGCATCTCCCGGGCGATGGCCTCGCGGGCCAGCCGCTGCGCCTGCTCGGCGCGCAGCCGGGCCTCCGTCTCGGCGCGCCGGGCGCGGTCGCGCAGGCTCAGCATCAGCTGCCGCTTGGACCGGACGAACATGCCCCAGCCGATGGCCGTGACGGTGAACAGCACGCTCCACGCCACCGACGGTCCGTAGGCCAGCGTCGGATCGGGCCGGGCCCGGGCCAGCAGCGGGATGAGGGCCACCTGGGCGCCGCCCACCCAGGCCACGTACCGGAACGGCCGGTGGACGGCGAGGGTGAAGAGGGCGACCGTGCAGGCGCCGGCCGAGGTGGTCGCCAGGAAGCCGAGGGGGACCATCGCGATCGCCAGGCCGAGGGGCCACCGGCGGCGCAGCCACACCGCCGCGCAGGCGAGGGCGCCCAGGAGCTGGTCGGCCGCGGCGACCACCTCGGGAAGGCCGGGTTCGCCGGGGAAGGAGTCCGCGACCGCCAGGCCGACGGCCACGGCCACGAGGAAGCAGAGGAAGTCGACGGTCCAGTCGCGGACGGTGCGCCGGTGCCGCCGGCCGGGGATCCCGGCGTCCGGGTCGAGTTCCGCCACCACGGCCGACGGCAGCAGCCATCGTCGGCCCGTGAACCCTGGTGCCGCCCGTGGCGTGCCGTCGTCCGCCCTCATGGTCGGCCAATCTACGCAGCGCGGGGCCGTGCGACCTCTCCGTGGCAGCCATCCCCTACCGAGGGCGGGGAACGGCCGACCCGAGTCGTGGCGTCCGTCTCCTTTCGGCCCGGCGGACCGCCGCTTCGCAGACTTCCGACGCACCGGTCCCGCCGGGCGGCCGGTGGACCGCCGGGGAGCCGCGGAACGAGAGTCGGATCCATGAGGGAACTGCTGGGACTGCTCGGTTTCGTCGCGCTGGTGCAGGGGGTCCTGGGCCTCCTGCACGAGTTCACCCGTCGGCACGTCGGTCTCGTGCAGCGCCTCGGCCTGCTCGACGGTTACGAGGTGTACGCGAGCGTCGCGCTGATCGTGCTGGCGTTCGCCCTGTTCGCCGCCGCGGGGGGCCGGAGAGCGGGCTGAGCGGAGGAGGCCGGACTCCGGTTAACGCCATGAAAACTTCTCGGGCCCGAAGGCAAATTCCCGTTCCTTGTCATTGACATGACACTGTCTACGCGCGTCATCATGAGCCATGCGATTCCCCCCACGGATCACTCGTACTGTCACCTCGGCGGCCGTCCTGTCCGCCCTCCTCGTCGGCGGCTCCGTCTCCGCCACCACGGCACACGCCGCCGTCGGCAGCGTCTGCTACACCAAGCTGCCCTCCCAGGCGTACGACACGCTCGACCTGATCGACGCGGGAGGGCCGTTCCCCTATTCGCAGGACGGGGCCGTCTTCCAGAACCGGGAAGGCGTCCTGCCCGGCCAGACGTCCGGCTACTACCACGAGTACACGGTGAAGACCCCGGGCTCCTCGACGCGCGGAGCGCGCCGCATCGTGACCGGGAAGAAGTCCGCCGAGGACTACTACACCGCGGACCACTACGTCACTTTCAACCTGATCAACTACGGCTGCTGACCCGCGCCGTCCGCCCGTCCGATCCACAGACCCTCGCCCCGCGGACCCCCCACGTCTCCAGGCCGCGGGGCGAGGCACGTCCGGACGCGGACGCCCGCAGGGGCGGCCCGGCCGGCTGCCGCAGGCGTGCCGGGGCGTACGCGGGCGTACGCCGTGCGCATCGCACCCGCCACCCGGCACCCGCCACCCGCCGGCTCAGCCCGCGTTCGTCGAGAACAGTCCGCCGGTCGGCCCCTGCTTGTCGCCGCCCTGGGCCTTCCTCAGGGCGTTGGCGAGGCTCTCGATGGTGAGGGACTGGAGGATGACGCGGCCACGGCCCTCCAGGGTGGCCAGGGACAGGCCCTCGCCGCCGAACACGGCGTTCATCACCCCCTGGCGGTTGAGACCGCCGACGCGCTGGACGCCGTACCGGATGCCCTCCTCGAAGGCGACCACGCACCCGGTGTCGACCTCGATACGGCCCCCGAAGTCGGCCGGGTCCAGGTCGATGAAGTTGCCGGCGCCCGCGATGATCACCGTCCCCCGGCCGGTGAACTTCTCCAGGACGAAGCCCTCACCGCCCTTCATGCCGGTGCGGCCGCCCTGGAAGGCGATGCCGAACTCGACGGTGGACTCGGCGGCCACGAAAGCGTCCTTCTCAGCGAACCACGCGCGCGTGCCGTCCAGCTCCAGGGCGCGCATCTCGCCGGGCAGCACGCCCGCGAAGCCGACCGTGCCCTCGCCGCCCCGGGCGGTGAAGTACTGGAAAGCCAGCGACTCGCCCGCCAGGGCGCGCTGGCCGACCTGCATGGCCGTCCCCATGGCCTGGCGCAGCATGCCGCCCATGCCGCCACCCGCCTGGCCGCCCTGCGGTGGTTGCCCGTCGCCGCCGGACGGGCCGCCCAGCCGGGTCTCCATGGTCACGTCGACCGTCTTGAACAGGAACTTCCCGGCCTCGCAGTACACGGTCTGGCCGGGAGACAGCTGGACGACCGCCATCTGCATGGCGCTGCCGACGATTTCTTGCTGAAGGGTCACACAGGGAGAACGCGGGAGGCGGAGGAAAGAGTTCCGGTTTTCTGCGGCCCGCATGATCCGTGCGATCCGGCCGGCCCCCGCGGAGCTGTCACCACCGGGCGATCTCGACGTCCGTTCGCCGCCAGCGTGCGCGGGCCCCGGCCGCTGGGATGGACCCATGACAACGACCGACGAAACCCTGAACGGCAAGGTGGCCCTCGTGACCGGCGGCAGCCGCGGCATCGGAGCGGCCACGGCGCTGCGGCTCGCCCGGGAGGGCGCGGACGTGGCGGTGACCTACGAGAACGGCAAGGAGGCGGCGCAGGACGTCGTGGCGGCCGTGGAGGCGCTGGGACGGCGGGCGGTGGCCCTGCGCGCGGACTCGGCGGACCCCGGGGAGGCGGCCGGGGCGGTGGACCGTACGGTCCGGGCGCTGGGCGGCCTCGACGTGCTGGTGAACAACGCGGGCGTCGGCGTCCTCGGGCCCCTGGAGGGGCTCGGCCTCTCCGACGTGGACCGGGTGCTCGCCGTGAACGTGCGCGGGGTGTTCCTGGCCTCGCAGGCGGCGGCCGGGCGGATGGCCGACGGCGGACGGATCATCACGATCGGCACGTGTATGACCCAGCGGGTGCCCGGCCCCGGCGGGACCCTGTACGCGATGAGCAAGTCGGCCCTGGTCGGTCTGACCAAGGCCCTCGCCCGGGAGCTGGGCCCGCGCGGGATCACCGCGAACCTCGTCCACCCCGGCCCGATCGACACGGACATGAACCCGGCGGACGGCCCGTACGCGGCCGGTCAGGCGACGATGACGGCGCTGGGCCGCTTCGGCACGGCGCAGGAGGTGGCCGCGACGGTCGCGCACCTGGCGGGCGCCGCCTACGTCACGGGCGCCGAGTTCGCCGTGGACGGCGGACACGCGGCGTAGAAACCCGGCCGCGCCGGGAATCCGGCTCCGCCTCGGGCCCGGCCCTGGCCCCGGCTCGGGCCGGGGAGCTGGCTCCGACCGGGGAGCTGGCTCCGACCGGGGAGCTGGCTCCGACCGGGGAGCTGGCTCCGACCGGGGAGCTGGCTCCAGCCGGGGAGCTGGCTCCGGCTGGGGATGCGGTCCGGTTCGGATCCGGCCCGGGCTCGGATCCGGCCCGGGCTCAGGCTCGCGCTCTAAATCCGGCCCGGCCTGGGGAGCTGGCTCCGGCTGGGATCCGGCCGGGCTCAGGATCCGGCGTCAACCAGGGAGCCGGCTCGGGCTCAGGGTCCGGCCCGAGCTCCCGCTCGTATCGCGTTGGGCTGGGGTCCGGCCCAGAAGCCGGCCCGGGCTGGGAATCCGGCCCGGGATCTGGCCCGGGCCCGGAATCCGGCCCGGGCTCGCGCTCGACATCCAGCCTCGCTGGGATCGGGCCCATGAGACGCCTCAGGATCGAGCTAGGGCCCGGAATCCGGGATGCGGCTCGGGCCCGGGCCCGGGATCAGGGGGCCGGGAATCCCGGGCCCGGGACCCCGGCGCTCGGTCGTCGGAGGGGGCGCGCCTCCTCCGGCCGGGGTGTGCGCGGTGGAGTGGTCGGGTCAGCCGCCGAGTTCCTGGTGGCGGGCCGTCAGCGCCGCCGCGCCCGCTTCCGTGAGGGAGCCGAACAGCCGCAGCCGGGAGATGCCGCCGTCGGGATGGATGTCCACCCGCGCGTGTGTGCCGACCGCCGGGGCCGGCAGGACGAAACGGTGATTGGTGTCGGGCTGGAGGCGGGTGCGCGGGAGGATCTCCGCCCACTCGCCGCTCTCGCCGTCCTTGACCGACACCGACGCCCAGCCGGCGCTGTTGCCCTTCAGGTAGGCCGTGTCGATCTCCAGGGCCCGGATCCGTGCCTGGGCCGCCAGGCGGTAGCGGATCCAGTCGTGGCCCCGGTCGCGGCGGCGGCGGGTCTCCCAGCCGTCGTCCATCTTGCGGGAGCGGCCCGGCTGGATGGTGTTGCTCGCGGGCGAGTAGAAGAGGTTGGAGGCGTCCTCGGCGCGGCCGCCGTTCTCCAGGGCGACGACGTCGAAGGTGCCGAGCGCCGTCAGCCAGCCGGGATCGGGCACGACCTCTCCGTGCACGCGCAGGCGGGCGATGCCGCCGTCGGGGTGCTGGTTGAGCCGCAGGTGGGTGAAGCGCTGCTCCACCGACACGGCGAAGCCGTTCGCGGCGTGGCCGCCGACCGGTGTGCGCGGGACCAGCGTCGTCCACTTCACATGGTCGCCGAGGAGCTCTTCGGCGGACGGCGCGCCCGGCACCGAGGCGCCCTCGACCGACACCGCTTGCGGGTAGTTGCCGCGGAAGTGCGCCGTGTCGACGACGATGCCCCGGATCACGCCGGGCGCCCCGAGGCGGACGAGCGCCCAGTCGTGGTCCTCGGCGGTCGGCCACGGGTGGTCGGCGGAGGCACCGCGGCGGCGGCGGGTCTCCCAGCCGTCCATGACCTTGCCCTTGTGCCCGAAGTGCTCCGGGTCGAACTCGGCGGGGCCGGGCACCAGCAGGTTCTCGCGCTGGGCGAAGAACTCGTCGTTGGCGGCGATGACTCCCGCTCCGAGCTGCCGGTCGGCGAGGTCGGCGTACCGGGTGAAGGGGAAGTCGGCGGTGCGGTAGTCCGCGTACGGGTCGCCGCCGCCGTAGGGATTCGCGTCGCCGGTGAAGCTCTCTATCGCCGTCACGGTGATCAGGTCTGCCTTTCGGGAGTCGGCCGGTGCGGGTGCGGGTGGAAGAGGAACGCCGCGGGTCGAAGGGCCCCTCGGCTCAGGGGGTGCGGGTGAGGAGCCGGCCCTTCGGCTCGGTGAACTCGCCGTCGGAGACGATGCGTTCACCGCGCAGCCAGGTGGACCTGACGACGCCGTACAGGGTCTTCCCGGCGTACGCCGTGACGCGGTTGCGGTGCTGGAGCGCCGCCGGGTCGACGGTGAAGGTCTCGTCGGGGGCGAGGACGGCGAAGTCGGCGTCCCGGCCCGCTTCGATCGCGCCCTTGTGGGAGAGGCCCACGAGGGCGGCCGTACGGGCGGACATCCACCGGACGACGTCCTCCAGGCCGTGACCCCGCCGGCGGGCCTCCGTCCACACGGCCGCCAGGCTGAGCTGAAGACCCGAGATGCCACCCCACGCCGTCGCGAAGTCGTCGGTCTTGAGGTCGGCCGTGGAAGGGGAGTGGTCGGTGACCACACAGTCGATCGTGCCGTCCGCCAGGGCCTGCCAGAGCAGGTCCTGGTTGGCGGACTCACGGATGGGCGGGCAGCACTTGAACTCGCTGGCGCCGTCGGGGACTTCCTCGGCGGTCAGGGTCAGGTAGTGCGGGCACGTCTCGGCCGTGACGCGGACGCCCTCCGCCTTGGCGGCGGCGATCAGCGGCAGCGCGTCGCTGGAGGACAGGTGCAGTACGTGCACGCGGGCCCGGAGGCGCTTCGCCTGCGCGACGAGGTGGGCGATGGCGGTGTCCTCGGCGTCACGCGGACGGCTGGCCAGGAAGTCGGCGTACCGGGGGCCGCCCCGCTGCGGGGCGGCGTCGAGGTGGTGCGGATCCTCGGCGTGCACGATCAGCAGACCGTCGAATCCGGCGATCTCGGCGAGGGAGCGGGCGAGCCGGTCCTGGTCGAGGTGCGGGAACTCGTCCACGCCCGACGGGGAGAGGAAC
This sequence comes from Streptomyces rishiriensis, assembly GCF_030815485.1. Classification (NCBI taxonomy): domain Bacteria; kingdom Bacillati; phylum Actinomycetota; class Actinomycetes; order Kitasatosporales; family Streptomycetaceae; genus Streptomyces; species Streptomyces rishiriensis. The sequence continues at coordinate 6,712,226 of NZ_JAUSWV010000002.1, read as the reverse complement.
GCCTTGAAGCCGAAGACGCCGGACTCGTGCAGCGGGCGCAGGTCCTTGACGTTGTCGGGCAGGGCGCCGCCCCAGAAGCCGACGTCGATGTGCGCCTTGTCCGCGGCGACCTCCCGCTTGACGCGGAGGTGGTCGACCGTGGTGGTCGGCGGGAGGGAGTTGAGGGGCATGTCGACGAGGGTGGTGATGCCGCCGGCCGCCGCGGCGCGCGTGGCGGTCCAGAAACCCTCCCAGTGGGTGCGGCCGGGATCATTGACGTGCACATGAGTGTCGACCAGGCCGGGCAGCAGGACGTCGTCGCCGAAGTCCTCCAGCCGGGTCCCCTCGGGGACAGGGGCGTCGTACGGCAGTACCGCCGTGATCTTTCCGGCGGCCACCGCGACCGTGGCGGGCCGTGACCCTTCGGGAGTGATGACGCGCGTCGAGCGCAGCACCAGTTCGGCCTCGGACACCCGGACCCCTCTCTTCCGTTCTCTTCCCGTCACGCGGGAGAAACTTCCACGTAACGGAATTCAACGTTCTGTTGAAGGAGTCTTCCCTTCCGCCTTCGCGCCGTCAAGGGCACCCTCCCCCAGCTTGCACCCGCCCTCGACACTCTGGACGTTTCCACATACTGGAATTAGTATTCCGTCCAGCAGAATCTAATGACGCGCAAGCGAGGAGTCAACCGACCGCCGGGTAGGCTTCAGCCCTTCCGCCAGTTTCGAAAGGAACGCGCCGTGCCGACGTCCAGCGCCAGCACCACCGACTCCGCCAAGTCCGCCAGCGGCGGGGTCCAGTCCCTCGAGCGCGCCTTCGATCTCCTCGAGCGGATGGCGGACGCGGGCGGCGAGGTCGGCCTGAGCGAGCTGTCCGCGAGCAGCGGGCTGCCGCTGCCCACCATCCATCGCCTGATGCGCACCCTGGTGGTCTGCGGTTACGTCCGCCAGCAGCCCAACCGCCGTTATGCGCTCGGCCCCCGGCTGATCCGGCTCGGCGAGTCCGCCGCCCGGCTGCTGGGCACCTGGGCCCGGCCCTATCTGGCCCGCCTGGTCGAGGAGACCGGCGAGACGGCCAACATGGCGCTGCTCGACGGCGACGAGATCGTGTACGTGGCGCAGGTGCCGTCCAAGCACTCGATGCGGATGTTCACCGAGGTCGGCCGCCGCGTCCTGCCGCACTCCACGGGCGTCGGCAAGGCCCTGCTCGCGGGCTTCCCGGACGACGAGGTGCGCGCCCTGCTCGCCCGTACCGGCATGCCCGCCGCCACGGACAAGACGATCACCACCCCCGACGGCTTCCTCGCGGCCCTCGCGGACGTGCGGCACGCCGGCTACGCGGTCGACGACAACGAGCAGGAGATCGGCGTGCGCTGCCTGGCGGTGCCGGTGCCGGACTCCCCCACCCCCGCGGCCGTCTCCATCTCCGGCCCGGCGGGCCGCGTCACGGAGTCGGCCACGGAGAACATCGTGCCGGTACTGCGGCAGATCGCGGTGGAACTGTCACAGGCGCTGACGAGCTCCGGTCCGGCGGTCTAGGGCCGAGCCCCGCCGCGGCGCGCCCCCTCAGCGCAGCCCCACGTCAACGGCGGGGCGGCTCTCCGAACAGCTCCACGGCGTGGCGTACCTCCGACAGGCTCCGGGCCAGTGCGCTCACCGAGCCGATGGCGCCCGCGATCAGCAGCAAGGAGCGGCGTAACCGGGGCACTTCGGGGGTGCCGTGGGTCACCATCGCGGCGAGCGCGGCGAGTTCGTCCTCGGCGATCGCCCGGTCCGGGAACTCGGCTGGATACGTGGCGAGTTCGCGGCGCAGCCGGGACACCGCGGTCCGCAGTTCCGCCACCCTCGGTTCCTCGTAGCTGCCGGTCACTGCCCTCTGCCCCAAGCTCCGCAACACAGCTCTCCCCCCGCGCGCTCCGCCGAGCGCGCTTGCGCGCTCACCCGCCCCGCGGCCCCGCGGTACCGGCCGGGCACCGAAGGACGCGCGGGTCAGTAAACGCCACCCGACGCGGCGTGCGCCACCGCGCGGACCGAAATTCAGCCCCCACGCAAGCGCGCGGCCGACGCCGCGTCAGGTATGCAGGACGCATGACGCCAAAGGAAGACGGGGCCGTCGGCCAGGTGGCCGGCCTGCTCCTCGCGGCGGGCGGGGGCCGCCGGCTCGGCGGACGCCCCAAGGCACTGCTCGAACACCGGGGGCGGCCGCTCGTCGAACACGCGGTGGAAGCGCTGCGCACGGCGGGCTGCGCCCGGGTGCACGTGGTGCTCGGGGCCGCCGCCGGGACCGTACGGGAGCGGGCGCGGCTGGAGGGGTGCGTGCTCGTGACGAACCCGGAGTGGGAGCAGGGCATGGGTACGTCCCTGCGGGCCGGGCTCGGCTCGTTCGCCGGGACGGGGGCGCGTGCCGCGCTGGTCCTTCTCGTGGATCAGCCCGGCATCGGGGCGCAGGCCGTGGCCCGGGTACTGGCCGCCCACGAGGACGAGTCCTCGCTCGTCTGCGCCGCCTATGACGGCGTACGCGGCCATCCGGTCCTGTTCGGGGCCGCCCACTGGGCGGGCATCGCGGCGACTGCCACCGGCGACCGGGGGGCACGCGCCTATCTGAAGGAGCACGAGAAGGCGATCACGCTCGTCGAGTGCGCGGACGTGGCCCGCCCCTTCGACATCGACACCCCCGAGGATCTCGCGCACCTTGAGTGAGGGGGCTGGCACCGAGCGCCACCTTGCCTCGACGCGGAGAATCTCGACATCAACAAATCATTGAAGTTCCACGATGAGGAAACTAGTATCCACTGCTCAGAAGGTCCCGGCCCGTCCGGGCCCCCGCTCGCCGTACCCGGTTTCGACTGGCACCCGGTGCCACCGCTGAAGGAAGTGACCGCTCATGTCCGCACCAGCGCCGTCCCCGCTGGCCATCGTCGACGCCGAGCCCCTGCCGCGGCAGGAGGAGGTCCTCACCGAGGCGGCGCTCGCCTTCGTGGCCGAACTGCACCGGCGGTTCACCCCACGCCGTGACGAGCTCCTCGCCCGGCGCGCGGAGCGCCGCGCCGAGATCGCCCGCACCTCCACCCTGGACTTCCTCCCGGAGACCGCCGCGATCCGCGCGGACGACTCCTGGCGGGTGGCCCCCTCCCCCGCGGCCCTGGACGACCGCCGGGTCGAGATCACCGGCCCGACCGACCGCAAGATGACCATCAACGCGCTCAACTCGGGCGCCCGGGTCTGGCTCGCCGACTTCGAGGACGCCTCGGCGCCGACCTGGGAGAACGTCGTCCTGGGTCAGCTCAACCTGGCCGACGCCTACACCCGCAGGATCGACTTCACGGACCCGGGGACGGGCAAGTCCTACGCCCTGAAGGACGAGGGCGAGCTCGCCACCGTCGTCATGCGGCCGCGCGGCTGGCACCTGAACGAGCGTCACCTCGTCGACGCGGACGGACGTCAGGTCCCCGGCGCCCTCGTCGACTTCGGTCTCTACTTCTTCCACAACGCCCAGCGCCTGCTCGACCTCGGCAAGGGCCCGTACTTCTACCTCCCGAAGACGGAGTCGCACCTGGAGGCCCGCCTCTGGAACGAGGTGTTCGTCTTCGCGCAGGATCACATCGGCATCCCGCAGGGCACCGTGCGCGCCACCGTGCTCATCGAGACGATCACGGCCGCGTACGAGATGGACGAGATCCTGTACGAACTGCGCGACCACGCCTCCGGGTTGAACGCCGGCCGCTGGGACTACCTGTTCTCCATCGTCAAGAACTTCCGTGACGGCGGCGCCAGGTTCGTCCTCCCGGACCGCAACGCGGTCACGATGACCGCCCCCTTCATGCGGGCGTACACCGAACTCCTCGTCCGCACCTGCCACAAGCGCGGCGCGCACGCCATCGGCGGCATGGCGGCCTTCATCCCGTCCCGCCGCGACGAGGAGGTCAACAAGGTCGCCTTCGAGAAGGTCAAGGCGGACAAGGACCGCGAGGCGAACGACGGTTTCGACGGATCGTGGGTGGCCCACCCGGACCTGGTGCCGATCGCCATGGCCTCCTTCGACGCCGTGCTCGGCGACCGGCCGAACCAGAAGCACCGGCTGCGCGAGGACGTCGACGTCAAGGCGGCCGACCTGATCGCCGTCGACTCGCTCGAGGCCCGGCCGACGTACCCGGGACTGGTCAACGCCGTGCAGGTCGGCATCCGTTACATCGAGGCCTGGCTGCGCGGCCTGGGCGCGGTCGCCATCTTCAACCTGATGGAGGACGCGGCCACCGCCGAGATCTCCCGCTCGCAGATCTGGCAGTGGATCAACGCGGGGGTGGAGTTCGAGCGGGAGGGCGGCACGGTGAAGGCCACGCCCGAGCTGGCCCGCGAGGTCGCCGCCGCCGAACTGGCCGCGATCCGCGCGGAGATCGGCGAGGAGGCCTTCGCGGCCGGCCACTGGCAGCAGGCGCACGACCTGCTGCTGACGGTCTCCCTCGACGAGGACTACGCGGACTTCCTCACCCTGCCGGCGTACGAGCAGCTCGAGGGCTGAACCCCGCACGAGCCGGAACGCTCACCTGTCCGAGTGGCCCAGCGACTTCCCCGGGGCCACTCGGTCGCGGACGAGCTTCTTCACCGCGGTCGGCTCCGGGAAGCCCTGTTCGCGGCGGTCCCAGACCACCTCGTCGTCGACCCGGACGACGAAGACCCCGCCCGTGCCCGGCTTCAGGGCGAGCTCCGTCAGCTCGGCCTCGAAGGTCGTGAGCAGCTCCTGCGCCAGCCAGGCCGCGCGCGGCAGCCAGCGGCACTGGGTGCAGTACTCGATCTCGACCCGCCCGCCCACGTCACTCGCGTCGTTCATCCGAGATGCACCGACCAATCCTGTTCAGCGGCCGGCTTGCCGTGCAGGTCGGGGACCCGCTTCAGCCAGTCGGGCCGTCCTTGCCGGGTCCTCGCCGCGCGCCGGGCCTCGTCGGCGGCGAGCTCCTCCGGGGCGGGGAAGTCGGTGGGCAGCCAGGCCGCGGAGGCCGCCGCGCGCGCGTGGAGGTAACCCACGTACGCCTCCCGGACCGCGTCCGGGGTCGCGAACCCCGCTTCGCCGGTCAGCCAGGTGTCCGGCACCTCCGCCACGATCCGGCGCAGCAGCTCCTCGGTCACCCTGGGCGCCAGTTCGGCGTCGGCCGCCCGGGTGTCCGGGGCGCAGCGGCCGAGGGCGTGGTGGCGGAAGTCGTAGCGCTTCTCGGGGTCGGCGCCGTCCCAGCGGTGGTGGAAGACGAGGGCGGCGCCGTGGTCGATGAGCCAGAGCCGGGGCGGGACGGTGCCGAACGTGGGCCAGACCATCAGGTTGGAGCTGTGGACCGTACGGTCGACGTTCACGGTCAGGGCGTCCAGCCAGACGATCCTTCCGGCCTCCAGCGGCTCCACCGGGAAGGCCTCGGCGACCTCCGGCGTGAAGTCCTCCGCACCCGGCAGGAAGTCCATCCCGAGGTTGAGCCCCGCGCTCGCGGCATGCAGCTCCCTCACCTCCTGGTGCGGTTCGTCCCGCGCGATCGCCGGGTCGAAGTGGACCAGGACCAGCTCGGGGAAGCGCAGCCCGAGCGCACGCGCCAGCTCGCCGACGATCACCTCGGCGACGAGCGCCTTGCGGCCCTGCGCGGAGCCCGTGAACTTCACGACGTAGGTGCCGAGGTCGTCGGCCTCGACGACGGCGGGCACGGAGCCGCCCGCCCGCAGCGGAGCGAGGTAGCGGGTCGCTGTGACCTCGGTCAGCATGACGTACTCCCTCTGGTCTGAAGAAGCATGGTAACCAGGCGCGACGGCCGACGAGCGTGCCCGGCCCGGCGTGCGGAAGCGGCCCGTGGGCCGCGGTGGCCGCGGGGCTTCCTCAGCACGCGTCCCGGCGGGCGCGCGGGTCCGCCGCGGCCCTGAGCCGCTCCAGGGCCTGCTCCGGACCGGTCACGACCGGGACGCCCGCCGGGACCGGCGGTCTGCGGACCACGACCACGGGCAGTCCCGCCGCACGGGCGGCGGCCAGTTTCGGGGCGGTGGCCGCTCCCCCGCTGTCCTTCGTCACGACGACGTCGATCCGGTGACGGCGCAGCAGTTCGCGCTCCCCGGCAAGTGTGAAGGGCCCGCGGTCGAGCAGCACCTCCATACGGGGCGGGGCCGGTGTCCCGGGCGCGTCCACGGACCGTACGAGGAACCACAGGTCGTCCAGACCGGCGAAGGCGGCCAGCCCCAGGCGTCCGGTGGTGAGGAACACCCGCCGGCCGAGCGAGGGCAGCAGTGCGGCGGCCTCCGTCAGACAACCGGCCTCGTGCCAGTGGTCGCCCGCCGTCGGGACCCAGCCCGGACGGCGCAGCGCCAGCAGCGGGACAGCGGCCTCGGCCGCGGCCGTCGCCGCGTTGCGGCTGATGGTGGCCGCGAAGGGGTGGGTGGCGTCCACGAGCGCGTCGACCGTGTGCTCGACCAGCCACGCGGCCAGCCCCCCGGCCCCGCCGAAGCCGCCCACGCGTACCTCGCCCGGCGGCAGCCGGGGAGTGGTCACCCGACCGGCCAGGGAGGTCGTCACGCGGAGCCCGGGCAGGGCGTCGGCCGCCAGGAGTTCGGCGAGGCGACGGGCCTCGGCGGTGCCGCCCAGGATCAGTACGTGCACGAGTCCGGCCCCTTCCCGGGGGTGAGGCCCGAGCTGCGCGGCCGGGGCGGCGGTTTCGGCGCCCACTGAAGCACACCGACCCCGGCCCGGCCTCTTCGGCGTCGTGTCCGGCGGGGTGCGGCGGGCCCGGCAGGGCATCGACTCCCTCCGCATCACTTAGAGTAGCCTTGCCTAAGTTGACGGGTTTCGGAGGGTGGCTGGTGAGATCGGGGAACCCTTCGGGGCGGGACGTCCTGACGCGCTCGGTCAGGGGGCAGGCGCGGCGCGTCGGCCTCGGTGCGGCGCTCGGGTGTGTGCACCAACTGGGAGAAGCCCTGGTACCGGTGCTCATCGGTGTCGTCATCGACGAGGCCGTGGCCGGACAGGACGCCCGGCGGCTCGCCCTGTGGCTGGCCGTCCTGGCCGTGATGTACGTGGCGCTGTCGTGGAGTTTCCGGGTGGGCGCGCGGGCCGGTGAGCGCGGCGCCGAAGAGGCCGCGCACACCCTTCGCCTGGCGATCGTGCGCCGCGTGCTCGACGCCCGCGGGGGCGCCGAGGAGGGACGGCTGCCCGGCGAGCTGGCCAATGTCGCCACCGAGGACGCCAAGCGCGTCGGCGCGGTCAACATGGCGCTGATGAGGGGGACATGGGCGGTCGCGGGCATCACCGTCAGTGCCGTGTGGCTGCTGCTGACGTCCGTGCCGCTCGGGCTGATCGTGCTGGTGGGCACGCCGGTGCTGCTGTGGCTGGGGCATCTGCTGAGCAAGCCGCTGGAACGCCGCAGCGAGGCCGAGCAGGACCGGGCCGCCCACGCCTCGGGCGTGGCCGCCGACCTGGTGGCCGGGCTCCGGGTGCTGAAGGGGCTGGGTGCTCAGCAGGCGGCCGTCGAGCGGTACCGCCGCACCAGCCGCGCCTCCCTCGCGGCCACTCTGCGCGCGGCGCGTGCCGAGTCCTGGCAGACCGGACTCGTGCTCGCCCTGACGGGTGGGTTCATCGCGCTGATAGCGCTGGTCGGCGGGCGCCTGGCGCTCGACGGCCGGCTCACGCTCGGGCAGTTGGTGTCCGCGGTGGGTCTCGCCCTGTTCCTGCTGGGACCGTTGGAGACGTTCGCCTGGGTCAACGCCGAACTGGCCCAGGGCCGGGCCTCGGCCGCCCGGGTCGCGGAGGTCCTCGCGGCGCGACCCGCGGTGGTCGGCGGCCGGTCCCCGGTGCCGGACCCGGTGCGCGGTGAACTGCGGCTGCGCGGGGTGCCGCTCGGCGGGCCGGACGGTGTCGACCTGCATGTACCGGCCGGGCGGCTGACCGGGATCGCCGTGACGGATCCGGCCTCGGCCGAGGCCCTGTTGCGCTGCCTGGGCCGCGAGAGCGACCCGGAGTCGGGTTCGGTCGAGCTGGACGGGGTGCCGTTGACCCGGCTCGATCCGGCGGGGCTGCGGGCGGCGGTGCTGGTGGCCGCCCATGACGCCGTGCTGTTCGACGGCTCGCTGGCCGCGAACGTGACGCCGCAGGCGGAGTCGCCGAGCGGCCCGGCGGCCGGGGAGCCGGACGGAGCGGCGGATCCGCGGACGGAACGCGCCATGGCCGCCGCCCACGCCGACGAGGTGGCCCGATCCCTGCCGCGCGGCGCCGCCACCGGTGTCGGCGAGGGGGGCCGGTCCCTGTCCGGCGGTCAGCGCCAGCGCGTCCTGCTGGCGCGCGCCCTGCGCGCCGGGCCGCCCGTCCTGGTCGTGCACGATCCGACGACGGCCGTGGACGCGGTGACCGAGGCACGCATCGCCGAGGGCCTGCGGGAGATCCGGCGCGGCCGCACCACGGTCGTGGTGACCAACAGCCCGGCGCTGCTCGCCGTCGCCGACCGGGTGGTCCTCCTCGACGGCGGCCGGATCGGCGCCGAGGGCACCCACGCCGAACTCGTCCGGGCCCACGAGACCTACCGGACGGCGGTGCTGGCGTGACCACGGAAACCGAGCGCACGGAACCCGGGCCGACGGAACGCGGGCAGAGGGAGGCCGAGCGGACGGAACCCGGAGGGTCCCGGCCCGGACGGCCCCTGCCCGAAGCCGACCGGGCCCTGCTGCCCACGGCGAGTGCCGCTCGCACCCGGGCCGCGGTGCGCGAGCTGCTGCGCCCGCACCGGGGGCTGGCCGGGGCCGGGTTCGGGCTGATGGTGCTCGCCACCTCCGTCGGGCTGCTCACCCAGCCGCTGCTCGGTCACCTCGTCGACGTCGTCACCGAGCGGCGCTCCCCCGACGCGCTCACCCTGCCCGTCCTCGCGCTGGCCGGGGTCGCCGTGGTGCAGGGCGTCACGACCGCGCTCGGCATGTCGCTGGTGTCCCGGCTCGGCGAGACGGTGCTCGCCCGGCTGCGCGAGCTGTTCGTGGAGCGTGCGCTCGCCCTGCCGCTGGAGCGGCTGGAGAAGGCGGGCTCCGGCGACCTCAACTCCCGGGTCACCCGGGACGTGTCCCGGGTCGCCGACGCGGTGCGCGGCGCCCTGCCCGAACTGGCGCGCTCCGCGCTGTCGATCGTGCTCACCCTGGGCGCCCTGGCCCTGCTGGACTGGCGGTTCCTGCCGGCCGCGCTCGTCGCCCTGCCCGTACAGGCGCACACCGCGCGGTGGTACGTACGCAACGCCGTGCCCCTGTACGCCAGGGAGCGCATCGCCACCGGGGCTCAGCAGCAGCAGTTGCTGGACACCATCGGCGGGGCCCGGACGGTGCGGGCGTACCGGCTCCAGGAAGGCCACACCCGGCGGGTCACCGACCGCTCACGGGCGTCGGTGGAACTGACGATGCGCGGGGTGCAACTGGTGCTGCGCTTCTACAGCCGGCTGCACGTCGCCGAGTACGCGGGGCTCAGCGCCGTCCTGGTCACCGGGTTCCTGCTGGTCCGCTCCGGCTCCGCCTCGGTCGGTACCGCCACGGCCGCCGCGCTGTACTTCCACAGCCTGTTCGGACCGGTGAACACCGCGCTCGTGCTGCTCGACGACGCCCAGTCGGCGACCGCGGGACTGGCCCGGCTGGTCGGGGTGGTGGACGAACCGGCGCCGGCGTCCGCCGGACACGCGGACGACCGTTCGACCGCCGCCGGCGCCCCGTCCGTGACGCTGACCGCCGTCTCCCACGCCTACGTTCCCGGCCGCCCGGTGCTGCACGGCGTCGACCTGGAGATCCGGCCCAAGGAACGCGTCGCGCTGGTCGGCACCACCGGGGCGGGCAAGACGACGCTCGCGAAGCTGGTGGCGGGGCTGCACCGGCCGGAGGGCGGCCGCATCGACGTCGGCGGCGTCGCACCGGACGAGTCCGGCCGTCTGGTGGGGCTCGTCACGCAGGAGGTGCACGTCTTCGCCGGGCCGCTCGCCGACGACCTGCGGCTGGCCCGTCCGCGGGCGAACGACGAGGAGTTGCGGGAGGCGCTGGCCACCGTGGGCGCCCTCGACTGGGCCGAGGCGCTGCCGGACGGCCTGGAGACGATCGTCGGCGACGGCGGGCACCGGCTCACCGCCGACCGGGCCCAGCAACTCGCGCTGGCCCGACTGCTGCTGGCCGACCCGCCGGTCGTGGTCCTCGACGAGGCGACCGCGGAGGCGGGCAGCTCGGGCGCCCGCCTGCTCGACGAGGCCGCCGAGCAGGCCCTGCGGGGCCGCACCGCGCTGGTCGTGGCCCACCGGCTCAGCCAGGCCGCCACCGCCGACCGGGTGGTCGTCCTCAGCGACGGCCGCGTCGTGGAGAGCGGCACGCACGACGAACTGCTCACCGCCGACGGCGCGTACGCCGCCCTGTGGCACGCCTGGTCCGGCAGCCGCTCCTCCGCCCCGGACGGCCCCTGACGAGAACCCGCCCGCCCCCACCCCGGCACCGGCCGCCCCCGCCGGACGCACCGCGACGAACAGAAGGATCATCCGATGCCCCGCGCCCTCAGAGCCTGACGGCTGTCCGGCCTGCTCGCCTCCGTCGTCCTGCTCGCCGTCGCGGCGATCGGCTGCGGCGGCCCCGACTCCGGTTCCCGACTCCCGTTCCTCGTCCTCCGGCGCGAAGGGGTCGCACGCGTCGTCCGCCGAGGGCGCCTTCCCCGTGACCCCCGACCACAAGTTCGGCAGTACGACGATCACGTCCGAGCCCGTGCGGATCGTCACCGTCGGTCTCACCGGCCAGGACGCCGTGCTCGCGCCGGGCAAGGTGCCGGTCGGCACGACCGAGTGGCTCGGCGGATACAAGGGCGCCGCCGGCCCATGGGCCGAGGACGAGCTGGGCGGCGCGGCGGCGCCGACCGTCCTCACCGGCACCGGCTTGCCCTACCTGTCGCTCACACTCGCGTCCCCTCCTCGGCCTCACCCGATCAGGGGATTGGGCAGCGGCAGATAGCGGGCGTCGGCGCCGTCCGCTCCCGTCCACCGCAGCAGCAGGTTCGTCTTGCCGGGCAGGGTGGGCGCGGTCAGCAGGGCGGCGGCCTCGGGAAGACCGTGGCGGGCCAGTTCGCGGCGTACGGCGGGCCACGGGTCGAGGCCGGGGTGACGTTCGGCGAGCGCCGCCGCGACCTCCCACAGATGGTTGACGACCAGGCAGTACACCAGTCGCTCCCAGCCGGCCGCCCGCTCCACCTCCGGCAGCAGTTTCACGCCCTCCGCGTCCCGGAACAGGGCCTGCACGGGGGTGCCGTCGGCGTCCACGGCGACGAGCGTGTTCTGCAGATGGGCCTCGAGGACGACGCCGTGGTCGGCGAAGGCCGACAGCACCGGGGGGACGACGACGGCCAGATAGGCCTCCCACCAGGCCGCCGGGTCCGCCGCGGCGTCCGGGGGGCTGCCGTCGAAGCCCTCCACGAGTCCCGCGGCGAGCAGCGGGGTCGCGCCGGGCGGCAGCGCGTCCTCCAGCCCGTCGCGGACCAGGACCGCGAGCGCTTCGAAGGCGAACCCGGCGGTGCGGTACCCGCGGTCGCTCAGCCAGACCGCCGGGGCCGGGCGGCGCGCCGCCCGGCCTTCGCCGACGGCCGCCGCAAGACCACCGTCCGCCACGAGAGCGCCCGCCGGGGCGCCGTCCGCCGTGAAGGCCCGGACCGCCGCCTCGTCGGTGCGGCGCAGTTTCAGCAGGTCGTGCCGCCACAGCCGGCGGATGTCGTTGGTGATGCGGACGTCGAGGCTGAACTTCAGGCACAGGTCCCGCCCGGGTGCGTAGACCGTCCGCACGGCGGCCGTCGGCCAGACCTCGAAGCCGGTCGTGCCGAGCCGGACGAGGCGGCCGTCGGCGAAGGCCGGGGCGAGTTCCCGTCCGGCCAGCTCGAGCTGCCAGGGGTGTGCGGGCAGCAGCCGGTAGCCGGTCGGGGCCGTACCGAGGGCGTCCAGCGCGGAGGTGTCGCCCTCCTCGACGACCGCGTCCTCGCGCAGGCCCAGCAGGACCAGCGGAAAGCGGGCGTGCGCCTCGGGGGCGTAGGGCAGCCAGCCGGCGGTCGGGCCGCCGCCGCGGGCCTTGGGGGCGGGGTGGTGGGGGTGGCCGGTGAGGAGCGACTGCTCGGAGCGCAGATAGCGGCCGGGCGGCGGGGTGGCACGCGCGCGCGCGGTGAGCATGGCGGCGACCGCGTCCCTGCTGTCGGTCATCTCGTCCGGCAGTTCGTGGTTGGCGATCCCGGTGTGCCCCCGCAGCACCCCGGCGACCAGTTCGACCAGCGCTGCGTGGCCGAGGCGGTGCCAGGCGCCCGCCGTGTACACCTCGGGCTCGGCGGGCCGCCGGTCGCCGCGCACGCGCAGCAGCCGGCCGCCGCCGGGCGACCCGTCGCCGGGCAGCCGGTACACGAACCGGCCGTCGCCGCAGGGCGGGCCGGGCAGCGGTTCGGCGACCTCCCGCAGCAGACAGTTGAGCAGCGGCGCCGCCGCGTAGGCGTCGGCGCGCTCGGCGACGCCGTCGGCGGACGCAACGGCCTCTGCGGCCTCTGCGGCCTCTGCGGGCGGGGGGCTGAGGTCCACGCGATCCACTGGTTCCCTGGTTCCCTACGGTTCTTCCGGGCGGAGACGATCATTATCGCGTCGTCACAGCCCCTCCGCGACGTCGTACCCGCACCCTCAGGAGCCCACCCGTGCACCGTCCCTCCACCGCCGAGGCCGAGCTGGCCGCGGAACTGGCCGTCGTTCGCCCCTCTCTCGGCCCGCGGTACACGGCCGCGCTGCCCGGGGCGAGGGCGGCCGTGCTGACCCGGCTGTGGCGGGCGCTCGTCCACGAGCCCCTGCCGTGGATCGCGCACCGCGGGGGGTCCGGCGGGGAGAGCCTGCTGCGGCTGCGCGACGGCCGCCGCCTGCACGGCCCGCGCGCGGATCCGTACGCGACCGCCGCCTATGTGACGGACGTACGGCTGGACGGCGTGGCGTACGAAGATCCCTCGCGGCTGATGACGGACCTCTCCGTGCCGCACGGCGTCGGCTTCGCCGCCGAACTCGGGCACAGCGTCGCGTCGTTGGCGCTGTCACGGGCCGGGCAGAGGCCCGATCCGGCCTCCTCGCAGGATCCGGGCGAGTGGCCCGTGCACGACTGGGAGTGGGAGCAGCGGGTGGTCGACGGCCATCCGTACCATCCCAGCTGCCGTTCGCGGCCCGGTTTCTCGGCGGCCGAGCAGCTGGCGTACGGGCCCGAGCACCGGCCCTCGGTGCGGCTGGGGCTGCTGCCGGTGCCGAGCGACGAGTGCCTGGTGTCGGGTGAGTGGCCGCGGGAGCTGCGGGACGGGACACGGCTGTTCCTCCCCGTGCATCCGTGGCAGGCGGCGCACGTGCTCAAGCTCTCCTGCGACCAGGGGATCGCCGCGCATCCGCTGATGTCGCTGCGCACCCTCGCACTCCCCGGCGGTCCGCACGTCAAGACCGCGCTGAGCACCCGGCTGACGTCCTCCGTCCGGGACATCTCGGTCGGCTCCGTCGCCGCGTCCGCGGCCCTCTCCGCGTTCGCGGAGACCCTGACTCCGCACACCGACGGCCTGCTGCACATGACCCGCACCCTGGGCGCGGCCACCGCGCACTCCCCCGACCTGGCCGCCGTGTTCCGGGAGTCGCCGCGCGTGTTCGGGGCGCCGGGCGAGCACGTCGTCCCCGTCGCCGCCCTCGCAGGAACGGAACTGGCGCACTCCGCGGCCTGGTTGGCGCAGTTCGCGCGTCTCGCCCTCACCGTGGGGCTGCGGCTGCTTGAGCTGGGCGTGGCGTTGGAGGCCCACGGCCAGAACCTGCTGGTGGTGCTGTCGGCTTCGGGCGCTCCGCTGCGGCTGGTCTACCGGGACCTGGCCGACATCCGGGTCAGCCCGGCCCGGCTGTCCCGGCACTCCATCGCGCTGCCGGACGAACTGCCCGAACGGATCCGCACGGACGACGTCAACGCGTTGCGGCGCAAGCTGTTCGGCTCGCTGGTCGCGGGCGCGCTGGCCGGGACGGCGGGCAGCCGCCCGATCCTGCGGGCGGCCCTGGAGACGGCCGTACGGGATCTGCCGCGCTCGCCGGACCTCGTGGCGTTGTGCGAGGAACCGCTTCCCGTGAAGGCGCTGACGCTGATGCGACTGTCGGCGGAGGCGTCCGGGGACCAGTGGTCCCGGTTGCCCAACCCGTTGACGGGGGACGCCTCTTGACCGGGCGCGAGCGCCGGCCGGGGGCGAAGTCCGACCCGGATGCCGAAACCGGTTCCGCCGCCGTTTTGTGGCCGGGCGCCTCTGATCAATAGGATCCGCCGATGATCAGAACACAACGGCTGGCGGCGGGCGTCTGCGCCCTGCTCGCCGCGCTCACGGCCGGGATCGCTTTCCCGGCCGGGGCGGTCGCCGACGAGACCACCGCCACCGCGCCCAAGGTCGACCTGGTCCTCGACGTCAGCGGTTCCATGCGGACGAAGGACATGGACGGCGGGACGCGGATGGCCGCGGCCAAGCAGGCGTTCAACGAGGTGCTGGACGCGACCCCGGAGAACGTTCTCCTGGGCATCCGCACCCTGGGCGCCAACTACCCCGGCGACGACCAGAAAACGGGCTGCAAGGACACCGCGCAGCTCTACCCGGTCGGCCCGCTGGACCGGACCGAGGCCAAGACCGCGGTGGCGACCCTGTCACCGACCGGCTGGACGCCGATCGGCCCCGCTCTGCTGAAGGCGGCCGACGACCTCGACGGCGGCACCGGCTCCAAGCGGATCGTGCTGATCAGCGACGGCGAGGACACCTGCGCTCCGCTCGACCCGTGCGAGGTGGCCCGTGAGATCGCGGCCAAGGGCATCGGTCTGACGATCGACACGCTCGGCCTGGTGCCCAACGTCAAGATGCGGCAGCAGCTCAGCTGCATCGCCGAGGCGACCGGCGGCACCTACACCTCGGTGGAGCACACCGACGAACTCACCGACCGGGTCAACCAGTTGGTCGACCGGGCCGCCGACCCCGTGGTGACGCCGGTCGCCACCGAGGGCGCGGCCTCCTGCTCCGCGGCCCCGGCCCTGAAGTCCGGGCTGTACACCGACCGCGAGGAGTTCGGCCAGGAGCGCTGGTACAAGGTCGACGTCGAGCCGGGCCAGGAGCTGCGCGCCTCGGTGAGCGTGTCGGCGGACCGGACCATGAACCCCGACTACGGCGTGCTGCTGCGCGCGGTCACGGTGCACGGCCGGGAGATCGTGCGCGGCGAGGCGGCCGGCAACGGCCGTACCGACGTCATCTCGACCGGTCTGCGCTACCCGAAGGCCGAGAGCGACGAGGACGAGGCGCCCGCCGAGACGGTGTGCGTGCAGGTGACCAACTCGTACTCGGCGGCCGCGGGCGTGAAGACCACGCCGGGCATGCCGCTGGAGCTGACCGTGGACGTGGTCGACGGTCCGTCGCAGGCGAGCGACGTGGCCTCCTTCGGCCTCGGGCGCGGCTGGTGGCTGCTGGGTGTCCTGGTGCTGTTCGGCTTCCTCGCGGGTGTGCTGTGGGGCTGGGTGTCCCGCTGGCGGGTCGCGGTCTGGAGGACCAACTGATGCGTATCTCACGTGTGTTGACCGGCGCCCTGCTGGCGCTGGGACCGGTGCTGGGACTGGCGCTCGGACCGGCGGCCGCACCGGCCGCGGCCGACTCCACCCCGTCGGCGAGCCCGTCCGACGACGGCTCCGCACCGACGGAGGCGGGCACGTCCTTCCGTACGGCGACGGAGATCGACCAGGGGCAGACGGCGACGGCGAGCGGATCGGCGGGCGACTACCTCTACTGGTCGTTCCCGGCGGACTCCGGGCAGCGCCCCACCGTCAGGGCGACGGTGAAGCTGCCCGAAAGCCACACCACGCAGACCTGGCAGGTCGACGTGTACGACGGTCTGCGGCGCCGCCAGGCCTGCCAGTACGGCGCCCAGACGCGCACCGCCGCACAGGGCACCGCCTCGGTCGAGCTGGCCTGTGTGCTGCGCACGGTCCGCGCCTGGTCGGAGCCGTGGGCGGACGACCCGCTGCCGGGCACGTACTACGTCCGGTTGACGGCCCTCGACCTGAAGGCGGCCGACCTGGGCCTGCCGGTGAGCACGGAACTGAGGGTGGACTCCAAGGACATCGGGGGCGCCGCGGCCGTCGACGGTTCGCTGGCGAAGCCGCTGGTGCCGGGGATCGCGGTCACGTCCCGGGCGGAGGAGGACGACGACTCGTCGGCCACGGCCGTGCTGTCGAGCATCGAGCCGGACGACGGCTGGGCGTCCGGCTGGTGGTCCGACCGCTGGGTGTGGACCGCGATCGGCGCGATGCTGGCCGCCCTCGCCGGGATCGGCGGATACACGCTGACCCGGGGGTCGGGACGACCACGCCACGTGCCGCCGGGCGCCTGACCGGCACTTGACGGACCGTCGGACGGCCTGCCGCGACCTCGCGGCAGGCCGTCCGCCGTCCCCACCGCGCCACCACCCTGCCGCCAACGCCGCTTTTCGGCCCTGCCGCCCTGCCGCCCTGCCCGCCTTGCCGATCGGCCGTTGCCCTCCCGCCCTGTGACCTGACCGCTCAGCCGTCCTGCCGCGTGCGACCTTGCCGCTCAGCCCTCCTGCCGCTCAGCCGCCCCGCCGTCCTTGCCGCCCTCGCAGACCCTCCCCCGCGTCTCCCCCGCATCCTCCCCGCGCCGTCCTCACGCCTCCCGCAACGCCTTGGCGAGGGTGCCGTCGCCGCCGACCTCGATCCGGCCGGTCCGTACCGCGTCGCGCACACCCAACTCGCCCTGGGCGACCGCCGTGCAGGTGTCCGTGTCGAGGACGAGGAGTGCGTCGGGCTCCCCCGGCGCGGGACCGTCGCCGTACACCGGCCCGGTCTGCGCGCCGACCTCCAGGTGGAACACCCCTTCGTCGAGCCGGACCTCGACGAGCCCCGTACCCGCGGCCCCCTCGTCGCCGAGCCCGCGCAGCAGCGGCAGCGCGAACCAGTGGGCGCGGAGGGCGTCGGTGGGCCGCCGCGCACCGAGCTCACCCTCACCCCACTTGCCGAGTGCCTGCAGGACGGGCAGCAACTCCCTGCCACGTCCGGTGAGTTCGTACACGTAGGCCGCGCCCGGCGGGGGCAGCCGACGCCGGGTGGTCAGTCCGTCCCGCTCCATGTCCTTGAGCCGCGAGGCGAGCACGTCGGTGCTCACACCCGGCAGATCGGCGTGCAGGTCCGTGTAACGGCGCGGGCCGGCGAGCAGCTCCCGGACGATCAGCAAGGTCCAGCGGTCACCGACGGCGTCGAGCGCGCGGGCGGCGGAACAGTACTGGTCGTAGCTTCGGCGAGGTGACATGGCACGCAGTCTAGACATGTCGTTGGACTTTCCAAGCTGGAACTTGGTAAAACCAAGCAACACACAAACCGGAGGGGCGAGCGCGCATGGAGTTCCGGCAGTCGAACAAGCTGAGCGAGGTCTGTTACGAGATCCGCGGCCCGGTGATCGAGCACGCCGACGCGCTGGAGGCGGCGGGCCACAGCGTGCTGCGCCTGAACACCGGCAATCCCGCGGCCTTCGGCTTCGAGGCGCCGGAGGAGATCCTCCAGGACATGATCCGGATGCTTCCCCGGGCGCACGGCTACACGGACTCGCGGGGCGTCCTCTCCGCCCGCCGTGCCGTGGCCCAGCGCTACCAGGAGCGGGGCCTGGAGGTCGGCGTCGACGACGTCTTCCTCGGCAACGGTGTGTCGGAGCTGGTCTCCATGGCCGTACAGGCGCTGATCGAGGACGGCGACGAGATCCTGATCCCGGCCCCCGACTTCCCGCTCTGGACGGCGGTGACCACGCTCGCCGGCGGCAAGGCGGTCCACTACCTCTGCGACGAGCAGGCCGAGTGGTACCCGGACCTGGACGACATGGCGTCCAAGATCACCGACCGCACCAAGGCCGTCGTCATCATCAACCCCAACAACCCCACCGGCGCGGTCTACCCGAAGGAGATCATCGAGGGGATCCTCGACCTGGCCCGCCGGCACGGCCTGATGGTCTTCGCCGACGAGATCTACGACCAGATCCTCTACGACGGCGCCGTCCACCACTCGGCCGCCGCGCTCGGGCCGGACCTGGTGGTCCTGACCTTCTGCGGTCTGTCCAAGACGTACCGGGTGGCGGGTTTCCGCTCGGGCTGGCTGGTGGTGACCGGCCCCAAGCAGCACGCCAGGGACTACCTGGAGGGCCTCACGATGCTGGCCTCCATGCGCCTGTGCGCCAACGCGCCCGCCCAGTACGCCATCCAGGCGGCGCTCGGCGGACGCCAGTCCATCCACGAGCTGACGGCGCCGGGCGGCAGGCTCTACGACCAGCGGGAGACGGCCTGGGAGAAGCTCAACGAGATCCCGGGCGTGTCCTGTGTGAAGCCCAAGGGCGCGCTCTACGCGTTCCCGCGCATCGACCCCAAGGTGCACCCGATCCACGACGACGAGAAGTTCGTCCTGGACCTCCTGCTGAGGGAGAAGATCCAGGTCGTCCAGGGCACCGGATTCAACTGGCCGACCCCCGACCACTTCCGCATCCTGACCCTGCCGCACGCGGACGACCTGGAGGCGGCGATCGGCCGGATCGGGCGGTTCCTCAGCGGGTACCGGCAGTAGGGCGGCGGGGCGGTCGCTTCGTCGACCCGCCGAAGCGTCGGAGCGTCGCCCCGCCGGTCCCTCGGCCCGTCGGTTCGTCGGCCCGCCGGAGCGTTTCCTCGGCACGCCGCCGTCCGCTGACGTGCGCACGCCCAGGTCCTGTGTCACGGTGCACACAGGGGCGGCAGGAAGGGGCACGCGCGCGTGGGCGACCTGTTTCTCGTCCGGCACGGGGAGACCGCATGGTCACGCTCGGGCCGGCACACCGGATGGACGGACGTCCCGCTCACCGAGCACGGCCGGGACGAGGCACGACAACTGGTGCCGCTGATCCGCTCGCACCGGCTCGCGGCCGTGTTCGTCAGCCCGGCACAGCGGGCGCGGGAGACGGCGGAACTGATCGGACTGCACGAGGCCCGGGTCGACGCCGAGCTGCGGGAGTGGGACTACGGCGGCTACGAGGGCGTCACGACGGCCGAGATCCAGCGGACGCGACCGGGTTGGTTCCTGTTCACGGACGGTGTCGCACCCGGCCCGCCGGACCGTCCCGGTGAGACGCCCGAGCAGGTCGGCGAACGGGCCGACCGGGTCCTCGCCCGGGTCGACGCGGCCCACGCCGGCGGCGAGGAAGGCGTGCTGCTGGTGGCGCACGGACACTTCCTGCGGGTGCTGACCGCTCGCCGGCTCGGCCTGCCCGCGTCGGCCGGAGCACTGTTCCGGCTGGCGACGGGGACGCTGTGCCGACTGGGCACGGAGCACGGGCGGCCGGTGATCGCCGCCTGGAATGTCAGACCCGGGCCGTAGCCTTCGACGAGGCCCCACCGGGGGCGCTGTTCGAGGGGAGCACGCCGTGCCACGACCGCCGACCGCCGCCCAGCGGCGGGTGATCGACGCCGCCGACCCGGTCACCGGGCGGCTGCGGGGCACAGAGGCCCAGCTGGCCGCGCTGGTGCGGCACGGGCTCGCCTTCCGGCACCCCCGCCCGCCGCACGACCACTTCCTGACCCCGGCGGGCCATCGGACACGGGAGGAGACCCCGGCCGAGGCCGCGTCCACCGCCCCGGAAGCCGCTTCGCGGCTCGCCCCCGAACCGCCCGCGCCGGACACCGGCGTCTTCGCCGCGCGTGTCGGCGGCGAGGAGGACACCGGGCCCGCCACCGCCGCCTCCCGGGCCCGCGAGGTGCACAGCGCCTGGCAGGGCCTGCTCGAGCTGCGCCGGATGACCAACCGGGACGGGGACACCGACCGGCCGTGCGCCTGGGAGCGCACCCACCTCGTGCGGGCCGCCGCACTGGCCCTGGAGGCGGCCGGCCACGCTCCCGCCGGGCCGCGGGGCACGGACGGCTACCGGGTGCGGGCGACCCCGCAGCCGGAGGCGGTCGCCGTGCACGCCCCGGACGACGCGACACTGGTGGCCTGCGCGGCGACCCTGGAGAAGGCGGGCTGGCAGGTCGGCGAGCACACCGATCCCCGCACGAGAACGCGCTATCTGCTGGCTTCCCCACGCCGGGCGTGAGGGCATGCCAGGATCGACGGGCAGAGCACCGACATCGAGGAAGCGAGAAGAGGACACCGTGAGCGAGCCGTTCTCCGTCCGGGTCACCGTGCGCGGATACGAGACCGACGTGCAGGGGCACCTCAACCAGAGCGTGTACATCAACTACGCGGAGCACGCTCGTTGGTCGCTCCTGCAGGCCGCGGGCGTCACCCAGGCCGGTCTGCTCGCCAAGGGGGTGGGCCCGGTCGCCCTGGAGACGACCATCCGCTACCTGCGCGAACTGGTCGCGGGCGACGAGGTCGACGTGACCTGTGTCTTCGAGTGGGGCGGCGGCAAGACCTTCCGCATCCGGCAGACCATCCGCAAGACGGACGGCACGGTGTCCGCCGAACTCACCGCCGTCGGCGGGCTGCTGGACCTCAAGGAACGCCGGATGGTGGCCGACCCGGCCGACCGATTCAAGGAACTGGCCGCGGATCCCGGCCTGTTCGGGCTGTAGGTCACACCGGTTCGGTCTCCCGCTCGCTGTCGTAGGCCGCCCGCGCCTCGGCGACATAGACCCTGTTGCGCTCGGCCCAGTTCGTCAGGCGTTGCAGGGTCTCGTGCAACTCCTCGGCCACCGGCGTCAGTTCGTACTCGACCTTGGGCGGCACCGTCGGATGCACCGTGCGGGTGACGAGCCCGTCGCGCTCCAGATTGCGCAGGGTGAGCGTCAGCATGCGGCGGCTGATGCCGTCGATGCTGCGCTCCAGTTCCGTGAAGCGGATGGGGCCGTGCGCCGCCGCGACCAGGATCTGCACGCTCCACTTCCCCGAGACCCTGTCAAGAACTTCTCGCACCGGGCAGGCGTGCGCGTTCACCACCTGCGAGGTAACACCGGTGTTCCCCTGGGACATCGAAGTGCCTCCTTATGCCGTTCTCCATGGTTATCCACGATGGTCCCCGTTACAAGTCGTGCACCAAGGGTTCCCTGGAGAATGTGGAGGCCACACCGCCATGACGGCCATCGCCGAGTCCCCGACACCGAGACACACATCGAGATCGACGTCTACATCGACATCGAGCCGAACGTACTCCCGCTGGGCGTCCCTCGTCGTCCTGTGCGCGGGAACCCTGATGACGATCCTGGACGGCAACATCGTCACCGTGGCGATGCCCGCCATCCAGAACGACCTCGGGTTCAGCGGCCCCGGTCTGGCTTGGGTCGTCAACGCCTACCTCATCCCCTTCGGCGGCCTGCTCCTGCTGGTCGGCCGGCTCGGCGACCTGGTGGGACGCAAGCGGATGTTCACGGCCGGCCTCGCGCTGTTCACCGCGGCGTCCGTGCTGTGCGGGGTCGCCGGCAGCCAGGCGACGCTCATCGCGGCGCGTGCCCTCCAGGGCGTCGGCGGCGCGATGACCTCGGCGGTGGTCCTGGGCATGCTCGTGACGCTCTTCCCCGAGCCGCGCGAACAGGCCCGTGCCATCGCGGTGTTCAGCGCGGTCGGCGCGGCGGGCGGAGCGCTGGGCACGTTCCTGGGCGGCGCGCTCACCCAACTCGTCAACTGGCACTGGATCTTCCTCATCAACCTGCCGATCGGCATCGTCGCCTGGCTCGCGGCCGTCCGCGTCCTCGCACCGGAGAAGGGTGCCGGGCTCGGCAAGGGCGCCGACTATCCGGGCGCGGCCCTGGTCACGAGTGCGCTCATGCTGACCGTGTACGTGATCGTCGGGGCAGGCGACCGCGACGGCACCGCCACCGCGCTCCTGGCCCTGCTCGCCGCGGCCCTGTTCTCAGGATTCGTCCTGCGCCAGGCGCGGGCCGCCCGCCCGCTGCTGCGCCTGCGGCTGTTCGGCTCCCGGCTGCTCAGCGGGGCGAACGCCGTCCAGGTGCTGATGATCGCGACGATGTTCGGCTTCCAGTTCATCGGCGCGCTGTACCTGCAACGCGTCCTCGGATACAGCGAGTTGGCGACAGGCACGGCGTTCCTGCCCGCGCCGGTCGCGATCGGCCTGCTGATGCTGCTCCTGTCCGCGCGGACCATCGGACGCTTCGGTCCCTATCGTGTCCTGCTGGCCGGTCTGGTGCTGATCACCGCCGGAATGGCGCTGCTGAGCCGCGCCCCTGCCGACGGCTCCTACGCCGCCGACTTCCTCCCGCCCATGTTGCTCATGGCCGCCGGTTTCGCCGCCGCGATGCCCGCGCTGACCGGTCTGGCCATGTCGGGGGCCCGCGAGGAGGACGGCGGCGTGGCCTCCGGCCTCTTCAACACCACACAGGTGGTGGGCGGTTCGCTCGGCCTCGCGGTCCTGTCGACCCTGGCCGCGAGCCACACGGACGGCCTGGTCGGCGGCGGCGCCGAGCTGCTGCCGGCCACGGCGGAGGGCTACCGGCTGGCGTTCCGGGTGGCGTCGCTGTTCGCGCTGACGGCACTGGCGCTCGCCGCGGTCGTCCTCCGGACGCGGCGACCGGAGGACGACGAGGGCTGAGAGGGCGGGGGCCGAAGACGTCCGGGGCGGACAGCGGCGGGGGCCGAGGACGACCTGGACCCCGCGAGGCGGAGGCCGGCCCGGCGAGGGGCCAGGGGTGGGCGGAGGCGAGGGGTGGGCGGGTGGCGGGGCTCGGAGCCGCGCCACCCGCCCACCCCGTTTCCTCATGCGGTCCCGAAAGCCTCCCGGTGGTCGTGCGCCCATTGCCGGTACGTGCGCGCCGGACGCCCCAGCAGCTCCGGCACGTCCTCGGTGACGACGGCGTTCCCGCCTCGGCGGACGTACGCGGAACCCCTGGCGACCCCTTCCGCGACGGCCTCGCCCTGCCCCCAGCCGAGGAGGTGCTCCCGCACCTCGTCCGGGGTGAGGTCGTGTGTCGTCACCGGCCGGCCGAGGACATCCGCCAGAACGGCCGCCTGGCCGGGCACGCTGATGGTCTCGGGGCCGGTCAGCGTGTACGTACGCCCCGCCCACCGCTCGTCGAGGAGGGTCACGGCCGCCGCCTCGGCCACGTCGCGCGGGTCGACGACGCCCTGGGGTCCGTCGCCGCTCAGGTTCGGCACCGGCTCGCCCGCGCCGATCGCCGCCGCCCAGCCGAGGGTGTTGGAGGCGAAGGAGGACGGCCGAAGCACCACCCACTGCGCCCCGCTCTCCCGGACGGCCCGCTCGCCGTCGACATGCCATCGCCCTGCCGGACCCACCTCGGGATCACCGGTGCCGATCGCGGACAGCTTGACCAGCCGGCCCACGCCCGCGGCCCGAGCCGCCGCCACCAGGGCGCCGTCGTGCTGCACGGACGGTCCGGGCAGGCCCACCAGGAAGGCCGCCGTCACGGCGGACATCGCCCTCTCCAGGGAGGACGGGTCGAGGTAGTCCCCACGTGCCACCTCGACCTCCGCAGGCACCGCGGCCCGTGCCGGGTCCCGGGTCAGGGCGCGCACCTTCTCACCGCGCGCCGCGAGGTGTCGTACGAGTCGGCTGCCGATGGTGCCCGTGGCACCGGTCACGAGAATCATGCCGACCACGCTGCCGTCCGGTCCCGCCGCGTCTCTAGGAGATTCCGGCACGCTTCGGCCGCCCGGAGGATCCCTCGACGCGCTTACCGTGGAGGGCGTGACGAACAGCCCCGCGGGCGCGGCGGATCCGCCGCACCCGTCCGAACAGGTCCTGCCCGTCCCCGCCGCGCTGCGCCGCTGGATCACCGGCATCGGGACGGTCGCGGTCGGCCGCCCCCTCGACGACGCCTTCGCGCACGTGCCGGACACGGCCACGAAGGTGGTCCTCCGTGAGGAGGCGAACGGGCGGCGCGACACCTTGGTCGTCGGCCCGCGCACCCGTGCCTCGTACCACACGGACCCGGACGAGCGGGCGGTGTCATGCGTGCAACTGCGCTTGCAACCAGGCGCGGTCGGCCCGCTGTTCGGGGTGGCGGCGGTGGACCTCGTCGGCCGGGTGATCCCGCTCGGCGACCTGCCGGCCGGGACGGCTCGGCGACTGGCCCGCGAGTTGGCCCGGGTCGAACGGGACGCGGTCACGGCGCGTCTGGCGGAGCTGCTCCCACCCGCCGGGGACGGCTCGCGCGAACGGCTGCTGCGGGCCGCCGTCGAAGCCCTGTCGACCCGCCGTCACCGCACCCCCGCCCCGGTGCGGGACGTGGCCCGTGAACTCGCGGTGAGCGAACGCCAGTTGCGCAACCTGTTCGCCGACGGCGTGGGCGTCTCCCCCAAGCACTACGCCCGCATCGACCGGGTGCGCCACGTCCTCACCCACGCGGCCTCCGCGCCCTGGGCCGAACTCGCCGCCGCCACCGGCTATTACGACCAGTCGCACATGACGGCCGACTTCCGCACCCTGATGGGTGTCCCGCCGGGGGCCTTCTTCACCGGGCGGCTGCCCCGGGCCACACCCTGCCGGGCGCCCCGGCAGGGCTGAATGCGCAGGCGGAGCCCCGTGCGGACCTGCGCTGCTCCGGTTCCATGTCCGTACGACGCGTGAGACCGGCGTCGCACGACTGGACGTTCCTGCACTGGTACCTGATCCGCTTCACCGGGAAGAGCCCCTTCGGGCACTCCGGCTGCCTCGACATGAAGACGCTGTACGCCACCAAGGCGGGGTTGCCGCTGCGGGCGGTGGCGAAGCGCACGATGCCGGCGGAACCTGCTGCCGTGGCGCCCTCACACGCGTCACGCGCTGGACGACGCCGTCGAGCAGGCCGAGTTGCTCGCGAACCTCATGGCGTGGCCGGGGCCCGGGTCGCCCCGGTGAGTTCCTCCCCCGCCTCCATCGGGTGGGTCACGTCCGCCGCGTTGCGCCCCTGGCCGACGTGGTTGAAGACCAGGTTGAGCAGGACGGCGGCCAGGCAGCCCGTGGAGATGCCCGAGTCCAGGACGATCTTCGCCGTCTCCGGGAAGGCGTGGTAGAACTCCGGCTCGGTGATCGGGATGATGCCGACGGCCAGGGACACGGCGACGATCAGGACGTTGTTGTCCTTCTCCAGGCCGGCCCGGACCAGGGTCTGGATGCCGCTGGCGGCGACCGACCCGAACAGGACGACGCCGGCGCCCCCGAGGACCGGGCGGGGTACGACGGCGATGAGCGAGGCGGCCATCGGGCACAGACCCATCAGGACGAGGAAGCCGCCCCCGGTGGCGACGACATAGCGGCTGCGGATCCTCGTCATCGCGACCAGCCCGATGTTCTGGGCGAAGGCGCTGCACATGAAACCGTTGAAGACGGGGCTGAGCGCCGAGCCCAGGGTGTCGGCGCGCAGCCCGGCAGCGATGGTCCGCTCGTCCGCCGGACGTTCGACGATCTCGCCCAACGCCAGCATGTCCGCGGTGGATTCGGTCATCGACACCACCATCACCACGCACATCGACAGGATCGCCGCGAGCTGGAACTGCGGGGCGCCGAAGTGGAAGGGGGCGGGGAAGCCGATGACGTCCGCGGCGGCCACCGGGCCGAAGTCCGTGACGCCGAAGGGGATCGCGACGAGCGTGCCGACGACCAGGCCGAGCAGAACGGCGATCTGCTTGACGAAGCCGCGGGTGAAGCGGCGCAGGAGCAGCACGATCAGGAGGGTGGCGGCCGCGAGGCCGAGGTTCGTCGTCGAGCCGTAGTCGTGCGCCGCGGGGTCCGGGCCCTGCGCCCAGCCGAAGGCGACGGGAAGCAGGGAGACGCCGATCAGCGTGATGACCGTCCCCGTGACGACCGGCGGGAAGAAGCGGACCGCCTTGCAGAAGACGGGCGCGGCCAGAAAGCCCAGCAGACCGGCGACGATCACCGCGCCGAAGATGACGGGCAGGGCGTCCCGCTTGTCGTCGGTGGAGGCCACGATCGCCGTCATGGGGGCGACCCCGGCGAAGGTGACACCGTTGACGAAGGGAAGGCGGGCCCCGATCTTCCAGACGCCCAGTGTCTGCAGCAAGGTGGCGAGGCCGGCCGTGAACAGACAGGCGCCGGTGAGGAACGTGAGTTCGGAGCCGGTGAGGCCTACGGCCGCGCCGACGATCAGAGGCGGGGCGACGACCCCCGCGTACATGGCGGCCACGTGCTGGAGGCCGCTCGTCGTCATTCTCAGGGCGGGGAGTTTCTCGTCGACGGGGTGGTCGACTGCTTGCGAGGACACGGCGGCTCTCCTCCGGTCGGGTACACGTCGGCTCTGACGCGGGTGTCAGGGAGGTGGTGCGGCGGCGCTGGAAGCACCTGGGAACTGGCGGTTCCCGAAAACCGGCGGCACCGGAGAACGCGAGGTGCCGGGCGGTGACGGAAGACGCGAGATACCGGGTGGTACCGAGGAACGCCAGGTACCGGGTGGCACCGGGAACGGCAGGCCACGGAACGGGAGGTATCCGCGGACGGGAGGGGTACCTGCGGGAGGGGACGGTGGGGAACCGTTCCGGGGCACGCGCGTTCACGCGCGCCCCGGCCACGGCTGCCGGTCGAGGGCCGTCCCCCTCGACCGGAGTTCAGTGCCCGCAAGAGCCGAGCCCTTACGGAACAGGCCTGTCAGCCCTGCGCGGCGATGCGTGCCAACCGCTGCGCCTCTTCCCGCGTCGAGCGGGCGATCGCGTCCTCGTCGGCGTGCAACAGGCGTCCGTCCTCGACGATCTGACGGCCGTTCACGAGCGAGGCGGTGACGGGCGCCGCCGCGCCGAAGACCAGGGCGGTGACCGGGTCGGCGATGGAGGCGTGGGCGAGGGTGTCCAGCTTCCACAGCACCAGGTCGGCCAGCTTGCCCGGCTCCAGGGAGCCGATCTGCGAGGCGCGGCCCAGGACCTGTGCTCCGCCGTGGGTGCCGAGCCGCAGCGCCTGACGGGCGTTCAGGGCGGCCTCGCGGTGGGCGCCGAGGCGGTTGATGAGCAGGGCGTTGCGCAGCTCGGTGTGGAGCTCGCCGGACTCGTTGGAGGCCGTGCCGTCGACGCCGAGGCCGACCGGGACGCCGGCCCTCAGCATGTCGGGGACCCGGGCGATGCCCGCCGCCAGCCGGGCGTTGGAGGAGGGGCAGTGGGCGACGCCCGTTCCGGTCCGGGCGAAGGCGTCGATGTCGGAGTCGTTCATGTGGACGCAGTGCGCCATCCACACGTCCTCGCCCAGCCAGCCGGTGGACTCGAAGTAGTCGGTCGGGCCCATGCCGAACAGCTCGTGGCAGAACTTCTCCTCCTCGACCGTCTCCGAGCCGTGGGTGTGCAGACGCACGCCGAGCCGGCGGGCCAACTCGGCGCCCTGGCGCATCAGTTCGGTCGAGACGGAGAAGGGCGAGCAGGGGGCGACGGCGACCTGGGTCATCGCGTCGAAGGAGGCGTCGTGATGCTGTCCGACGGTCTGCTCGGTGGCGGCGAGGGCGCCTTCCAGGGTCTCGACGGCGAAGTCCGGGGGCAGGCCGCCGTCCTTCTCGCTGCGGTCCATGGAACCGCGGGCCAGGGTGAAGCGGACGCCCATGTCGCGGGCGGCGCCGATGATCGCGCCGGACAGGTCGCCGGAGCCCTTCGGGAAGACGTAGTGGTGGTCCATGGCGGTGGTGACGCCGCCGCGGGCCATCATCGCCAGGGAGCCCTGGGCGGCGGCGCGGACCATCTGTTCGTCGATGCGCGCCCAGGTGGGGTAGAGGGCGACGAGCCAGTCGAAGAGGTTGTGGTCGGTGGCCAGGCCCCGGGTGATCCACTGGTAGAAGTGGTGATGGGTGTTGACCAGGCCCGGGGTGACCAGGTGCCCGGTGGCGTCGATACGGCGCTCGACGTTCTCCAGGCCGTCCGGGGCCCTGCCCGCGCCGAGCGACTCGATCCGGTTGCCGGCGAGGACGACGTGACCGTTGCCGTATTCCGTGTCCTGAGCGTCGACGGTCGCGATCGAACAGTTCTCGATGACGGTGCGCCGGTCTGCTGCCATGGATTCGTCCTTTTCACTCAGTGGACTCTGGTGGAGAGGGCACGGCAGGACCCTGGGAGTTTGAGTGCCGTGGCCGGTGAGGCGCGGGCTCGCCGGCCACGGGTGCCGCGAAGGAGGGACGGTTCAGAGGTTGGTGAGGTCCACCGGGATCTTCGCCTCGCAGCCGTCCCGCAGAACGGTGGCCTCGATCAGGCCGTAGGGACGGTCGGCGGCGTAGTAGACGGCTCCGTCGGCGGTGTCGTTCTTCAGTCCGAACGGCTTCAGGTCCACCAGGAAGTGGTGCTTGTTGGGGAGCGAGAAGCGGACCTCGTCGATCTCGTCGCGGTGGTCGATGATCCGTGCGCCCATGGCGTACAGGGTCTGCTGGAGGGAGAGGGAGTACGTCTGCGCGAAGGCCAGCAGCATGTGCTTCTTGACCTGGGCGTACGACTCCTCCCAGTCCGGTGCCTGCTGGGCGTCGTCGGACCAGTGGAAGCGCCACCGGCTGGACACCTCGGTCGCCAGGACGCGGTCGTACGCCTCGGGCAGCGTCGTGTACTTGTCCTTGACGTAGCCCCAGAACTCGGAGTTCGTCGAGTTCATGACCGTCAGGTCCTTGAGCCCGGAGACGACCTCCCAGGAGGAGCCGTCGTAGGTGATCTGGGCGACGCGGGTCTCCTGGCCCCGGCGGACGAAGGAGTGCTCGTCCTCGCCGGGCGTCTCGATCCGCTCCCAGGCGTACTCCTCGATGCGGATCCGCGCGGTCCTGATCGGTTCCTGCGAGGTCACGAAGTGACGGGCGAGGTGGATGCCGAACTGCTCGGCGGACTCGATGCCGTGCTCCTTGGCGAACGCGTACACCGTGTTCTTGGTGGTGTCGGTCGGCAGGACGTTGGCGTTCGAGCCGGAGTAGTGGACCTCGTCCATGTCGCCGCTCAGCGACACGGACACGTTGAGGTCCTTGATGTGGTGGGTGGTGCCGTCCCGCGTGATCCTGACGACTCGGTTCTCGGCCTTGCCGTACTGGTTCTGTCCCAGGAACACAGGGCGGGCCGGGTGGGAATGGGCGGTCATCTAGCTAGCTCCCTCGGTAAACGGAGTAGCCGAACGGGTTGAGCAGCAGCGGTACGTGGTAGTGCTCGCCGGGTACGACGGCGAAGGTGATCGCCACCTCCGGGAAGAACACGGGTGGGGCACCGCTGTCCCGATTCGCGGGGGCGTCCTGCTGCGCATCGGCTTGCTTCTTCTCGGATCGCTCGAAATACGCCTCCACGGCGAAGTCGAGCCGTACATGGGTGGTCCCCTCCGGCAACGCCGGCAGGTCCTTGCAGCGGCCGTCCGCGTCGGTCGCGGAGCCGCCGAGCGCCCTCCAGCCCGCATCCGGCCCCTGCCGGGCATCCCGGCCCGAACGGGCGGACAGGTGGACGGCGACTCCCGCGGCGGGCCGGCCGACGGAGGTGTCCAGGATGTGGGTGGACACCGATGCGGTGCTGCTGGTGCTCATGGGGTGGGTCGGTCCTCTTCGACGAGTCGGGCGAGGCGGATACGGTTGATCTTGCCCAGTTCGACGCGGACGATCTCCCGTTCCTGCTCCGGCGCGTTGCCGATCCGCTCCTTGACCGCGTCGCGCAGCTGCTCGCCGGTGCGACCGGTGGCACAGATCAGGAAGACATGGCCGAACTTCTCCTGGTAGGCCAGGTTCAGTTCGAGCATCTCGGCCTTGAGTTCCCGCGAAGCGCCGGCCATGCCGTGCTGTTCGCGGGCCGAGGTCGGGTCGCCGGGCTTCGGACGGCCGATCGGCGGGTGCCCGGCCATCGCTTCCGCCAGGTCCGTGGCGGTCAGGTCGGCCATGGCGGCGTCGCTGACGCCGTACAGGTCGGTGACGGTGGCGTAGGGGCGGGCCGCGAGCAGTCGGGTGGTCCACGCCGTGGAGGCGCACGCCTCGTGGAGCGCGGCACGGGCCACGGACTCCTCGAGGTCGTTGAACCGGGCCAGGCCCGGGGGTGGGGAAGTCGAAGTCACGGGAGCCTCCGTGGCCGCGAGACGGCCTTCGTGCTTGAGCGGGCTGCGGCCAGCTAACGCCTGTCCGCGACATCACGTCAACACTTTGTTGAAAATTCCGGGTAACGAAACCCGGCGTCCACCGCCGGCCCACCACTCGCCCCCGGCCGGCCTCCGGACACGCCACAAGAGACCGCTCAGGCCTCTTTCTCCCGGTTGAGATAGTTGTAGACCGTGAAGCGGCTCACCCCGAGCGCGCTCGCCACGGTCTCCACACCGTGCCGTACGGAGAAGGCGCCACGCGCCTCGAGTATCCGCACGACCTCCTGCTTGGCCTTGCGGTCCAGGTCGGCGAGCGGTCTGCCCTTCCTGCGCTCCATGGCGGCGAGGATGTGGTCGAGGGAGTCGGCCAGCTGGGGCAGGCGCACGGCGACGGTGTCGACCCCTTCCCAGGCCAGGACGACGTCGTCGACGCCGGCCTCGTCCGGCGGGAGCATCTCCCCGCCCATCGCGTCGACCAGCGGCTTCACGGCCGCGATGAAGGCCTCGTCGCCGGAGGTGCTCACACGCCCTCCCCGACGACATCGCCGTCCGCGTCCCGGTCCCCGTCCCCCATGACGTTGACCTGGAGCGAGATGCGGGTGGCGCCCGCACCGAGGGACCTGCGCAGCAGGGCGTCCACGGCGGCGAGCACCGCGTCGGCGGCCCCCTCCACGGTGTTGCCGAACGGCCCCACGTCCACCGCGTCCAGGTCGGCCGCCTCGATCACCTCACGGGCGACCAGCGCGTGCGCGGGCGCCTCGTCGAGGTCGAAGGGCTCGGTGGTGAACTCCACTTTCAGTCGCATCGCGCCCCACACCTCTCTGAACGGGACCGGAACGTCGGCGCCCGGACACCGACCTTAACGGACCGGACGGACGACCACCCGGGAGTCGGGGTTCCACCTCGGCCGGGCTCCGGCGCACCCCTCCGCCCCTTGACAAGCCGCCCGGCCCAACGGCAATCTTCCAATAAGCAGAAAACAACTTCCGCAATACGGAAATACTCGACACGGAAGGGAGCGCGGCACCCTATGGGCTTCGAAGACCGGCGCTTCAACGTCAACCTGTCGATCCTCTTCACGGAACTCCCGCTCCTGGAGCGCCCCGCGGCGGCGGCCGCGGCCGGCTTCACCGCGGTCGAGCTGTGGTGGCCCTGGATCGACTCACCCACCCCCGAGCCGTCCGAGCTCGACGCCCTGAGGCAGGCGATCGAGGACGCGGGCGTACAGCTCACGGGCCTCAACTTCTATGCCGGACAGCTCCCGGGCCCCGACCGCGGCGCCCTGTCGCTGCCCGGCGAGGAGTCGGAACGGTTCCGTGCCAACATCGACGTGGCCGCCGGCTTCGCGCAGTCCCTGGGCTGCCGCGCGCTCAACGCGCTGTACGGCAACCGCCTCGACGGCGTGGACCCGGCCGAGCAGGACGCCCTCGCGCTGGAGAATTTGGTCCTCGCGGCCCGGGCAGCGCACCGGATCGGCGCGATCCTGCTCGTCGAGGCGCTGAACAGGCCCGAGTCGCCCCGCTACCCCCTGGTCAGTGCACCGGCCGCGATCGGCATCGTCGACAAGGTCAACGACGCCACAGGGCTCGGCAACGCGAAGTTCCTGATGGATCTGTACCACCTGTCGATGAACGGCGAGGACCTGCCGTCGGTGATCGAGCGCTACGCGTCGAGGACCGGCCATGTACAGATCGCCGACAACCCGGGCCGTGGCGCGCCGGGCACCGGCTCGCTGCCCCTCGAGGACCTCCTCGACCGGCTGCGGAAGGCCGGATACGACGGCTGGGTGGGCCTCGAGTACAAGCCGGGCGACCGTCCGAGCGCCGAGGCCTTCGACTGGCTGCCCCGCTGAACCCCCGTACCGAGAGGCACCCCCGATGAGCAACGCAGTTCCCGCAGTACCCGCACTTCCCAAGATCGCCTGGATCGGCCTCGGCATCATGGGCTCCCCCATGTCCGAGAACCTCGTCAAGGCGGGTTACGACGTCACCGGCTTCACCCTGGAACAGGACAAGCTGGACCGGCTCACGGCCGCCGGCGGCAGCGCCGCGGGCTCCGTCGCCGAGGCCGTGCGCGACGCCGACGTCGTGATCACGATGGTGCCCGCCTCGCCCCAGGTCGAGGCCATCGCGTACGGCCCCGAAGGCATCCTGGAGAACGCGCGGTCCGGGGCGCTTCTGATCGACATGTCCTCGATCACCCCGCAGACCTCGATCGACCTCGCACGGGCGGCGAAGGACAAGGGCATCCGGGTGCTCGACGCCCCGGTGTCCGGCGGTGAGGCCGGCGCCGTCGAGGCCGTGCTGTCCATCATGGTGGGCGGCGAGCAGGCCGACTTCGACGAGGCCGAGCCCGTCTTCGAGGCACTCGGCAAGACCATCGTGCTGTGCGGTCCGCACGGCTCGGGCCAGACCGTGAAGGCCGCCAACCAGCTGATCGTCGCCGTGAACATCCAGGCGTGCGCCGAGGCCGTGGTCTTCCTGGAGAAGTCGGGCGTGAACCTGAAGGCGGCGCTGGACGTCCTGGGCGGCGGGCTCGCCGGCTCGACCGTACTGGCCCGCAAGAAGGACAACTTCCTCACCCGCGACTTCAAGCCGGGCTTCCGGATCGACCTGCACCACAAGGACATGGGCATCGTCACGGACGCCGCCCGCAACGTCGGCGCGGCCCTGCCCGTCGGCGCGGTGGTCGCCCAGCTGGTCGCGAGCCTGCGCGCGCAGGGCGACGGCGGACTGGACCACTCGGCCCTGCTGCGGGCCGTGGAGCGCCTGTCGGGCGCGCGTCTCTGAGACTTCCGGGCGGCGCCGTCGCTGACATCTGTCCTGTCGCGCCCAGGCGGCGACGCCGCCCGGAAACCGCTTCCAGCAACCTGTCGCCGCCCGGTTCCCACGCCCCCGGCGCCGACGTGACACAAGACTCGTGCATGGCATCTGACGGAACGTCATAACGCCGTGCACGCGGCCCGCGGCTGTGCCGTGCGACCCGGATGAGGGGTGGTCGCCGGATACGGGCGCGGGCAGGGCGAGGACCGCGGCGGCGTGCGAGCCAGTGCGGTGGTGAAGGAACGGGGCCCGCTTCTCGACCTGAGGGAAGCCCGCTCCCGGCTCCGTCGCAACCCGCCGCGGTCCCTGCCCCTACCTCGACCCGTCCATGTCCCGGCCCACTCCGCCCCACCCCGCTCAGCCGGCCCCACCCCTGCCTCCGACCCCGGCCCGGCCTGTCCCGTCCGTCCCACTTCCCCGAAGAAGCTCCGTCCGGCGGCGCGAACGTCCTGTCGCGCCCAGCCTCGCGCCGTCGGACGGCCACCGCACCCCAGCGCTCCCCCGTCAGCAGGACCGACGAGGGAGCGCTGCGCGTTGCCCCGCGGAAAGGGCACCGATCTGGTTATGAATACGCGTATGAATACGGACAATACGACGCCGCAGCCGCACATCGTCGTCCACCCGCCGGCGCTCGACGGGTCCCGGCGGGTCACCTCGGGTGACGCCGTTCTCGGGGTCGCCTCCCATCTCGACGACGTCGTGGAGATCCTTCGGCTGGCCGACCTGGACCGGATCGAGGTGGAGGAGAGCGACCTCATCGAATGGCAGGGCGGCGGCCCCGACGACTGGCCGGGGCTGTCGGAGGAGCACGGGCACCGGCACGAGGAGTAGGCCGGGCACACCAACCTCAAATCAACCTCTGAAGTCCGTTCAAGAGGCTTCAACCACCCCCGCGCAAGGGCACATTGTGGTCACGCGGGGCCCGCCGACACGGGGGCGGCGGGCCTCGCTCCGGGGTTGGGAGCATGAGCGACGACATGTCGGTCCGGCTGGATCCCTACCAGGTCGCGCCGCTGCGGGGCGGTCCGCGGGCGGCGGGCGTCGGTCCGCAGGCGGCAGTGCGGTGGCCGCACCCGCCCTTCAGCTGAGGAGCCCGGTCGACGCGCGGCGGTCCGCGGGCAGCGGTGACAGTGGCCGCACCCGCCCATCAGCTGAGGAGTCCGGTCGACGCGGGGCGTCCGGGTCGGATCCGGGCGACCTGCGGGGCAGGCATCCCGTGCCGGCCGATGGCAGGGAAGGGGAAGGGCCGTCGACCGACGGCGTCCTGGCGGTGGCCCTGTACGGGCGAGCCCGCCCTGAGTGTCCTGGCAGCGCGCCCGCGCTTCGGGCAGGGCTGATCGCCCGGACCGAGGTGGCGGACACAGGGTTTCATCGCCGCTCACCGCGGGGCGGCGGAACGGGCGAAGTGATGTACTCCTGCGGCCGAGGCGGAGGCGGCGGCCGCTCGGACCGAATCCCGGAAACGGCTCGGAAAACGCCTACCGCACTGACAGGCAGCAACGCTTCTCGGAAAACGCCTACCGGACTGACGCACGGCAACGCTTGCGGAAAGCGCATACAGAAAGGGGTGGCCCATCCCCCGGATGGGCCACCCCTTCGCGACGACGAGCCTCGGCCCGGAACTTCAGTCCCGGACCCTCAGCCGTAGACCTTCAGCCTCAGACCTCAGACCCTCAGCCCTCAGCCCCGCAACCTCAGACCCTCAGCCTCACACCCACAACCTCAGACCTTCAGCGTCCTGATCGACGTCGGCGCATGCCCCGGCTCGGTGGCGAGCTCCTCGAACTCCACTACGTTGCCGATGTCGTTGGTGCCGCTCATCGAGATGTTGGTGACGCGCTCCAGGATCGCCTCCACGACGACCGGCACCTGGAACTCGGCGGCCAGCTTCTTGGCCTGTTCGAAAGCGGCCCCCAACTCGGCGGGGTCCGTCACCCGGATCGCCTTGCAGCCGAGGCCCTCGGCGACCTTGACGTGATCGACGCCGTACACGCCCAGCTCGGGCGAGTTGATGTTCTCGAACTCCAGCTTGACCTGGAAGTCGATGTCGAACGCCCGCTGCGCCTGCCGGATCAGCCCCAGGTAGGAGTTGTTGACGAGGACATGGACGTAAGGGATCTTGTGCTGTGCTCCGACCGCCAGCTCTTCGATCATGAACTGGAAGTCGTAGTCCCCGGAGAGGGCGACGACCTGCGCCTCCGGGTCGGCCTTCGCCACGCCCAGGGCCGCCGGGATGGTCCAACCGAGGGGCCCCGCCTGCCCGCAGTTGATCCAGTGGCGCGGCCGGTAGACGTGCAGCATCTGGGCGCCCGCGATCTGCGAGAGCCCGATGGTGGTGACGTACCGGGTCTCCGGACCGAAGGCCTTGTTCATCTCCTCATAGACGCGTTGCGGTTTGATCGGGATGTCGTCGAAGTGCGTCCGGCGCTGGAGGGTCGCCTTCTTCTCCTGCGCGGCGGCCGCCCACGCGGAACGGTCGGGGAGCGTGCCCGCCGCCTTCGACTCCCTCGCCGCCTCGACGAAGAGCTCGAGAGCCGCCTTCGCGTCCGAGGCGATCCCGTAGTCCGGAGCGAAGATCTTGCCGATCTGGGTGGGCTCGACGTCGACGTGGACGAAGGTGCGGCCGGCCGTGTAGACGTCGACGCGTCCGGTGTGACGGTTGGCCCAGCGGTTGCCGATACCGAGGACGAAGTCGGACTCCAGGAACGTCGCGTTGCCGTAGCGGTGCGAGGTCTGGAGGCCGACCATGCCGGCGTTCAGCTCGTGGTCGTCGGGGAT
The DNA here is from genome assembly GCF_030815485.1 of Streptomyces rishiriensis. Taxonomy (NCBI): domain Bacteria; kingdom Bacillati; phylum Actinomycetota; class Actinomycetes; order Kitasatosporales; family Streptomycetaceae; genus Streptomyces; species Streptomyces rishiriensis. Next base: position 6,676,677 of record NZ_JAUSWV010000002.1, on the reverse strand, counting down.
CGCACCCCAGCCCATCAGCGTCGGGATGACCGGAGTGCCCGTCAACTCCGCGAATTCCACCAGGAGTTCCGTGGCATCCGCCGTGATGACGCCGCCACCCGCGACGATCAGCGGCCGCTCGGACGCGTTCAGCATCGAGAGCGCCTTCGCGATCTGCGCACGGCTCGCGACCGGCTTGTAGACGGGCAGCGGCTCGTACGTGTCCACGTCGAACTCGATCTCCGTCTGCTGGACGTCGACCGGCAGGTCGATGAGGACCGGGCCCGGCCGACCGGAGCGCATGAGGTGGAAGGCCTGCTGGAAGACGCCGGGGACCTGGGCCGCCTCCAGGACGGTGACCGCCATCTTGGTCACCGGCTTGGCGATGGAGGCGATGTCCACGGCCTGGAAGTCCTCCTTGTGGATCACGGCGGTCGGGGCCTGGCCCGTGATGCACAGGATCGGGACGGAGTCGCCGATGGCCGAGTACAGACCGGTGATCATGTCGGTGCCCGCCGGGCCCGAGGTGCCGACACAGACGCCGATGTTGCCCGGATGGGTCCGGGTATAGCCCTCGGCCATGTGGGAGGCGCCCTCGACATGACGGGCGAGGGTGTGGTTGATGCCGCCGGAGACCTCGAGTGCCGCGTAGAAAGGGTTGATCGCCGCGCCGGGGACACCGAACGCACTGGTGACGCCCTCGCGCTTGAGGATCTCGACTGCCGCGCGGGCAGCGGTCATACGAGCCATGGGCTACTCCTGCTTCGACTGCTTCAGCTGCTACAGCTGTCGGATTCGCTCTCCCGTCGCGCCCCGCGGTGAGCCCTTCCATCGGTTTCCAGCAATCCGCATACTTCCGTAATACGGAAAATACTTTCTGCTATCTGGAAGCAATGTAAGTGGGCAGGCGAAGGTCGTCAAGAGACGGACAAGCGGGGGCGGGAGGAGGACGATGGGGCCATGTCCGAGAGCGTGCCGGTGCGCTGCCCGGCCTGTCGGCGCGAGCGCCCCTACACCGCACCGTGCTACCCGTGTGCGTGCGGCGCTCCCGTCACGCCTGTGCTCGACCGGCGGACGGCGCCGACGACCGTCGTACACCGGGCGTGGGACGACGAGTGGGTCGCCCTGCGGTGTCCCTCCTGTCACCGTCGGCACCAGTGGCCGCACCCGGAACTGGGCTGCGCCTGCGGAGCGGTGATACGGGTCCCGGTGACCGACCCGCCCCCAGAGCCCGGAGAGGGGTCGGAGGCGGCGGGGACGGAAACAGACTCGGAAACAGGGTCGGAAACAACCGCCGTGGAAACAACCGCGCCGGAATCGCCACCGCCGCCGCCATCCGCACCTGCAAGGGATGCGGGACTTGCGCAGGCACAGGCACCGGCACAGACACCGGCACCGGCACCGGCACCGGCACCGGAGCGGCGTGCCTTCCGACCGGTCGCCATCCGTACCGCCCGTGACGCGGTCACCGCCGCAGCGCTCTATCTGAACTGGCTCGGGCACGAGGAGATCCGGCGAGCCGATCAACGGCCCACCTCCGGCATCGGACTCGCCGCCCGCGGGATCGTGGCCCAGGTGGATCCGAGCGTGCGGCCGGCCTCACTGCGGGACGTGGAGTGTCTCTGGCTGACGGCCATGACGGCATCCGCGGACTGTGTCTACTTCTCCCTCGCGGGGTACGCCGAGGACGCCCGGGCCCGTGCCGACCAACTGCGCGTACCGCTCTTCGTCCTGGACCTGACGGGCACCCCGCAGCCGGTCAACGCGATGGCCGACGCCCTCGACGCAGGAAACACCTGAGACGACGGCCATCACCGCGAAGAACCCGAAGTGCCCAGAGCCCGGGGCTCGAAGCCTCCGAGCCCCGAATCCCAAACCCGAGCTCCGAGCTCCGAGCTGCGAACTCCAAGCTCCGACGACCCGGACACCCCGAGCCCCGAGGACCCGGAAACATCGAGCCGGAAACACCGCTACAGCGCGTGCCCCTCACGCAGCTCGATCTTGCGCACCTTGCCCGAGACGGTCATCGGGAAGGCGTCCATGATGCGCAACCTGCTCGGGATCTTGTAGTGCGCCAGCCGGCCCTCGCAGTAGGCACGCAACTCCTCCAGCGACGGCGGGTCCGTCGCGTCGGCCGGGATGACGCAGGCGAGGACCTCCTCGCCGTACTTCTCGTGCGGGACGCCGACGACCTGGACGTCCCGGATCCCCGGGTGACCGTAGAGGAACTCCTCGATCTCGCGCGGGTAGATGTTCTCCCCGCCCCGGATGATCATGTCCTTGATCCGGCCGACGATCTCGACGTAACCGTCTTCGCGCATCACCGCCAGGTCCCCGGTGTGCATCCAGCGTCCCGCGTCGATCGACTCGGCGGTCTTCTCGGGTTCGTTCCAGTAACCGAGCATCACGCTGTAGCCGCGGGTGCACAGCTCCCCCGCGACGCCGCGCGGCCGGGTCACACCGTCCACCGGATCCACGACCTTCACCTCGATGTGCGGCAGGACTCTGCCCACGGTGCCGGTGCGGTGCTCCAGATCGTCCTCGCGGCGGGTCTGGGTGGAGACGGGCGAGGTCTCGGTCATGCCGTAGCAGATCGACACCTCGGCCATGTTCATCTCTGCGACCACCCGTTTCATCACCTCGACCGGGCAGGGCGAGCCGGCCATGATGCCGGTGCGCAGCGAGGAGAGGTCGTAGGACGCGAAGTCGGGCAGGTTCAACTCCGCGATGAACATGGTCGGGACGCCGTACAGAGAGGTGCACCGCTCCTGCTGGACGGCCTCCAGCGTGGCCTTCGGGTCGAAGGACGGGGCGGGGACGACGATGCAGGCGCCGTGCGAGGTGGCCGCCAGGTTTCCCATCACCATGCCGAAACAGTGGTAGAAGGGGACCGGGATGCAGATCCTGTCCAGCTCGCTGTAGGCGATCGACTCACCCACGAAGTAACCGTTGTTGAGAATGTTGTGGTGGGAGAGGGTGGCCCCCTTGGGGAAGCCCGTAGTACCCGAGGTGTACTGGATGTTGATGGGGTCGTCGCAGGACAACTCGTTTCCGCGGGTGTGGAGATCCTCGCGGAGATCGGGCGTTCCGCGCCGCAGCAACGCGTTCCAGCTCGGATCCCCGAAGTAAACGGTTTCCCGCAGTTGTGGACAGTTGCCGCGAACCTGCTCGACCATGGCGCGGTAGTCGCTCGTCCGGTGGCTGAGCGAGGCGAACAGCACGGAGATCCCGGCCTGTCGCAGGACGTACTCGACCTCGTGCGTGCGGTACGCCGGGTTGATGTTCACCATGATCGCGCCGATGCGGGCGGTGGCGTACTGGACGAGCACCCACTCGGCGCAGTTGACCGCCCAGATGCCCACCCGGTCGCCCTTGGCGACCCCGCTCGCGAGCAGCGCGTACGCGAGCCGGTCGACGTCCTCGACGAAGCGGCGGTACGTCCAGCGCCGCCCGGACGCCACGTCGACCAGTGCCTCGCGGTCCGGCCAGCGCTGCGCGGTGCGGTCGAGGTCGGCACCGATGGTGTCCCCGAGCAGCGCGGTAGCGCTCGTCCCGTGCGCATACGAAGCGCCTTGCCCCAGCGGGCGCGAGGCGCTCCCCTCGCCCGCAGCCGAAGCGGAAGCGGAAGCCGAAGCGGAAGCGCCCGTGTCCCTCGTGTAGGGAGCCTCGCTCACCGGAAGTCCTCCTCGCGGTACTCGTCCGGCGAACCCGCCTCGGTCGCCTCGCGCAGCTCGATCCGGCGGATCTTGCCGCTCACCGTCTTGGGCAGCGGGGCGAACTCCAGGCGGCGGACGCGCTTGTAGGGGGCGAGGACCTCGCGGGAGTGCTCGAACAGCACCTTCGCGGTGTCGGGGCCCGGTTCCCAGCCCTCGGCGAGCACGACGTACGCCTTGGGCACGGCGAGGCGCAGGGGGTCCGGGGCGGGGACGACGGCCGCCTCGGCGACCGCCTCGTGCTCCAGCAGCGCGCTCTCCAGCTCGAAGGGGCTGATCTTGTAGTCGGAGGCCTTGAGGACGTCGTCGGCCCGTCCGACGTAGGTGAGGTAACCGTTCTCGTCGCGGTTGCCGATGTCGCCGGTCCGGTAGTAGCCGCCGGCCATCGCCTCCGCCGTGCGGTCGGCGTCGCCGTGGTAACCGGTCATCAGGCCGACCGGCCGGGCCGCCAGGTCCAGTGCGATCTCGCCCTCCTCCGCACCCGGCGCGCCGGACACCGGGTCGAGGAGTTCCACCCGGTAGCCGGGGCTCGGGCGGCCCATCGAGCCGGTCTTGAGTTCCTGTCCGGGGCTGTTGGCGATCTGCACGGCCGTCTCGGTCTGCCCGAAGCCGTCGCGGACGGTCACCTTCCAGGCGCGCCGCACCTGCTCGATGACCTCGGGGTTGAGCGGCTCGCCCGCGGCCACCGCTTCGCGGGGCGGGATGCGCAGCTGGGTGAGGTCGGCCTGGATGAGCATGCGCCAGACGGTGGGCGGTGCGCAGAACGTCGTCACCCCCGCCCGGTCCATCTCGGTCATCAGCCGGGCCGGGTCGAAGCGGGTGTAGTTGTGGATGAAAACGGTTGCTTCGGCGTTCCAGGGAGCGAAGAGGTTGGACCAGGCGTGCTTGGCCCAGCCGGGCGAGGAGATGTTGAGGTGCACGTCGCCGGGCCGGAGCCCGATCCAGTACATCGTCGCCAGATGTCCGATCGGATACGACGTGTGGGTGTGCTCCACCAGCTTGGGGCGGGCGGTCGTGCCGGAGGTGAAGTAGAGCATCAGCGGGTCGTCGGCGAGGGTGGGGCCGTCGGGTGTGAAGCCGGCCGGGGCGGTGTAGGCGTCCTCGAACCGCTGCCAGCCCTCGGGGGCGCCGCCGACCGCGATGCGCCGGTAGTCGCCGGGGACCTCGTCGAACTTGCCGGTGTCCTCGGCGCGGACGAGGACGTGCCGGATACGGCCGCGCTCCACGCGGTCGGTCAGGTCGGCGGGGCCGAGCAGCGGTGTGGCCGGGATGACGACGGCGCGCAGTTTCATCGCGGCCAGCGCCGTCTCCCACAGTTCGGCCTGGTTGCCGAGCATGACGAGGATCCGGTCCTCGGCGGCGACGCCGCGCCCGCGCAGCCAGTTCGCGACCCGGTCGGAGCGCTCGGACAGCTCGGCGAAGCTGAGACGGGTTTCGGAACCGTCTTCTTCCACGATGTGCAGGGCGGTGCGCCCGTTGCCGTCGGCGATGACGTCGAACCAGTCCAGGGCCCAGTTGAAGCGTTCCGGGCGGGGCCACTCGAAACGCTCGTAAGCGGTTGTGTAGTCCTCGCGGTGTTCCAGCAGGAAGTCGCGGGCTCTGCGGAAGCACTCCGTCGCCGTCGTCATCTGTCCTCCGTGCTTTCTCGGCCTACTCGGTCGTGCACCGGCGGGGCGCTTCCCGCCCCCGCGGTTCACTCACGTGGCGCCGGACCATTGCCGGGCGGCTCTCTGCCATCGTGTAATCCGTGGTGCAGGTCTCACTACCCCCGGACGGGGGTGTGCGGCACCACGCCGCGCGGAAAGGGCGAGAACGTGGCGGCAGACGCGGCCGGAACGGTGGAGATCCGCGGTGCGCTGGCGCGGCTGCGGCGGACGACGGGGCTGCCGGTCGTCTTCGGCGGTCTGGTGGAGCCGGGGCGGCAGCGGATGCGGATCAGCGAGTTCAGCGGCGCGGCCGGTCTCGCGCTGCGCGGACTGGCGGTGACCTCCGGCAACGGCCTCGGCGGCAAGGCGGTGGCGTTGGCCCGTCCGTGCGCGGTGACCGACTACTCCCTCTCCCGGCAGATCAGTCACGAGTACGACGCGGCGGTCGCGGAGGAGGGTCTGCGCTCGGTGCTGGCGATCCCGGTGGTCGTACGGCGCCGGGTGCGCGGGGTGCTGTACGGCGCCCTGCGCACGGCCCAGCCGCTCGGCGACCGCACGCTGACGGCGGCCGTGCAGGTCGCGCGGGACGTCGAGCAGGCGCTGGTGGTCGGGGACGAGGCGCGCGACCTGCTGACCGCGGCCCGGCCGGTGGCCGCGAGCGCGGGGCCCGGTCCGGACGCCGGGGCGGGAGCGGGGGCGGGGGCCGGGTGGGAGCAGGTGCGTGAGGCGCACACGGCGCTGCGCGCGCTGGCCCCGCGGATCGCCGATCCGGCCCTGCGCGCCGAGCTTCTCGAGCTCTGCGGGCTGCTCACCCCGAGGCCGCCGGAGGGGTCGTCGGGGCAGCGGGTCGCCCTGGCCCCGCGTGAGCTGGACGTGCTGGCGTGGGTGGCGGCGGGGGCGACGAACGCGGCGGTGGCCGAGCGGCTGGGGCTGCGCCCGGAGACGGTCAAGGGCTATCTGCGGTCGGCGATGCGCAGGCTGGGCGCGCGCACCCGGGGAGAGGCGGTGGTCGCGGCCCGCAGGGCGGGCCTGCTGCCCTGATCGCGGGGCGCGCAACACGCCCGTAGCGCGGGCGGTGCAAGATGCCCGGGAGCGCAGATCACATCAAGCCAGGGAGGTCCCTCACGACAGGTGACCATTCATCGATCGAGTCCATGAATTTCCGTATGCATCACGTTGTTATATGGCTCACCACCCTGTGTCTCCGAATTTCAAAGAGACGTTGCCTAGAATTTGGCCCGGACACGACACTCGGAGGGGAGCGGTGACCGTGCGACGGGACTTCAAGGAGCCTGCCAGACGCCGCCCCGACCTGGTGATCGGCAGGGACGAGCTGTTCACGGCCGCCCGTGACCAGTTGGCGCGAGGCGGCAGTGTGCTGCTGCACGGCCCGGCCGGAATTGGAAAGTCGACCGTGCTGCGGGCATTGGCCGCGGATTACGGCGAGGCGGCCCACACCGTCCTGCGCTGCTCGGCGACCGAGTCCGAATCCCATCTCCCCTTCCTGGCTCTGGCCGACCTCTTCGGCCTGGTGCTGGACGGGATCTCGGACAAGTTGCCCGTCGCTCAGCGCACGGCCCTGGAGTCGGCGCTGACCGGCCGAGGCGAATCGACTCTGCAGCGCGACGGCCTCGCCCTGCGTCTTGCCGTGCTGTCGGCCCTGCGCGCCCTCGCCGCCGCGGGTCCCGTCCTGCTCGTCGCCGACGACCTCCAGTGGCTGGACTCGGCCAGCGCCGAACTCCTCGGCTTCGCCGCCCGCCGCCTCGGCGACACCCCGGTCCAGTTGCTGTGCGCGGTGCGGACGGAGGAGCAGGAGTACGACCGTCATCTACGCGCGTCCCCGCCCGACACCCTCGCCGTCCGGCTCAACCCCCTCTCCCGCGCCCAGGTCTCCGCGCTGCTCGACCACCGCGGTTACACCGACCTGCCCCGCTCGACGATGCGGGAGATCCACCGCACCAGCGGCGGCAACCCGCTCTTCGCCCTGGAACTGGGCCGGGCCCTCGGCGAGAGCCCGACACCGCCCCGGCCCGGCGAGCCGCTGCCGGTGCCGACCTCGCTGCGCGCCCTCGTCCTCAGCCGCCTCGACATGCTGTCCGACGAGGCCCGCCGCACCCTGCTCGTGGCCAGCGCCGGGGCCCGCCCCACGCTGGCCCTGCTGCACGCGGCCGGCCGGGAGAACGCCGAGGCCGAGACCGCGCAGGCGGCGGCCCTCGGGCTGCTGGCGACGGAGCCCGAGGGGCCGGCCGTACGGTTCGCGCATCCGCTGATCTCGGCCGCGCTGTACGCGGAGGCGCCCGCCCAGGAGCGCCGGGCCGCGCACGCCGCGCTGTCCACCGCCGCCTCCGACCCGATCGAACGGGCCCGCAACCTCGCCCTGGCCACCACCGGCACCGACCCCGAGGTCGCCGCCCGGCTCGCCGAGGCCGCCGCGCTCGCCCGCGACCGGGGCGCCCCCTCGGTCGCCGCCTCCCTCGGCCTCCTCGCCGCCCGGCACACCCCGCCCGACGGCGCTCCCGCCCCGGACGGCCGACGGCTCCAGGCCGCCGAGGACGCGATCACCGCGGGCGAGGTCGACCTCGCCCGGGACATCGCCCGCGAGGTGCTGACCCGGGCCAGCGTGCCCGCCGAGCGGATCCGGGCCTGGGAGGTGGTGATCGAGGCCGCCGGGCAGTCCCTGGGCGAGGTCGACGCCGTCTTCCCGCAGGCCCTCGCCGACGCCGGCGACGACCCGCGGCTGCTCGCCCTGGTCCACTACCGGCTGGCCTGGCGCAAGCTGATCGTGGAGGGCGACTTCGCCGAGGCCCGCGAGGAGGCCGCCCACACGGCCGACCTGGCGGCCCGCGGGGGCGACCGGCGCACCGAGCTGATGGCCCTGTCCTTCCAGGCCTCGACCGAGACCCTGATGGGCCACCCGAACGCCCCGGCCACCATCAAGCGGGCCCTGAGGGAGCCCCAGGACCCCTACGTGGCGTGCCATCACAACGGCGTGGGGGCGGCGCGCTTCCGCTGGCTGCTGATGAGCGATCAGCTGCCCGAGGCCCGGGCGACCATCACCGCGCTGCTGCGCGAGGTGCGCCGGCGCGGCATGGTCGAGAGCGAGGTCCACTTCCAGCGCTTCCTCGCCGAGACGGAACTGCGCTCCGGGCACTGCGGGCGCGCCCTCGACCTGGCCCGCGAGAGCCTGCGGCTGGCGCGGGACTCCGGGATCGGCCTGGGCGCCTCCGCGATGCTGGCCTCCCTCGCCGAGGCCTCCGGCGGTGACGTCGACCGGGCGCTGGCACTGGCCCGGGAGGCGGCCGGGAAGGCCGAGGAGGACGGCGACCAGATGTACGTCTCGCGCGCGCTGGCCGCGCTCGGCCACGCCCAGTTGGTCGCCGGGGACGCGGCGGGCGCCGTCGCCTCGCTGCGCCGGGTGCGGGAACTGGAGCAGGGTCTGGGCATCACCGACCCGGCCAGGGGCCGCTGGCAGGGCGACCTCGCCGAGGCGCTGGTCCGGGCCGGCGAGCCGGGCGAGGCACAGGACGTCATCGACGTGACGCGCGAGCACGCGCTCCGGCTGGGCCGGGAGAGCGTGCTGGCCGTGCTGGACCGGGCCGAGGCGATGGTGCGGGCGGCGCTCGGCGACCACGAGGCGGCGCTGTCGCGGCTGACGTCCGTTCAGGACCGGCTGGCCAAGCTGGGGTACGGCCTGGAGGAGGCACGGGCGGCGTTCGCGCTGGCCACGCTGCGCACCGGACGGCCCGGTCCGACGTCGTACGACGAGGCGGCCCGGTTGTTCCGGCGGTGCCGGGCGCTGCCCTGGCTGCGTCAGGTGGACGCGGCGGCGGCGACGGCCGCGCCCGGGACGGCCGCCGTGCCCCAGCAGACCGCTCCCCCGTCGGACGCGCTGGAGGGGCTGGCCTCGATGGAGCGTCAGGTCGCCGCGCTCGTCATGGAGGGCGCGACCAACCGGGAGATCGCCGCGCGGCTGTTCATCAGCGTCAAGACGGTCGAGGCGACCCTGACCCGGGTCTACCGCAAGCTGGGAATCCGGTCACGGGTGGACATCGTCCGACTGGCGGCGGGGCGTCACGCGAAGTGAAGAATCCGCGGGTTAACTGCCCCTCAGGGGCGCCCCACCCGCAGCGGGTGCTGCGCCCCGCGCGGCGGGTCCACTGAGGGCCCCCTCGGCGGCGACTGTGGCTCCCCTGAGCCGACCGAGGGTTTTCCCTGCCCCAACTCCCTTAGGGGGTTCCCTCATTGGGGGGAACGGGTGCCGGGTCCTAGCTTGAGGGACATGCCGCTCGCCCGGGCATACGGGGGTCGGTCCCGCGACCCCCGTGCAACCCCCCACACCCGCGCGACCCCCCACCGGCAACCCCACCGAGGAGATCCATGTTCGGGCTCAACCGGTTCGGAAAGACCGCCGCCGTCCTCGCGGCGACCGCCGCGGCCGCGACCGCGCTGCTCAGCGCCCCCACCGCTGTCGCAGCGCCGCAGCCGATCGTCGGCGGCACGACGGCCACGACCACGACGTATCCGTTCATGATGCAGATCACGGACGCCTCGCAGAACCAGTTCTGCGGCGGCACCCTCGTCTCGGCGACCAAGGTGGTCACGGCCGCCCACTGCATGGTCGGCGAGACCACGAGCAGCGTGCGCGTCGTCGGTGGGCGCACCTACCTCAACGGCACCAACGGCACGGTCAGCCGGGTCAGCAAGATCTGGATCAACCCGGGCTACACGGACGCCACCAACGGTGACGACGTGGCCGTCCTGACCCTGTCGACGTCGATGCCGTACACCACGGCGTCGTACGTCTCCTCGTCGCAGACCGGTGTGTACGCGGCGGGCACCACCGCCCGCATCATCGGCTGGGGCACCACCTCGGAGAACGGCAGCTCCTCCAACCAGCTGCGGACCGCGACCGTCCCGATCGTGTCCGACACCAGCTGCAAGAGCTCCTACGGTTCCGACTTCGTCGCGACCGACATGGTTTGCGCCGGATACACATCCGGCGGCGTAGACACCTGCCAGGGCGACAGCGGCGGTCCCCTGCTCATCGGGGGCGTCCTGGCAGGGATCACTTCTTGGGGCGAGGGCTGCGCGGAGGCCGGTTACCCGGGTGTGTACACCCGGCTGACCACCTTCTCCAGCCTGGTGACGACGCAGGTCAATTCCTAGCCCGTCACCGCGTGGCGGTACCCGAGAACTCCTGAGTACCCCTCAGGGAAAGACCGGGGGGCGCTGCGAGCCTCCACGAGCGGCCCGCAGCGCCCCCTATCCAAGATCCAAGCCCTCACCGGTCTCCGGTGGGGGCTTCTCGTCTGCCGGCGCGCGCGGCCGGCGGAGCGCGGTGGTCACGAGCGTACGACGGTCCCGAACCGGATGTCGTAGGCCTGCCCCGGGTGCAGGGTGGCCAGCATCCGCTCGCCCTCGGCGGTCACGTCCCGCCGCTCGGCCCCGGTGAGGGTGCCCAGGGGCTCGACGACCAGGGCGTCTCGCTCCAGTTTCCACACGCCGGCCAGGAAGCCGTCGACGAGGAGGGTGCAGTGCGCCTGGTTGCCCTGCCAGGAGCGGCCCCGGTATTCGGCCGGGACGATCCGGGTGCGGTCGGCGTGGGAGAGGAGAAGGTTGTCGAACTCCGGGAGGAAGCGCGGCGGGGCCGGGGTGCCCGGGTCGGGGCGCGGCGCGTCGGGCAGGTCGAAGAGCTCCACGCCGTGCTCGTCGACGAAGGTGCGGAGCTGCGGGCGGAGGCGTTCGAAGGCGTCGCGCAGCCGGGTCAGGCCGGCCCAGGTCTGCATGTCCTTGACGGAGGCCGGGCCGAAGGCGGCCAGGTAGCGCAGGACCACGGAGTCCGCCGTCGGGGCGGGCTCGGCGGCCCGGCCCAGCCAGTGCTCGGCGGTGGTGAGCGCGACCTGTCCGCTCCTGCCCCACAGTCCGCGCGGGGTGACCTGTACGAGGGGCAGCCGGCAGCGGGCGGCGACGGCCAGCGACACGGGGTCGGCGTCCGGCCACTCGGCGGACAGGACCTCGCGCAGCTGCTTCATGGTGCGCGGCTCGGCCTCGACGAGGTCACGGGCCAGGGCGGCGAGCCGGTCGAGGTCGACTCCGGCGAGGCCTTTGCGGAAGTACGTCAGTTCACGGTCGCGCGCGGGCTGGACGAACGGCCGGAGCGTCAGGCAGTCGTCGGCGGTGTGGGTGTGGATGGTGGAGCGCATGCTGACGATGCGGACGGCCTCCCGTCCGGCCATCAGCGCCGACAGTTCCTCCGGGACGAAGCCGTCGAGACGGGCGGCCAGCGCGTGGTACGGCGGCTTGACGTTCTGCGCCTGGAGGCCGAGCAGGTGCTCCACGGCGGCCGCGGCGGACATCGACGACGGCCGCAGCAGCAACTGCCGGTCGAGGGTGGCGCGGTTGAGGGCACGGACGTCGAGCACGGGGCCCGCCGGGTACGTCGTCTTCGTCATGTACGCAACGTAGCGGGGCTTGCGGACACCTTCCGTCCGCAACGTCCCCGAGGCAGGGACGGAGGGCGTCCCCTGCCCGGCCCGGCAGACCGCCGGGCCGCCGGGCCGCCGGGCCGCCGGGCCGCCGGGCCGCCGGGAGGGACGTTGCGGCCACGTTCCGGCCGTGTGCCATTCAATGGAAATCCGCCTGGTGGCCGTCTCGGCGGGCCCCCATTCTTGCCGCACGCCTCGTGGGGGGCCCGGGCCGCCAGGTCCCGGACATGCCGCTCCCGGGCGTTCCGCCCTCACCGCCCGGCTCGCGAAAGGAGCGGCTGCGTGACATCGACGTCTGCAGGCCCCTCGCTCACGGCACCGTCCGCCCGGACCTCCGAACGCTGGAACCCCCGTCTGGTGGCCTTGCTGGTGGCCCTGATCTGGCCGACGCAGCTGCTGGCCGTCGCCGGCATCGTCACGGCCAACACGACGGCCGACATCGCGCAACGCTTCCACACCACCCAGGTCGCCTGGTTCTCGCTGATCGTCACCATGGTGTCGACCCTGCTCATCCCGTTCGTCATCAAGGCAGGCGACCGGTACGGACGGCGGCGGATCATGCTCGCCATGATCGGCCTCGGGGTCGTCGGCGACATCGTCGCGGCCATGGCGGGCAGTTTCTGGCTGCTGCTGGTCGGCCGGGGCATCGCCGCTTGCTACGCCCCGTTCGCCGCCCTGTCCTTCCCCGCCGTGCGCGACCTCTTCCCCGCCCGGTTGGTGAAGCCGGCCAGCGCCGTGCTCGGCGGCAGCATGGGTCTGGTGGGCGTCGTGGGACCGTTGCTCGCCGGCCGGCTGATCGACGCCGGCGGCTACCGGGCCGCACTGTGGTTCATCGCCGCGGCGACGGCGGTGGCGTTCGTCCTGGTGGCGCTGCTGGTGCCCGAGACCCCGCGGCACGACTTCCAGAACGGCTTCGACTGGCTGGGCGGGATGCTGCTCGGCGGTGGCCTGACGGCCGTGGTCTACGCGGTCGGCCGGGGCGGGAGCTGGGGCTGGACGAGCGGCGCGACCCTCGGCTGGACGGCCGGCGGGCTGGTGGCGCTCGTCGTCTTCGTCCTCGTCGAACGCGGCAGCGCCCATCCGATCCTCGATCTGCGGGTGCTCGGCCGGCGCCCGGTCGCGCTGACCGTCAGCGCCGCGGCCGTCGGTCAGGCCACCGCGCTGGCGATGGCCTCCATGGGCATCCTGCTGGCCCTCTACCCGCACATCCCCGGGGTCTCCGACGGCCTGGGCTGGACCAGCACGCACAACGCGCGCATCGGCCTGACCTGGAACCTGGTCATGCTCGGCACCGGTTTCGTCGCCGGCCGCCTGCTGCGCAAGGCCGACGCCCGCCTGCTGTGGGGGATCGGCCTCGGGCTGGCCGCGGCGGGCTACGGGCTGATGAGCCTCTTCCACGCCGACGCCACCGAGCTCGTCCTGACGGCGTGTCTGGCCAACCTCGGCACCGGCCTCATCGTCTCCGTCGCCCCCGTGCTGGTGCTGGGCGTGGTCTCGGTGGAGGAGCAGGGGCAGGGCAGCGGCCTGATGCAGATGCTCTTCAACTTCTTCGGCACGGTGGTCCCCGCCGTGTGCTTCGCGGTCCTCGCCGCGCACAGCACGGTGCTGAAGGGCACCGCCTTCTACCTGGACGCGGGGTACACCTGGGTCTTCTGGACCGGAGCGCTGGTCCTGCTGGCGGCGCTGGTGGTGTCCCTGTTCATCCCGGCCCTTCGGGATCCGGCGGAGAGCGACCCGGCCCCCGCCGCCTGACCGGACAGAACCCCGGCCGCGGATCCTCACCGCCACCGCAACCGTCACCCCCCGCCGAGTGCCAGGGCGGGGGGTGACGACGCTGTCTCGCTCGGGGTTCACCCGGGGACCTGCCGAGGGTTGGCTCACGGATCCGGCCCGGGTCGCCCCGGGGGTTCACCGCCGTCGGAGGAGGCTGCCCTGCGCCGGAGCCGGCGGGCCCGTGACGGCGCCGAGGCTGCGGGACAGGGCCCGGGCGGTGGCACGCAGAGCCGGCGCGAGCACGCGGGGCTCCGCGTGGCCGGCCGGCACGACCACCGACAGCGCCGCGACGACCTCGCCGTCGGCCCCTCGTACGGGCGCGGCCACCGCGTGCAGCGGGACGGGTTCCGCGCGGTTGACGACGGCCACCCCGGTGCCGCGGATCTCGGCGAGGGAACGCCGCAGCGCCGCGGAGGACAGCGGCACGCCCTCCGGCTCGTGGGTCAGGGCCTGCGCGAGGACCTCGTCCTGGAAGTCGGGCTCGGCGTGGGCGAGCAGCACCAGACCGACGCCCGTGGAGTGCAGCGGCAGCCGGCCTCCCACCCGGTACAGCACGTCGATGGCGGCGTGCGCCGACAGCCGCTCGACGAGCAGCGCGTCCGTGCCGTCCCGTACGGCCAGCAGGACGTGCTGGTGCGTCGCCTCGTAGAGATCCTCCATGTAAGGGAGAGCCACCCTGCGCAGCCCGTGCGCGCGCGGTGCCAGCGAGGCGACCTCCCACAGCCGCAGGCCCACGACGTAGCGGCCGTCGGCGTCCCGCTCCAGAGCGCCCCAGTGCACCAGTCGCCGGGCCAGGCGTAGCGTCGTGCTCGGCGGGGTGCCGGTGACGCGGCTGAGCTCGGCGAGGGTCAGCGAGCGGCGGTCCTCGGTGAAGGCCGTGAGCAGCGCGAACGCACGGTCGATCACCGGCTCGCCCTGCGGCGGCCGTCTTCCCCGGGCGGCACGGGACGCGCCCGCGTTGTTCGTCACCCGTGCAGTGTGACCCACCCCGCGAGCAGAAACGTATGGCGTCCACGTTTCGACCGCATGCCAATCAATGGAATTCCGCCTGGTGGGACGCCGGCAGCGGGCCCATCCTTACTGCACCCGTCCTGACCGCGGCCGTGCCGCCGCGGTGGCCGTCCTGACGGCAGACCTCGACAGGTTGCCCGCCTCGGGCAGAGCCGATCAGATTTCCGAGGAGATCCCATGACTGCGGAGTTCGTCCAGAGCGGCGGTGCCAAGCGCCTCCCCCTGCCGGGGAAGCCGACGCCCTTCTTCCTGGAGGCCGGAGAGGGGGAACGGTCCCACCTGTTCGACGCCCTCATCACCGTTCTGCTCAGCAAGGACGAGACCGCCGGCCAGTTCGGCCTCTTCACCTACGCCGCGCCCAAGGGCGACGCGATCCCCACCCACAGCCACGCCGACGTGCACGAGACCTTCTACATCCTGTCCGGTCGCGCCCGGGTGTGGATCCAGGACGGCGAAGGGGAGACGTACGAGAAGCTCCTGAAGCCCGGCGACTTCGGCTACGTGCCCGCCGGCTGTCTGCACACCTTCCGGGTCGAGGCCGACGACACCAAGATCATGGGCGCGTCCAGCGGCGGCTTCGAGCGGTTCTTCGGCGAGGCCGGCACCCGCACGGACTCCCCGCAGCTCCCGCACCCGCCCTACATCCCCTCCCACGAGCAGCTGGCCCGGGTCGCCCGCGAACACCGGCAGGAGTTCCGGTTCGACCTGCGTCCCCTGGACGGCTGACATGGCCCCGTACGCATCCGCACTCCCGGCGGAGCAGACCACGACCGCGGGCGCCCGGGTGCTCCGGGGGGTCGAGTACGCCTCGCCGCCCGGCTTCCGTCCGCTGCTGCTCGACCTGTACCGCCCCGCGCACGACCCGCAGCGTCCCGTCCCGGTGGTCGTCTTCCTGCACGGCGGCGGCTGGCGGACCGGGCGGCGCGACCAGTTCGGCCCGGCCTTCGCCGGGTGGCCGGTCGGCCCGTTCGACCGTCTCGTCCGGGCAGGCTTCGCGGTCGCCTCCCTCGACTACCGGCTCAGCGGCGAGGCCGTCTTCCCGGCCCAGTTGCACGACGGAAAGGCAGCGCTGCGCTGGCTGAGCGCGCACGCCGGGGCGCTGGGGCTCGACGCCGGACGGGTCGTGCTGTGGGGCGAGTCGGCCGGCGGTCATCTCGCGGCCCTGCTCGCGCTCACCGACGGCAGGCCCGAGTGGGAGGGCGAGGTCGGTGAGCCCGGCGCGGGAGTGACCGTCGCCGGGGTCGTCGACTGGTACGGGCCCGCGGATTTGCGCACCATGCAGCGCCAGTCCCGGCCCGACGCGGTGAGCGCGCCGGACGCCGTGGACTCACGGGAGGCGCTGCTCATCGGCGCACCGGTACCGCAGGCGCCGGAACGCGCCGCCGCGGCGAGTCCGGTGAGCCATGTGTCCGCCGCCGCCCCGCCCTTCCTGCTCGCCCACGGCACCGCCGACCGGTTCGTCCCCAGCGGGCAGAGCGAACAGCTCGCCGAGGCCCTGCGCGCGCACGGCTGCCTGGTCACCCTGCACCTGGTCGAGCACGCGGATCACCTCTGGGCCGGACTGCCCGACCCCGAGGCCGTGTTCGCCGAAGCCGTGGAGTTCGCCGTCCAGGTCTGCGGTGCCCCCGGGCTCGCCGCCCCGGCCTGACTCCTCCTCGAACGTTTGGGTCACCTGTATGAACGCCGCTCCCACCTGTCTGCGCGCCGACGAACTGGAAGAGCCGCTGGGCCTCGGCGACCGCCGCCCCCGGCTGTCCTGGTGGCTGCCGCCCGGCGCGCGCGAACAGTTCGCGTACCGCGTCGGCACGAGCACGGGCTGGGACTCCGGCCGTGTCGACTGCGCCGAGAGCACGCACGTGCCGTACGGCGGGCCGCCGCCCGGCTCCGGCGAGCGGATCACCTGGCGGGTCAAGGTCTGGACCGACCTCGGCGAGAGCGCGTGGTCGCGGGAGACCTGGTTCGAGACCGGCCTGCTGGATCCCGCCGACTGGCAGGCCCGGTGGATCGAGCCGGTCGCATCCGTCGTGCCCGTCGTACCGGGCGAGCCCGACCGGCCCGGCGAGCCCGACCGGCCGGTCTCCGCTGAACCCGACCGGTCCGGCGAGCCCGGCGCACGCGGCGGTCCCGGGGCGGCCACCGCATCCACCGCAGCCGGACTGCCTCCCGCCGGGCAGCGGCCCGCCTCGCTGCTGCGCGCGGTGTTCACCGCGGGTTCCCCGGTCCGCCGGGCCCGCCTCTACGCGACCGCCCAGGGTCTCTACGAGGTCTTCCTCAACGGGGAGCGGGTGGGGGACGCCGAGCTGACGCCGGGCTTCACCCAGTACGACGTACGCCTCCAGGTGCAGGCGTACGACGTGACGGCGCTGCTGCGGGAGGGCGAGAACGCCCTGGGCGCGGTGCTGTCCGACGGCTGGTTCCGCGGGCAGGTCGGGGTCGCCCGGGCCCACGACCAGTGGGGCGAACGGGTCTCCTTCCTGGCGCAGCTGCACCTCGAGCACGCCGACGGCACCACGTCCGTCGTGACCACCGACCGCCACTGGCGCTGGGCTCCCGGGCCGATCGTGGCCGCCGACCTGATCGCGGGCCAGTTCACCGATCTGCGCCGCACCCCCGTCGGCTGGGACCGGCCGGGGTACGACGACTCGGCATGGACGCCGGTGGAGGTCGCCGACCACGGACACGCCGGACTGGTCGCCTCGCCCGCCCCGCCCGTGCGGCGTGTCGAGGAACTCGCCCCGGTCGCCGTGACCCGCCCGCGCCCCGACCGGCAGGTCTTCGACCTCGGCCAGAACATCAACGGCTGGGTGCGGCTGACCGACCTCGGTCCGGCGGGCACCCGCCTCGTCCTCACGCACGGCGAGTCCCTGGGCCCCGACGGCGACGTGACGACGGACCACCTTCGCGTGGACATGCCGTTCCTGCCCGAGCCGCTTCCGGCCGGCCAGGTCGACCGGGTCGTCTCGGCCGGCCGGCCCGGTGAGGCCTTCGAACCGCGGCACACCACGCACGGCTTCCGCTACGTCCGTGTCGAGGGCCATCCCGGCGAGCTGACCGCCGATGACCTGCGCGGCGTGGTCGTCCACTCCGACCTGCGGCGCACCGGCTGGTTCGACTGCGACGACGAACGGGTCGTCCGGCTGCACGAGGCCGCCCGGTGGAGTCTGCGCGGCAACGTCTGCGACATCCCCACGGACTGCCCCACCCGCGAACGCGCGGGCTGGACCGGGGACTGGCAGCTGTTCGTGCCGACCGCCGCCTTCCTCTACGACGTGTCGGGCTTCTCGGCGAAGTGGCTGCGCGACGTCGCCGCCGACCAGTGGCCGGACGGCACCGTCGCCAACATCTCGCCGGCCTGCCGCACCGAGGGGCCCAAGGGGCCGGTGGCGCATCTCAACGGCTCCGCCGGCTGGGGCGACGCGGTGGTCATCGTCCCCTGGCAGCTGTACCTGGCCTACGGCGACCCCGGGATCCTGGAGGAGCTGTGGCCGGCCATGACCGCCTGGCTGGGCCGGGTCGAACGGGCGGCCCGCGAGGAACGGCACCCCGACCGGATCCGGCGCTCCTGTCGCCCGGCGCCGCATGAACGGTATCTGTGGGACACCGGGTTCCACTGGGGCGAGTGGCTCGTGCCCGGTGAGCACATCGACGACCTGGCGGGGTACGCGGCCCTGGACAAGGCGGACGTCGCCACCGCGTACTACGCCCACTCCACCCGGCTGGCGGCGCGCATCGCCCGCGTCCTCGGCCGCGAGAAGGACGCCGACCGCTACCGGGAACTGAGCGAGCGGGTGCGCGCGGCCTGGCGGACGGAGTTCATCGCGGCCGACGGCTCGCTGCGCCCGGACACCCAGGCCCACCACGTGCGGGCGCTCGCCTTCGACCT
This sequence comes from Streptomyces rishiriensis, assembly GCF_030815485.1. NCBI lineage: Bacteria > Bacillati > Actinomycetota > Actinomycetes > Kitasatosporales > Streptomycetaceae > Streptomyces > Streptomyces rishiriensis. The sequence goes on along the minus strand of NZ_JAUSWV010000002.1, from coordinate 6,658,187 downwards.
GGTCCCGGAAGGCCTGCGGGCGCGGACCGCGGAACGGCTGGTGGAACTCGTCCGCGCCGCGGGCACGCATCTCGGCACCGGCTTCCTCGCCACCCCCGACCTGCTGCCCGTGCTCGCCGACTCCGGACACCTGGACGTCGCCTACGAGCTGCTGCTCCAGGACACCGCCCCGTCCTGGCTCTACATGATCGACCGGGGTGCGACGACCGTCTGGGAGCACTGGGACGGCGTCGGCGCGGACGGCGCCCCGCACGACTCCCTCAACCATTACTCGAAGGGCGCGGTCGTCTCCTTCCTGCACCGCTGCACGGCCGGGATCAGGCCCGACGAGGACACTCCGGGCTACCGCCGCTTCACCGTGGCGCCCCGCCCCGGCGGGGGTCTGACCCGGGCCGCGGCCGAGCACCACTCGCCGTACGGGCCGATCCGCTCGTCCTGGCACGTCGAGGACGGCCGCTTCCACCTCTCCGTCACCGTGCCGCCCGGCACCACCGCGCAGGTCCTCCTGCCCGACGGCGCCCGGCACCACGCCGGGTCCGGCACCCACACCTACGGCTGCGCGGCACCGGACGCCGCCCTGACTCCCGCGGGAGCGACCTCATGACCGACCCCACCGAATCGGCTCGGCACGCCTTCGCGGAAGGGACGACACCGCCCGGCTCCGGCCACGACCGGGAGCCGGACGCGCTGACCCGGCAGGTCCTGTCCACCGTCCGGGGCGACGACGAGCGGCTGCGGGAGCTGATCGGCGGCCTCGTGACCCATCTGCACGCCTTCGTACGGGAGACGCGGCCCTCCGAGGACGAGTGGCTGCGCGCGGTGGACTTCCTGGTCCGCACGGGCCGGGCCTGCACCGAGCGCCGCAACGAGTTCATCCTGCTCTCCGACATGCTGGGCCTCACCTCGGCCGTGGACGACGTCAACCACACGGGCCCGCCGACCATGACGCCCAGCTCGGTCGAGGGCCCCTTCCACTCGCCGGCGCCGCCCCGCCCGATGGGCGCCTGGATCGCCGAGGGCCCCGAACTGCGGCGCGGTGAGCGGGCCGTGGTGCACGGCCGGATCACGGACTGCGACGGCAGGCCGCTGGCCGGTGCCGTGCTGGACGTCTGGCAGGCGAACGACACGGGTCTGTACGACAGCCAGGACGACGAGCAGCCCGACGGCAACCTGCGCGCGCTGTTCACCACGGGCCCCGACGGCGCCTACTGGTTCCGGACGGTCAAGCCCGCCAGCTACCCGGTGCCGACCGACGGCCCGGTGGGCGAACTGCTGCGGGCGCTCGGCCGTCACCCGATGCGTCCCGCTCATGTCCACCTGCGGGTGGAGGCCGCCGGTCACCGGTCGCTCACCACCCATGTGTTCGCCGCCGGCGACCCCTACCTCGGCTCCGACGCGGCGTTCGCCGTCAAGGACGCGCTCGTCGCGCCCTTCGCACCGGGCGACGAGGACACGGCGCGCCGGTTCGGCATGGACGGACCGTTCCTCCAGGCCGAGTTCGACATCCGTCTGGCCGCGGCACCCGCGGCGGAAACAGGAGGCACACGCGCATGAAGCTCGTCGGCATGGTGGATCCGGGCCGGGGGTCCGGCCGCAGGCAGGTCATGATCGGCGTCGCCGTGGACGGCAGGGTCACCCCGCTCACGGACGTGGACGACTTCTACACGGACCTCCCCCACTGGCTGGAGCGGGCCCGCGCGGTCCGGCACGGCACGGTGCCGCTCGCGGAGGTGTCCCTGGCCCCGCCGGTGCCGGCGTCCGCGCGGGTGCTGTGCGTGGGTCTCAACTACCGTGCGCACGCGGCCGAGGGCGGCTTCCGGGCGCCGGAGCACCCCACCGTGTTCGGCCGCTGGACGGCCTCCCTGTCGGTGAGCGGCGTGCCGGTCCCGGTGCCCGCGAACGAGCCGGGCCTGGACTGGGAGGGCGAGGTCGCGGCCGTCGTCGGCGCCCGGCTGTGCGACGCCGACGAGCGGGAGGCGGAGGCCGCCGTCCTCGGGTACGCCGTCTTCAACGACCTGACCGCCCGTACCGCGCAGAAGCTCACCGCCCAGTGGACGCTGGGCAAGAACGCCGATCTCAGCGGCCCGATCGGGACGGTCGTCACCGCCGACGAGGCGGGCAGCCTCGCGGACGGGCTGCGCCTGGTCACCCGCGTCAACGGGGAGGTCGTGCAGGACGGGAACACCCGCGACATGATCTTCGGCGTGCCCGAGCTGCTGTCGCGGATCAGCGCCACCCTGACCCTGCATCCGGGCGACGTCATCGCCACCGGCACCCCGGAGGGCGTCGGCTACGTCCGGACGCCGCCCCGTCTGCTGCGCTCCGGTGACGTCGTCGAGGTGGAGGTCGACCGGCTCGGCACGCTGCGCACGCCCGTCGCCGACGCGTCCGCGAGGTCGGGCGCGTGACCGGGACGGCCGTCCAGGTGCTGATCGTCGGCGGGGGGCCGTCCGGCCTCGCCGCGGCGGTCGAGCTCGGCCGCCGCGGTGTCCGCGTGGTGCTCGTCGAACCGCGCACCACCGTCGACGACGACCGGCCGCGCGCCAAGACCACCAGCATCCGCACCATGGAGCACTTCCGCCGCTGGGGTCTGGCCGACCGCTTGCGCGCGGCCGCCCCGCTGCCGGTGGCCTGGTCCCAGGAGGTCATCTTCTGCACCGCGCTCCTCGGCACCGAACTCACCCGTTTCCGCAACGTGTTCGGCCTGTACGACGGCCGCGACGAGCGCTGGGCCGAGCCGGGCCAGCAGGTCCCGCAGCCGGTCGTCGAGCGGCTCCTGCGCGCGGCGGCGGCCGAACTGCCCACGGTCACCCGCATGTTCGGCCACCGGGTCACCGCCATCGAGCAGGACGAGCAGGCCGTGCGCGCCACGGTCACCGCCGCCGACGGCTCCGTCCGCGTGCTGACGGCCGACTATCTGCTGGGCTGTGACGGCAGCGGCGGAGTCAGCCGGCAGGCCATCGGCGCCGAGTACGCCGGGACGTCCGGTGAACGGCCGAACCTCAGCGTCGTGTTCCGGGCGCCGGGCCTGGGCGAGGCCGTCGGCCTGGACCGGGCGGTGCAGTACTGGGTGGTGAGCCCCGGGGCGTCCGGTCTCATGGGCCGTCTCGACCTGGACGACCGGTGGTGGGCCATCGTCCAGCGGACCGGTCCCGACGACCCGCCGGATCCCGACGCGCTGGTACGCGCCCTCGTCGGCGCCGGACACGCCGGGCCCCTGGAGGTGCTGGCCACCGACCCCTGGACCGCCCGCATGCTGCTGGCCGACCGGTACCGCGGCGGCCGTGTCTTCCTGGTGGGCGACGCCGCCCATCTGAACCCTCCGTGGGGCGGTCACGGTTTCAACACGTGTGTCGGCGACGCGGTGGACATCGGCTGGAAACTCGCCGCGGTCCTCCAGGGCTGGGGTGGCGCGGAGCTGCTGGACAGCTACCAGACCGAGCGGCGCCCGGTGGCCCGGCAGATCATCGCCAGTGGCGCCGCCCAGGACCGGCTTCTCGCCCCGTCCTTCGCCGACCCCGCGCTCCTCGGGGACAGCCCCGAAGCCGGTCGCCGCCGTGCCCGCACCGCGGCCGCCCTCCAGGCCAAGGCCGGCGAGTTCCACAGCGAGGGCCTGGTCCTCGGCCAGCACTACGCCTCGTCCCCAGTCGTCGTCGACGACGACTGCGCGATCCCGCCCCTCCTGCCGCGCAGCTATCACAACCTGTCCTTCCCGGGCGCCCGGCTGCCGCACAGCTGGCTCCCCGACGGCCGTTCCCTGTACGACGTGCTCGGCGACGGCCTGACGCTGCTCCTCCTCGCCGGTGACCGGGAGCCCGACCGCGCCGCCTTCGCGAGGGAGGCCGCGGCGCGGGGCGTCCCCCTCACCACCGTGGACCTGACCGGTGTGGTCCCGCGTGGACGCTACGGCGCCCCGATGCTGCTGATCCGTCCCGACCAGCACATCGCGTGGCGTGGCGCGGACGCCACCCGGGCCGGGGAGGTGCTCGACGTCGTCCGCGGCGCGGCGCCGGCCCGCCGACCGCACCCGAGGCGCCACGCCGAGTCCCCCCGGCCGTAGGCGGAGTCGGCGGGTGCCCGGAGCGGCCGACGAGAAGGGCGGCCACGACGCGGACACCGGTGCGCTGCGGGCCGGCGCGCACCTCACGAGGCCCGCCCCCGGGCGCCGTTCACCACCCCACAGCGGACGCCGACCTCGACGGTCGGCTTCCCGCGCGGGAGTCGACGCCTGCCCGGCCTTCCGGTCACCCGAACGCGCCCGCCCTGCCGAAGGAGAGGGGCAGGAAGCGTTCGGCCATACGGGCGTAGCCGGCCGCGTTCGGGTGCAGGCCGTCGGGCAGGTCGGCCACGTCGTCGGGCCCGAACAGCGTGGTTCCGTCGACGAGCCGGAGCCGGTCGTCGCCGTCCTTGCGGCGCTGTTCGACATGCTCGCTCAGCACCTCGCGGATGCGGGTGAGCGTGAGCGCGCCGAAGGCGAGTTCGGCGGGGCGGTCGACGGTGCGGACTTTTCCGTCGGGGCCCAACAGCGTGGGGCCGGGCCGCTGTTCGGCGGCCGGGCAGACGATGGGGCTGACGACCAGGACCGGCGTGCGCGGATGCCCGTCGCGGATCGTGTCGAGGAAGCCGTGGAAGGCCGGGACGAAGGCGCGTTCCCGCATGCTGTCGGCGTTGTGGACGTTGATGCCCAGCTCGAGGCTGATCGCGCTCGCGGGCAGGTCACGGATGGCGCGGGCCATGAAGGGGTCGAGCTGGCACTGCCCGCCGAGGCCCAGGTTGACCAGGGACCGCCCGGCCGAGCGGGCCACGGCGGCCGGCCAGGTGGAGGTCGGGCGGTCCGCGTCCGAGCACTGGCTGATGGAACTGCCGTAGTGCACCCACAGCGGGCCGTTCGCCGGAGCCGGTCGCACCGACGCCCCGTCCGTCACGCGCACGTCGATCAGCGTGAGGGCCGGGGTGACGGGCAGCCAGATCTCGACGCGGCGTTCACCGGCCCGCGGACCGAGGCGGAAGCGCACGGTCGCGGGCTCGGCCGGTCCGGACTCCAGGGAACCGGTGGCGGGGTCGAAGTAGACCCGGCCGTATTCCCTCGCCACCACCGGCTCGCGCAGTTCGCCGTCGACCACCAGGTCGAAGACGCTGCCGGCGGACGGCATGCCCAGGGGCAGGACGACGGTCAGCAGGGCGTCGAGCTCGACGTCGGTGGCGTCCGTGAGCATCTCCAGCCGCACTCCGGACGGCACGGCGCTGTTGAAGTCGAACGCCCGGTCGGCCAGCCGCGCACGTCCCGAGTCCGGGGAACGGTGCAGGGTGACCCCGGTCGGGTCGGTGGTCTTCCCGAGCGCGCCGACGACACAGTCGAGCGCGCGGTCGAGTACGGAATGCATGCGAGGACCTCTCGACGTCACAGGTCAGGTCAGGTCAGTCGTAGTCCTCTGTCCGGCATTCGTCGCGTGATTCATCGCGTGATTCGTCGCGGGTTTCCACGAACGGGTCCCCGGGGGCGCAAGCACGGGCCCGGTGCCGCGGCGTGTCCCTCCGGGGGCCGGGCCGGCTCACCTGCGGAAGGGACCGGTAGGGCACCGAGGCCGTGGCCGTCGTGGCTCCCTGGTGGGTCCCGTCCCCGGGTGTCAGAGTCGGGGCCATGGCCATCGACATCGCCGCCCTCCGGGCGCATTTCCCGTCCCTCGCACAGGGTCTCGCCTTCTTCGACGGGCCGGGTGGGACACAGACCCCCACCCCGGTCGCCGAGGCCGTCACCAGGACGTTGACCGGTCCGCTGTCCAACCGGGGGCTGGTCAGCGCCTCCGAACGCAACGCCGAAGAAGCCGTCACCGGCTTCCGGGCCGCCTACGCCGATCTGCTGGGCGTGCCGGAGAGCGGCGTCGTGCACGGGCGCAGCGCCACGCAGCTCACCTACGACTTCTCCCGGACCCTGGCCAAGGACTGGCGGCCCGGCGACGAGATCGTCCTCAGCCGGCTCGATCACGACGCCAATGTGCGCCCCTGGATCCAGGCGGCCGAGCGCGCCGGGGCCGTCGTCCGCTGGATCGAGATCGACGGCGCGAGCACGGAACTCGACCTCGGCTCCTACGAGCGGGCTCTGTCGTCCCGCACCCGGCTGGTCGCGGTGACGGCGGCCTCGAACGTGCTGGGCACCAGGCCGCCGGTGCGCCGGATCGCCGACCTGGCCCACGAGGCCGGCGCCCTGGTGTTCGTGGACGGGGTGCACTACGCCGCGCATCACCTGGTGGACGTGCCCGCGCTGGGGGCCGACCTGTTCGTCTGCTCGCCGTACAAGTTCCTCGGTCCGCACTGCGCGGTGCTCGCCGGACCGGCCGACGTCCTGGAGGCGCTCGTCCCGGACAAGCTGCTGCCGTCGCCGGACACCGTGCCGGAGCGCTTCGAGTTCGGGACGCTGCCCTACGAGATCCTGGCGGGCGCCACCGCGGCCGTGGACTTCCTGGCCGCGCTCGACCCGACCGGGCAGGGGCGACCGGGGGCGCCCGGGGACGCGCCGGGGACGGCGGTGCCGCGCCGGGAGCGGCTGGCGCGGTCGCTGCGGTCCCTGCACGACCACGAGAACGCGGTGCGCGCCCGGGTGGAGGAAGGGCTGCGCGCGCTGGGGGACGCCGTCACCGTCCACTCGCGGGCCAGGGACCGCACCCCGACGGTTCTGATGAGTTTCGAGGGCCGGGACGCACGCGCGGCTCAGGCGCATCTCGCCGCCCGGGGTGTCGTGGCCCCGGCGGGCTCGTTCTACGCCTACGAGGCCTTCACCGCGCTGAAGCTCGACGATCCCGCGCTACGGGTGGGACTCGCGCCCTACAACGACACCGAGGACGTCGACCGGCTCCTCGACGGGCTGGCCTCGTTCCTCTGACGCGGGTCATGACCTGCGCCGCGACCTGCGCCGCGACATGTGCCGTGATCTGCGCCGCGACATCTGCCGTTTCCCAGACTTGCACTGTTCGTTTTCTTGAATGATTCGTGTTTATAAAGTAGCCTGGACGTCATGACAGCACCCCGTACACCGACCACCGCCGACGAGCTGCGCGGTGCCGGCCTGCGGGTGACGGCCGCCCGTGTGGCGCTGCTCGAGACCGTCCGCAAGGGCGACCACCTCGGCGTCGAGGCCCTCGCCTCCGGAGTGCGCGACCGCGTGGGCCACATCTCCCTCCAGGCGGTGTACGACGCCCTGCACGCGCTGACCACCGCGGGACTGGTGCGCCGGCTCGAGCCGCCGGGCAGCCCCGCCCGGTTCGAGGGACGCGTGGGGGACAACCACCATCACCTCGTCTGCCGGTCCTGCGGCGCGGTGGCCGACGTCGACTGCGCCGTCGGCCACGCCCCCTGTCTGACAGCCTCCGACGACCGCGGCTTCGCCATAGACGAGGCCGAGGTCATCTACTGGGGCCTGTGCCCCGACTGTTCCACCGCCCGCAGCACCTGAGCGCCCGCAGGACCCGAGACCTGCGGTACGCGAGCATGTGATCCGACCAGCCAGAAGGATTCCCCCATGACCGAGAACCATGATGCGATCGTGACCGAGCCGAAGGCGGCGGAGGCAGGCGGCTGCCCGGTCGCGCACGGTCGTGCCGCGCACCCGACCCAGGGCGGCGGCAACCGTCAGTGGTGGCCGGAGCGCCTCAACCTGAAGATCCTCGCCAAGGACCCCGTCGTGGCGAACCCGCTGGGTGCGGAGTTCGACTACGCCGCGGCGTTCGAGGCCCTCGACCTGGCGGCCGTGAAACAGGACATCGCCGAAGTGCTGACCACTTCGCAGGACTGGTGGCCCGCCGACTTCGGCAACTACGGCCCGCTGATGGTACGTATGGCCTGGCACAGCGCCGGCACCTACCGCATCAGCGACGGCCGCGGCGGCGGTGGCCGCGGGCAGCAGCGCTTCGCGCCCCTGAACAGCTGGCCGGACAACGCCAACCTCGACAAGGCCCGCCGTCTGCTGTGGCCGGTCAAGAAGAAGTACGGCCAGTCCATCTCCTGGGCCGACCTCCTGATCCTCACGGGCAACGTCGCGCTGGAGACGATGGGCTTCGAGACCTTCGGCTTCGCCGGCGGCCGCGCGGACGTCTGGGAGGCCGACGAGGACGTGTACTGGGGCCCGGAGACCACCTGGCTCGACGACCAGCGCTACACCGGCGACCGCGAGCTGGAGAGCCCGCTCGGCGCCGTCCAGATGGGCCTCATCTACGTCAACCCCGAGGGCCCCAACGGCAACCCGGACCCGCTGGCCTCGGCCCGCGACATCCGCGAGACGTTCCGCCGCATGGCGATGAACGACGAGGAGACCGTCGCCCTGATCGCCGGTGGTCACACCTTCGGCAAGACCCACGGCGCCGGTCCGGCGGACAACGTCGGCGACGACCCCGAGGCCGCCGCCCTCGCGCAGCAGGGCCTGGGCTGGAAGTCCACCTTCGGCACCGGCAAGGGCGGCGACGCCATCACCAGTGGTCTGGAGGTCACCTGGACCACCAAGCCCACCCAGTGGAGCAACGACTTCTTCGACATCCTCTTCGGCTTCGAGTGGGAACTGTCGGAGTCCCCGGCCGGCGCCAAGCAGTGGGTGGCCAAGGACGCCGAGGCGATCATCCCCGACGCGCACGACGCGTCGAAGAAGAAGCTTCCGACGATGCTCACCACCGACCTGGCGCTGCGCTTCGACCCGATCTACGGCGAGATCTCGCGCCGCTTCCACGAGAACCCGGCCGAGTTCGCGGACGCCTTCGCCCGCGCCTGGTACAAGCTGACCCACCGTGACCTGGGCCCGAAGTCCCTGTACCTCGGCCCGGAGGTCCCGGCGGAGACCCTGCTGTGGCAGGACCCGCTGCCGGAGGCCGAGGGCGAGGTCATCGGCGCCGAGGACATCGCGGCGCTCAAGGCCAAGGTCCTCGACTCGGGGCTGAGCGTCTCGCAGCTGGTGTCCACCGCGTGGGCGTCGGCCTCCACCCACCGCGGCAGCGACAAGCGCGGCGGCGCCAACGGCGCCCGCATCCGCCTCGAGCCGCAGCGCGGCTGGGAGGTCAACAACCCGGACGAGCTGGCCCAGGTGCTGCGCGTCCTGGAGGGCATCCAGCAGGAGTTCAACTCCGGCGCGAAGAAGGTCTCGCTGGCCGACCTGATCATCCTCGGTGGCGCCGCCGCCGTGGAGAAGGCCGCGGCCGACGCCGGCCACGCCGTGGAGGTCCCCTTCACGCCGGGCCGGGTCGACGCCACGCAGGAGCAGACGGACGTCGAGTCGTTCGCCGCCCTCGAGCCGACCGCCGACGGTTTCCGCAACTACCTCGGCAAGGGCAACCGCCTGCCGGCCGAGTTCCTGCTGCTCGACAAGGCGAACCTGCTGACGCTGAGCGCCCCCGAGCTGACCGTCCTGGTCGGTGGCCTGCGCGTGCTGGGCGCCAACCACGGCCAGTCCTCGCACGGCGTCTTCACCGACACGCCGGGCAAGCTGACCAACGACTTCTTCGTCAACCTGCTCGACCTGGGCACGACGTGGTCGTCGACCTCCGCGGACCAGGCCACCTTCGAGGGCCGCGACGCCGCCACGGGCGAGGTCAAGTGGACCGGCACCCGCGCCGACCTGGTCTTCGGCTCGAACTCCGAGCTGCGCGCGCTCGCCGAGGTCTACGCGAGCGACGACGCGAAGGCGAAGTTCGTGAACGACTTCGTCGCCGCGTGGGTCAAGGTCTCGAACCTCGACCGGTTCGACCTGATCTGACGTCCCGGCCTCCCCGGAGGCCGCGAGGCAGCAGACCGGCCGGAAAGAGCGGCCGGAAGCAGCTAGAAACAGTCAGAAACAGCTAGACCGCCAGGGCGTCCGGCCCGGTCCACAGTGACCGGCCCGGGCGCCCTGGCGCGTTCCGCCGACGACCGGCCGCGCGGTGCCACCTGTGGTCCGACGGGTTCCCGAGGCCCGTGGGACTGTCGAAACCATTGACGAGGGCATGCGCGCACCTTATCTTCTGGCCGAAGTTACGAACTATGTTCGATACCTCGGACAGGCTTTTACGGACAAGGGACGGTCCTGTATGCCTCGGAAGTACCGCCGCAGCCCCCTGCTCGTCTGCGTGCTGGCCCTGCTCGTCGCCCTGGTGGCGGCGACCCAGCCGGCGGCCGCGGCCGACGGCCGCCCGTACACCAACCCGCTGAAGTCGGCCAAGGGCGCGGACCCCTGGCTGGAGTTCTACGACGGCAACTACTACCTGATCACCACCACGTTCACGGGCGTCCTCGGCATGCGCAAGGCGCCGACCCTGGCGGGTCTGGCCACCGCGCCCACCGTCCAGGTGTGGTCGGACACCACCTCGACCCGCAACACCAACATCTGGGCGCCGGAGATCCACCGGTTCAACGGCCACTGGTACCTGTACTACTCGGCCGGCCAGGGCGGCGTCGCCTGCTGCGACTCCCAGCGCACCCACGTCCTGGAGAGCGCCGGCACCGACCCGCTGGGCCCCTACACCTACAAGGGCTCCCTGACCGGCTCCAACCTCACACCGGGCGGCTGGCTGATCGACGCGAGCGTGCTTCAGGCGAACGGAAACCTGTACCTCGTCGGAAGCGGTTTCGTGAACGGCAGCGCGCAGAGCCTGGTGATCGCGCCGATGAGCAACCCGTACACGCTCTCCAGCAACACCTTCACGGTGATCTCCAGCCCCACACTGGACTGGGAGAAGTCGGGAGCACCCGTCAACGAGGGCCCGGAACCGCTGTATCACAACGGCCGCACCTTCCTCGCCTACTCCGCCAGTTACTGCCAGACGGCCGACTACAAGCTCGGCCAGCTGGAGTTGACGGGCACCGATCCGCTGAACCCGGCGTCCTGGACCAAGAAACAGACGCCCGTCTTCCAGCGCAGCGACACCAACGGCGTCTACGGCCCGGGCCACAACGGTTTCTTCACCTCGCCCGACGGAACCGAGAACTGGATCGTCTACCACGCCAACTCCTCCGCGAGCGGCGGCTGCGGCAACGGCCGGACGACCCGCGCCCAGAAGTTCACCTGGAACGCCGACGGCACGCCGAACTTCGGCACCCCGGTCGCATCGGGCACGACACTCCCCGGCCCGTCCGGCGAGACGGCCGCGACGCCGACGTCGTACACCCTCGTCAACCGCAACAGCGGCAAGTGCCTCGACGTCGAAGGCGGTTCCACGGCCGACGGCGCCGACATCCTCCAGTGGACCTGCACCGGCGGGACCAACCAGAAGTGGCGGATCGAGGACCAGGGCGACGACACCAGCCGGCTGGTGAACGTGGCCACCGGCCACGTGATGGACACCGCCGACTGCTCCACCGCCGACGGCGCCGACCTGCGCCAGTGGTCGTGGCTGAACAACAAGTGCCAGCGCTTCCGCCTGGTCTTCACCGCGAGCGGCGACTACGTCCGGCTCGTCGGCGAGAACAGCGGCAAGGTCGCCGACGTCGCCGACTGCGGGACCGCGAACGGCACGGACGTACGGCAGTGGACCTGGCTGAACAACACCTGCCAGCAGTGGCGCCTCGTGCCCACCACCTGAACCCGGACGCCTTCTCCCCTGTCCCCTCCCTCCTTCGCTTCCCCCCTCCCCTCTTCCCTCCCCCCTCCGTCTGGAGAACTCCCTTGAGACGCAACGCCGTTCGGCTGATCCTGGCCGGCCTCGTCGCCCTCGCGGCCGTCGTCGCCGGCGTGGGCGCCCCCGCCCAGGCCGCCGTGCCCGACTCCCCCGCGGTGACGTACACCAACCCGATCGCGGCGCAGCGCGCCGACCCGCACATCTACAAGCACACCGACGGCTACTACTACTTCACCGCCACCGTCCCCGAGTACGACCGCATCGTGCTGCGCCGGGCGACGACCATCCAGGGCCTGTCGACGGCCCAGGAGGTCACCATCTGGACCAAGCACAGCAGCGGGGTCATGGGCGCCCACATCTGGGCTCCGGAGATCCACTTCATCGACGGCAAGTGGTACGTGTACTTCGCGGCCGGGTCCACCAGTGACATCTGGGCGATCAGGATGTACGTCCTCGAGGGCACCGGCGCCAATCCGCTCACCGCGGCCTGGACCGAGAAGGGCCAGATCAAGACCACGTGGGAGAGCTTCTCGCTCGACTCCACCACCTTCGTCGTGAACGGCGTCCGCTACCTCGCCTGGGCGCAGCGCAACCCGTCCGAGAACAACAACACCAGCCTGTTCATCGCCAGGATGGCCAATCCCTGGACGATCTCGGGGACCGCGGCGGAGATCTCGCAGCCGACGCTCTCCTGGGAGACCATCGGGTACAAGGTCAACGAGGGTCCCGCGCTGATCCAGCACGGCGGCAAGGTCTTCATGACCTACTCGGCGAGCGCGACCGACGCCAACTACTGCCTGGGCATGCTGACCGCCTCCGCGACGGCCGACCTGACCGACCCCGCGTCCTGGACCAAGGGGCCGCAGCCCGTCTTCACCTCGAACGCCTCGACCTCGCAGTACGGGCCGGGCCACAACTCGTTCACAGTCTCCGAGGACGGCAAGTCGGACATCCTCGTCTACCACGACCGCAGCTACAAGGACATCACCGGTGACCCGCTGAACGACCCCAACCGCCGTACCCGCGTGCAGAAGGTGTACTGGAAGGCGGACGGCACCCCCGACTTCGGCATCCCGGTGGCCGACGGCGTCACCCCGAAGCGTTTCTCCTCCTACAACTACGCGGACCGGTTCGTCCGGCACTGGGAGTACCGCGCCCGCATCGAGGCCGGCGTGAGCCCGCTCGCCGACTCGCAGTTCCGGGTGGTCACCGGTCTCGCGGGCACCGGCACGGTCTCCCTGGAGTCGGCGAACTTCCCGGGCTACTACCTGCGCCACAAGAACTTCGAGGTGTGGCTGGAGAAGAGCGACGGCACGTCGGCGTTCGCGTCCGACGCGAGTTTCTACCAGCGGGCCGGCCTGGCCGACTCCGCGGGAGTCTCGTACGAGTCGTACAACTACGCCGGACGCTACGTCCGCCACTACAACTACGTGCTGTACGTGCAGACGCCGAGCACGGCCACGGACAAGGGAGACGCGACCTTCTACGCCCAGTGAGGCCCCGTCCGGCCTGAGGAGGGCATGACCGCCAGGACTATACATAGCGTGTATACGCTCTATGTATAGTCCTGGCATGCCTTCTCTGACCAAGAAGATGAAGAAAACGGGCGCCGGGTTGCGGACCGTCGCCGTCTCGGCGGCGGCCACCTGCCTGGCGGTCACGCTGACCGGCTGCGGCGGCGCCGACATCACCCACCCGAGCGCCGCCCGCGGCCACCCCGCGGCCACCACCCAGGCCGCCCGCTTCGGCAGCGTCGACTGCCGTGAGGCCAAGTGCATCGCTCTCACCTTCGACGCCGGTCCGAGCGAGAACTCGGCCCGTCTGCTCGACATCCTGAACGAGAGACAGGTCCCGGCGACCTTCTTCCTGCTGGGCGAGCGGCACATCGAGAAGTACCCGGAACTCGTCCGGCGCATGGCCGCCGAGGGCCATGAGGTGGCCAGTCACACCTGGGACCACAAGATCCTCACGCAGATCACGCCGGAGGAGATACGCGAGGAACTCCAGCGTCCCAACGACGAGATAGCGCGCCTCACCGGCCGGCGCCCCACCCTGATGCGCCCGCCGCAGGGCCGCACCGACGAGAGCGTGCACGAGATCTGCCGGGAGCTGGGCCTCGCCGAGGTGTTGTGGACGGTGACCGCCAAGGACTACACGACGACCGACTCCGCGCTGATCCGGCGCCGGGTACTCGCCCAGGCCGAACGGGACGGCATCATCCTGCTGCACGACATCTACGACGGGACCGTGCCCGCCGTACCGGGGATCATCGACGCGCTGAAAGAGCGCGGATACGTTTTCGTGACCGTTCCTCAGCTCCTCGCGCCGGGTGAGGCGGTGCCCGGCCACGTCTATCGCTGAACCGGCCGACACCTCGCGAAGGTGAGCCGGAACCTGTGAGCCGGAGGGTCGTCCTCCCTCGAACGGCCCCCACTCCTTACGATCGACGCGTGGTCTTCTTCCAGCTCGAACGCACGGTGCCGCTTTCCCCGGACGACGCCTGGCGTCGCCTGACGAAGTGGTCCCGGCACGGTGACGCGGTACCGCTCACCCACATCGCCGTGCTCACTCCCGCGCCGACCCGTGAGGGCACGGTCTTCGAGGCGCGTTCGGGTCTCGGCCCGTTCGCCTTCGCCGACCGGATGGAGGTGACCGTGTGGCAGCCGCCGTCCGACGACGAGCCGGGCCTGTGCCGACTGGAGAAGCGCGGCCGGGTCGTCCTGGGCTGGGCCGAGATCGAGGTACGGCCGGGGCCCGGCGGACGGGCCCGGGTGCTCTGGCGGGAGGAAATCCGCCTGCGTTTTCTGCCGTCCTTCTTCGACCCGCTCCTCGGGGCCTGCGCCCGCTCGGTGTTCGGGCGCGCGGTCAACCGGCTGCTGCGCGGCCGATGACCGTGCGAGACCCGCGTGGGCCGCGTCGGGCCGAGGGAGCGCGAACTGCCGCGCCCCGTCCGGCCGAGCGGGGGGGGGGCGGCGACCCTCGCGGCCCGTTCACCCGGCCGGACCGGCCGCCGTGCGCGGCGCGGCGCGGCGGCTCAGGCCACCGAGCCGATCCGGTCCGTCGGCGCCGAGGCCGCGTCGTGATGGATGGGCGTGTGCGCGCCGGTGAGTGAGACCCCGGTGCCGCCGCGCCGTTCGGCCACGATCTCGGCGGCGATCGACAGCGCCGTCTCCTCCGGCGTGCGGGCGCCCAGGTCGAGGCCGATGGGAGACCGCAGACGCGCCAACTCAAGTTCCGTCACGCCTACTTCGCGCAGCCGGGCGTTGCGGTCGAGGTGGGTGCGGCGGGAGCCCATCGCGCCGACGTAGGCGACCGGGAGCCGCAACGCCCGCTGGAGCAGCGGGACGTCGAACTTGGCGTCGTGGGTGAGGACGCACAGCACGGTCCGCGCGTCCACCTCCGTACGCTCCAGGTACCGGTGCGGCCACTCGACGACGATCTCGTCGGCCTCCGGGAAACGGGCCTCGGTCGCGAAGACGGGACGCGCGTCGCACACCGTCACCCGGTAGTTCAGGAACTTGCCGACCCGCACCAGCGCCGACGCGAAGTCGATCGCGCCGAACACGATCATCCGGGGCGGCGGGACGGACGACTCGACGAGCACCGTGAGCGGCGCCCCGCAGCGGGAGCCCTGCTCGCCGATCTCCAGGGTGCCGGTGCGACCGGCGTCGAGGAAGGCGCCGGCCTCGGCGGCGACCGTACGGTCCAGCTCGGGATGGGCGCCGAAGCCGCCTTCGTAGTAACCGCTGTCGCAAGAGCCGCTGCCGAGGAAACCGCTGTCGTAAGAGTCACCGCCCCGGAAACCGCTGTCGTAAGGCTTACCGCCACCGTAACCGCTGTCGTAGGACTCACCGCCGCGGAAAGCGCTGTCGCAAGACTCACCGCCCCGGAAACCGCTGTCGTAAGGCTTACCGCCACCGTAACCGCTGTCGTGAGAGCCGCTCGTGCGGGAACCGTTTTCGCCGCTTCCCCGGCGGACGATCAGCGCGCGACCGACGAGGTCGGCCGGGCCGGTCACGATCCGTGCCAGCGCCGTGGCCCCGCCCGAGGCGGCGGCCGCCAGGCCGGCCGCGATCGCCGGACGGACCCGGTCGCCGACCCGCACCGGGGTGACGAGGATGTCGATGATCCCGCCACAGGTGAGCCCCACGGCGAAGGCGTCGTCGTCGCTGTACCCGAAGCGTTCGAGGACGGACTCCCCGTCCTCCAGCGCCTGCCGGCACAGCTCGTACACCGCGCCCTCCACACAACCGCCGGAGACCGAGCCGATCGCCGTGCCGTCGGCGTCGACCGCCAGGGCGGCGCCCGGCCGGCGGGGCGCGCTGCCGCCGACGGCCACCACGGTGGCCACGGCGAAGTCACGGCCCTGCTCGACCCACCGGTTCAGCTCCTCGGCGATGTCCAGCATCTCTCGGTCTCCTTGACTGCGGTTGCGTGAAGGGCGGTTGCGGGGAGGGAGGTGGTGCGCAGGGCGGGTGCCCGGCGGACCGGGGTGCTAGTGCACGCCCAGCCAGCTCTCGATCGGGTTGAGGGCGAAGTAGACGAGGAAGATCCCCGTCAGGACCCACATGAAGGCGCCGATCTCCCGTGCTCTGCCCTGTGCCGCCTTGATCGCCACGTACGAGATGACGCCCGCGGCGACACCGGTGGTGATGGTGTAGGTGAACGGCATCAGGACGACGGTGAGAAACACCGGGACAGCGGTTGCCCGGTCGGCCCAGTCGACATGGCGGGCGTTCATCAGCATCATCGCGCCGATGACGACCAGGGCGGCCGAGGCGACCTCCTGCGGGACGATCGCGGTGAGCGGGGTGAAGAACAGACAGGCCGCGAAGAAGGCGCCGGTGACGACCGAGGCGAGCCCCGTACGGGCTCCTTCGCCCACGCCGGTCGCCGACTCGATGAACACGGTCTGGCCGGAGCCGCCCGCCACCCCGCCGATCGCTCCGCCGGCGCCGTCGATGAACAGCGCCTTGGACAGGCCCGGCATCCGGCCCTTGTCGTCGGCGAGCCCGGCCTCGGTGCCGACGCCGATGATGGTGGCCATCGCGTCGAAGAACCCGGCGAGGACGAGCGTGAAGACGATCATGCCGACGGTCATCGCGCCGACCTCGCCCCAGCCGCCGAACTCCACGTCCCCGAAGAGCGAGAAGTCGGGCATCGAGACCGCGCTGCCGTGCAGTTCGGGAGCGCCGGCCGCCCACTGTTCCGGGTCGACGACCCCGGTGGCGTTCAGGATCGCGGCGACGGCCGTGCCGCCGACGATGCCGATGAGGATGGCGCCGGGGATGTTCCGGGCCTGGAGCATGAAGATGAGCAGCAGCGTGCCGGCGAACAGCAGGACCGGCCAGCCCGCGAGTTCGCCCGCCGGGCCGAGGGCGAGCGGGGTCGCCTCGCCCTGGTGCACGAAGCCGGACTTGTAGAAACCGATGAGCGCGATGAACAGGCCGATGCCCATGGTGATGCCGTGCTTGAGCGCGAGCGGGATCGCGTTCATGATCATCTCGCGCAGACCGGTGACGACCAGGAGCATGATGACGACGCCGTACAGCACGCACATGCCCATCGCCTGCGGCCAGGTCATCTCCGGGGCCACCTGCGAGGACAGGACGCCGGAGACGGAGAGCCCGGCGGCGAGCGCGAGCGGCACCTTGCCGAAGAAGCCCATCAGCAGCGTGGTGAAAGCAGCTGCGAAAGCGGTTGCGGTGATCAGTGCCTGCTGGCCGAGGGTGTCCCCGGCCGCGTCCTTGCCGGACAGGATCAGGGGGTTGAGCAGCAGGATGTACGCCATCGCCATGAAGGTGGTGACGCCGCCGCGCACTTCGCGGGCGACCGTGGATCCCCGCTTGGATATGTGGAAGTACCGATCGAGCCAGGACCGTCCGGCCGGGACGCGAGTGCCTTCGCCCGCGTCTTCGGCTGTGGTTCTGGGCTCCAGTGACTGCTGGGTCATGGGCCATCTCCCAAGGTTCAAAGGGACACCCGCGTGGTGCCTTCGGCTGGTCGCGGGATTTGGGAATGGACGACCCGGGGGACGGCCCGAGACGAACAAGGGGGGGGTGGTTCCGGGGGTGCGATACCCCCGGACGACACCTGCTCAGACCCCGAGGGGTCACGTTCCGGTGAGGTGCTCCGGGCGTACCGGCGTGCGGTTGAGCTCGAGCCCGGTCGCGTTCCGGATGGCCGCGAGGACCGCCGGGGTGGACGACAGGGTGGGTGCCTCGCCGATGCCACGGAGCCCGTAGGGGGCGTGGTCGTCGGCGAGTTCGAGCACGTCGACCGGGATGGTCGGCGTGTCGAGAATCGTGGGGATCAGATAGTCCGTGAACGACGGGTTCCTGACCTTCGCCGTCTTGGGGTCGACGATGATCTCCTCCATGACGGCGACGCCCAGACCCTGGGTCGTGCCGCCCTGGATCTGACCGATCACGGACAGCGGGTTGAGCGCCTTGCCGACGTCCTGGACACAGGCCAGCTCGATGACCTTCACCAGGCCGAGCTCGGTGTCGACCTCGACGACGGCGCGGTGCGCGGCGAACGAGTACTGGACGTGCCCGAAGCCCTGTCCGGTGCGCAGGTCGAACGGCTCGGTGGGCCGGTGCCGCCACTCCGCCTCGACCTCGACGCTCTCACCCTCGAGCACGTCGACCAGGTCGGCGAGGACCTCACCGCCGTCGGTGACGACCTTGCCGCCCTCCAGGAGCAGCTCGGCGGTGGCCCAGGCCGGGTGGTAGGAGCCGAACTTGCGGCGGCCGGTCTCCAGGACCTTCTCCCGGACGAGCTCGCAGGAGTTCTTGACGGCGCCGCCGGTGACGTACGTCTGCCGGGAGGCCGAGGTCGAGCCGGCGCTGCCCACCTGCGTGTCCGCGGGGTTGATGGTCACCTGCGAGACGCCCAGCTCGGTGCGGGCGATCTGCGCGTGGACGGTGACACCGCCCTGGCCGACCTCCGCCATGGCCGTGTGGACGGTCGCGACGGGCTCGCCGGCGATGACCTCCATGCGGACGCGGGCGGTCGAGTAGTCGTCGAAGCCCTCGGAGAAGCCGACGTTCTTGATGCCGACCGCGTAACCGATTCCCCGTACGACGCCTTCGCCGTGCGTGGTGTTGGACAGACCGCCGGGCAGCTGCCGTACGTCGGCGCCCTCGCTGCTCTCCCACTGGCGCTCCGGGGGCAGCGGCATCGCCTTGACCCGGCGCAGGATCTCGGCGACCGGCGCCGGGGAGTCGACGGGCTGCCCGGTCGGCAGGAGGGTCCCCTGCTCCATCGCGTTGAGCCGGCGGAACTCGACGGGGTCCATGCCGAGTTCGGCCGCCACCTTGTCCATCTGCGCCTCGTAGGCGAAGCACGCCTGGACCGCGCCGAAGCCGCGCATGGCGCCGCACGGCGGGTTGTTGGTGTAGAGAGCGAGGGCCTCGATCTCGACGTCGTCGACGACGTACGGGCCGACGCCGAGCGAGGAGGCGTTGCCGACGACGGCCGGGCTGGCCGAGGCGTACGCGCCGCCGTCGAGGACGATCCGGCACTTGACGTGGGTGAGCTTGCCGTCGCGGGTCGCGCCGTGCTCGTAGGAGAGCTTCGCCGGGTGGCGGTGGACGTGGCCGAAGAACGACTCGAAACGGTTGTAAACGATTTTGACGGGTTTTCCGGTGCGCAGGGCCAGCAGGCAGGCGTGGATCTGCATCGACAGGTCCTCGCGGCCGCCGAACGCTCCGCCGACGCCGGCCAGCGTCATTCGCACCTTGCTCTCGGGCAGGCCGAGGACGGGCGCGATCTGGCGCAGGTCGGAGTGGAGCCACTGGGTGGCGATGTAGAGGTGGACGCCGCCGTCCTCCTCGGGCACGGCGAGACCGGACTCGGGGCCGAGGAAGGCCTGGTCCTGCATGCCGAAGGTGTACTCGCCCCTGACCACTACATCGGCGCGCGCGGCGGCCGCGGCCGCGTCGCCCCGGATGATCGGCTGGCGGTGGACGATGTTCGGGTGCGCGACGTGACCGATGTGGTGGTCGTCGCGGCCCTCGTGGATCAGGATCGCGTCGGGGGCGGTCGCCGAGGCCTCGTCGGTGATGACGGGCAGTTCGCGGTACTCGACCCTGATCTTCGCGGCGGCGCGGCGGGCGGTCTCCGGGTGGTCGGCGGCGACGATCGCGACCGGCTCGCCGTGGTGCCGGACCTTGCCGTGGGCCAGAACCGGGGTGTCCTGGATCTCCAGGCCGTAGTTCTTCACGTCGGTGGGCAGGTCGTCGTACGTCATCACGGCGTAGACGCCGGGCAGGGCCAGCGCCTCGGACGTGTCGATGGAGACGATCTCGGCGTGGGCGACCGTGGAGCGCAGGATCTGGCCCCAGAGCATGTCCTCGTGCCACAGGTCGGACGAGTACGCGAACTCGCCGGTGACCTTGAGGGTGCCGTCGGGGCGGAGCGTGGACTCGCCGATGCCGCCCTTGGTCCGGGAGCCCTGGGTCAGGGTGGTGGGAGTGCCGTTGGTAGGCATGTCAGACCGCCTCTCCCTGCCGTGCGGCCGCCAGGCGGACCGCGTCCATGATCTTCTCGTAACCGGTGCACCGGCAGAGGTTGCCGGAGAGCGCCTCGCGGATGTCCGCGTCACTCGGGTTCGGGTTGCGTTCCAGCATCTCGTCGGCCGCCACCAGCAGGCCCGGGGTGCAGAAACCGCACTGGACCGCGCCGGCGTCGATGAACGCCTGCTGGATCGGCGCGAGTTCGTCGCCCTCGCCGGTCCGGGAGCCGGCGCCCTCGGACGGCCGACCGTCGGCCCCTCCGTGGGAGCGGGAGGCGCCCGCAGCGCCCGGTGTTCCTTCCGCGCCCGACGCGCCCGGCGTTCCCTCCGTGCCCGGCGCGCCGCAGGAACCGGTTCCACAACCGGCGTGCCCGGCGCGCTGCCTTGCGTGGTCCGCGAGGCCCTCGACGGTGACGACGTCTCGGCCCTCGGCCTGTCCGGCGGCGACCAGACAGGAACACACCGGGACGCCGTCCAGCCGGACCGTGCACGAGCCGCACTCGCCCTGTTCGCAGGCGTTCTTCGAACCCGGCAGCCCGAGCCGCTCGCGCAGCACGTAGAGCAGGCTCTCGCCCTCCCAGACGTCGTCGGCTTCCTGCGGCCGTCCGTTGACGGTCAAGTTGACGCGCATCACGCGGCTCCCTTCGCGGTGCGGCGGGCGCCGCGGTACGACTCCCACGTCCAGGTCAGCGTGCGGCGGGCCATGACGCCCACCGCGTGCCGTCGGTAACTCGCCGTCCCGCGGACGTCGTCGATGGGGCTGCTGGCGGCGGCGCACAGGTCCGCGAACTGCTTGGCGACCGACGGGGCGATGATCTTTCCGTTGTCCCAGAAACCGCCTTCTTCGAGCGCCGCGTTGAGGAACTCCTCGGCGGTCTTCGCCCGGACGGGGGTGGGCGCGGCCGAGCCGATGCCGGTACGGACGGTGCGGGACTGCGGGTGCAGGGCGAGACCGAAGGCGCAGACGGCGATCACCATGGCGTTGCGGGTGCCCACCTTGGAGTACTGCTGCGGACCGTCGGCCTTGTTGATGTGGACGGCGCGGATCAGCTCGTCGGGGGCGAGCGCGTTGCGCTTCACGCCGGTGTAGAAGTCGTCGATCGGGATCCGGCGGGTGCCGCGCACCGACTCCGCCTCGACCTCGGCGCCGGCCGCCAGCAGGGCGGGGTGGGCGTCGCCGGCCGGGGAGGCGGTGCCGAGGTTGCCGCCCACGCCGCCGCGGTTGCGGATCTGCGGGGAGGCCACGGTGTGCGAGGCGAGGGCCAGGCCCGGCAGCTCGGCGCGGAGGTTCTCCATGATCCGGGTGTAGGGGACGGAGGCGCCGAGCCGCACACTCTCCTCGCCGACCTCCCATTCGTAGAGGTCGTCCACGCGGTTGAGGTCGAGCAGGTACTCGGGCCTGCGGTGGTCGAAGTTGATCTCGACCATCACGTCGGTGCCACCCGCAATCGGCACAGCGGTGGGGTGCTCGGCCTTGGCGGCGAGCGCCTCCTCCCAGCTGGCGGGGCGAAGGAAGTCCATGACCGGCTCTCTTCTTCGTCTCTTGAGTCTCGTGAGTCGTATCGAGCCAGAATCGGGTGCGGCGGGCCCGGCTCGTATCTGTGGTGTTCACGCTGAGTCAGGCCAGTACACAGCCGCTTGCTCCGACCGGGTCAGTCACGGAAACCATGAAGGAGTTGGCTGGTCGGTCCGGGCATCTTGTAGATTCGTATGAACGGAGGTCCTCGGTAACCTCCTCGTTTTCCTGCGGAAACTCAGGAAACGACCTGGCCACCGAAGAATGCGGTTCGTGACTGTCCGCCGCATGGGTCGGGCTCCCCGGGGCGGAACCGACGGCGGGTCCTGCGCCACCACGTCCTTCACGATTCATCGTAGATTTCGAGACAAAGAACGGCGGCGACGAGATGCGGCTGCGCGCACTTCTGGACACCGATGCGCTGGGCCTCAGGCTCCTCGGCGGCGAGGACGAGCTGGACCGCACGGTACGGGGTGTCATGACCACCGACCTGCGGGACCCCAGCCGCTACCTCTCCGGGGGCGAGCTGGTGCTGACGGGCCTGGCATGGCGCCGGGACGCGGCGGACTCCGAGCCGTTCGTGCGCATCCTGGTGCAGGCCGGGGTGGCGGCGCTCGCGGCCGGCGAGGCGGAACTGGGCGACGTTCCGGAGGACCTGGCCGTGGCCTGCGCCCGGCACCGTCTCCCGCTGTTCGCGGTGCACGAGTCGGTGGCCTTCGCGACGATCACCGAGCACGTCGTACGGCAGGTGTCCGGCGAGCGCGCCGGGGATCTCGCGGCCGTCGTGGACCGGCACCGCCGGATGATGATCTCGGGCCCGGCCGGCGGCGGCCCGGACGTGGTCCTGGACCTGCTCGGCTCCGACCTGGACCTGCGGGCCTGGGTCCTGTCCCCCACCGGACGGCTGATCTCGGGCCCGAAGCCGACCGGACCGGTGCTGCCGCCCGAGGCCTGCGCGAAGCTGGCGGCCGAGCACCTGGCGGCCGTCCGCACCGGACGGCGCGGACCGCACCGGGTGATCATGGGCCAGGCGACGTACTCGCTCTTCCCGATCCGCAGCGGCGGCCGCGCCCCGCAGGCCCCGCGCACCGCACAGGCCGCCCAGGCCGCAGAGGCACCGCGGGACGTGCGCGAGAGCGTCCTGTCGGACTGGCTGCTGGCCGTCGAGGCGGACGCCGGGGACTGGGCGGACGAGCGCCTCGACCTGCTCCAGGGCGTCACCCAGCTGATCGCCGTCGAGCGGGACCGCCGGGACGCCGCGCGCACGGTGCGCAGGCGGCTCGCGCAGGAGGTGCTGGAGCTGGTCCAGACGGGCGCGGCCCCCGCCGAGATCGCGGCCCGCCTGCGGGTGGCCGCGCCGGTGCTGCTGCCGGGGCTGGGGGCCGCCCCGCACTGGCAGGTGGTGGTGGCCCGGGTCGAGTGGGACGACGGCGGGCCGGCGGCCGGCCCGGTCGCCCAGTCGCTCCTGGAGGAGATCCTGGTCGACCCGCTCGCCACCGGACCCGAACCCTCCGACCGTATCGCCGTGGCCCACACGGGCGACGAGGCCATCGCCCTGGTCCCGCTGCCGGCGGTGTCGAGCGAGCACGACGGCTCCGAGACCGGCGTCCTCGCCGACGCGCTGCTGACCGCCGTCCGGGAGCCGCTGTCGTCGGGCCTCGACGGCGACGGACGGCTCACGCTGGGCGTCAGCGCGGCCGTGCACTCGGCGGAGGGCCTGCGCGGGGCCCTGGAGGAGGCACGGCACGCCCGGCGCGTGGCCGCCGCCCGCCCCGGCCGGGTCTGCACCGCCGGCCACCAGGAACTGGCCTCGCACGTGCTGCTGCTCCCGTTCGTCCCGGACGATGTGCGGAAAGCGTTTACCGCACGTCTCCTGGACCCGCTGCGCGACTACGACCGACGGCACCGCGCGGAGCTGATCCCGACGCTGGAGGCGTTCCTGGACTGCGACGGTTCGTGGACCCGGTGCGCGTCCCGGCTGCACCTGCACGTCAACACACTGCGCTACCGGGTCGGGCGAATCGAGCAGTTGACGAGCCGCGACCTCTCCCGGCTGGAGGACAAGCTGGATTTCTTCCTTGCGCTGCGGATGAGCTGACACCGGACCGGCACCGGTCACCCCCTGGGTCACGAGCTGTCGAAGCCTTCGGGGCGCGGAGTCCCACGACTTTGTGAAATCCTTCACCCGCCCCCTTGGCCCGGCCCCGCGATTCGTGCTGAGATGCGGCCACCACTCAAAGCTCGACGGCGCGCTCGGGGAGGGCAACGTGGCGTACACCGCCATGTCTGGTACCGGAACGACCTCAGGTGACGATCCCCTCCAGACCGCGGTATGGCGGCTGCGTTCGCGCGCCTGCTGGGCCGACGCGGCGGCGCTGCTCCCACCGGACGACGCGGCGGCCGCGATCCAGCGGGCCGCGCTGCT